>NZ_JAYKYQ010000040.1:0-511 GCF_035544775.1 Nocardia implantans | reverse complement strand
GATCAGCCGTGGCCGTCGATGCTGCGCGGCATCTGGGGCGATCCCGAACGCTACAAAACCACCTACTGGGAACGCTTCGCCGACCAAGGCTGGTACTTCGCCGGCGACGGCGCCAAACTCGACACCGACGGCGACCTGTGGGTCCTCGGCCGCGTCGACGACGTCATGAACGTCTCCGGCCACCGAATCTCCACCGCCGAAGTCGAATCCGCCCTCGTCGGACACCACACCGTCGCCGAAGCCGCCGTCGTCGGCGCCACCGACCCCACCACCGGCCAAGGCATCGTCGCCTTCGTCATCCTCACAGCCGAAGCAAAAGATACGGGCACCGCACTCATCGACGACCTCAAAACCGAAGTCGCCCGCGAAATCAGCCCCATCGCCAAACCCCGCGAAATCCACATCGTCCCCGAACTCCCCAAAACCCGCAGCGGCAAAATCATGCGCCGCCTCCTACGCGACGTCGCCGAAGGACGCGAACTCGGCGACACCTCCACCCTCGTCGACCCGA
>NZ_JAYKYQ010000039.1:0-559 GCF_035544775.1 Nocardia implantans | reverse complement strand
GGCGATCACCAAGCGACCGCCGCAGACAGCGGCCGACCAGAACTCCCACACCGACAAGTCGAACGTCGCCGCCGTCTTCAGCAGAATCGCATCCGCCGCATCCAAACCGAACTCGACACTCTTCCACTGCAACTGGTTCGCGATCGCCCCATGCGGAACCGCCACACCCTTCGGACGACCCGTCGAACCAGACGTGAAGATCACATACGCCGTGTTCTCCGGACGCAGAGGTGCGACCCGATCGGCATCCGTGACCGGCGTGGCATCCACACCCGACAGATCCAGATCATCAATCCGCACCACCGGCGCGACATCAGTGCCGAACTCCGCCTCGGCATTGCTCAACACACACACCGGTGCCGCCGTCTCGAGAATGTAGCTCGTCCGCTCAGCAGCCTGATCCGGATCCACCGGCACATACGCGCCACCGGACTTCGCCACCGCATACATCGCCACAACCAGATCCACCGACCGACGCAACGCCAGCGCCACCCGCGACTCCGGACCAACACCCAACGAAATCAGGTGCCGCGCAAGACGATTCACCCGCACATCGAGT
>NZ_JAYKYQ010000038.1:0-632 GCF_035544775.1 Nocardia implantans | reverse complement strand
CCCGCGAGCTTGTCACCGTCCTGGATCTTGCGCTTCTGCGCCACATACACCCGAACCAGCTCGTTGACACCCGGCGGCAGATCGTCGTCGTCCTCCCGGGAGAACACCCGGATACCGATCACCTTGCCGGACTCACCGTGAGGCACCTTCAACGAGGTGTCACGCACCTCACGGGCCTTCTCCCCGAAGATCGCCCGCAACAGCCGCTCTTCGGGCGTCAGCTCGGTCTCACCCTTCGGCGTGACCTTACCGACCAGGATGTCCCCGTCACGCACCTCCGCACCGATCCGCACGATGCCACGCTCGTCCAGATCCGCCAGCACCTCATCGGAGACATTCGGGATGTCCCGGGTGATCTCCTCGGCACCCAGCTTGGTGTCACGAGCATCGATCTCGTGCTCCTCGATATGAATCGAGGTGAGAACGTCCTCCTCCACCAACCGCTGCGACAGGATGATCGCGTCCTCGTAGTTGTGACCCTCCCACGGCATGATCGCCACCAGCAGGTTCTTACCCAACGCCATCTCACCGTTATCGGTGCACGGACCATCGGCCAGCACCTGACCACGCTCCACCCGCTGACCCTCATCCACAATCGGACGCTGGTTGGAACACGTGCCCTGATTCGACCG
>NZ_JAYKYQ010000037.1:0-699 GCF_035544775.1 Nocardia implantans | reverse complement strand
GTTCAGCGGCAGCAGTTGGGGTCCAGCACCACACACAGCGCCGCCAGGGCATCGCGGCGGGCGCGGTGGAAGGTGTTCATACCGCGCCGTTCGGATTCCACGAGCCCGGCCTTGCGCAACTGGCCGAGGTGATGGCTGACCGTCGACTCCGACAAGCCCACCGCCGTGGCGAGGTCGCCGCCGTTCTCCTCGCCCGCGGCGCTGGTCAGCAGCAGGGACAGCAGCTTCACCCGCACCGGGTCGGCGATCGCCTTCAACCGCAGCGCCACTGCCAGCGCGGCGGCGTCGTCGACCGGCCCCGCCGCGACCGGCGCGCAGCAGACCGGGGCGGACATATCGATCATGGGCAGCGTCTTGGGCATGCGATCGACTCTACCCAGTCCATTGACATATGTCGAAAAGGTGGCAGACTCGGCACCGAACCAGTTCTTCGATATATGTCACACAAGTGGAGGTAGTCATGTCCCGCATCCAACTCGCCCTGAACGTCGACGACATCGACCAGGCCGTGGCGTTCTACTCGACCCTGTTCGCGACGGAGCCCGCCAAACGCAAGCCTGGTTACGCCAACTTCGCCGTCACCGAACCACCGCTGAAACTGGTGCTGATCGAGAATCCAGGCCACGGCGGCAGCGTCAACCACCTCGGCGTCGAGGTCGAAACCTCCGAGAAGGTGCACGCCGAGATCGCCCGCCTGTC
>NZ_JAYKYQ010000036.1:0-858 GCF_035544775.1 Nocardia implantans | reverse complement strand
GCCAGGCCCCACCGGCGGCAACGACCCCGGCGCCACCAGATCCGGCGACACCCGCACCGGCGTCGGCGAACCACCCGTCCGATACGCCCGCGCCCAACTCAGCACATTCGCCGCATACGCCATCGAGTTGTTGTACCGCAACACCGCCCGCAACTCCTGCGCCGGATCCCGCAGATCCAAACCCCCCGAACACAAATACTTCCCCGCCCCCAACGCCGCATCGAACACATTATGCGGATCGGCCACCCCGTCCCCATTACCATCCGCCGCATACGCCCCCCACGTCCCCGGCAAGAACTGCATCGGACCCACCGCCCGCACAAACCCCCCATCCGCAGCCTTGATCACCTCATTACCCGGCAAACTCCCATCCAACGACGGACCGAAAATCGGCGTCACCGTCGTGCCCGCCGCATCCGTCCGCCCACCACCGGCATGCCCCGACTCGATCCGCCCGATCCCCGCCAGCAAACTCCACGACAACCCACACCCCGGCGTCGAAGACCCCAACGCCAACTCCGCATTCCGATACGCCGCCAACACCACCTCAGGAATCCCCAACGCACCCCCCACCGCAGGCAACGAAAACTCCTGCACCGGCACCACACCCCCGAACGGCGCCACCCCCGGCGTCACCGCCCGCAACCGCCGCGGCCCCTCCGCCGCCACCGGCAACAACCCCACCACCCGCGACTGAGCACTCTGCGCCGCCGCCAACACCTCCGGCGCCCGCGGCGCCGACACCCCCACCGGCGACTGCACCCCCGAACCACTCACCACCACACCAGCAACAACCAAAGCCGAGACCGTTATCGGAGCAGATACACGCATTCGGCCACACCCAATCCTCGACGTCGT
>NZ_JAYKYQ010000035.1:0-1010 GCF_035544775.1 Nocardia implantans | reverse complement strand
GGTGTCGTTCCATGCGGTGAGGACGTCATGCCGTTCGGCGTCGGAGAGCAATTCGATCTCACCGACCGGAATATTCGCGTCGGCGACGACAGCAGCGAGGATACGAGACAACCGAGCAACAAAACCCTCCACCGTCGCCCGATCGAACAAATCCGTCGCATACGTCAAAAACCCACCCACACCCCCAGCCGCACCCGACTCCTCATACACATCACCAACAATCAAATGCAAATCGAACTGCGACACATCCACATCAGCATCCACCCCAGCCACCGACAAACCCGGCAACTCCAACACCGCACGCGCCACATTCTGAAACGACAACCCCACCTGGAACAACGGATGACGCGCCGTCGACCGCGGCGGATTCAACACCTCCACCAAACGCTCGAACGGCACATCCGCATGCGCGAACGCCGCCAAAACCCCCTCACGCTGACGCCCCAACAAACCCGCGAACGACTCCCCACCATCAACCCGCGACCGGAACACCACGGTATTGACGAACATACCGATCAAATCATCCAACTCACGCTCACCACGACCCGCCACCGGCGTACCCACAGCAACATCCGAACTGCCCGACAACCGCGCCAACAACACCGCAAACGCCGCATGCACCACCATGAACAACGTCGCACCATGCGCACGAGCAAGTTCCACCAAACCGGCATGCGTCACCGCATCCACACTCACCGGCACCCGCGCACCCGCCAACGACGCCACCACCGGACGCGGCCGATCAGCCGGCAACTCCAGCAAATCCGGCAAACCGGCAAGCTCGGCACGCCAGAACGCGATCTGGCGAGCCGCCAACGACTCGGGATCGGACTCCTCACCCAACACCGCACGCTGCCACAACGCGTAATCCGCATACTGCACCCGCAACGGCGACCACCCCGGCGCATCACCCGAGACACGCGCCGAATACGCCACCATCACATCCCGCACCAACGGACCCATCGACGACGCATCCGCCGCGATATGATGCACCACCACCACCAGCACAT
>NZ_JAYKYQ010000034.1:0-1050 GCF_035544775.1 Nocardia implantans | reverse complement strand
CGCCGGTGGGGCAGCTCGCTGAGAATTGTGGAGGTTGGCGTGGGCGTCGAGGTCAGGACCGAGAGTGTGACCAAGTCTTTCGGTTCCCAGCGTATTTGGCAGGATGTGTCGTTGACGTTGCCTTCGGGTGAGGTCAGTGCGTTGCTGGGTCCGTCGGGTACCGGTAAGTCGGTGTTCTTGAAGTCGCTGATCGGTCTGCTGCGTCCGGAGCGGGGTTCGATTTTCATCGATGGGACCGATATCACCACCTGCTCCAACAAGGAGCTGTATGAGATCCGCAAGCTGTTCGGTGTGTTGTTCCAGGACGGTGCGTTGTTCGGGTCGATGAACCTGTTCGACAATGTGGCGTTCCCGTTGCGGGAGCATACGAAGAAGAGCGAATCCGAGATCAAGAAGATCGTGATGGAGAAGCTGGAGCTGACCGGTCTGCTCGGGGCCGAGGGCAAGCTGCCCGGTGAGATCTCCGGTGGTATGCGCAAGCGCGCCGGGTTGGCCCGCGCCTTGGTGTTGGATCCGCAGATCATCCTCGTCGACGAGCCCGACTCCGGTCTGGATCCGGTGCGCACCTCGTACTTGTCGCAGTTGTTGATCGATATCAACGCGCAGATCGACGCCACGATCCTGATCGTCACCCACAACATCAACTTGGCGCGGACGGTGCCGGACAACATCGGGATGTTGTTCCGGCGTCAGTTGGTGATGTTCGGGCCGCGGGAGGTGTTGTTGACTTCGGAGGAGCCGGTGGTCAAGCAGTTCCTCAACGGGCGGATGATCGGGCCGATCGGGATGTCGGAGGAGAAGGACGAGGCGCAGATGGCGCGGGAGCAGGCGTTGGTGGACGCCGGGCATCATCATGGTGGCGCCGAGGAGGTCGAGGGGATCATTCCGCAGATGCGGGCGACGCCGGGTATGCCGGTGCGTCAGGCGGTGTTGCGGCGGAAGGAGCGGGTGCGCGAGATCATGCACACGTTGCCGCATGCCGCGCAGGTCGCGATCCGGGAATCACTTGCCGACAACGACGATACGCAGGTGATGGCCTACAACAGCGGC
>NZ_JAYKYQ010000033.1:0-1127 GCF_035544775.1 Nocardia implantans | reverse complement strand
GCCGCAGTGGCCTGCGCTGGAGGTGCAGTATGCGGATTTCGCGTTGTGGCAGCGGGAGGTTTTGGGGGATGAGCGGGATCCGTCGTCGGTGTTGGCGGCGCAGGTGGGGTATTGGCGGGAGCAGTTGGCGGGGTTGCCCGAGCAGTTGGAGTTGCCGGCGGATCGGGCGCGTGCGGGGGTGGCGTCGTATCAGGGGGCGACGGTGGGGTTCGAGGTGGATGCGGGGGTGCATGCGGGGTTGAGCCGGGTCGCGGCCGAGCACAACGCGACGGTGTTCATGGTGGTGCATGCGGCGTTGGCGGTGTTGTTGGCGCGGTTGTCGAATTCGCGGGATATCGCGGTGGGGACGCCGGTGGCGGGTCGGGGTGAGGCGGCGTTGGACGAGTTGATCGGGATGTTCGTCAACACGTTGGTGTTGCGGACCGAGATCGATCCCTCGGCGCGGTTCAGCGAGTTGCTGGCGGGGGTGCGGGCGGTGGATGTGGCGGCGTTCGGGCATGCGGATGTGCCGTTCGAGCGGTTGGTGGAGGTGCTGGATCCGCCGCGGTCGCCGGCGCGGCATCCGTTGTTCCAGGTGATGTTGACGTTCCAGAATTTGACGGTGCCGGAGTTGGCGTTGCCGGGGTTGTCGGTGGCGCCGGTGGATTTGTCGGTGGGGTTGGCGAAGTTCGATCTGCAGTTGGCGGTGGCCGAGCAGTTGGGGCGTGAGGGTGGGCCGGGTGGTTTGTCGGCGGCGTTCACCTATGCCACGGATTTGTTCGACGCGGCGACGGTGCGGGATTTCGCCGATCGGTTCACCCGGATCTTGGCCGCGGTCGCGGCCGATGCCACCGTCACGGTGGGCGACATCGATGTGCTCGCGCCCGGTGAGCGGGAGTTGGTGTTGCACGAGTGGTCGACTCCGGGGGCGTTGGTGCCGGAGGTGACGTTGGTGGATGTGATCACCACCCAGGCGCGTAACCGGCCGGAGGCGGTCGCGATCCGCTGCGGTGATTCGACGTTGACTTTCGGTGAGTTGCATCGGCGGGCGAATCAGGTGGCGCGGGCGTTGATCGCCGTGGGTGCGGGGCCGGAGTCGGTGGTGGCGGTGGCGGTGGCGCGCAGTGAGGAGTTGCCGGTCGCGTTGC
>NZ_JAYKYQ010000032.1:0-1206 GCF_035544775.1 Nocardia implantans | reverse complement strand
GGGTTTTGTTGCTCGGTTGTCTCGTATCCTCGCTGCTGTCGTCGCCGACGCGAATATTCCGGTCGGTGAGATCGAATTGCTCTCCGACGCCGAACGGCATGACGTCCTCACCGCATGGAACGACACCACCCATTCGGTGGAGCCCGCCACGCTGGGAACATTGCTGCGCCGGACCGCCGCGGCGACGCCGGGCGCGGTCGCGCTGGTCGCGGACCTACCCGGCGGCGAGCGCGCCGAGCTGAGCTACGCCGAACTCGCCGCCCGCGTCAACCGCCTCGCCCGGTATCTGATCTCGGTGGGCGTCGGCCCCGAAACCCGAGTCGCGCTCGCCTTCCGCCGATCGGTGGACCTGGTCGTGGCGATGTACGCGGTGGCCGAGGCCGGTGGGGCCTACGTCCCGGTCGATCCGGACCAAGCCGCCGAGCGAACCGACTACATCCTCTCCGTCGCCGCGCCCGTGTGTGTGCTGAGCAACGCGGAGTCGGACTTCGACACCGACGTCGCGCCGGTGGTGCGGCTGGAGGATCTCGAACTGACCGCGGTCGCGAGCGTGCCGCTCACCGACTCCGAGCGGGTCGTACCGCTGCGGCCGGAGAACACGGCCTACGTCATCTTCACCTCCGGTTCGACCGGACGCCCGAAGGGTGTCGCGGTGCCGCACGCGGCGGTCGTGAACCAGCTGCTCTGGAAGGTCGCCGAATTCGCGCTGACGCAGGACGACTCGGTGCTGTTGAAGACGGCGGCGACGTTCGACTTGTCGGTGTGGGAGTTCTGGTCGGCCGCTGTCTGCGGCGGTCGCCTGGTGATCGCCGCCCCGGACGGTCACCGGGACTCTGTGTATCTCAACGACCTCGTGGCGCGGGAATCGGTTACCACCCTGCACGCGGTGCCATCGATGCTGGAGGCGCTACTGGCGCACCGGCCCGCCGCGGACGACTGGTCGCCACGGCGGGTGTTGGCGATCGGTGAATCCCTTCCGGGTGCTTTGGCGCAGCGGTTCTTGCGTGGTTATCCGCGGACCGAGTTGTTCAATTTGTATGGTCCGACCGAGGCGGCGGTGTCGATTACCAGTCATCGGGTAACGGTGGCTGATGAGACGTCGGTGCCGATTGGTGCGCCGGAGTGGAACAGTCGGGTGTTTGTGCTGGATGGGCGTTTGCGTCCGGTTCCGGTGGGTGTGTCGGGTGAGTTGTATTTGGCTGGTGC
>NZ_JAYKYQ010000031.1:0-1676 GCF_035544775.1 Nocardia implantans | reverse complement strand
TCCCGTTCGGTGTCGTCGAGGATGTCGATGTCGCCGATGGGGGTGTGGGGGTTGGTGGCGATGGTGGTGAGGATGCGTTGGAGGCGGTGGCCGAGGGTGTGGATGGTGGTTTCGTCGAACAGGTCGGTGGCGTAGGTGAAGATGGTGTCGAGGTGGGCGGGGGTGCCGTCGGGGTGGTGGTGGGGGTTGATGTTGACTTGCAGGTCGAATTTGGCGGCGACGGTGTCGGTGTCCAGGGCGGTGACGGTGAGGCCGGGGAGTTGGAGGGTGGGTTGTTCGTTGTTCTGGAATGACAGCACGACCCCGAAGAGGGGGTTGTGGGTGGTGGCGCGGCCGGGGGCGACGATTTCGACGACGCGTTCGAAGGGGATGTCGGCGTTGGCGAAGGCGGCGAGGTCGGTTTCGCGGGTGTGGTCGATGAGTTCGGTGAAGGTGGTGGCGGGCTCGACGCGGGTGCGCAGGGTGAGGGTGTTGACGAACATGCCGACGAGGTCGTCGAGGGCGCGGTGGCCGCGTCCGGCGATGGGGGTGCCGATGGCGACGTCGGAGTCGCCGGTGAGGCGGGCCACAAGGACGGCCAGGGCGGCGTGCACGACCATGAACAGGGTGCAGTTGTGGGCGTGGGCGAGGTCGGTGAGGGCGTGGTGGACCTCGGGGGACAGCGCGAAGCCGGTGTTGGCGCCGCGCATGCTGGGGGTGGCCGGGCGGGGGCGGTCGGTGGGCAGTTCGGTGGCTGCGGTGAGGCCGGTCAGTTGGTGGCGCCAGTAGGTGAGTTGGCGGGCGGCGACGGAGGTTTCGTCGTCGTCGGTGCCGATGACCTGGCGTTGCCAGATGGCGTAGTCGGCGTATTGCACTTCCAGGGGCGCCCAGCGGGGGGAGTTGCCGCCGATGCGGGCGAGGTAGGCGGTGACCAGGTCGCGGGCCAGCGGGGCCATGGAGGCGCCGTCGGCGGCGATGTGGTGGGCCACGAACGCCAGTAGGTGTTCCTCGGGGCTGGTTTCCAGCAGCAGCGCGCGGACGGGGACTTCGGTGGTGACGTCGAATCCGGTCGACATCATGTGGGTGATGTGGGTGAGGGGGTCGTCGGTGACGAGGACCTCCAAGCCGGTGGGGAGGGCTTGGGCGACGGTGAGAATTTGTTGGCGGGGCAGGCCGGCGGGTGTGTCGGCGGGGTAGCGGGTGCGTAGCGATTCGTGGCGTTCGAGGACGTCGGCCAGTGCGTGGCGCAGCGCGGAGACGTCCAGCGCGCCGTGCAGGCGGATGGCCAGGGGGATGTTGTAGGCGGCGGAGGTGGGGTCGAATTGGTTGAGTACCCACATGCGTTGCTGGGCCAGCGACAGCGGGATGGGTTCGCTGCGCTCGACGCGTTCGAGCACGGTGCGTGCGCCGCCGCCGGCGCCGGGGACCACGCGGGCGGCCAGTTCGGCGACGGTGGGTGCTTCGAACAACTGTCGTACCGTCACGTCCGCGTCCAAGGCTTCGTTGATCCGCGCGACCACCCGGGTGGCCAGCAGCGAGTTACCGCCCAACGCGAAGAAGTCGTCGTCCAACCCGACCTCCGCCGCGCCCAGCAACCCCGCGAACACCTCCGCCACCGCCTGCTCCACCGGCGAACTCGGCGCACGGAACACCACCGACGACACGAACTCCGGCGCGGGCAACGCCCGGCGGTCGAG
>NZ_JAYKYQ010000030.1:0-1754 GCF_035544775.1 Nocardia implantans | reverse complement strand
CTAGGACGCTGCTGAATAAGGCTTGTTCTGGAGTTCCGCCGCTATGTGGCGGAACCCCGGACTCGTGTGGGTGCTGAACGGGTGGGTTGTGATGAGGGGGATCCCCCGGCTGGTTCAGGCGATGGCCCAGGTCCCGGTGGCGTGAGTGAGGCCGAGGTTGAGCAGTCGGCGCAGGTTGAGGGCCGCGGCACGGGTGTGCAGCCATTGGTTGTTGGCGGTGATGCCGCGGTAGCGCAGTTTCCGGCAGCGTCCCTTGGGGCCGATGAGCCAGGAGATGGTGCGCTCCACCATGGGCCGGTGTTGGCGGTAGGTTGTTTGCAGGTCCGGGTCGCTGTGCCAGTCGTGGCGGGCTCGGCGTAGCAGGGCGTCGTGTTGGTGCAGATGCAGGATGCGACCGTCTTTGCTGGTGGTGCACCTGGCACGCAGCGGGCAGCCGCGACAGGCGACGCCGAAGGTGACCCCGCGTTTGGCGGCGATATGTTTGGTGACGCCGTTCGGGCAGGTCACCGTTGCGGCGTCTTCGTCGACGTGGAAGTCGTCCTTGGTGAAGCCACCCTCGACCGCCGGGCGCAACGGAAACGGTTTGATGATCGCGGTCAGCTCGCGCCGCACCAGCTCGGCGCGGAAGTCTCCGGTGCCATACGCTGTGTCGCCCAACACTTCTCGCACATCGGCGTCGTTGTCGAGCAGTGAGGAGGCGACGACGGCTTCGTGGTTGTCGCCTCCAGCACCTTTGGCGAGGCGAGCTGCGATGACCAGGCCGGTGTCGGGTTCGACCGACAGATGGGCCTTATAGCCGTCCTGACGCGACGCGACGGTCTTGTGGACATGGCGTGCGTCTGGGTCGACCACCGAGATGACCCGGTCCTGGGCGACCTTGCGGGCGATGCGCCACCGCCCGTCGGTGCCGTCAGAGCCCTCGGCGGGTTCGACATCCTGTCCGGCGATCAACGCCAGCAACGCCAGCGCCTGCTCGGCCTTGTCACGGACTTCTTCGTCGAATTCAGTGCCCGCCAACGCATTCACGACCGTGTTCGCGTCGCTGACCAGAGCCGATATCAACGCTTCGCGGGCGGCCTTGTCGTCCCAGGCGATAGCCGGCTTGCACGGATCGTCGTAGTCGTGGGCCGAGCATCGGGCCACGACTACCTCCGCCGCTCCCGGTACCTCACGGCGGACCCGGCGGATCGCGGCGATCAGCTGAGTGACGGTGTCCTGGGTGGCGACCGCGTCGTCAAGCACCACCGAATCCAGCGCACGCTTCGTCTTATCTTGCAGCACACCGGTTTCAGCGACCACCACACGCACCGCGTCGAAGATACGGTTCGGATCCTGCGAGTTCGCCAAGCGGCGCCGCCAATAGGTCAACGTCGAGGAATCGAACCCCGCATCATCCAGGGCCAGCCCGCACGCCACCTTCCACCGCAGATCACAGCGCACCGCGGCGACGGTCTCCCGATCCGACAGATCATGCAGTGCCTGCAACACCAGCACCGACGCCGCGATCTCGCACGGCAAGCTCGGCCGCCCGGTCCTGCTGGGAAACAGATCTTCGAACATCACCGCGGGGAACAACTCCCGCCGATGCTCGGCCAGAAACGCGAACACACTGCCTGCTGGAACCAGATGCCCGACCAACGCCGCCGCGTCCATCAACTCCGGATCCGGCCTGCCCTCTCCCTGCACCCAAACATTCTCCTCGAACCGGCCCGCAGGGCCGGGTCGACACCCCGCGTTATTCAGCAGCGTCCTAG
>NZ_JAYKYQ010000029.1:0-2041 GCF_035544775.1 Nocardia implantans | reverse complement strand
GCCACCGCGCAACACATTTGGAACCGGAAGCCGGTCCACCGCGAGGTGGGCCGGCTTCCGGCGTTCCGGCGTCAGATTCCGTCCAGCGTGACGACCGTCGGCCGGAGATGCCGCCAGCGCCCTCGTGCAGCGGTGACTCGGCGACTCACCTTGGCACAGGCCAGAAACCAGTCTCGCCGATCGTGATCACACAGGGCTGATTCAGCACCCCGGCCTTGTAGACGGCTTCATCGAGGTGGGTCGACATCAAGAGCATCCATGTCTTCCACGGAGTACCCGCGCCCACCGGTTTTCCGGTATTCGCCGCGAGCCGTAGGTAGTAGTCGTGGAGTTCTTGGTCGGTTACCGCGAACGTCAAGGGGGGGTCCACAGGCGATTCATCGATTGCCGTGATCTGCAACCGACCAGTGTCATCGCGGCTGATCTGGTATCCGGACTCGGTCCCGGCACGAATAACCGACTCGGTCAGTTCTTCCACACTGGGCTCATGCTTTTCCACGACATCCTCCTCCAGGGAAGGCAGTGATCACTATCCCGCCCTCACTGACGATCACGGTGGGCTGGACGGTCTTGGCTATCGCTCCGGTAACGCGGTTGACCAGGTAGATCTGCCCCGTGTAACAATACCGGCCGCCGCTCTGCGGGCCGTACCAGTCGGGTGCGTCGTGAGCCTTGGCGATTGCCATATCGGCAATGTCGCGCCAGTTGCGGCCCTCGATTGCGGCGAGCCCTTCCCATTCGCTCATGTGACCGGCCTGAATATGCCTATACCCGTAGTCTTTATTCCCGCACAGCAGCTTCCATTCGCTGAAGGTTGTGACTACTTTGCCCTCGGGCGAGCTGATTCCACAAGCTCCCCACGGGAACGAGGCGTGAGCTACTGGACTCGGCATCAGGCCCATGACCGACGCCACTGCTGCCGCTGTAGCTATTACAAGTGCCGATATCTTCAACTCGACCCCCATGTCGCGCACTAATTGGCGCTTCTACCTATAACTTTGCTGCATCCGTCAAGGAGGGCTTCATCGTCAGCCACGCGCACCCCCGAGCTCGAGCGAGATGAAGAGGCACAACCCACGACAACCGACCTCATTGCCTTACACCTGAATTCGACGCGTGCGGTGCGCTCCCGGTTCCATACCAACGGAGATCTTCTCCTTGTTGCATCTATCGGGTAGCCGGTCCGCCGAGAGGTGGGCCCGGCTCCGGCGCTTCCGGTTGGATTCCGGCGACGGTGACGACCGCTGGCCGGAGATGCCACCAGCGCCGCTCCGGTATCACCGCTGACAAGGTAGGTATCGAGTGCCGCCGGGTTCATTGGTTCAGTCGTTCGAATCGCGCGCATGGTCGATCGCACGTTCCCCGAGGCGGTCGGCATATTTCTCGAACGTGTAGGAGTGGCCGTCGTCGCCGACGAGGTAGACGTGCCCGTCGAGGAAGGACTCCCGGTAGCCGATTGCGTCCGGTCCCGCCCATTCGCGGATGGCTTCGGCGAACATCGCCACCGTTTCCTGCGGCGGCGGGTCATCCGATGACCACCCTCGGCGACGCCGAGATGTGGCGGCACCTGCATCGAAACCACCTCTCCAAGGGAGAACGGCGATCGGTCGATCAAGCGCGGTTCATCAGCAACATTCAATCCAGTCACGGTCCTACGTGTAGGCGATACCTGTCGGAATCCGCCTACATCTACGGATCGGGAGACGGGGCCGATCATGGCGAGTGACGAAACCCCGGACCCGGAACTGCCGGTGCGAGTCCCGTTCGTCGGGCCATCGGAAAACTATCCCGGTTTCCAGAAGGGACCGGGCAACCGCCCAGGTTCAGCGGTTGTTCCGTATCGACCAGCGGAACCGTTGGTACAGCCTATTCCTCCAGCCACCATCCGATAGGAGTTCTTGCGCCGACCGGGCCAGCGAGATGGACCGCCGCTGGCTGCCGCTCCGCGGTGTCGCCGATCCGGTCAAGGTCACCCGTTCGGCGCTGCAGAACGCGGCCTCGATCGCGGCTCTGTTCCTGACCACGGAGGCCGTCGTCGCCG
>NZ_JAYKYQ010000028.1:0-3142 GCF_035544775.1 Nocardia implantans | reverse complement strand
GCCGCCGAACCGGTATCGAACTGATTCAAAAACCACATCCGCCGCTGCGCCAACGACAACGGCACCCGCTCCGGACGCTCCACCGCCACCAACGCCGGACGTGCAGCGCCGGTGTCGAATTCGGCGAGCCGGGCGGCGAGCAGCGCGACCGTCGGCGCTTCGAACACGGTGCGGGCGGGTACCCGCGCGCCGACCGACGCCCCGAGCCGCGCCGCCACCTGCGTCGCGATCAGCGAGTTGCCGCCCAGCTCGAAGAAGTCGTCGTCCGCGCCGATCTCGCCGCCCGCGCTGAGCAGGTCGGCGAACACACCCGCCACCAACTGCTCCAGCGCTCCCGACGGGGCGCGGAATTCCTTGGTCTGCAATTGCGGAGCGGGCAGGGCACGACGATCCAGCTTGCCCACCGGGGTCAGCGGGATCTCGTCCAGCACGGTGATCGAGGTGGGCACCATGTGCACCGGCAGGCTGCGCTCGGCGTGCGCGAGCAATTCGTCGGTGTCGATCGAACGTCCGCTCGCCGCGTGCACGTAAGAAGCGAGAATCGTCGCGCCGCTGTCCAGCTGGTGCCCCACGGTGACCGCGAAATCCACCGTCTCGTGCGCCGCGAGCACCGCATCGATCTCACCCAGCTCGATCCGGAAACCACGGATCTTCACCTGGAAATCGTTGCGACCCAGATACTCCAACTCGCCACTCGGCGTCCATCGCACCAGGTCACCGGTGCGATAAAGCCTGGAGTGATTCGGGTCGAACGGATTCGGGACGAATCGCACGGCGGTGAGGCCGGGGCGCGACTGGTAGCCGCGGGCCAACTGGGGTCCGCCGATGTACAACTCGCCGACCACGCCGATCGGGACCGGCACCAGGCGCTCGTCCAGCACATATTCGGTGGTCGCCTGGATGGGCGCGCCGATCGTCACCGTCTCACCCGCCACCAGCGGCGCGCTGATGTTGGTCATGATGGTGGTCTCGGTCGGGCCGTATCCGTTGTAGAACTCGCGCCGGCCGTCGGCGATCGGACGCACCCAGCGCCGCACCAGCTCCGGCGGACACGCCTCGCCACCGGCCACCACCACACGCAACTCGTCCAGCCCCGCCGGATCCACCGACGCCAGCGCGGCCGGGGTGATGAAGGCGTGCGTGACTCCCTCCCTGCGCAGCAGGGCGGCCAGCTCGTCACCGCCGTAGACCGTCGGCGCGACCACGACCATGGTCGCCGCGCCGCCGAGCGCGAGCAGCAACTCCAGCACCGACGCGTCGAACGACGGCGACGCGAAATGCAACGTCCGCGACGCGCTCGTCACCCGGTACCGATCACGCTGCTCGGCGCAGAAACCCGCCAACCCCGACTGCGTGACCACCACGCCCTTCGGCATGCCGGTCGACCCCGAGGTGTAGATGACGTAGGCCGGATGTTCGGCACGCAACTGGCGCAGCCGATCCGCGTAGGTGACCGGTTCGGTCGGGTAGTCCTCCAACTGCCTTGCGCAGGTGTCGGAATCGATGACCAGCCATTCGATTTCGCTGGGCAGGTCCGCCACCACGTGCGCGACGGCGAGTCCGAGCACGGCGCCGGAGTCCTTCACCATGTGCTCGACCCGGTCGGCCGGATAGTTCGGATCCACCGGCACGAAACCCGCACCCGTCTTGGCCACCGCCCACACCGCGACCACCGACTCCACCGAACGCGGAATACCCACCGCGACCAGATCCTCCGGCCCCACCCCACGATCGATCAGCAGACGCGCCAAACGCGTGGATCTGGCGTCGAGTTCCGCGTAGGTGAGGTGTCCGCGTGAGCTGACCGCGTCGGCGAACACGACCGCCGTACCGGTCGGATTCGCTTCGACGGCGGTTGCCATCAGTTGCGGAAGGGTAGTGACTCTAGGTCGCCGGGTGCGCGTGGGCCGCACCCGCGCGGGCCGCGTCACGCGAGCCCCGCTTCGTCCCTGGTCCCCCATCCCTGAGCCGGCAGACTATTCCCCGACAAGCGAAACATGAAAACTCTGCACATCCTGCCTGTAAGAACACGTCCATGACACATTTCCAGCGGACACCCTGATACACCAAACCAACCGGCTGTGTGCATGGTCACACAACCGGAGGCTTGTGTCCGACCGCGAATCGCCTCACTCGCTACCGAGCAGTTCGGTGAGTTCGACGATAGCGGCCACCTCGGCCCAGGGGCCCGCCGGTACGGCGCCGACACCATTGTCCAGCACCACAGCGTGCAAATCCTCCAGTGCCGTCGGGTCGAGGGTGTCCAGCCCGGTCCGATCGGTCACGAGGTGGGTTACCCATTCGTCGGCCAGCGACTCCGTCAGCGCTCCGTCCACGTCGTCGACCAGCACCACCGACGCGCCCACCGAGCCGGCGGCGACCACCTCGATCAGCGCGGCGGGCGACTGCGGGCTGCCGTGCTGGAAGGTGCGCGATTCGAAGGTCAGTTCGGTGCGCGTGCGCAATCGCGCGGCTGCCGCGGCGAGGTCGTCGTAGCTGAGGACCTGTTGTCCGGCGAATGCCGGGTCGCTGCCGCGCAGTGGGCGAATGCGGTGGGCGTAGGTGACCGGTCGTGGTGATTCGGCGGCGATTTCGGCGATCACGGCGGGGTCGTCGAGGGCCAGCCAGTCGACCGTGGCGGTCGGGAACGCACCGCCGGCGGTCAGGCCGGTCTTGACCTCGAGTCCGTGCGGCGGCAGCGCGTCGAGCGCGTCGGCCGGGACGACGGCGGCGCCGGTCTTGAGCACGGCCCAAGTGGCGACGACGGCGTCGATGCCGCGGTCCAGCCGCACCGCGACGCCCGCGCCGGGGCCGCAACCCCGCGCGATGAGCACCCGAGCCAAACGCGACGAGCGGGCGTCGAGATCCTGGTACGACAGCGCACTCTCGCCG
Source organism: Nocardia implantans (assembly GCF_035544775.1). Lineage (NCBI taxonomy): Bacteria > Bacillati > Actinomycetota > Actinomycetes > Mycobacteriales > Nocardiaceae > Nocardia > Nocardia implantans. Next base: position 250 of record NZ_JAYKYQ010000028.1, on the reverse strand, counting down.
GAGACCACGGCCGGTCCGTCCGGGTCGTCCTCGACCGCCGCCGCCAGCGCCTGGGTCAGCGCCGTGCCCGCGGTCGCCGTGGGCGGTTCGACGCTCACCGGCTCCGCCGCGGCCGCCATCCGCTCCCGTTCGGTGTCGTCGAGGATGTCGATGTCGCCGATGGGGGTGTGGGGGTTGGTGGCGATGGTGGTGAGGATGCGTTGGAGGCGGTGGCCGAGGGTGTGGATGGTGGTTTCGTCGAACAGGTCGG
>NZ_JAYKYQ010000027.1:0-5407 GCF_035544775.1 Nocardia implantans | reverse complement strand
GTGTGTGCGTGTGTTCTTTGAGAACTCAATAGTGTGTCGATGAATGTCAGTGCCAATTATTTTTGGTTTCGGCTCTTCATACCCCCGTGTGGAGGGTCGGACATTTTTAGTCAGCTAATTTCCGGCTGGCGATTGTTTTGCTGGGTTTTCGGACTCTGGTTTTTGATCTGATTGCATCTTTCGGGGTGTGATTGTGAGTCTTCAACGGAGAGTTTGATCCTGGCTCAGGACGAACGCTGGCGGCGTGCTTAACACATGCAAGTCGAGCGGTAAGGCCCTTCGGGGTACACGAGCGGCGAACGGGTGAGTAACACGTGGGTGATCTGCCTCGCACTTCGGGATAAGCCTGGGAAACTGGGTCTAATACCGGATATGACTTCTGGTCGCATGGCTGGGGGTGGAAAGATTTATCGGTGCGAGATGGGCCCGCGGCCTATCAGCTTGTTGGTGGGGTAATGGCCTACCAAGGCGACGACGGGTAGCCGGCCTGAGAGGGCGACCGGCCACACTGGGACTGAGACACGGCCCAGACTCCTACGGGAGGCAGCAGTGGGGAATATTGCACAATGGGCGAAAGCCTGATGCAGCGACGCCGCGTGAGGGATGACGGCCTTCGGGTTGTAAACCTCTTTCGACAGGGACGAAGCGCAAGTGACGGTACCTGTAGAAGAAGCACCGGCCAACTACGTGCCAGCAGCCGCGGTAATACGTAGGGTGCGAGCGTTGTCCGGAATTACTGGGCGTAAAGAGCTTGTAGGCGGTTTGTCGCGTCGTCTGTGAAAACTCACAGCTCAACTGTGAGCTTGCAGGCGATACGGGCAGACTTGAGTACTGCAGGGGAGACTGGAATTCCTGGTGTAGCGGTGAAATGCGCAGATATCAGGAGGAACACCGGTGGCGAAGGCGGGTCTCTGGGCAGTAACTGACGCTGAGAAGCGAAAGCGTGGGTAGCGAACAGGATTAGATACCCTGGTAGTCCACGCCGTAAACGGTGGGCGCTAGGTGTGGGTTTCCTTCCACGGGATCCGTGCCGTAGCTAACGCATTAAGCGCCCCGCCTGGGGAGTACGGCCGCAAGGCTAAAACTCAAAGGAATTGACGGGGGCCCGCACAAGCGGCGGAGCATGTGGATTAATTCGATGCAACGCGAAGAACCTTACCTGGGTTTGACATACACCGGAAACCTGCAGAGATGTAGGCCCCCTTGTGGTCGGTGTACAGGTGGTGCATGGCTGTCGTCAGCTCGTGTCGTGAGATGTTGGGTTAAGTCCCGCAACGAGCGCAACCCTTGTCCTGTGTTGCCAGCGGATTATGCCGGGGACTCGCAGGAGACTGCCGGGGTCAACTCGGAGGAAGGTGGGGACGACGTCAAGTCATCATGCCCCTTATGTCCAGGGCTTCACACATGCTACAATGGCCGGTACAGAGGGCTGCGATACCGTGAGGTGGAGCGAATCCCTTAAAGCCGGTCTCAGTTCGGATCGGGGTCTGCAACTCGACCCCGTGAAGTTGGAGTCGCTAGTAATCGCAGATCAGCAACGCTGCGGTGAATACGTTCCCGGGCCTTGTACACACCGCCCGTCACGTCATGAAAGTCGGTAACACCCGAAGCCGGTGGCCTAACCCCTTGTGGGAGGGAGCCGTCGAAGGTGGGATCGGCGATTGGGACGAAGTCGTAACAAGGTAGCCGTACCGGAAGGTGCGGCTGGATCACCTCCTTTCTAAGGAGCATTCTCCAATTCTTGTGTCACAGAGGTGATGCGAGGTTGGCAGAGCCATTACGAGGACGAGTGTTCCTCGGTGGAGCTCATGGGTGGAACGCTGGCATGTGCCGGTCTCTGACCGGATGTAGTCGACACACTGTTGGGTCCTGAAAGAACAGGCGTTCTTTCCAGGCAAAAGATACGACGAGGCTGGTTCTTCAGTCATACCGCTGGGCTTTCGGGTTCGGGCTGGTGCTGAGTCAGGGATTGGTCTTGTGTGTTGTTTGAGAACTGCACAGTGGACGCGAGCATCTTTGTTTGTAAGTGTTGAAGGGCGTTCGGTGGATGCCTTGGCACCAGGAGCCGATGAAGGACGTAGGAGGCTGCGATAAGCCTCGGGGAGCTGTCAACCGAGCTGAGATCCGAGGATTTCCGAATGGGGAAACCCGGCACGAGTGATGTCGTGTCACCCTCCGCTGAATATATAGGCGGTGGGGAGGGAACGTGGGGAAGTGAAACATCTCAGTACCCACAGGAAGAGAAAACAATTGTGATTCCGTGAGTAGTGGCGAGCGAAAGCGGATGAGGCTAAACCATGCGTGTGTGATAGCCGGCAGGTGTTGCACGTGTGGGGTAGTGGGGCTCACTTTCCTATCACTGCCGTGGTAGGCAACAGTCAGAAAAGTGCGTGTTAGTCGAAGTGGTCTGGAACGGCCTGTCGTAGAGGGTGAGAGTCCCGTAGACGAAAATGCGTGCTCTGTTGTAGTGGGTGCCCGAGTAGCAGCGGGCCCGTGAAATCTGCTGTGAATCTGCCGGGACCACCCGGTAAGCCTGAATACTCCCTGGTGACCGATAGCGGACTAGTACCGTGAGGGAAAGGTGAAAAGTACCCCGGGAGGGGAGTGAAATAGTACCTGAAACCGGACGCTTACAATCCGTCAGAGCCTTCCTTTATTGGTGGGGTGATGGCGTGCCTTTTGAAGAATGAGCCTGCGAGTCATCGGTGTGTGGCGAGGTTAACCCGTGTGGGGTAGCCGTAGCGAAAGCGAGTCCGAATAGGGCGTTTTGAGTCGCATGTCATGGACCCGAAGCGGAGTGATCTACCCATGGCCAGGGTGAAGCGACGGTAAGACGTCGTGGAGGCCCGAACCCACTTAGGTTGAAAACTGAGGGGATGAGCTGTGGGTAGGGGTGAAAGGCCAATCAAACTCCGTGATAGCTGGTTCTCCCCGAAATGCATTTAGGTGCAGCGTCACGTGTTTCACGCCGGAGGTAGAGCTACTGGATGGCCTAGGGGGCCCACAAGCTTACCGAAGTCAGCCAAACTCCGAATGCCGGTGTGTGAGAGCGTGGCAGTGAGACTGCGGGGGATAAGCTTCGTAGTCGAGAGGGAAACAGCCCAGATCGCCGGCTAAGGCCCCTAAGCGTGTACTAAGTGGAAAAGGATGTGGGGTCGCGAAGACAACCAGGAGGTTGGCTTAGAAGCAGCCACCCTTGAAAGAGTGCGTAATAGCTCACTGGTCAAGTGATCCTGCGCCGACAATGTAGCGGGGCTCAAGTACACCGCCGAAGCCGCGGCACTCCAACATGCGCCTGCTTTCGAGCCAGGTGTTGGGGTGGGTAGGGGAGCGTCGTGCAGCCGTGGAAGCAGCGGGGTGACCTAGTTGTGGAGGCTGTGCGAGTGAGAATGCAGGCATGAGTAGCGAAAGACGAGTGAGAAACTCGTCCGCCGAATGACCAAGGGTTCCTGGGCCAGGTTAATCCGCCCAGGGTGAGTCGGGACCTAAGGCGAGGCCGACAGGCGTAGTCGATGGACAACGGGTTGATATTCCCGTACCCGTGTATCCGCGCCCAATGGTGAATCATCTGTGCTAATCGTCCTGAACCGGATGGACTTCCTTCGGGGAGCCGGAAGGGGATGCACGAGACCCTGGGTGTAGTAGTCAAGCGATGGGGTGACGCAGGAAGGTAGCTGGGCCAGGTGGTGGATTACCTGGTGTAAGCCGGTAGGGCGTTGTGTAGGCAAATCCGCACAGCATACAGCCTGAGAGGTGATGCGTAGCCGATTGAGGCGAATTCAGTGATCCTATGCTGCCGAGAAAAGCCTCTAGTGAGTTGGTACACGGCCCGTACCCCAAACCGACACAGGTGGTCAGGTAGAGAATACCGAGGCGATCGAGAGAACTGTGGTTAAGGAACTCGGCAAAATGCCCCCGTAACTTCGGGAGAAGGGGGACCACGTCTGGTGACGGGACTTTGCTTCCTGAGCTGGGTGTGGTCGCAGAGACCAGAGAGAAGCGACTGTTTACTAAAAACACAGGTCCGTGCGAAGTCGTAAGACGATGTATACGGACTGACGCCTGCCCGGTGCCGGAAGGTTAAGAGGACCGGTTAGCGCCCTTCGGGGTGCGAAGCTGAGAATTTAAGCCCCGGTAAACGGCGGTGGTAACTATAACCATCCTAAGGTAGCGAAATTCCTTGTCGGGTAAGTTCCGACCTGCACGAATGGCGTAACGACTTCTCTGCTGTCTCAACCACAGACTCGGCGAAATTGCATTACGAGTAAAGATGCTCGTTACGCGCGGCAGGACGAAAAGACCCCGGGACCTTCACTATAGCTTGGTATTGGTGTTCGGTACGGTTTGTGTAGGATAGGTGGGAGACTGTGAAGCGGGCACGCCAGTGTTCGTGGAGTCGTCGTTGAAATACCACTCTGGTCGTATTGGACTTCTAACCTCGGACCCTGATCGGGTTCAGGGACAGTGCCTGGTGGGTAGTTTAACTGGGGCGGTTGCCTCCCAAAATGTAACGGAGGCGCCCAAAGGTTCCCTCAGCCTGGTTGGCAATCAGGTGTCGAGTGCAAGTGCACAAGGGAGCTTGACTGTGAGACTGACGGGTCGAGCAGGGACGAAAGTCGGGACTAGTGATCCGGCACCGGCATGTGGAAGCGGTGTCGCTCAACGGATAAAAGGTACCCCGGGGATAACAGGCTGATCTTCCCCAAGAGTCCATATCGACGGGATGGTTTGGCACCTCGATGTCGGCTCGTCGCATCCTGGGGCTGGAGTAGGTCCCAAGGGTTGGGCTGTTCGCCCATTAAAGCGGCACGCGAGCTGGGTTTAGAACGTCGTGAGACAGTTCGGTCTCTATCCGCCGCGCGCGTCAGAAACTTGAGGAAGGCTGTCCCTAGTACGAGAGGACCGGGACGGACGAACCTCTGGTGTGCCAGTTGTCCTGCCAAGGGCACTGCTGGTTGGCTACGTTCGGAAGGGATAACCGCTGAAAGCATCTAAGCGGGAAGCCTGTTCCAAGATGAGGTTTCTCACCACCTTCGAGTGGTTAAGGCCCCCTATAGACCATGGGGTTGATAGGCCGGAACTGGAAGCACGGTAACGTGTGGAGGTGACCGGTACTAATCGGCCGAGGACTTACCAACAAAGGTTGCTACGCGTCCACTGTGCGGTATCTGAAACAACACACAGATACCCGGAACACACTTCGGTCCATCACCTCGGGTGGTGGGTCCGCCCGGAAGGGTGGGGAGTGTGGGAGGGGTGTGGATAGTTTCATAGAGTTACGGCGGTCATAGCGGTGGGGAAACGCCCGGTCCCATTCCGAACCCGGAAGCTAAGCCTGCCAGCGCCGATGGTACTGCACTCGACAGGGTGTGGGAGAGTAGGACACCGCCGGAACATCCTTTCACGA
>NZ_JAYKYQ010000026.1:0-7322 GCF_035544775.1 Nocardia implantans | reverse complement strand
CGCAACGGCGACCACCCCGGCGCATCACCCGAGACACGCGCCGAATACGCCACCATCACATCCCGCACCAACGGACCCATCGACGACGCATCCGCCGCGATATGATGCACCACCACCACCAGCACATGTTCGCGCGGCGCATCAGCGATCCGCAGCAGCCGCACCCGCACGGGCACTTCGGCGGTCACATCGAAGGGAATCGCCGCGAGCGTGTAGACCTCCCGCGCGACCTCGTCCACACCCACCGTGTGCGCCGCCACATCCAGCGTCACCTGCCCGGCCGGTAGCACCACCTGCACCGGGCCATCCACGGTTTCCGGATACATCGTGCGCAGCACCTCGTGCCGCGCCACCACGTCGTGCAGCGCCGCACCCAGCGCGGTGACATCCAATTCGCCGGTCAACCGCAAGGCGAAGGGCAGATTGTAGGCCGCCGAACCGGTCGCCGCGGCAGCGTCGTCCGCGTGGTCGAAGCGGTTGAGGAACCACATCCGCTGCTGCGCCAACGACAACGGCAACCGCTCCGGACGGGCGATGCTCCCCAACTCGACACCACGCTCGCCGTGGGTGTGCGACTCCAACGACGCCGCCAACCCCGCCACTGTCGGGGTCTCGAACAACGCCCGCACCGGCACCCGGGCATCGACCGCCGCGCCGAGACGCGCCACGACTCGAGTGGCGACCAGCGAATTGCCCCCGAGCGCGAAGAAATCGTCATCCGCGCCCACCCGGCCCAGTCCGAGCACCTCACCGAACACATCCGCCACGATCTCCTCGACCGCCGTCGAGGGCGCCCGGAATTCCCGCGCGGAGAAAGCGGGCTCGGGAAGCGCCTTGCGATCGAGCTTGCCGCTGGGGTTCAGCGGGAACGCCTCCAGCACGACGATCGCTCCCGGAACCATGTAGGCGGGCAGCGTGTCCCGGATCGCCGCGAGCAATTCGCCCTGTTCGATCGCTCGCCCGGGAGCCGGGACGACGTAGGCGACCAATTGGTCACCGAGCGACGACGGCGCGACCACGGCCACCGCCTGGCTCACCGAAGGCTGCGCCAGCAGCGCCGCCTCGATCTCGCCCAGCTCGATCCGCTGGCCGCGGAACTTCACCTGGAAATCGGTCCGGCCGAGGTAGTCCAGCCGATGCGGCAGCACATCGGTCGGGTTGCGCCAGACCACCAGATCACCGGTCCGGTACATCCGGGCACCGTTGCCGAACGGATCGGCCACGAACCGATCGGCCGTGAGGTCGGGACGCCGCACGTAACCACGGGCCAGCTGATCACCCGCGAGATACAGCTCACCAGGCACACCGGCGGGCACGGGTTGCAGACGCGCGTCGAGCACGTACACCTGGGTGTTCCATTGCGGCACACCGATCGGCACGGAACGCTCGTCCGCGGCGGTCGCGGGCCAGTAGGTCACCGACACCGCGGCCTCGGTCGGGCCGTAGAGATTGTGCACGGCGGCGTCGGACACCGCGCGCACCGCGGCGACGGTCTCCGGCGGCAGCGCCTCGCCGATCACGAAGATGTCGCGCAAGGTGGGGCACGATCCGGGGGCGGTGTGCGCGGCGAAGACCGTCAGCATGGACGGCACGAAGTCCGTCACCGTCACACCTTGCGCGGCGATGGTTTCCGCGACGTACACCGGGTCGCGGTGCCCGTCTTTGGCGGCGACGACCAACTTCGCACCCACCCGCAGCGGCAGGAAGTAGCCCCACAGCGAGACGTCGAAGGTCGTCGCCGTCTTCTGCAAGTACACGTCGTCGGCGTCGAGCGGATACGCCGCGAGCATCCAGCTGACCTGGTTCTGGATCGCGAAGTGCGAGATCGTCACGCCCTTGGGGCGGCCGGTCGAACCCGATGTGAAGATCACATACGCCGGATGCTGCGGCAACACCGGACGCAGCAGCTCATCCGGGCGCACCGGGCTGTCGTCGAACCGGTTCGGATCCAGCGCGTCCAGCAGCAGCACCGCGGTGCCTTCCGGCACGTCCACCGCGTCGGCGGAGGTGGTGAGCACGCAGACCGGCCGCGCCGTATCCAGGATGTGCGCGATGCGTTCGGCCGGATGATCCGGATCCAACGGCACATACGCCCCACCCGCCGCCACGACCGCATACATCCCCACCACGAGATCCAACGACCGACGAACCGCCAACCCCACCAACGACTCCGCACCCACACCCTGCGAAATCAACAACCGCGCAAGACGATTCACCCGCGCGTCGAACTCACGATAAGTCAGCTCCGCGCCCTCGTACACCAACGCGACCTCGTCCGCGTAGGCCTCGGCGGCGCGCCGGTAGCCGTCCAGCAGCAGCTCGGAGGGCACCGGATACCCGGTGCTGTTCCACTCGTGGAGGATGCGCTCGCGCTCGGCGGGCGCGAGCAGATCGATCGCGCCGATCGGCCGGTCCGGCTCGATGGCGGCCACGGTGAGCAGCCGATCCAGCCGCCAGGCGAACTCGGCGATCGTCCGCTCGTCGAACAGATCGGTGGCGTAGGTGAACATCGCCGTGAAACCCGTTGCCGCGCCGTCTGCGTTCGGCACCACGGTCAATTGCAGATCGAATTTCGCCACGGCGCTGTCGAATTCGAGCACGCGCGCGGACAGTCCGGGCAGATCGATCTCGGGCCTGCTCAGATTCTGGTAGAACAGCGCCACCTGGAACAGCGGGTGATGCGCCTGCGACCGCACCGGGTCCAGCACCTCGACCAGCCGCTCGAACGGCAACTCGGCATGCGAGAACGCGCCGAGATCGGTTTCCTTCGTCCGGTCCAGCAGCGCGCGGAACGACGCGCCGAGATCGATCCGGGTGCGCAGTACCAGCGTGTTGACGAACATGCCGATCAGCGGATCGAGCTCGCGCTCGCCGCGGCCCGCCACCGGCGTGCCGATGGTGATGTCCTCGGTGCCGGTGAGCCGGGCCAGCAGCAGCGCCAGCGCGGCGTGCACCACCATGAACTCCGAGGCGCCCGCGCTGTGGGCCAGTTCGGCGAGCCCTCGATGCACCGAGGCGTCCACCGCGAAGGAGTACTCCGCGCCCCGGCCGGAGGCGACGGGTGGGCGCGGGCGATCCGAGGGCAGGTCGATCCGGTCCGGGATGCCCGCGAGCGTCCTGCGCCAGTAGGCGATCTGGTCCGCCGCGATCGAGTCGGGGTCGTTCTCGTCGCCGAGCATCGCGTGCTGCCACAGTGTGTAGTCCGCGTACTGCACGGGTAGTGGCTGCCAGGACGGGCGGGCGCCGTTGCGCCGGGACAGGAACGCGCTGAGCAGATCCCGCAGGAACGGCGCGACCGAAGCGCCGTCGGCCGCGATGTGATGCACCACCACCACGACCACGTGGTCCTGGGAACCGATCTCGGCCAGCGCGATGCGCAGCGGCACTTCCGCCGCGACGTCGAAGCCGGTGGCGGCGAAGGTGCGCAGCCAATCCGGCAGCTCGTGTTCGGCCACCGGCTTGGGCGCGAGGTCGGGAACGACTTGCTCGGCGGGCAGCACCAGCTGATACCCCGTACCGTCCACCGCCGGATACACCGTCCGCAACGTCTCATGACGCCCCACCACATCAGCGACCGCCGCCTGCAACGCCGCCACATCCAACACACCCGACAACCGCACCGCGAACGGAATATTGTTCGCCGCCGAACCGGTATCGAACTGATTCAAAAACCACATCCGCCGCTGCGCCAACGACAACGGCACCCGCTCCGGACGCTCCACCGCCACCAACGCGCGCCGATCGCCCGCGCCCTTCAACGGCTCCAGCCGGGCGGCGAGCGCGGCGACGGTGGGACTCTCGAAAATCAGCCGGGCAGGCACCCGCGCGGCGATCGCGGCGCCGAGGCGGGCCGCCGCCTGCGTTGCGATCAGCGAGTTGCCGCCCAGCTCGAAGAAATCGTCGTCCGCGCCGACCGGCGCTCCCGGGCCGAGCAGTTCGGCGAACACCGCGCCGACCAGCTCTTCGAGCGGCCCGACCGGCGCGCGGAACACTTTGGTCCGCAACCGCGGCGCAGGTAGCGCCTCGCGGTCCAATTTGCCCACCGGCGTCAAAGGGATCTCGTCCAGCACCATGACGACGGTCGGCACCATGTGCGCGGGCAGGCTCTGCTCGGCGAAGGCGGCCAGCTCGGCCGCGTCGGCGTCCATCCCTGGCGAGGCATGCACGTAGGAGACGAGAATGGTCGCGCCGCTGTCCAGCTGGTGCCCCACGGTGACCGCGAAATCCACCGTCTCGTGCGCCGCAAGCACCGCATCGATCTCACCCAGCTCGATCCGGAAACCACGGATCTTCACCTGGAAATCGTTGCGACCCAGATACTCCAACTCACCCTCCGGCGTCCACCGCACCAGATCACCGGTGCGATAGAGCCGGGAACCATGGGTGTCGAAGGGGTTGGCCACGAAGCGGGACGCGGTCAGCCCGCGCCGGTCGTGGTAGCCGCGGGCCAGTGGCGCGCCGGCGATGTACAGCTCCCCGGCCACCCCGCTCGGGACCGGGACCAAGCGCTCGTCGAGCACGTATTCGGTGACGGCCCGGATCGGCGCGCCGATCGTCACCGGCTCCCCTGGCACCAGCGGCGCGCTGATGTTCGTCATGATCGTCGTCTCGGTGGGGCCGTACCCGTTGAAGAATTCGCGGGTGCGCCCACCCGACACCGGTAGCACCCAGCGCCGGACCAGCTCCGGCGGGCACGCCTCGCCACCGGCCACCACAACGCGCAACTCGTCCAGCCCCGCCGGATCCACCGACGCCAGCGCGGCGGGCGTGACGAACGCGTGAGTCACGGCCTCCCGGCGCACCAGGGAAGCGAATTCCTCACCGCCGAACACGGTGGGGGCGGCGACGACCATGGTGGCCGCGCCGCCCAAGGCGAGCAGCAACTCCAGCACCGACGCGTCGAACGACGGCGACGCGAAATGCAACGTCCGCGACGCGCTCGTCACCCGGTACCGATCACGCTGCTCGGCGCAGAAACCCGCCAACCCCGACTGCGTGACCACCACGCCCTTCGGCATGCCGGTGGAGCCGGAGGTGTAGATGACATAAGCGGGATGCTCCGCGCGCAGCGGACGCACCCGATCGGTGTAGGTCACCGGATCGGCCGGGAACTCCTCGAGCCGCCGGGCGCAGTCCGCGGTGTCGATGGACAGCCACTCCACCTGGTTCGGTAGGTCACCGCCCAGTTCCTGGACGGTCAGCCCGAAGACCGCGCCGGAGTCGGCGACCATGTGCTCGACCCGGTCGGCCGGATAGTTCGGATCCACCGGCACGAAACCCGCACCCGTCTTGGCCACCGCCCACACCGCGACCACCGACTCCACCGAACGCGGAATACCCACCGCGACCAGATCCTCCGGCCCCACCCCACGATCGATCAGCAGACGCGCCAAACGCGTGGACCAGTCGTCCAGCTGCGCATAGCTCAGCTCGGCCAGGGTGGCGGTCGCGTCGGCGAACACCACGGCCGCGCCGCTGGGGTTGGCCTCGACGGCGGTGGCCATCAACTGCGGCAGGGTGGTGACGCGGGGACGGCGGGTCCGGGTCGGGCGCACACGCGCCGGGCGGGTCATGCGCGCACCGCTTCCGCAGTCTCGTCACACCGCTGCCCGACTGCCCGAACCATCGTGCTGCCTCACCCTGTCTATCGTCGCCACCCGCACGTCACCATGCTCCCCGCCCAGGGATCATCGAACGCGCGCATGTCGATCGTTACCGAACCACCGGCGCACGCCCCCCGTGACCGGCCACGATCCGAGGATTTCGGGCCGGGAACGGACGCGTGTGACGAGTGCCGCGGTTGATTATTCCCTGCCTTCGCGCGATTGGGGTCGCGACGTCGGCGGGGACGCTCAACGGCGACCGTCGAGCAGAGCGGCCAGCTGCGGACCGATCACCGCCAGCGCCTCCGGTGTGGCCATCCGGGCATGGGTGACCTCGACCGGCCGATCGACGACCATGCCCTGGACATACGGCCACCAGTCGGCCGCGGCGGCGCGCAACTCGTCGGCGGGGTCGGCGACCGCCGCGCTGAAGTACTGCACGGTGCCGCGGAAGACCCCGGGCCGGTGCTCGGCGATCAGCTCGGCCGAGCGGACCGCGCTGCGATAGATCCGCCGCAGCCGCTCGGGAGTCACCGCGACCAGGTCGGCCGGGATCATGGCGTGCAGGGCGGCCAGCGAGTCGTCGTCGAGCTCGTAGACATCGCCGTCCGCGGTGGCCGCCGTGCCGAGTCCGAGTTCGGCCAGTGCGCCGCGCACCGCGGCGCGGAAACCGACCACATCCGGATTCGGATGGCTGTCCATCATGGCCAGCAACTCCACCTGCTCGCCCGCGTCCTGCAGCCTGGTGGCGATGGCATGGGCGAGCACGCCGCCGAGGGACCAGCCGAGCAACCGGTACGGGCCCTGCGGCTGTACCGCCCTGATCTCCGACAGGTAGCGCTCGGCCAGCTCGTCCAGCGAGCCGGGCAGCTCGCCGTCTTCCGACAGCGCCGGCGATTGCAGGCCGAAGATCGGCTGCTCGGCGGGCATGAACTGGGCCAGACCCGCGTACGACCAGGCCAAGCCGTACATCGGATGCAGGCAGAACAGCGGGGCCGCCGAGCCGCTCGCCCGGATGGGCAGCAGCACGTCGAGCGCCGCGGTGGCGTCGGCGTCGCCGGCGTCGATGCGGGCGGCCAAGCCCGCCACCGTGGCGTCGGTGAAGAACCACTGCACCTGCACCGCCGCTCCGGTCGCTTCCCGCAGCCGTCCGGCCACCTGGGCCGCCAGCAGCGAGTTGCCGCCGAGCCCGAAGAAGTCGTCGTCCAGGCCGACGCGGTCGGCGCCGAGCAGTTCGGCGAACACCTGCGCCACGGCCTGTTCGGTGGCCGTCTGCGGCGCGCGGTAGTCGACCGTGCTGATGATCTCGGGATCGGGTAGCGCCCGGCGGTCGAGCTTCCCGTTGGGGGTCAGTGGCAGGGTGTCGAGGACGACGACGGCGTCGGGGACCATGTAGCCGGTGAGGAATCCGGCGACTTCGGCGCGGACGGCGTTGGGGTCGATCGCGGTGTGGGTGTCGGGCACGACGTAGCCGATCAATCGTTCGCCGGTGTGTTCGTCGGCGCGGACCACCGCCACGGCCTGCCCGATCCCGGCGCAGCCCAGCAGCGCGGCTTCGATCTCGCCGAGTTCGATACGGAACCCACGAAGTTGCACCTGCTGATCCCCGCGCCCGGCGTATTCCAGGGCGGCGTCGTCCCCGCGGGCGCGCCAGCGGCCGATGTCACCGCTGCGATACATCCGCGAGCCCGGCGCCCCGAACGGATTCGCGACGAACCG
>NZ_JAYKYQ010000025.1:0-11448 GCF_035544775.1 Nocardia implantans | reverse complement strand
GGCGGTGTTGCGGCGGAAGGAGCGGGTGCGCGAGATCATGCACACGTTGCCGCATGCCGCGCAGGTCGCGATCCGGGAATCACTTGCCGACAACGACGATACGCAGGTGATGGCCTACAACAGCGGCGATCTGGCTAATTATCAGGGTGGTGCGTTCGACACCACCGTGCGACGCAACACAACTAACGGGTAACATCTGCGATCGTGAATTCGACCCTGGCGCGATTGCGAACTCCCCTGGAGTCGGGGTTTGCCCAGGCCGGCAACATCTTTGCGCTGCTCCTCGACGTTTTGCGGAAGACATTCCGCCGCCCCTTCGAGTGGCGGGAGTTCATCGAGCAGTCGTGGTTCATCGCGAGTGTCTCGATCCTGCCCAGCGCGCTCGTCGCGATTCCGTTCGGCGCGGTCGTGGCATTGCAGACCGGCTCGCTGATCAAACAGCTCGGCGCGGAATCCTTCACGGGCGCTACCAGTGTGCTGGCAACCGTCCAGCAGGCGGCTCCGGTCGTGACGGCCCTGATCATCGCCGGCGCGGCCGGGTCGGCGGTGGCCGCCGATCTCGGCTCGCGCACCATCCGCGAGGAAATCGACGCGATGGAAGTGCTCGGCATCGATCCGGTGCGCAAGCTGGTGGTGCCGCGCGTGCTCGGCATGATGCTGGTCGCGCTGCTGCTCAACGGCCTGGTTTCGGTGGTCGGCATCGCGGGTGGGTACTTCTTCAACGTCCTGTTGCAGGGCGGTACCCCCGGCGCTTACCTGGCGTCGTTCTCCGCCCTCGCCCAGCTGCCCGACCTGTGGATCGGTGAGATCAAGGCGGCGATATTCGGTCTGCTCGCCGGCGTCATCGCCGCGTACAAGGGGCTGCATCCCAAAGGGGGCCCGAAAGGAGTCGGTGACGCGGTGAACCAATCCGTGGTGATCACGTTCATGGTGCTGTTCTTCGTGAATCTCATCCTGACCATGGTGTACCTACAGGTCGTCCCGGCCAAGGGTGCCTGACGGATGGCCACCTCGTACCGGACCCCGGTCGCCAAGTCCCTGCGCCGGGTTGGTGAAGTCGCTCGGATGCCGCTCAACGTCATCGATCGCGCCGGCGAGCAGATGTCGTTCTACACGCGGGCCATCGCCTGGATCCCGCGAACCGCGGTGCACTACCGCAAGGAAGTCATGCGGCTGCTGGCCGAGGTCACCTTCGGCACCGGCGCGCTGGCGGTGATCGGCGGCACCATCGGTGTCATCGTGTTCATGTCCGGCTCGGTCGGCGTCGTCGTCGGCCTGCAGGGCTTCAAGGCGCTGGACGCGCTCGGCAGCTCGGTGCTCACCGGCTTCCTCACCGCCTACATCAACACCCGTGAGATCGCGCCGCTGGTCGCCGCGCTCGCGCTCTCGGCGACGGTCGGTTGCGGTTTCACCGCGCAGCTGGGCGCCATGCGGATCTCCGAGGAGATCGACGCGCTCGAGGTGATGGCGGTGCCCGGCGTGCCGTTCCTGGTGACCAGCCGCGTGATCGCCGGATTCCTCGCGGTGATCCCGCTCTACATCGTCGGGTTGCTCGGCACGTTCATCGCGTCGCGGACGATCAGCATCTGGTTCAACGGGCAATCCAGCGGGTCCTACGACCATTACTTCAGTTTGTTCCTGCCACCGGAGGACGTGCTCTATTCGTTCCTCAAGGTGCTGGTCTTCGCGTTCGTGATCATCATGGTGCACTGCTACTACGGGTTCCACGCCACCGGCGGGCCCGCTGGCGTCGGCGTCGCGGTCGGCCGCGCGGTCCGGGCCGCGATCGTCCTGGTGAACGTGCTCGACTTCTTCCTCAGCCTCGCGATCTGGGGCACCACCACCACGGTGCGGGTGGCCGGATGAGCCGCACCCAAACCTGGCGCTCGACGGCGAAGCTGCGAACTCGAGTGCTGGGGATCGCGTTCTTCGTCGTGGTCGCGCTGTTCCTGTGGACGACCATCGCGATCTACAACAAGCAATTCGTGAAGACGGTCCACGTCGACCTGATCACCGACAGCGTGGGCAACGCGCTGACCCGCAACGCGGATGTGAAGGTGCGCGGCATCACCGTCGGCGAGGTGCGCTCGAGCAACTCCGAAGGCGGCGCGGTGACCTTGAACCTGGCCATCGACCCGGACAAGGCGCAGCAGATTCCCGACAACGCGACCGCGCGCCTGCTGCCCAAGACGCTGTTCGGCGAGCGTTATGTGGATCTGGTGATCCCGCAGGACCCGAGCCCGCGGCATCTGACCGACGGCGTGACGCTGCACCAAGACGTCAGCGGCAACGCCATCGAGCTGAGCAAACTGCTCGACGACGTGCTGCCCTTGTTGCAGGCCATCCCGCCGCAGGACCTGGCGGCCACGCTGGGGGCGCTGTCGCAGGCGCTGTCCGGGCAGGGCACCGCGCTCGGGGAGAGCGTCGACAAGCTCGACGACATCTTCCGCCAGGTCAACGTGGTGCTTCCGGACCTGAGGGCCGATCTGCGCAGCTTCGCCGAGGTGGCGGCCACCTACTCCGACGCGGCGCCGCAGCTGATCCAGGCCCTGGACAACCTGCGCACCACCAACGCCACGATCGTGCAGCGGCGCACCGACATCGACGCCCTGTACGCGACGCTGACGCCGACCTCGGCCACCACCACCGAGTTCCTGATCGCCAACCGCGACAACATCATCGACGTGGCCGCCGACTCCCGCCCCGCGCTCGAGCAGTTGGCCTACTACTCGCCCAACTACGCCTGCTCGCTGGCGAACTTCGCGCAGCTGAAGCCGCGCATCGACCGGATCTTCGGCAAGGGCACCGACACCCCGGGTTCCCGAGTGACCATCGAACTGACCAACACCCGCGGCAAGTACCTGCCCAACCAGGACGAACCGCGCTGGCTGGACACCAGGGGGCCGTGGTGCATCCCCGAGATGCCGTTGGGCGTCGATCCCGGCCAGTACACCGGAGGGCCGAACAACGACGGCTCCTACGCCGTCCCGAGCCGCAACCCGGGTGACCAGGAGATCGGTCATCTGGAGCCGCCGCAGTTCGGCGTCCACCCGGCGAGCAAGATGCCGACGATCGCCGGTTCCCCGATGGAGCGGCAGTCCCTCGGCGCGATCTACGGCGCGGCCAACGGCGTCGCCCCTGATCAGGTGCCCGGCTGGGTGACCAGGGCAGGCGCGCCCGCGTTCCGCGGAAGCGAGGTGAGCGTGCGATGAAGCAGCAACTGCGCGGCCTCGGCGGGCCGCTGACCAAGTTGATCATCTTCGTCCTGGTGACCTTGTTCGTGACCACGGTGCTCGCGCTGTCGATCGCCAACTACAGCGGCGGCGGGACGAAGTTCAAGGCCAGGTTCACCGACGTCACCTCGCTCAACCCCGGTGACGAGGTCCGCATCGCCGGCGTGCGAGTCGGCAAGGTGACCGATGTGTCCATCGTCGACAAGCGTCTGGCCGAGGTGAAATTCGAGCTCACCGACCGGGACTGGCTGCCCGCGTCGACCACCGCGACGATCAGGTACCGCAACCTGGTCGGCCAGCGCTACATCGCGCTGGAACAGGGGACCGGGGAGCAGGGCAAGAAGCTCAACGAGGGCGGCACCATCCCGCTGGAGCGCACCAGGCCCGCGCTCAATCTGACCACGCTGTTCAACGGCTTCCGTCCGCTGTTCCGCACGCTGACCGCCGAGGACGTGAACAAGCTCTCCTTCGAGATCATCCAGGTCTTCCAGGGCGAGCAGGGCACCATCCACGATCTGGTCGCGACCACGGCGAACCTGACCAACAAGATCGCCGACAAGGACGCCGTGATCGGTGAGCTGACCCGCAATCTGACCGCCGTGCTCGACACCGTCAACCAGCGCGACGACCAGTTCGATCAGTTGATCGTGAACACCGAGGCGCTGATCAGCGGCCTGAACGCCGACCGGGACACGATCGGCCGCTCGGTGACCTCGCTGGCCGACCTGACCTCGGCGACCTCGGACCTGCTCGTCCCGGTGCGCCCGACGCTGCAAGGGTCGATCGCTGGTCTGAGCCAGCTGACCGGCACGCTCGACGAGCGCCAGGACGAGGTGAACGAAGCGCTGACCAACCTGCCGCTGAAGATGGAGAAGCTCGGCCGCGCCGCCAGTTACGGCTCCTGGTTCCAGTTCTATCTGTGCGGCATCGACATCGTCGTGGGGCCGGGCGCGGTCGACGCGCCGCAGCTCAACCTGCCCGCGGGCCTGCCGACGATCAACCAGCCGATATACACCAACGCCGCGCCGCGCTGCCACGGGAAGGCCCGCTGATGGAGGACCGCATTCTGCTCGGCAAGCGCAGCCCGGCGTTCCTCGGCGCGCTCGGCATCGCCGTGGTGCTGCTGGTGACGATGTCGGCGTTCTTCCTGGATCAGCTGCCGATCATCGGCGCGGGGACCAAGTACACCGCGGAATTCCGCGAGGCGGCGGGCCTGAAGAAGGGCAACGAGGTCCGGGTGGCGGGCGTCAAGGTCGGTTCGGTGTCCGACGTGCGGCTCGACGGTGACCGCGTGCTCGTGGACTTCCGCACCAAGGACACCTGGATCGGCAACGAGACCACCGCGTCCATCCAGATCAAGACGCTGCTCGGCCAGAAGTACCTCGCACTCGATCCGCGAGGCTCGAAACCGGCCGATCCCAGCTCCCGGATCCCGCTCTCGCGCACGGTGTCTCCGTACGACGTGGTGGACGCGTTCACCGATGCCGCGCGCACGATCGATCAGATCGACACCGCCCAGCTGGCCAAGAGCATGCAGGTGCTGTCGGAGGCCTTCGAGACGACGCCGCCGGAGATCCGCGGCTCCATCGACGGCGTCGCCCGGCTGTCGGAGACGCTGGCCAAGCGCGATCAGGAGTTGAAGAAGCTGTTCGCCGCGACCAGGCAGACCACCAAGATCCTCGCCGACCGCAACGCGGAGTTCGAGCGGCTGCTCGCCAACGGCGGGCAGTTGCTCGCCGAACTGAACGTCCGGCAGCAGTCGATCAAGCAGTTGCTCTCGGGCGCCAAGACGGTCTCCGCGGAGCTGAGCGCGCTCGTGCACGACAACGAGGAGCAGATCGGTCCCGCGCTGCGTAACCTGCGCGCCGCCATCGATCTGCTCAACGACAACCAGCAGAACGTCTCCAAGACGCTGGAACTCGCGGCGCCGTTCTACAGCCTGTACGCCAGCGTGCTCGGCACCGGGCGCTGGTTCGACGCGGTGATCGTCAACGTGTTGCCGCCCGCGCTGCCCGAAATCCCCGGCTACCGTCAGCCGATCCGCACTTTGGGAGGTAACTGACGTGGCGGACAACTGGCGTAGCGATCCGGTCGGTGCGGTGCGCGGCTCCAGCCGCGGCGCCAAGGTCGGCATCGCGCTGATCGTCGTGCTCGCCGTGCTGGTGGCGGTGGTGCTGTGGTGGCTGTTCGACCGGCTGTCCACGACCAAGATCACCGCCTACTTCGACCGCTCGGTCGGCATCTACGAGGGTTCGGACGTGCGCATCCTCGGCGTGCCGGTCGGCTCGGTGGATTCGGTGGAGCCGCAGGGCGATCAGGTCAAGATCGTGATGAGCGTGGACCGCAAGTACGACGTCCCCGCGGACGCGCGAGCCGCCCAGATCACGCCGTCGATCGTGTCGGACCGCTACATCCAGCTCACCCCGGTGTACACCGGCGGCCCGAAGATGGCGCGCGACGCGACCATTCCGCGGGAGCGCACGGCGACGCCGGTGGAAGTCGACCAGCTGTACAAGAGCATCACCGAACTGTCCGACGCGCTCGGGCCGAACGGCGCCAACGCCGACGGGGCGGTGAACGACCTGGTGCGCACCGGTGCGGCGAACTTGGCGGGCAACGGCGAGGCGCTGGCCAACAGCCTCACCCAGCTGTCGCGGGCGGTCCGCTACCTGTCGGACGCGCGCGGCGACATCTTCGACACGGTGAAGAACCTGCAGGCCTTCATCACCATGCTGGCCCAGAACGACCAGCAGGTCCGGCAGTTCAACACCCAGCTGGCCGATCTGTCGACGTTCCTCGCCGACGAGCGGCAGGATCTCGGCGCGGCGCTGAACCTGCTGTCGATCGCGCTGGGCGACGTCGCCCGCTTCATCGACGACAACCGGGGCCTGATCGCGGACAACGCCGAAAAGCTGATCCAGCTCACCAAGACGCTGTCGGACCAGCGCGACGACGTGGCCGCCTTGCTTCCGGTCCTGCCGGTGGCGCTGAGCAACCTGATCAACGTGCACAACGCCGAATCGGGCACCCTGGACATGCGCGCGAACTTCCCCGAACTGCAGGACCCGTTCGGCGTGGTGTGCAAGATGCTCGATCTGTCCAAGCTGATGCCGGGCGATCCCAAGTTCGAGGCGCTCGGCAGGCAGATGCGGCCGATCCTCGACCACTGCAAGGAGATCACCGACCAGATCACCGCCGGGGTGCAGACCCCGACGCTGAACCTGCCGTTCGGCATCCTCAGCGGCGAGAACCAGCAGCGCGACCCGGTGCCGGGTACAGTGCCCGGCACGCCGTCGGACCGGCTTCCGCCGTCGCAGGGAGGGGCGCGATGAGCACTCGAATCCGTTCGCTCGCACGCGGTCTCGGCGCGGCGCTGGCACTCGGCCTGACCGGTGCGCTGATCACCTCGTGCGCCTCCGACGGCATCTACAGCGTGCCGCTGCCCGGCGGCGCCGACGTGGGCGAGCACCCGATGCACATCGACATCCAGTTCGACGACGTCCTCGATCTCGTGCCGCAGTCGGCGGTGAAGGTCGAGGGTGTGCCGGTCGGCCGGGTCGAGAAGATCAGCATCGGCAAGGACCAGTGGACCGCGACGGTGCGCACCGTGGTCAACTCGTCGGTGAACCTGCCCGCCAACGCGCGGGCCGAGGTCAGGCAGTCGAACCTGCTCGGCGAGAAGTTCATCGAGCTCTCCAAGCCCGCCGCCGACCCGGAGCCGAGCAGGCTGGCCGACGGCTCGGTCATCCCGGTCGACCGCACCCGGCACGCCACCGAGGTCGAGCAGGTGCTCGGCGCGTTGTCGCTGCTGCTCAACGGCGGCGGCGTCGCGCAGTTGCAGCCGATCGTCACCGAGCTGAACAAGACCATCGGCGGCCGCGAGGACCGCGTTCGCTCGCTGATCGAGCAGGCGAACACGCTGATCGACGGCCTGAATCAGCAGGTGGACGACATCACCCGCGCGCTCGACGGCCTCGACGTGCTCAGCGCCAGGGTGAGCAAGCAGACCGATCAGATCGGCAAGATCCTCGACGAGCTGCCCAAGGGCATCAAGATCCTGGAAGAGCAGCGTCCGCAACTGGTCGCCCTGCTCGCGCAGCTGGACCGGCTCGGCGAAGCGGGCTTCGACGTGCTGAACACCGCGAAGGACGACCTCATCCGCGACCTGACCTCGCTGCGGCCGACGCTGCAGGAACTGGGCCGGTCGGCGCCGGATCTGGTGTCCGCGGTTCCGCTGATCCCGACCTACCCGTTCCCCGACTCGGCGCTGGAGAGCACCTTCGGCGGCAGCGTGAACACGTGGTTGTCGGTCGATCAGCAGATCGGTGTCACGCTCAGCAACTTGGGTGTGGGCAAACCGGACCCGGTGTACATCCCGCCGGTCGGCCCGCCCGTTCCGGTGAACCCGACCAACCCGTACTACAACGGCAACGGCCCGCGTCCGGGCTGGCCGACGGTGTCGATCCTGCCGCTGCCGCCGCTGATGGCGCAGCCGCCCGCGCCCGGTGTGCCAGGTCCGGTCGGGGCGATCCTCGAGCAACTCGGCGTAGGGAGTGGTCCGCGATGACACGTCTGGTGCGGTGGCAGCTCATCGCGTTCGTGGTCATCGCGGTGCTCGGCGTCGTGTACGTCGGCGGCAAATACATCCGGCTCGACCACATGTTCGGGCTCAACCAGTACACGGTGAAGCTGCGCGCGGCGCAGACCGGCGGCATCTACAAGGGCGCCGAGGTGACCTACCGCGGCGTCGCGGTCGGCCGGGTCGGTGAGCTGGAGCTCACCGGCGATGGCGTGGTGATGAACCTCGTCATCGACGCGAGCGCGCCGAAGATCCCGGCCTCGGCGAAAGCCGTGGTGGCCAACCGGTCGGCGATCGGTGAGCAGTACGTGGACCTGCAGCCCGATTCGGACGCGGGCCCGTACCTGCGGGACAACTCCGTGATCACCTCGGCGACCCTGCCGGTGTCGGTGGAGGAGCTGGTGTCCAGCGTGGACACCTTCGCGAGCTCGGTGGACCTGAACGCGCTCAACACGACGGTGCGCGAACTGGGCAAGGCGTTCGACGGCAAGGGCGACGACCTGCAAGTGCTGATCGACTCGCTGAACAAATTCACCGAGACCTTCCACGCGACGCTGCCGCAGACCATCCAGCTGGTTCGCGACGGCCGCGTCGCCCTCGGCACGCAGGCCGAGCAGTCCGCGGCGATCCGCGAATTCAGCGACGGCTTGGACAAGCTCACCGCCCAGTTGCGTTCCAGCGACCCCGACGTGCGCAGGCTCATCGGCACCGGAACCGACGCGGGCGAGCAGATCGGCGCGCTGCTCGAGCAGAGCGGCGGCCCGCTCACCCAGGATCTGTCCAACCTGCGACTGCTGTTGCAGGCGATCTCGCCGAAGTTCTACGCGATCAAGCCGCTGCTGCAGATGCTCCCGCAGCTGTCGATCGGCGGCTCATCCACCGCGCCCGGCGACGGCACCAGCCATTTCGGCCTGGTGCTCGAGACCAACAATCCGCCCGCCTGTACGGTGGGCTACGAGGGCACGCATCGGATTCTCGAACAGATGAAGGCGCAGAACCCGGACTTCGACGACACGCGCGACGAGTTCCCGTTCAACAAGGACGCCAAATGTCTCGTGCCATTCGGTAATCCGACCGCCGTCCGGGGTGGCGAGCGAGCCGAGTTCGCCGATCCGGCCATCGTCCAGCCCTGGGACTCCAACCCCAAAACCGATCCGGAAAAGCTGAACCTGACTCCGGTCGCCGTGCAGTTGTCGACCCTGCTGGGGGTCACGCCGAAGCGGTGACCAGGAGCAATGACGTTAGGGTGTCTCGCGTGAGTGACTGGAGCGAGCGGACCACGGGCATGTCGCCCTGGAGCGCGACCGAGCCGACCGACGGCGAGGCGCTGTCATGACCGCCGATCTGACCAAGCGGTCCGATACGGCGGCGCCGGACGCGCCGGACACCGCGACGACTACGGCGGACGAGTCCACCGCGAAGACCGACGCCGGCGAGCGGAAGGCGGCCGACCGGGCCGGCGGCGACTCCGCGCGGACCGGTGGCGCGTCCGTGCTCAGCCGGGTGGCGTTCGTGGGTTCGGCGCTGCTGCTGGTGGTGGCGTTGATCGGCGCCGCGTGGTTCGGCGCGGGCTGGGTGCGGGCGGCGTTCACCGACGGCCCGCGCGCCGAGGCCAGGGACACCGCTCTGGACGCCGCGCGCCAAGCCGCGCTCAACATGACCTCGATGAACCTGGACGACGTGCCCGGCTCGCTGGCGCTGGCGCGGTCCTCGATGACCGGCGCGCTGCTGGACTCGGCCACGAAGAACAAGGACCAGGCCGAGCAGATGGCGCAGCAGAGCGGGGTCGGGATGACCTCGAAGGTGCTCGGCGCCGCGCTCACCTCGCTCAACGGCGAGCAGGACAAGGCATCGGCGCTGGTCGTGCTGCAGGTGACCGAGAAGGGCAAGGACAAGCCGCCCGCCGACTACCGCTACACCTGGACCGTCGACGTGGCCAAGGACGGCGGGGTCTGGAAGGCCGAGCAGATCTCCTCGCTCAGCCAGCCGGTGCTGCTCAGCGGCGGACCCGCCGCGCAGCCGCCCGCGACCGACCAGCCGCCCGCCGCGCCGAAGCCGGGATCGTAGGAGGACACCCATGACGTCTCGCCGACCGGTCAACCGGGTCACCTCCAAGCGCAGGCCGAGCGCGGAATCGAGCCGGACCACCGCCCCCCGCGCGGACCGGCCCGCACCGGCCCGTAAACCGCGCGTAGCGGGCGCTTCGCGTCCCGCCACGGAGTCGGAGACCACCGGCGCCGAACCGAGCCCTGCCGGCGCGGCACGGTGGCGCAAGATCATCTCGCGCGGCCCGGACCGTCCGCGGGGCACGACCGGAAGGCCGCGCTGGGGCGTCACCGCCACCATGCTCGTCGCCGCGCTCTTGCTCGGCGGTTTCGCGTGGCTGGCCGCGCAACGGCCCGGAGTGGACACCTCGAATCGGGCCTACGTGGACAACGAGGCCACCCAAGAGGTGCGCGCGGCCGCCGACAACGCCCTGCGGGCTGTCTACGCCTACGACGTGAAGAAGATCGACGGCTATCGGGACGCCGCGAAGCAGGTGCTCACCGGAAAGATGCTGGCCGATCTGGACAAGTACGCCGATACCACCATTTCGGCGGTCAAGCAGGCCCAGACCAGTGCCGACGCGAAAGCAGACCCGATTGCTGTGACATTGCTCACCGACGATCGCGCCGAGCTGATCGTCAATCTGGTGGTGAGCGCGACCAAGGACGGCGTGGCGCAGCAGAGCGTCTCCGGCCCCGTGGTCCTGCACATGCAGAAGGTGGACGGTCGCTGGCTGGCCAGCGACATCGTCGATCAGTAACGGCTACCACATCGGCCGGGATGACGCAGCGCGGCAGGCGATCTCGCCGGCGGCCCCGGGCGGGGCTGCCACTTGACGAGTTTCGCCCGAACCGTCACGCTATTCACAACAGCGGCAGCTGTCACAGTGGCTTCCAGCGCACCGCGCCCGAAGGACGCAGCCAGCGAATTCGGGCCCGGCGCGGCAGCCATGCGGACGATCACACGGGTGGTACTTTGACACCCCCGTGTACTTGGGTGTAGGTTTGGACGTTGCGCTGGCTGCCTCCTGTCCATACCTCGATTTGCACACGTAAGTTCACCTTTCCGGTGTTACTTCCGTCGTTGCCTGTTCGAGTTTCGTTCGGGTAGTAACCAGCGGAATTCGTAGCAGACAGAGCGACGGTCGCGGACCACCACGCGACGCGCATGAGGTGCTGGAAGGACGCATCTTGGCAGTCTCCACCCAGACCAAGGCAGTTGCCGGAATCCCCGGAGCCCCGTTGCGGGTGTCTTTCGCGAAGATCCGTGAACCCTTGGAGGTCCCCGGGCTTCTCGACCTACAAACGGAATCGTTCGCCTGGTTGATCGGTTCGCCGGATTGGCGCGAGCGCGCGGCGGCTCGCGGCGACGTCGGCCTAGTCGGTGGCCTCGAGGAGGTGCTCGAGGAGCTCTCCCCGATCGAGGACTTCTCCGGCTCCATGTCGCTGTCCTTCTCCGACCCGCGCTTCGAGGAGGTCAAGGCCTCGATCGATGAGTGCAAAGACAAGGACATGACGTATGCGGCTCCGTTGTTCGTGACGGCGGAGTTCATCAACAACAACACCGGTGAGATCAAGAGCCAGACGGTCT
>NZ_JAYKYQ010000024.1:0-13428 GCF_035544775.1 Nocardia implantans | reverse complement strand
GGCCATCGCCTGAACCAGCCGGGGGATCCCCCTCATCACAACCCACCCGTTCAGCACCCACACGAGTCCGGGGTTCCGCCACATAGCGGCGGAACTCCAGAACAAGCCTTATTCAGCAGCGTCCTAGACGTAATTCCGCTGGCAGACAAACACATTCGCGCACACTCCAGTGGCCGGAAGCGTGGACCTGCGCTACACCAACCCAGCCGCTGACCGTCGCCACCGCCCACCACGCCATGCAGCTGCACCGCGAGCACGACTGCCCCCGCAAGCGCGCCGCGTTCGCCGCACTGGTAGCCGCCGGGCGCATCACACCGGATTCCACCCGCCGAAACCGCCGATGGAGCGACCCCTCATGAGCGACGCCGAAGAAGATTGGATCGGACGGCTCCCGGAACTCACCGACCGGGCCACGCGAGCGGGCTACCGCATGATGCGCGATCCGGTCTCACCACACGATTGGAAGCTACTGGACGCCGAACACGGCGACGTCATCGTCTGCGCCGCCAGCCTCGCCCAGATCGAGCAGTGGCTCGACTCCTGACCGCGCGCGGCCCGCAGCCAGGCGGGCCACACGAGCGGGCTAGCGCCTCCTGCGCGAACCGGCGTCACCACACGACTGGAAGCTACTGAACGCCGAAGCCGGTGACGTCGTCGTCTCCCCCGCCAGTCTCGACCCGATCGAGCAGTGCCTCGCTTCCTGACCGCGCACGGCCCGCCGCCAGGTGGGCCACAACCTCGGACAGATGGTTCTCGGACACGTACAGCTGCGCGCCGAACCTATCAGGCCGCAATGTTCCGGATGCGATCAGATCGAACACGGCGGATCTATCCAACCCGAATCGTGTCGCCGCTTCGTCCAACGGGATATACGACGAAGTAGGAGACGCATGAATTCGCTCCGGATCGATGTACCAGCTCTGCCGTTGGAGCCACCGGAAGTACTCATGGTGGATCCGGGTCCTCGCGCGATGATCGGCCGTTTCGGCCAGGAACTCATCGAGCAAGTCGAACAGTCCGTCGACGGCCGCCTGTTCATCATGGCCGTCGAGCGGCCGAGCCGCGTCGGGGACGCAGATTCGGCTGACGAGTCCGGACCAGCTGAGATTGTTGCCACCGTCCAGTCGCAGGATCAAGAACTCACGGAAGCCGGCCAGCATCGAGCCTTGGCTGCCGATGTCTACGCCGGTGACGAAGGCGACCAGCTTGTCGTATCCCAGCTCGGACCTGGCGAAGTACATGCCAGGTCGCAGTCTGACGTTGCGCAACAATCCGCGATAGTCCATCCGGCAAGGCTGCCACGATCCGCCGGTTCGGTAGCCGTGACTATGCGGATGTTCCGCAGAACACCTGGTGGTCGACATCGAGTCGATCCTCGCGGTTCGCTTCGGTGACACAGATTCCGAGGCGGGCCTCGATCAGGCGGAGCCGTTGGCCGGGTCCGGCGACGTCGGCCAGGTGAGACACCGACGGTTGGCGGCACAGATCGGCCCGGGACCCCAGTCTCAGCGCGGCGGAACCTACGGCCGCCACCGCGGTCAGTGATCAGCGCTGCGATGGCAGCGATCTCGTCGATGCGCGGTCAGCTCGCCAGGCAGCCCGGGCCGAGCAGCGCCTTCAGGTCGCCCATCAGGGCCGAGGACGGTGAGACGCGCAGGCGTTCGTCGAGTTTCAGCAGCGTGGTCTTGTCCCGGGCGCCGACATGGCGGATATGGACGTCCGACGTGCCGGGGTGCCTGGACAAGACCCGCTTGAGTTCGCCGATCTTGTCCGGGGTGCACATGCGGGTGGTGATGGTGACCGCGAGGGGCTTGGCCACGCCGACGGCGGACAGGTCGGGGACGGCGAGATCGTTGGCGATCAGCGAGATCCGGTCGTCGCGGACCGAGACCCGGGCCTTGACCAGCACCACGGCGTCCTCGACGACGTCCATCCCGTACACCGAGTACGCCTGCGGGAAGAACAACACCTCGATGCCACCGGTGAGGTCTTCCAGCTGGGCGGAGGCCCAGGCCAGGCCGTTCTTGTTGATCCGCCGGTTCACCGAGGCCAGGATGCCGCCGACGGTCACCTGGGTGCCGTCCTTGATGTCGCCTTCCAGGATGGCGGGGATCTGCGTGTCGGCCTGCGCGGCGAGCACATGCTCCACGCCGTTGAGCGGATGCCCGGACACGTACAGGCCGAGCATCTCCCGCTCCAGCGCGAGGCGGTGCTTGGACTCCCACTCCTCGTCGGGCACCTTCACGTTGAACACCGAGGTCACCGACTCGTCCGCGTCCAAGCCGCCGAACAGGTCGAACTGACCCATCGCCTCGGCCTTCTTGGTGGCCATCACGGCGTCGATGGCGTCGGAGTGGATCAGCATCAGGCCCTTGCGCGGATGCCCCAGCGAGTCGAATCCGCCCGCCTTGATCAGCGATTCGGTGACCTTCTTGCTCGCGGCGATCGCGTCGATCTTGTTCAGATAGTCGGAGAAGTCGGTGAACTTCGACTTCTCCTTGCGCGCCTGGATGATCGAGGCGACGACGTTCGCGCCGACGTTGCGCACCGCGCCGAGACCGAAACGGATGTCCTTGCCGACCGAGGCGAAGTTCTGCTCGGACTCGTTGACGTCCGGCGGCAGCACGGTGATGCCGAGGCGGCGGCAGTCGGACAGGTAGACCGCGGCCTTGTCCTTGTCGTCACCGACGGAGGTGAGCAGGCCCGCCATGTATTCGGCCGGGTAGTTGGCCTTGAGGTAGGCGGTCCAGAACGAGACGAGGCCGTAGCCGGCGGCGTGCGACTTGTTGAACGCGTAACCGGCGAACGGAAGGATGGTGTCCCACAGCGCTTTCACCGCGCCTTCGGAGAAGCCGTTGTTGGTCATGCCCTCGTGGAAGCCCTTGTATTCGGCCTCCAGCACCTCGAGCTTCTTCTTACCCATGGCTTTACGCAGCGCGTCGGCCTTGCCCATGGAGTAGGAGGCGACCTTCTGTGCGATGAACATGATCTGCTCTTGGTAGACGATCAGACCGTAGGTCTCGGCGAGGATGTCCTTGAGCGGTTCCTCGAGCTCGGGGTGGATCGGCTTGATCGGCTGCCGCCCGTTCTTGCGGTCGGCGTAGTCGTTGTGCGCGTTCATGCCCATCGGGCCGGGCCGGTACAGCGCGAGCACGGCGACGATGTCGTTGAAGCCGGTGGGCTGCATGCGGCGCAGCAGGTCGCGCATCGGACCGCCGTCGAGCTGGAAGACGCCGAGCGTGTCACCGCGCGAAAGCAATTCGTAGGTCGCGGGGTCGTCCAGCGGCAGGTTGTCCATGTCCAGGTCGATGCCGCGGTTGGCCTTGATGTTGTCCAGCGCGTCGCCGATGACGGTGAGGTTGCGCAGGCCCAGGAAGTCCATCTTCAGCAGGCCGATGGCCTCGCAGGACGGATAGTCCCAGCCGGTGATGATCGCCCCGTCCTGGGGCCGCTTCCACACCGGGATCGCGTCCATCAAGGGCTCGGAGGACATGATCACCGCGCACGCGTGCACACCGGCGTTGCGGATCAGGCCCTCGAGGCCGCGCGCGGTCTCGTAGATCTTGGCCACATCGGGGTTGCTGCCGATGAGCTCGCGGACCTCAGCCGCTTCCTTGTACCGCTCGTGATCGGGGTCCATGATGCCCGAAAGCGGGATGTCCTTGGCCATGATCGGCGGCGGCAGCGCCTTGGAGATCTGGTCGGCGATGGCGAAACCGGGCTGGCCGAACTGGACGCGCGCGGAGTCCTTGATCGCGGCTTTGGTCTTGATGGTGCCGAAGGTGATCACCTGGGCGACCCGGTCGCTGCCCCACTTCTCGGTGGCGTAGCGGACCATCTCACCGCGACGGCGATCGTCGAAGTCGATATCGATATCGGGCGCGGACGGGCGCTCCGGGTTGAGGAACCGTTCGAACAGCAGGCCGTGCGGCAGCGGGTCGATATTGGTGATGCCCAATGCGTAGGCCACCAGCGAACCGGCCGCCGAACCACGGCCGGGGCCGACCCGGATGCCGACTTCCCGCGCGTGCTTGACCAGGTCGCCGACGACGAGGAAGTAGGCGGGGAAGCCCTTCTGCTTGATGACGTCGAGTTCGAAGTAGGCGCGGGTGTAGTACTCCTCGGGCACCCCGCCGGGGAACCGGCGCGCCAAGCCGCGATCGACCTCTTTGCGCAGCCAGGAGTCCTGGTCCTCGCCCTCGGGAACCGGGAAGACCGGCATGCGGTCCTTGAAGGCCCACACCTCGTCGTAGGACTGGACCCGCTCGCCGATCAGCACCGTGTTGTCGCACGCGCCGGGCACCTCGGCGTCCCAGAGCGCGCGCATCTCCTCGGCCGACTTCAGGTAGTAGCCGTCACCGTCGAACTTGAACCGCGTGGGGTCCGACAGCGTCTTGCCGGTCTGCACGCACAGCAGCGCCTCGTGGTTGGCGGACTGATCCTTGGTGACGTAATGGCAGTCGTTGGTGGCCAGCGCCGGGATGCCCAGTTGTTTGCCGATGTTCAGCAGTCCCTCGCGGACCCGGCGCTCGATGGACAGGCCGTGGTCCATCACCTCGAGGAAGAAATTCTCCTTGCCGAAGATCTCCTGCCACTTGGCGGCGGCCTCGAGCGCCTCGCGCTCGTGGCCGAGGCGCAGGCGAGTCTGCACCTCGCCGGAGGGGCAGCCGGTCGTGGCGATGATGCCCTCGGCGTACTGGGCGATGATCTCCGCGTCCATGCGCGCCCACTTGCCGAGCTGACCTTCGATGGAGGCCAGCGAGGAGAGCTTGAACAGGTTGCGCAGGCCGGTGGCGTTCTCGGCGACCATCGTCATGTGCGTGTAGGCGCCGGAGCCGGAGACGTCGTCGCCCTTCTGGCTCGGATCGCCCCACTGCACGCGCTTGGTGTCGAACCGGGAACCGGGCGCGATGTAGGCCTCGATGCCGATGATCGGCTTGATGTCGTGCTTCTTGGCCGAGTTGTAGAACTCCGACGCGCCGTACATGTTGCCGTGGTCGGTCATCCCGACCGCGTTCATCCCGAGCCGTTTCGCCTCCGTGAACAGTGGCGAGATCTTGGCCGCACCATCGAGCATGGAGTACTCGGTGTGGTTGTGCAGATGGACGAACGATCCGGACGAGGCGGCCAAGACGGTCCTTCCTCCCAAGGTCTCGACGGGGGTTGGCTGGACCGATTCTAGGCGGGCGCACCGACTGCTTTTGACCGGCACGCGGGCGCCACTCGGGCCTGCGGCGTGTCGGTGGGAAAGATCACCGGCGCGTCCTGGCGACTCGCCGCATAAGCGTCTGATTTCCGCGAGTGTCGGGATCGGCCCGCCGCCATGCCTGGCGATCGCGCCCACCGCGATAATCGGCCCATGACATCCGCGCGCCGGGGCCCGCCATGACCACCGCGCTCGCCGTCGTGGTCGCGGCGGCGCTGATCGCCGGTGCGTTGCTGATCTGGTCGCGCACCCGCAGGGTGGTGACCACCCCCGCCGAGCGGGCGGTGCATTCGGCGCTGCACACCGCGTCGCTGGCGGCGGTCCCGCTGCGGCGCGGGTTGACCGAAGAGTCGGCCAGGGAAGCCGCGCCCCATCTGCGCGCGCTCACCGGCGCGGAGGCGCTCGCGCTGGCCGACGCGGACGGCACGCTGCTCGCCTGGGACGGACCGCACGCCGAACTGGCCGAGTACTTC
The DNA here is from genome assembly GCF_035544775.1 of Nocardia implantans. Lineage (NCBI taxonomy): Bacteria > Bacillati > Actinomycetota > Actinomycetes > Mycobacteriales > Nocardiaceae > Nocardia > Nocardia implantans. Next base: position 7,749 of record NZ_JAYKYQ010000024.1, on the reverse strand, counting down.
GCCGAAGCCGCCGCACGCGCCGTCGCGGGCGAGCGTCCGGTGCTCGTAGCCGGACCCGGGCGCGGCGAGCACGCCGGGCGCACCCTGATCGCCCAACCGTTGCTGGTCGAATCCAACGGCGTCGCCGGTGTGCTGGGCGTCGTGAGCACCGGACAGCCGGGGCCGGGGCGGCTCGGCGCGGTCGCCGAGGTGGCGCGGTACGCCTGCGGCCAGCTCGAACTGGCCGAACTGGACGCGTCGCGGGCCCGGCTGGACCGGGCCGAGGTGCGCGCGCTGCGGGCGCAGATCAGCCCGCACTTCATCTACAACGCGCTCAACACCATCGCCTCGTTCGTCCGCACCGACCCGGCGCGGGCCCGCGAGCTGATCCTCGAATTCGCCGACTTCACCCGGTACTCCTTCCGCGCCGCGGGCGAGTACACGGTGCTGTCGGACGAGCTGCGCAACATCGAGCGCTACCTGGCGCTGGAACGCGCCCGCTTCGGCGACGCCCTGCAGGTGCGGCTGCGGATCGCGCCCGAGGTGCTCGGCGTGGTCCTGCCCTTCCTCGCGCTGCAGCCGCTGGTGGAGAACGCGGTGCGGCACGGGCTGGCGGGCACCGCCAACGGCGGCACCGTGAGCATCGTCGCCACCGACGCGGGCACCGACTGCGTGATCAGCGTCGAGGACGACGGCGTCGGCATGGACCCCGACCTCCTGCGCTCCGGCGCGCTGGACGCCGTCGACACCGGCGCCGGCCCGGCGGGCTCCGGGGAGGCCGCGCACGTCGGCCTGGCGAACGTCGACGACCGGTTGCGCGCGGCCTTCGGCGACGACTACGGCCTGGTCGTGGAAACTGCGCCGGGCGCGGGCACGAAAGTCAGCCTGCGCGTCCCCAAGTTCCGCGCGGGCATCCGGCCGTGAGATCGGCGTGCCCGGCCCCACCCGGCGGCGGCCAACCAAGCACCGCTCAGCCCACGCACGCCGAAAGCACGACTCACACCGGCCGGCAGACCAGCCCACGCGATGCCCGGCTCACGCCCACGACGAACACCCGACCAGCAGGCCGACCCACGCGAGCGGGAACCACGACCGCATCCGGTCGAAGGACAGCCAGCGGTACCCGGAGCAGGCCGGGGCACGCTGACGACGCCCGGTCGGCGGCCCGGCGGGAGAGCTTTACGATGGAGCGACTGTGACCCGCGTTACCGGCAAACCGGCGGGCGCGCTGCGCGTGCTCGCCGTGGACGACGAGAAGCCCGCTCTGGACGAGCTGGTGTATCTGCTGCGCGCGCGGGCCGAGATCGGGGAGATCCACGCGGCGGGCGACGCCACCAGCGCGCTGCGGGTGCTGCGCGCCCACCCGGTCGACGCGGTCTTCCTGGACATCAACATGCCCGGCCTGGACGGTATGGAGCTGGCGGGCATCCTGTCCGAGTTCGCCAATCCGCCCGCCGTGGTCTTCGTGACCGCCCACGACGATCGGGCGATCGCAGCGTTCGACCTGGGCGCGGTCGACTATCTGCTCAAGCCGCTGCGCGAGGCGCGGCTCGCCGAGGCGGTGCGGCGGATCGCCGCCGCTCGCAGCGCGCCGCACCAGGCCGCCGCCGACGAGCGCGCCGACCCGAGCGAGGTCATTCCGGTGGAACTGGGCGGGGTGACGACGCTGGTGCCGAGGACGAGCGTGAGCTGGGTGGAAGCCGACGGTGACTACGCGCGGCTGCACACCAGCCGCGGATCGCATCTGGTGCGGATCCCGTTGTCCGCCTTGGAGGCTCGCTGGCACGACGCGGGTTTCCTGCGGGTGCACCGCTCGTATCTGGTGGCGCTGCGGATGGTCACCGGACTGCGCGCGGTGGGTTCCGGCACCGTGGTGTGCCTGCGGGCCGAGGGCGACGCGCAGGCGGTCGAACTGCCGGTCAGCCGAAGACAGGTGCGCGAGCTGAAGCAGCGGCTGGTGCACCGGCCCCGGCAACACTGGGGCAATCAGTGACCACGCCGCCGCGTCCGGTGCGCGAGCGCGTGGTGCTGTCCGAGCGACGCGGCGCGCGGCGGATCCGCACGCGGGTCGAGGTCGCCGAGCAGACCGAGTTCGGCGAGGCGCTCATCGGCGGTCTGATCCGCGCGCAACTCGGGCTCGCGCTGCGCGTGGGCCTGGTGACCATCGCGCTGCTGTGCGCGCTGCCCGTGCTGTTCCGCGCCGGTTCGATCGGCTCGGTCACGGTGCTGGGCATCCGGCTGCCCTGGCTGCTGCTCGGCGGCGCCGTCTACCCGCTGCTGTTCCTGATCGGCCGCACCTACGTGCGCCTGGCCGAACGCAACGAACAGGATTTCCTCGAACTGGCCGAGGACTGATCGTGCACCCCACCCGAATCCCGTCCGTGTCGATGCCCTGCGGCAGCAGCGGGACGAGCCGGGTACGCCACTCGGCGCGTCCGCGAACCTGCGCCGGGAACACACGCGGCGCGTCCGCGACCGGGATTCGACAGGAGCGATCCGCGTGCCGCCGTGAGACCGGCTTCACCAGCACAGACATGACGCATGCGCCTCCGCACCCCGCGAGCGGCCCCCGCCCGTCCCGGACGCCCGGCGGGAGCTGGCCGGCGCGGCGAACATCGTCTGGCGCTTCGTTCCCCGCACCGTTCGGCACGCCCATCCGCCGGGGGGCCGCGTGGACCGCCATACCGCGCGCATGCGGCCGACCTTCCTACGGCCGCGCGGTGACCTCCGACCCCACGCTGACCCCGGTGGCGCTTCCCGTCCGGAACATGCGGTGGCCTGGCCGAACGCGACGAACGGGTCTTCCTCGGATCGGCCGGGGACCGAACGTGCGACCGGTCCGACTCCCCGCCACCGGCCGAGCGACCGCCGTGGCCCGCGCGCGCGAATGCCGGACGCCAAGCGGCGACTGGCGGATCTTGCGCCCGCGCCGACCGGGCACGCGCGGTCCGACCACACCGACGGTGCGGGACGCGTCGCTCCTCGCACCGTTTCGCACGCCAGCCGGCCGAGGCGCGGGGGCCGGATACCGCGCCCGGTCCCGAGGCACGCCATGACCTCCGGCACGGCGACCACGCTGACGGTGGCCGCGCTGATCCTCGCCGCGCTGGCGACCGTCGCGATCGGCGCTTACGGTGTGCGGCTCGCGCGCACCACCTCCGACTTCCTCGTCGCATCGCGCAGTGTGGGGCCGCGCTGGAACGCCGCCGCGATCTCCGGTGAATACCTCTCGGCCGCTTCGTTTCTCGGCGTCGCCGGGTTGATCGCCAAGTACGGCGCGGACGCGCTGTGGTACCCGGTCGGGTTCACCGCCGGATACCTGGCGCTGCTGCTGTTCGTCGCCGCCCCGCTGCGCCGCTCCGGCGCGTACACGGTGCCCGACTTCGCCGAATTCCGTTTGGGCTCGGTGCGTTTGCGCAGGCTCGCGGCCACCGTCGTGGTGCTCATCTGCGCGGTGTACCTGATCCCGCAATTCCAGGGCGCGGGCCTCACGCTGCACATCCTGCTCGGAGTGCCGGACTGGGTGGGCGCGGTGGCGGTGGGCGCGATCGTGATCGCCAACGTGGTCGGCGGCGGGATGCGCTCGATCACGCTGGTCCAAGCGTTCCAGTACTGGTTGAAGCTGACGGCGGTCGCCCTCCCCGCGCTGGTGCTGCTCGGGCACTTCCTCGCCGACGAGCGGGAACTGGGCGCGCCGGCCCCGCCGGTGGTGTCCGAACGCACGACCGTCGACGTGACCACCGACGTGGTGGTCCGGGTCAACGCGCCACAGCAGGTCTCGATCACGGGAACGCTCGACGAGCGCGCCGTCGACGGCCCGGTGCCGCTGTCACCCGGCACGCACGAGCTGGCGGCCGGGACGCGGTTGGTGCTCGAGGCAGGGTCCGCGGTGCCGGTGGTGGCGGGCGCCCCCGCCGACGGCGCGGGCTGGCTGGCGCCGGGCGGCGGCCTGGGCGGACCGCATCCGGCCTACCAGGTCTATTCGCTGATCCTGGCGACCTTCCTCGGCACGATGGGCCTGCCGCACGTACTGGTGCGCTTCTACACCAACCCCGACGGGCGCGCCGCGCGCACGACGGCGCTCGCGGTGATCGGCCTGGTCGGGTTGTTCTACCTGTTCCCCGTCCTGCTGGGCGTCTTCGCCCGGCTGTACGTGCCGCAATTGCTGATCACCGGAACCTCCGACGCCGCGGTGGTGCTGCTGCCGGGGGCGGTGGTAGCGGGCCTGCCGGGTCAGCTGCTCGCGGCGCTGGCCGCGGCGGGCGCGATCGCCGCGTTCCTGTCCACCTCGTCGGGGCTGCTGGTGAGCATCGCGGGCGTGCTCAGCACCGACATGCTGCGCGGGCGCATCCGGGACTTCCGCACGGCCGCGCTGGTCGCGGGGTCCGTCCCGCTGGCGTTGTCGCTGACGGTGGTGTCGCTGGACCTGTCGCGCACCGTCGGCCTGGCCTTCGCGGTGGCCGCCTCCACGCTGTGCCCGCTGCTGGTGCTCGGCATCTGGTGGCGCGGACTGACCGCGGCGGGCGCGGCGGCCGGACTGATCGCGGGCGGGCTCGCGGCGGGCGCGGCGACCGCCGTCTCGGTCACCGGCGGTTTCTCCGACGAAGTGGCGGGCGGCTGGCCCGCCGCGCTGCTGAGCTATCCGGCGGCGATCAGCGTGCCGCTGGCGTTCGCCACCATGGTGCTGGTGAGCTCGCGCACCCGCGGCCTCGGCGCAAGGACGGTGAGCCGGATCTTCGTCCGGATGCACGCGCCGGAGCGCTTGGGCATGGGCGCGGACCGGGAGCGCAGTCTCCGCTCGGACTGAACGACGGCTCTCGCACCCTCCGACCGTTCGTCGCGCCGGATCGACCGCTCACCGCAGATTCGGACACCTTCACGGAGTGACCCACACCACAGCCTACTGACGCCCCTGTGGTCTGACTTACCGTCCACGAGAAGTAAGCCACGTCACTTGGTAGGACCATCATGACCAGTACCGAACTCGACGACACCGCACCGCGGCGAGCGCCGAGCGCAGCAGAATTCGCCGAAGTCCAGGCGAGCCCCCAATTCCAGGAACTGCGAACGCGCCTGCGCCGCTTCGTGTTTCCGATGACCGCGCTGTTCCTGCTCTGGTACCTCGGTTATGTGCTGCTCGGCGCGTACGCCCACGACTTCATGAGCCGCCCGGTGTTCGGCGAGATCAACGTCGGATTGCTGCTCGGCCTCGGCCAATTCGTATCCACCTTCGCCATCACCGCGCTCTACGTCCGGTTCGCCAACCGGGAGCTGGATCCGCGCGCGGCGGCCATCCGCGGCTACCTCGAGGGAGACCGAGCGTGAACACCGTGCACACCTACGCCGCGGCGGCGACGGTCGGCAACCCGGTCGCCAACATCGCCATCTTCGGCGTCTTCGTCGTCTTCACGATGATCGTGGTGATCCGGGCCAGCCGGAACAACGCCACCGCCGCCGACTACTTCACCGGCGGGCGCGGCTTCTCCGGCCCGCAGAACGGCGTCGCCATCGCGGGCGACTACCTCTCGGCCGCGAGTTTCCTCGGCATCGCGGGCGCCATCGCGGTCTACGGCTACGACGGATTCCTCTACTCCATCGGATTCCTGGTCGCCTGGCTGGTGGCGCTGCTGCTGGTCGCCGAGATGCTGCGCAACACCGGCAAATTCACCATGGCCGACGTGCTGAGCTTCCGATTGAAAGAAGGCCCGGTACGCACCGCCGCGGCGCTGTCCACGCTGACGGTGTCGCTGTTCTACCTGCTCGCGCAGATGGCGGGCGCGGGCGGTCTGGTGGCGCTGCTGCTCGACGTCACCGACAAGACCGGCCAATCCGTCGTCATCGCCGTCGTCGGCGTGCTGATGATCGTGTACGTGCTGGTCGGCGGTATGAAGGGCACCACGTGGGTGCAGATCATCAAGGCGGTGCTGCTGATCGTCGGCGCGGCGCTGATGACCGTCATGGTGTTCGCCAAGTTCGGTTTCGACTTCTCCGAGATCCTCGGTTCCGCGCAGGAAGCGGTTTCCGGTTCGGCGAACAAGGCCGTCGCCGCGCGTGACGTGCTCGCCCCCGGCGCGCAGTACGGCGGCAGCGAGACCTCGAAGCTCAACTTCCTGTCGCTCGGCTTGGCCTTGGTGCTCGGCACCGCGGGCCTGCCGCACGTGCTGATGCGCTTCTACACCGTGCCCACCGCCAAAGAGGCGCGGCGCTCGGTGGTCTGGGCGATCGGCCTGATCGGCGCGTTCTACCTGTTCACCCTGGTCCTCGGCTACGGCGCGGCGGCGATCGTCGGGCCGGATCGCATCCTCGCGGCCGCCGGCGGGCAGAACTCGGCCGCGCCGCTGCTGGCCTTCGAACTCGGCGGCGTGGTGCTGCTCGGCGTGATCTCCGCGGTCGCCTTCGCCACCATCCTCGCGGTGGTCGCAGGCCTGACCATCACGGCGTCGGCGTCGTTCGCCCACGACATCTACGCCAACGTCATCAAGCGCGGGAAAGCCGGTGAGCGCGAACAGGTCCGGGTCTCCCGGATCACCGCGGTGGTGATCGGCGTGCTGGCCATCGCGCTGGGCATCCTGGCCAACGGCCAGAACGTCGCCTTCCTGGTGGCGCTGGCGTTCGCCGTCGCGGCGTCGGCGAACCTGCCGACCATCCTGTACTCGCTGTTCTGGCGGCGGTTCAACACCACCGGCGCGCTGTGGAGCATGTACGGCGGCCTGATCTCGACGATCGTGCTGATCGTGTTCTCCCCCGCGGTGTCCGGCAGCAAGACCGCCATGCTGCCCGGCTCGGATTTCGACTGGTTCCCGCTGTCCAACCCGGGCATCGTCTCCATCCCCCTGGCGTTCGTGCTCGGCATCATCGGCACCTTCGTCGGCGGCAGGTCCGAGGATCCGGCCAAGGCCGCGGAGATGGAGGTCCGCTCGCTCACCGGCGTCGGCGCCGAGAAGGCGGTGGTGCACTGAGCACTGCCCGGCATTCCTCGTCCCCCCTGTTCTTTCGTTAGGAGATCTCGCGTGACCAGCGCAACCACCGATGACCGCGACACCACCGCCTACCCGCCCGCCGCGGAGTTCGCCGCCCAGGCGAACGCGAGCGCGGCGCTCTACGAGCGGGCGGCGGCCGATCGCGACGCGTTCTGGGCCGAGCAGGCCCGGCGGCTGCACTGGGACGAACCGTTCACCCAGGTGCTGGATTGGAGCGAAGCGCCGGTGGCGAAGTGGTTCGTCGGCGGCAAGCTCAACGTCGCCTACAACTGCGTGGACCGCCACGTCCTGGACGGACACGGCGACCAGGACGCCATCCACTGGGAAGGCGAACCCGGCGACTCGCGCGCGATCACCTATGAACAGTTGCGGGACGAGGTCTGCCGGGCCGCCAACGCGCTCACCGACCTGGGCCTGGTCGCGGGCGACCGGGTGGCGATCTACATGCCGATGGTGCCCGAGGCCATCGTGTCCATGCTCGCCTGCGCCCGCCTCGGACTCACCCACTCGGTCGTCTTCGCCGGATTCTCCCCCACCGCGCTGCGCCAGCGGGTGGACGACGCCGGCGCGCGTCTGGTGATCACGACCGACGGGCAGTGGCGGCGCGGGGCGGCGGCGCCGCTCAAAGCCGGGGTGGACGAGGCGCTGGGTGAGGGGACGTCGAGCGTCGAGCATGTGCTGGTGGTGCGCCGCACCGGCATCGAAGTCCCCTGGACCGAAGGCCGCGACCTGTGGTGGCACGACACCGTCACCCCCGCCTCACCCCACCACCGACCCCAACCCTTCGACG
>NZ_JAYKYQ010000023.1:0-47824 GCF_035544775.1 Nocardia implantans | reverse complement strand
CTCGATGGCGTATGCGGCGAATGTGCTGAGTTGGGCGCGGGCGTATCGGACGGGTGGTTCGCCGACGCCGGTGCGGGTGTCGCCGGATCTGGTGGCGCCGGGGTCGTTGCCGCCGGTGGGGCCTGGCGCCGACATGACCGCGGTGCGCACCACCACCCCGGCCACCGAGCCGGCCGAACAGTACCGGACGCCGCGGCCGCGACCGCAGCCCACGCAGGTGATGATCACGCTGCCCGGTCTGCCGCCGATCCCGTGCGGGATCTTCTGCCCGGCTCCGCCGCAGGTGAATCCGTGTGCGGGGCAATCTGTTCCAGCACCGATGCCGTTCCCGGACCTACCCGGGACCGCCCGCGTACCGCTGGCGCCACAGCAGTCCTACGGCGCGGCGCCGGCCGAGCCGCGTAACTCCGATCCCGCCCTGGCGGGCAAGCCCGCGGAGCCCGGCGTCGCGGCACAACCCGGCGCCGCCGAACAGCCGGGCACCCAAGACCAGCTCGCCGCCGGATGCGGACAGCCCGACACCACGCTCGCCACCGCGGAGCCCACTCCCCTCCCGGCGGACCTACCTGCCCCCGGCGACGAATCCCGCCGCGAATCCGAAGTCGCTACCACCACACCGCCCGCACCCGAGCCCGAAACGGCCCCCGCCGCCGAGCCCACACCCACGCCGCCGCCCGGCATCACCTTGCCCTTCGGCATCGTCATCCCCCTTCCCGCGCCACCGGCCGCGCCCCAGCAGTGATTCAAACCTTGCATCAGATCACGAAGCAGTAACAAAAAGATCTCGGATGCGGTACCCTTCCCTTGGTTCCATAACAAAGGGCTCACAGCGAGTCATGGGAGGGTCACCACACCGTGGGGCGTCATCGAAAACAACCGCCTGCCACCGTCCGACGGAGTTCCGTCATCGCGTTGACCGGATTGGTTCCCGCAGGGCTGGTATCCGTCACGGCCGCCTCCGAGGTGGGCGACACCGCGCCGCTCGCGACCGCCGTACACATCCCGGAGGACGACGTCCAAGGCGCCGCGCAAGCGCTCGCCGAGCCCGTCGCCGGGGCAGAATTCGCCGCGCACGCCATGGCCAAGGCCGCGCCAACGGCGACGCCCGTGGTGAAAACCGTTGCCCTGCCGAGCGGCCGGCAGGCCGCCGCGATGCCGGCCGGGCCGCTCGGCATCCCCGGCGTCGCCGTCGCGGCGTACGAGAACGCCGAACGGATCCTCGCGGCCGAGAATCCGGTGTGCGGCATGCCGTGGTCGCTGCTGGCCGGTATCGGCCGGGTCGAGTCCACCCACGCGTACGGCGGCAAAGCCGACGCCGACGGCAACCCGCTCAGCCCCGTCTACGGCCCCGTGCTGGACGGCTCGCTCACGGGCAACCACGTCGTCCGCGATTCCGACGACGGCGCGCTGGACGGCCTGGACGGCTACGACCGCGCGATCGGCCCGATGCAGTTCCTGCCCGACACCTGGAAGCGCTACGCGGCCGACGGCAACGGCGACGGCATCGCCGATCCGCAGAACCTCTTCGACGCCGCGCTGACAGCGGGACGCTACCTCTGCGACGGCGGCCTGAACATGCGTGACCTGGCCCAACAGTCCAAGGCGATCCTCCGCTACAACCACTCGATGGCCTACGTCGCGAACGTCATGGCATGGGAGACCTCCTACAGCACGGGGGTCGCACCCCGGGCCGGAGACCTGCCGAAAATTTGACACGCCTAAAATTCCTGCCATGCCAGTGGTTACGGAATCGGATGTGCGGGGTGCCCTCGCGAAGGTCGACGACCCGGAGATCCGCAAGCCGATCACCGAGCTGGGCATGGTGAAAAGCGTCGTCATCGGCGCCGACAGCGATGTCCACGTGGAGATCTATCTGACGACGGCGGGCTGCCCCCTGCGCACCGAGATCACGCAGCGGGTGAGCAAGGCCATCGCCGACGTGCCCGGTGTGGGCGCGATCACCGTCGACCTCGACGTGATGGACGACGAGCAACGCACCGCACTGCGCAAGCAGCTGCGCGGCGACTCCGCCGATCCGGTCATCCCCTTCGCCCAGCCCGGCTCGCTCACCCGCGTCTACGCCGTCGCCTCCGGAAAGGGCGGTGTCGGCAAGTCCAGCGTCACGGTGAACCTGGCCGCCGCCATGGCCGCGCGCGGCCTGTCCGTCGGAGTGCTGGACGCGGACATCTACGGTCATTCCATCCCCCGCATGCTCGGCACCGACGCCAGGCCGACGCAGGTGGAGCGGATGATCATGCCGCCGATCGCGCACGACGTGAAGATGATCTCGATCGCGCAGTTCACCCAGGGCAACACCCCCGTGGTCTGGCGCGGCCCGATGCTGCACCGGGCGCTGCAACAGTTCCTCGCCGACGTGTTCTGGGGTGACCTGGACATCCTGCTGCTCGATCTGCCGCCCGGCACCGGCGACGTCGCGATCTCCATCGCCCAGCTGATCCCGAACGCCGAGATCCTGGTCGTCACCACACCGCAGCCCGCCGCCGCCGAGGTGGCCGAGCGGGCGGGCGCGATCGCGCTGCAGACCCGGCAGCGCATCGCGGGCGTGGTGGAGAACATGTCCTGGCTGGACCTGCCGGACGGCACCAGGATGGACCTGTACGGCTCCGGCGGCGGGCAGGCCGTCGCCGACCGGCTCACCCGCGCGGTGGGCGCGACCGTGCCGCTGCTCGGCCAGATCCCCATCGAACAGGCGCTGCGCGAAGCGGGCGACGAGGGCACCCCGATCGTGCTGCGCGACCCCGAGAACCCCGCCGCCAAGGCTTTGGCCGAGGTCGCCGACAAACTCGCCGTCCGCCGCCGCGGCCTCGCCGGCATGTCACTCGGCATCGACACCACCCGGCACTTGTAACGCCGCACCGGAACCAAGTAGAGGCCGCACCGGACCCAAGTCGGGTAAGTCACCCACATCGAAGTGCCGCCGTCCAACGCCGACGCGCCCAGCTCACCTCAACCCCGTCTTTCGAGCGAAGCGAGACCGAGCATCCGCCGTTCGCGGCCCGGCTCGCGTCCGAGTGGCCGCCGCGTCCGCGACGAAGTCGCTAGCGGCGGTCGCTCGGACGCGAGCCGGGCCGCGAACACCCAGCGCCGCAGGCGCTGGAAAACAAACACAGCACGCACTAATAAGCTCGTGCCATGCTCACCATGCTGTTGTACGTGCTGATCGTCGGCTTGGTCGCCGCGGTCCTGTTCCTACTGGCCAGTGCGGTGTTCGGGCGGTCGGAGGAGTTGGGGCCGCTGCCGGAGGGCACGACGGCCACCGTGTTGCCGGTGGAAGGGATCACCGGGGCGGACGTGCGCGCGTTGCGATTCCAGCAGGTGGTGCGCGGCTACAAAGCCGGGGAAGTGGATTGGGCGCTGGCCCGGCTGGCCGCGCGGATCGATGAGCTCCAGCACCAGCTGGCCGAGGCTCGCGCGGCCCACTGGCAGACGCCGATCGCGCCGGAGTCGAAGTGAGCGCCATCGCCGACGACGGGCTGGTCCGCTGCGCGTGGCCGCTGGATTCTCAGCTCTACCGCGACTATCACGACAACGAGTGGGGCAAGCCCCTGCACGGCGACGACGCCTTGTTCGAGCGACTCTGCCTGGAGGCGTTCCAATCCGGGCTGTCCTGGCTGACCATCCTGCGCAAACGCCCCGCCTTCCGCGCCGCGTTCGCCGATTTCTCGATCGCGCGAGTCGCGGAGTTCGATGACGACGACGTCGCCCGGCTGATGGCCGACGCGGGCATCGTCCGCAACCGCAGCAAGATCGACGCGGCCATCGCCAACGCCCGCGTCGCCCGTGACCTCGACGTCGGCCTGGACGAGTTGCTCTGGTCGTTCGCCCCGCCGCCGCGCCCGCGCCCGCGCTCCGGCGCCGAGGTACCGGCCACCACACCCGAATCCATCGCTATGGCAAAAGAATTGAAGCGCCGTGGCTTCCGGTTCGTCGGGCCGACCACGGCCTACGCCCTGATGCAGGCGACCGGAATGGTCGATGATCATGTGGCCGACTGCTGGGTGGGCAGCGCCCGGCCCGACACGAGCCGACCGGTCACTTTTTGAACTCAGCTATCCGTCCACATCGGCGATAGGGAAGAATGGGACGGGTGTAGCTCGCCAAACGCCGGCGAGCTCACTGGTTGGTGACAACTGGAGTTCCAAGAAAGTGCGCAAAGGACCGCGCAGATCTGGAGGGAGCAGAGGATGGCGGCCATGAAGCCCCGCACCGGGGACGGTCCCCTCGAGGCAACCAAAGAAGGGCGTGGAATCGTCATGCGGGTTCCACTCGAGGGTGGCGGGCGTCTGGTCGTCGAACTCACGCCGGACGAAGCAGCGGCGCTCGGTGACGAACTGAAGAGCGTCACGAGCTGAGTGGCCCCGGCTGACCCCTCGGCGCTCGCCGCCGCGGCCGGCGTCCTGGCCTGCCCGGAATGTTCGCGGGCGCACCGGGACGCCGCGCCGCTCGCGCTCGAGCCGCGGGATCGAGCACTGCGCTGCGGTCGCGGGCACAGCTTCGACGTCGCCAGACAGGGCTACGTCAGCCTGCTGACCGGTGCGTCGACCAAGATGACCGGGGACACCGCGGCCATGCTCGACGCCCGCGCCGCTTTTCAGAGCGAAGGCCACTTCGCGCCGATCGCCGACGCGGTGACGCGCGCCGCCACCGCGCGCGGGACCGACGGCCCGGTACTGGAGATCGGCGCGGGCACCGGCTACTACCTCGCCCGGACACTCGACGCCGCTCCCCCGGCCGTCGGCATCGGGCTGGACGTGGCCAAACCCGCCGTCCGCCGGTGCGCCCGCGCGCACCCGCGCGCCGCGGCCGTGCTCGCCGACGCATGGCGCGGGTTACCGATCCGCGACGGCGCGCTGGCCTGCGTACTTTCCGTCTTCGCCCCGCGCAACCCCGGCGAGATCGCCCGGGTGCTCGCCGAGGACGGTCGCTTCGTGGTCGCCACGCCCACCGCGGGCCACTTGCGCGAGCTGATCGAGCCGCTGGACATGGTGCGCGTCGACCCCGACAAGAACAGCAGGCTCGACGCGGCGATGGCGGGACATCTCGAGCCCGTCGACCGGACGCTGGTCGAGTATCCGATGACGCTCGCCAGGACCGACGTCGGCCATGTGGTCGGCATGGGTCCGTCCGCGCATCACGCCGCCGCCGGAGCGCAGCGGCTGGCGCTGCTGCCGGAGACGGTCGAGGTGACCGCGTCGGTCGTCGTCGGCACCTACCGCCGGGCGGCGTGATCGCGCGGCTCAGCCCTTCCTGACCTCGTCGTAGACCGCGACGGTGCGGGCCGCGATGCGCGCCCAGTCGAACTCGGAGACGGCGCGCTCGCGCCCCGCTGCGCCCAGCCGGGCGGCCAGCTCCGGGTTACCGGCCACCTCGTTCACGGCGGCGGCGAGCCCGCGCTCGTAGTCGGCGGCGGCGCCCGCGTCGTAGTGCACCAGTCGTCCGTTGCGGTCGTCGACCACCTCGGGGATGCCGCCGACGTCGGAGGCGACCACCGCGGTCGCGCAGGCCATCGCCTCCAGGTTCACGATGCCCAGCGGTTCGTACACCGACGGGCACACGAACAGCGACGCGGCGGCGAGGATCTGCCTGATCCGCTCGGTGGGCAGCATCTCGCGCACCCAGAACACGCCGCCGCGCCGGCGTCGCAGCTCCTGGACCGCCGCGGCCACCTCCTGCGCCAGCTCGGGCGTGTCCGGCGCGCCCGCGCACAGCACGAGCTGGATGTCGGGGTCGAAGTCGCGGGCCGCGGCCAGCAGATGGCCGACGCCCTTCTGGCGCGTGATGCGGCCGACGAAGGCGACGATGGGAAGGTCGGTCCGCACACCGAGTTCAGCCAGCACCGGCGGTTCGTCACCTGCCGGTGGGCCGGGATGCCAGACGGCGCCGTCGATGCCGTTGTGCACCACGTGCACGCGGTCCGGGTCCACCGAGGGATAGGCGTCGAGCACGTCGTGGCGCATGCCTTCGCTCACCGCGATGACGGCGTCGGCGTGTTCCACGGCGTTGCGCTCCGACCAGGACGAGAGCCGGTAGCCGCCGCCGAGCTGCTCGGCCTTCCACGGCCTGCGCGGCTCCAGGGAATGAGCGGTCAGCACGTGCGGGACGCCGTAGAGGGCCGCGGCCAGATGACCGGCCAAGCCGCTGTACCAGGTGTGCGAGTGCACCACGTCCACCTCACCCACCGCGTCGGCCATCCGCAGCTGGGCCGACATCATCTGCAGCGCGGCGTTGGCGGCGTAGAGCGCGGAATCCGGTTGATGGACCACGGCGTCGGCGCGCTCGACTCCCATGCAGTGCACGGTCACCTCGCACAGGTGACGCAAATGCGCCGTCAGTTGGGTGACGTGCACGCCCGCTCCGCCGTACACCTCGGGGGGATACTCGCGGGTCAGCATCGCGACGCGAAGCCGGTCCCGCTCGCCGGAATCCACCGCCGAGTGCCCGCCGTTCGTGCCGAAACTCACCGATCCAAACTAGACGTTCGGCTCCGCGGCGGCCACTCACAGACGCTTCACCCGGTAGTTTGGCAGGTGTGAGGAGCCAGCCGCACGTACTCGGAATCGTGCTCGCCGGTGGTGAGGGCAAGCGACTCTTTCCACTCACGGCCGACCGCGCCAAGCCCGCCGTCCCGTTCGGCGGCGCCTACCGTCTCATCGATTTCGTCCTCAGCAACCTGGTCAACGCGGGTTTCCTGCGGCTGTGCGTGCTCACCCAGTACAAGTCGCATTCGCTGGACCGGCACATCTCACAGACCTGGCGGTTGTCCGGTTTCGCGGGCGAGTACATCACCCCCGTGCCCGCACAGCAGCGGCTCGGACCGCGCTGGTACACCGGCAGCGCGGACGCGATCCTGCAATCGTTGAACCTGATCTACGACGAGGACCCGGAATACATCGCGGTTTTCGGCGCCGATCACGTCTACCGGATGGACCCGGAGCAGATGGTGCGCCATCACATCGAATCCGGCGCAGGCGTGACCGTGGCCGGCATCCGGGTGCCGCGCAGCCAGGCGAGCGCGTTCGGATGCATCGACAGCGACGAGTCCGGCCGCATCACCCAGTTCCTGGAGAAGCCCGCGCATCCGCCCGGCACCCCGGACGACCCCAATGTCACGTTCGCGTCGATGGGCAACTACGTTTTCACGACCAAAGTGCTCGTCGACTCGATCCGGGCGGACGCGGACGACTCCGATTCCGACCACGACATGGGCGGTGACATCATCCCGGCCCTGGTGGCGGCGGGGCAGGCGGGTGTCTACGACTTCGCCGACAACGAGGTGCCAGGAGCCACCGATCGCGACCGCGGCTATTGGCGCGATGTCGGCACCATCGACGCGTTCTACGACGCGCATATGGACCTGGTCTCGGTGCATCCGGTGTTCAACCTCTACAACCGCCACTGGCCGATCCGCGGGGCGGCCGAGAACCTGCCTCCCGCGAAGTTCGCCCAGGGCGGCCTGGCGCAGGAATGCATCGTCGGCGCGGGCAGCATCCTGTCGGCCGCCACCGTCCGCAACTCGGTGCTCAGCGCCAACGTCATGGTCGACGACGGCGCCACCGTCGAAGGGTGCGTGCTCATGCCGGGCGTGCGGATCGGGCGCGGCGCGGTGGTGCGGCGCGCCATCCTGGACAAGAATGTCGTCGTGGGCGAGGGCGAGATCATCGGGGTGGACCTTGCGCGTGATCGCAGCCGCTTCGCCGTCAGCAACGGGGGCGTCGTCACGGTGGGCAAGGGCGTCTGGGTGTGACAGTCCCGGACCGTTCCTAGGGCGTGCCCGGCTGCGGCGCGGGCGAATTGATGCAGAACGGCGCGCAAGGGCCCGGCGTGCGTGGCACGGTGGATTTCGAAGCGCCGCCGAAATCGGCGGTACTCACCAAATAGACCACCAGCACGGCGAACAGCAGCACCCCGGCGAACGCGATCATGGTCCGGCCCCAATGGATGGGCTTGGGACGACGCTCGTCTTCATCCCAGAGAAACATCATCATGACCATGCCGCACCCGCTTCCCGATCCATTCGGAACGTGACCTTTACCAGTATCGGCGATCTTTCGGATTTCGCGGCATCATGCGCCGAACCGTGGCGCCAGGGTGGGCTTTCCGCGAACGCCGCCGGTCACCGGCGGGTGGCGCCATCGCGATGAGAAGCTGGCGCGCGGCCCGGAAGTCCGGAAATACTTCGGCGGCGGGCCTATTCGGCCGGAGGGGCGCTGCCGACGGCGGGATTACTGTGCGGGCGGGGCGACGTTCTGGGTGCAGAACGGCTCGCAGGATCCGGGGGGCGGAGTGGTTTTCTCGGGGCCGGTGTCGAAATCGGTGTTGCTCACCACGATCATGACCGCCACCGCTCCCAGAATCACGAGCAGCAGGGCCAACATCGTCGGCCGCAGCCAACTCGTTCGCCGTTCGGTCACGACGTCCCCCATCGCCGCTACTTCGAGGGGAGTTAGTTCACGCATAACAGTTTTCCTCACTGAGTTCTTTCTCAGCGCATACCCCGGATTCCGGGATGAAATCAGAACGCCCGCGAACCGCTATCCTCGTGCGGCGCAGAGCAACCCGTCGCCGACCGGGATCAGCACACAGGTGAGTTCCGGATTCTCCGCGATGGCGCGGGTCGCGGCGCGCACCGCCTGCGTGGCCGGATCGCGTTGCGCCGGATCGGGGACGCGCCCACCCAGCAGCGCGTTGTGCAGCAGGATGGCGCCGCCCTCGCGCAGCAGACGCACCGCTTGGGCGACGTACTCCGGATGCTCCAGCGGCGCGGCGTCGATGAAGACCAGGTCGTAGGCGCCGTCGGCCAGCCGGGGCAGCACGTCCAGCGCGCGCCCGTTGATCATGCGGGTGCGCGCGGGCGGGATGTCGGCGGCGCGGAACGCCTCCTTGGCCGCGCGCTGATGCTCCGGCTCGGAATCGATCGTGGTCAGCGTGCCGTCCTCGCGCATGCCGTCGAGCAGCCACAGCCCGCTGATCCCCGCGCCGGTACCGACCTCGACCACCGCCCGCGCACCGAGCAACTGCGCGTACATGCTCAGCAGCGCGCCCACCGAGGGCGGCACCGGCACCGCGCCGAGTTCGGTGGCCCGTTCCCGCGCGCTGACGAGGATTTCGTCTTCCACGACGGATTCCTCCACATAGGCGAGATTCCGCTCCAGATTCGATGCCACGGGTATGAGGCTAACGCCGGGCGGGTGATCTCGGCGTTCCGGACAACACGCGCCGCCCGCCATTTCCGCCGCCGGTTTTCTCAGGCGACCCTCAGGATCTCCATAACCCGGCCATATCAGGACCAGAAAGAGTATGGGCAACGCAAGACCACCGACCGTGTTTACACGGGACGCGGGAACAACGACATACCGGTTGTCGGTTGTATCCGTACGTGACGGACCGTAGACCCGGTCCGGAGCGAGTTCCCTACGTTTGCGGTCCCTAGTAGGAGGTAGCCCCATCCACATGGTCGATGCGGCGCGCGAATACGCCACCCTGCCCGAGCAGATCCTGCCGGTCGAGGCCGAGTCCGCCGAGGACGCGGTCGAGCTGAGCGGGACTGCTGCCTTCGATGCCACCGGTGACCGGTCGGCGATGCCCACGTGGGACGAACTCGTCCGCGAGCACGCGGACCGGGTCTATCGCCTGGCCTACCGTCTCTCCGGCGACGCACAGGACGCGGAGGACCTCACCCAGGAGACGTTCATCCGGGTGTTCCGTTCGCTGTCGAACTATCAACCCGGCACCTTCGAGGGATGGCTGCACCGCATCACCACCAACCTGTTCCTGGACATGGTGCGCCGCCGCAACCGAATCAGGATGGAAGCGCTGCCGGAGGACTACGACCGGGTGCCCGCCGACGGCCCCGGGCCGGAGCAGGCCTACCACGACGCCCGACTGGATCCCGACCTGCAATCGGCCCTGGATTCGCTCGCGCCGGAGTTCCGCGCCGCGGTGGTCCTGTGTGACATCGAGGGGCTGTCCTACGAGGAGATCGGCGCTACGCTCGGCGTGAAACTGGGCACCGTGCGCAGTCGGATCCACCGTGGACGCCAGGCCCTGCGCGACTACCTTGCGCATAATGGAAGTGAGCAGCGGTTCGCCGCTGAAGCGAACATAGGGTGATTCGTCGGAAGCCGGCATCGCCCGAACATCGGTCGATGTCGGTTGGAAGGGTGAGCACCGAATGAGTGGCGACTTCAGCACGTCCGGTCGTCGTCCGCCCCGTTTTCGCCCCACCGAGCATCTGGCGAGTGAGGCGATCGCGGCGTACGTGGACGGTGAGTTGCGGATGAACGCCTACCTGCGCGCCGCTCAGCACCTCTCGCTGTGTCCGGAGTGCGCGGCGGAGGTCGACGCCCAGCAGCAGGCGCGCATCGCGCTGCGGCACGCGGGTCAGGTCGCGATCCCGACCGGGCTGCACGACAGCTTGACCAGGATCCCCCTCGCGGAGCTGCCAGGCGGCGCGTCCAGTGGCCGCACGCCGTCCTCGGCATCCGGTCAGTCCGGGCGCAACGACGCGGTTTTCGGTTTTCTGACCGATTCGTTCACCGCGACCCGGTGGACCACGTGGTGGCGCAAGTAGAGTTTCCCGAGTGACCACCGAATCGACGAATTCCGGATCGGCCGACACCTCGGATTCGGCGGCCAACCGCGGGAATCTCCGTCCGCCGGACGCACCCGTGCTCGGTCCGCGCCCGGTCTACCGGCCCCATGTCGACACGCACACCGCGCGGGCCTTCCGCAGACCGTCCGGCCTGTCCGGTTCGTTCGCCGATCCACTGCCGCTGCGCAAGGCGGGGCCCGCGCCGCAGTCGGGTCCCGAACCGCAGAACCGGCCGCCCGACGCGGTGCTGGCCGAGGCCTTCGGCCGCCCCGAAGGCTCCACCGAACTCCTGCAGCGCGATCCCGACGCGGCCGGTGGCCAGGCTCCCGTCGCGGGACCGGCCGATCCGTGGCGTGATCCGGAGGCCGTCGCGCGCCTCGGCGCTCCCGCGGTGCCGACGCCGAAGCCGGAGGCGCTGCCGCGGGCCGAGAAGCTCAGCGCCCGCGAAGTGCTGTTCGGCTCCAGGGTCGCGCCGAAGGCGCTGGCGCTGCTCGCCCTGGTCGCGCTCGTCATCGGCCTGCTCGGCGGGCTGGTCGGGCGCCTGACCGCGGACACCGCATCGACCCTCACCTCGCGCAAGGTGACGCTCGAGCAGGGCGGCGACGGCAACCGTCCGCACGGGCTGATCGCCCAGGTCGCCAACGCCGTGCTGCCGTCGGTCGTGTCCATCCGGGTGACCGTCGGCGAGAACGGCGCCACCGGTTCCGGCGTGGTGATCGACGGCGGCGGCTACGTGGTCACCAACAACCACGTCGTTTCGATGGCCGCGCAGGACAAGACCAACCGCTCCGCGATCCAGGTGCAGTTCTCCGACGGCACCCGGGTGCCCGCCCAGATCGTCGGCCGCGACCCGAAGACGGACCTGGCGGTGCTGAAGGTCGATGTGAAGAATCTCACCGTCGCCCAGCTCGGCAAGTCCGGCAACGTCCAGGTCGGCGACGATGTGCTGGCCATCGGTTCGCCGCTCGGCCTGAGCAAGACGGTGACCTCGGGCATCGTCAGCGCGCTGCACCGGCCCGTGAAGCTGGAGGGCGAGGGCAGCGACACGAAGGCCGTGATCGACGCCGTGCAGACCGACGCGTCGATCAACCCGGGTAACTCCGGTGGCGCGCTGGTGGACATGGACGGCCGGGTCATCGGCATCAACACCGCCATCCGCAGCGAGACCGGCGGCTCGGTCGGCCTCGGCTTCGCGATCCCGGTGGACAAGATGACCGAGGTCGCGCAGACCTTGATCCGCGACGGCGTGGTGCACCACCCGACCATGGGCCTGTCCGCTCGCAGCAAGACGGTCGCCAACGACGTCATGAGCGGAGCCGCCGTGGCCGACGTCTCACCGAACGGTCCGGCCGCGCGGGCGGGCATCGTGGAAGGCGATGTCATCGTGCGGGTCGGCGATCGGGAGGTCACCAGTTCCGATGAGTTCACGGTGGCCGAACAGTCCAACAAGATCGGACAGACCGTGGTGGTCCAGCTCATCCGCGAAGGCCGCCGTGTCGACGTCCCGGTGACCCTGGAATCCGACTAGCCGTTCGCCGCGGCAACGAATATCGCCGAACCCCCTGATTTTCGCTGGATCCCGTAAAACCGCATCGGATAGAGTCACGCTGTCGAAATCGAGCAGCATGGGGGGTTCAATGCGTCATCTCGCCATTTTCGTTCTCGGATCCACTATGGCGGCGGTCACCACCATGGGGCTTTCCGGAGCCTCGGCCGGCGCTACCACGAACGACACGTACGTCGACTGGTTCGACTGCCGCCCCGGTGGGGGACATACCGCGGTGGCGACGGACGGCGTGGAGTACTGCTACGGCGGAATACACAACGGCAAGATTGTGATCTACCCCACATAGGTCATTGTCTGGTGTGCGCGGTGGGTGTTTGCGGGGCCTGGAAAAGCCCGAACAACACCCACCGTTCATTTCCCGGTCGGCTATCAATGGACGGCCTGCCGAGCTGGCCAGGTAGCCTGGATACGTGTTCAGCAACATCGGCTGGAGCGAGATGGTCATCCTGCTCGTCGCCGCCCTCGTGATTCTCGGCCCGGAGCGTTTGCCCGGCGCCGTGCGCTGGACCACGCGCAGCTTGCGGCAGGTGCGCGATTACGCGAGCGGCGCCACCTCGCAACTGAAGGAGGAGCTGGGGCCGGAGTTCGAGGATCTGCGCAAGCCGCTGGCCGACCTGAATCAGCTGCGCGGTATGACGCCGCGGGCGATGGTGACCAAACATCTTCTCAACGGCGACGATTCACTGTTCCGGGATTTCGACAGCGCGCTGCCCGATCCCAAGGACCTCTACAGCACGAACAGCGGGATGCCGGACTATCCGATGCCCAAGTTGGATAAGCCTTTGGAGCGCAACGAGCGTCCCCCGATCGACACCGACGCCACCTGAGTCGTCAAGCAGACTAGACGCATTGAGCTGTTCAGCTGTCTAGACTTCGCACATGTCGGCCGATGACGTGGCGCGCGTGTTCGCGATCGAGGACAAGGTCGAGCGACTGAAGGCGGCCACCGACGGGGTGGCGGCGGCCCAGCAGACCATCAACGAACTGACCAGGATTCGGCGTGCCGTGATCCGGGAGCTCCATGCCGAAGGCTGGACGTTCGCCAGAATCGGTGCGGCGGCCGGACTTTCCCGGGCCCGCATCCACCAGGTGAGTACGCAGGGGCCCGCGCCGGAAGGGCTGTTCTTCGGGCACGGTTCGCTCACCGTGCTCGTCCCCGAGGTGCGGGCCGGGCGGGTGATCGGCGCGCCGGATCCCGCGGCGCCGCAACGGTTGGCCGAGCTGCTACGCGAACTCGGGTTCAACGTGGCGGTCGAGCATTTCCTACCGGGCCGTCCGATCGACCTGCGGCGCGACGGCCTGATCGTGCTGGGCGGGCCGGAGCTTTCCCCGAGTCTGCGTCAGTTGGTCGCCGCCGACCCGCGATTGCGCCGCGCGGTGGCCAGAATGGGCGACGCGCGCCGGGGCATCGAGGATCGGGCGGCGCGGCGGGTGTACCGGCCGGGTGGACCCGAACCGCACGACATCGCCTACCTGGGCAGGCTTCCCAGGCCCGATGGGCGGGGCAGCGTGCTCATGATCGATGGCATGCATCCGCCCGGTTCGCTCGGCGCGATCCGGCTGCTCGCCACCCGGCTGGCCACCCTGCACGAGCGGGCGGGCAACCACCTGTTCTCGGTGCTGATCGCCTGCCGTTTCGACCGCGCCACCGGCGAACCGCTGGAGGCCGAACTGCTCACGCCGGTCTACCGCCACGATCCGGAGAACAGATCGCCCGCAACGGGTCTGCGCCGCTGAGCCGCGACCCGGGCGGAAACCCGCCGATCCGCGATCGGCTCGGCTTCGCGCGGAGCACGGGTGCGCCAGCCGAACAATCGACGTTCCCGTCCGGCCGGACGCTGCGGCGCCGCATCTCGCGTCCCCTTGCACCGACCGCCGGATGTTCGATCTCGTTATCGGCAAGTGGAAGAGACCGAGTCCGCGTGTCGAGATTTCCCGCGCGTGTCCGACCCACTGACGCAATAACTTTCAGCAAATATCTGGTCACCGCATGCGAGCGCAGGACCGCACCAACGGTCGAAGTCCCCAATCCACCAACAAACGCAGCGCACCCGTTCGCTACCTGGCAGATGCAACTCTGACAGCCTCCACAAGCCCGACCTACTCGATGTGGCGCCGGTCACCAGCCCTGCCCCCACCGAGTTTATACACGGATGATTGAATAGCTGGACGATAACCACTCTCCGCGAAACGGACATGTGAGCGTCCGGCTAGGAGGAAATCGTGAATCCGCTATTGCTGATCGGCGGGGCCGTCCTGGCGGTGGGCATGGTCGGCCTGATCATCAGCGTGCTGCTGCGGCCGGCCGGGTCGAAGGCGCGCGTCACCGTCGCCGATCTCCAGGCCCGGCTCGAGCGGGAGCAGTCGGCCATGCCGCCCGAGACGGAGGGCCCGGTGGACGACGAACCGCGATCCGACGAACCGCGATCCGCCGACGCCGAGTCGGCCGACGCCGAGTCGGCCGATGCCGGGCTCGAGGAACGCGAGCAATCGCCTGCCGCTGATGAACCCCGCGACGCGACCGCGGATCCGGCCCACGGCGAAGCGGCGGACCAGGTGCTGCTGCCGGATCACCTTCGCCACGACAAGTAGCCTGAGGTTAACCGTACGCGCGGCGCTGCGGAAGATGCGACGATCACACCAAGCCCGACGCACCGCGGCCAGCCCACCTCCCGGACGGGCCGTTTCCGCGCCCGCAACACTCGGACATCTGCTCACCCCCCGGCTAAGCGAAGCCGGTGACAGCGACTTCACCCCGCTTCAGCTGCGGAGAACGCCGACCATCGCCAAAGTTGCGCCCACGCGGCGGATTGGTCCGCCAGCCGACGGGCATACCCGCGACAGAGCCGAGACCGGCCCCCCGCGCCTCCCGATTCCACTTGCATGGCGAGCCCGCTCGGCCCACACTTGATTTGCTACAAGTTAACTGCATGTAGGTGACGGTGCGTTGCGCTTCGGCCCCGCCACGTTCTGCCCGGCCCGCCCCACCGAGAGGAGAATGCGCCGTGACCGCCACCCAGATCGCCGTCCTCTGCTCGCTCGTCGGCGCAGCGAGCCTGGTCGCCACCATTGTGTTGCTGCACGGACCGGCGACTCGAAGGCGCCGGGTCGGCGTCGCCGAGCACGCGATCGCGGAACAACTGCCCGTCCCCGCCTTGCCGACCTGTCCGATCGGCAGGCCGCAGCGAGCACTGGTCGAGCCGTTGACCGTGGCGGAAGCTCACGAGATCATGCAGCGCCACCGGATCTGTGAACCCGCCGCGTGCGTCTACAAGTACGCGGCCTTCCGCACCCTGATCGAGGCCGGATACATGCGCGATCCGCATGCGGAAGGGGTCTGACCGCACCCGCGTACGGCGTGAGAACGGGTCAGGCCGCGGCGCAGGCGGGCCGGAGGGTGTTCATCGGCGGCCGGTCCAGCAGGGAGACCTCGGTGCGATGCGCGGTGAACTCGTCCCCGATCAGCGGGAACTGGGTCAGCGCGGCGCCGGAGTCCTGGATGCCGCTGCGACCGAGCACGGTGCCGAGGATCTGGCGGCTCATCACGCCCAGGTCGGCCAGCGGCCGGTTGCGATGCGTGCGCACACCGAGGTTGACCTGGCCGATCGCGGACATGCCCAGCCGGTCGTAAGTGTCGAGCAGCAGCCCGATCTCCACCCCGTAGCCCGGTGCGAACGGCACCGAGGTGAGCAGTTCGCGCGTGCCCGCGTATTCGCCGCCGAGCGGCTGCAATACCTGCGAGAGCTCCGGTCGCAGCGCCGCGAGCAGGGGCCGGGCGACCAGCTCGGTGACGCGGCCGCCGCCGTGCGCGTCCACCGCGCCGCCCTGCCGCAACGGCCTGCGGTAATACGCCTTGGCCAGGTGCAGGTCATCGACCGTGAGCAGCGGGCCGAGCAGTTTCGGCACGAAGGCGGGATCGGGATCGATGAGGTCGGAGTCGACGAAGGCGATCAGATCGCCGCTGGTCACCGCCAGGGAGCGCCACAGCACCTCGCCCTTGCCCGCGACCGGCTCCAGCTCCGGCACCGCCTGCTCGCGGCTGATCACCTCGGCGCCCGCGGCGCGGGCCCGCTCTGCGGTGGCGTCGGTCGAACCGGAGTCGAGCACGATCAGCTCGTCCACCAGCGTGCCGAGTAGCGGCCGGATGCTGGCCACCACGTCGGCCACGGTGCGTTCTTCGTTCAGCGCGGGCAGCACCACCGACACGGTGCGCCCGGCCTTCGCGCAGACGAGCTCGTCCACGCGCCAGTTCGGGGTGTCCCAGGTATTGGTCGTCGCCCAAGCGGGCTCACGGTGTTGAAATGTCATGCCAGACCTCGCAAGGTTCGTGCGGGGGGCCGGATGCCCTGGATAGCGGCGATCATGTCCACGACCCGCCGGGTCGCGGCGACTTCGTGGACACGAAAGACTCTGGCGCCTGCCGCCGCCGACCACGCTGTCGCCGCCAATGTGCCCTCCAGCCGTTCGGAAAGACCGACACCTAGAGTCTCCCCGATGAAATCCTTGTTGCTCAGCGCCATCAAGACTGGCCATCCGGTTTTTACAAGAACGTCGACTCGGCGCAACAGTTCGAGACCGTGGTAGGTGTTCTTGCCGAAATCGTGCGTCGGATCGATCAGGATCGAATCCCGGCGCACCCCCGCCGCGAGCGCGTTCTCCGCGGCCCGCACCACCGTGTCGGTGACCTCGCCCACCACGTCGGCGTAGCGCACCCGGTGCGGCCTGGTGCGCGGCACCGCGCCACCGGTATGACTGCACACCACACCCGCGCCGTGCGCGGCGGCCACCGGAATCAGGTCGGGATCGGCACCGGCCCAGGTGTCGTTGATCAGGTCCGCTCCCTCGCCCACCGCGGCCGCCGCCACCTCGGCGCGCCAGGTGTCGACGCTGATCAGCAGCTCGGGGTACTTCGCGCGGATGGCCGCCACGAACGGCACCACCCGGCGCGTTTCCTCGGCGGCGTCCACCGAATCACCCGGCCCGGCTTTCACTCCGCCGATGTCGACGAGGTCGGCGCCCTCGTCCACCGCGCGTGCCACGGCATCCATGGCCGCCGCGTCGGTGAAGGTGGCGCCGCGGTCGTAGAACGAGTCCGGGGTGCGGTTCACGATCGCCATCACCAGCGCTCGATCCGTCGCCACCGGCCGTCCGCACAGCGTGGGAAGCGGCGCCGCGGTCGAGCTGAACATGTCGCTGTCCCGCCTCTCCGCGAATCAGGCCGTACAAATCAGGAAACAGGATCGCGGTCGAGTCGTGCGGCGGGTCCGGGGGTACCCGCCGGGTGACCAAGTGTTCGCGAAACCGGTCGTCTCCTAATTCCCAGACCGTACCAGTCGAGTGCCACAAGATCAGCGCGCAGTCCTGCGGCACCGCGGTGGCGACCACCGCCACCAGGCTGTTTCCGCGGGTGACCGTCAGCTCTTCGGGACGCGCCCCGCCGCTACATCGGCGGCGTAATCGGCGTAGGCGGGGATGTAGCCCTCGGTGCGGCCAGCGAGGACGTACAGCGTGCTGTCGGGGTCATCGGCGTAGCCCTGCTTGCGCAGTTCTACCTTGCGGCTCTTGAACGTCGAGGTCTGCTCCAGCTCGTGCACGATCCGGACGAACAGCGGAACGGCATACCCGGGCAATCGCTCGTAGGCCAGCTTCGCCACCGCCGCGCCGTCGAATTCGGCGCCGGGCCGCAGCGTCACCGCGGCCATGCCCGCCTTACCGTCGGCGCCGGGGATGTCCACGCCGTAGACCACCGCCTGCTCGATCGACTCCGCCTTGCTCAGCGCGCCCTCCACCTCGGTGGTCGCCACGTTCTCCCCCTTCCAGCGGAACGTGTCGCCGAGCCGGTCCACGAACGCGATGTGGTGCCAGCCCTGGTCGCGCACCAGATCGCCGGTGTCGAACCAGACGTCCCCCGCTTCGAAGCCGTCGCGCACCAGCTTGGCCTCGGAGGCGTCCTTGTCGGTGTAACCGTCGAACGGGGAGCGGTCGGTCACCTTCGCCAGCAGCAGGCCGACGCCACCGGTGCCGACACGGCGCAGGCGGCCCCTCTTGTCGCGCTTGGGCTTTCCGGTCTCCTCGTCGTATTCGACGACCGCATACGGCAGCGGGCCGAAACCCGCCGTTCGGTCCACGCCGAAGGCGTTGACGAAGGCGATGTTCGCCTCGCTGGCGCCGTAGAACTCCACGATGCGGTCGATGCCGAACCGGGACTTGAACTCGTCCCACAGTTCCGGACGCAATCCGTTGCCGACGGCGAGCCGGATCGAATGCTGCCGGTCGGTCGGCTTGGCGGGCTGATTGACCAGGTAGCGGCACAGCTCGCCGATGTAGATGAACGCCGTGGCCTGTTCGCGGATCACTTCGTCCCAGAACCGGGACGCGGAGAAACTCCGGCCGAGCGCGAACGTGCCGCCGGAGGCGAGCACCGCGGACAACGCGACGGTGAGGGCGTTGTTGTGGTACAGCGGCAGGCAGCAGTACATGGTGTCGTTGCCGCGCAGGCGGATACCGAGGCCACCCAGTCCGGCCATGCTCTTGGTCCAGCGCAGATGGGTCATCACGCTGGCCTTCGGCAGTCCGGTGGTACCGGAGGTGAAGATGAGGAACGCCCGCTCGCGCGCGGTGACTTCCGCACAGCTCGGCGGGTCGCCGTCGTCGGCGTCGCGGGCGGCCGCGCGGAGTTCGTCGGCCGCGAGGACGTTGGCGGGCGGTTCGGGCAGCGAGTCGATCGCATCGGCACATTCCGCGCCGACCACGTTCAGCACGCTGTCGAGCAGGCCGATGCTGTGCGCCAGCACCTGGTCACGCTGGTGATGGTTGAGCAGTCCCACGGTGGCCCCGAGCTTGACCGTGGCCAGCACGACGAACAGCGTCTCCGGCCGGTTGGTCATCAGCACGCCCACCACGTCGCCGCGCCGCACCCCTCGCGCAGCGAGCACGCTCGCATACCGGTTGACTTCCGCGTTGGCCGTGCCGTAGGTGTAGACCGAGCCCTCGAACCGCAGGAACGGGCGGTCGGGATGCCGGTGGGCGTTGCGCTGGAAGTACAGGCCCACCGACGACTTGGAATCCGGTGTCACGAGCATGTTGAGCGCGTTGCGCAGCATGCCAGGCGCGTCCATGGCCATCGCGGGGAGATGCCGGGCGAGGTCGGCCAAACTCACCGTCGAGCGGGCAGCGGTGCTCACGTCTTCAGTTCTCCTCACGGGGTAGGCGCGCCTCCAGCGCCGCGAAGGCGGACGGGAGATCGGTCACCACGGTAATCCGGGACAGTGCTGTCTGGGGCACGAACTTCCGCTCGTACAGCTCGTCCAGCCAGGAGAACAAACCGTCGAAGAATCCATTGGGATTAAGCACAACAACGGGTTTCCCGTGCTGTCCCAGATAGCCGCCGGTCCAGGTCTCGAAGAACTCCTCCAGCGTCCCGATCCCGCCGGGCAGGGTGAGGAAGGCGTCGGCGCGGTCCTCCATCACCTGCTTGCGCTGGCGCATGGTGTCGGTGACGACGAGTTCGTCGGCGTCGACATCGGCGACCTCACGATGCACCAGGTGCTTGGGGATCACGCCGATCGTGTTCGCCCCGCCGGCGCGCGCCGCGGTGGCGACCGCGCCCATCATCGAGACGTGCCCGCCACCGGACACCAATTCCCAACCGCGCCGGGCGATCTCGGTGCCCACCCGGGCGGCAAGCGACAGGTGGTCCTGGTCGGTCGTGCTCGCCGAGCAATAGACACAGACGGCGAAAGGCCGCTCGCTCACCACTGATCCTCCGTCCCGATCGCGTCCTCGGCGCCGCCTGCTATCGCGGCGGCCTGAATGATGTCCACGACCTCGTCGACGCTGTCGGTCACGTGCAGCAGTCCGAGGTCGCCCGGGGAGATCTTGCCTGAGCCGCCCAGCGAATCGCGCAACCAATCGACCAGCCCGGACCAATACCTGGTGCCGAACAGGATGATCGGGAACCGGGTGATCTTGTGGGTCTGCACCAGCGTCAGCGCCTCGAACAACTCGTCGAGCGTGCCGAAGCCGCCGGGCAGGCAGATGAACGCCTGCGAGTACTTCACGAACATCGTCTTGCGGACGAAGAAGTACCGGAAATTGATGCCCAGATCGACCCAGTCGTTGAGGCTCTGCTCGAACGGCAGCTCGATGCCGAGGCCGATCGAGTAGCCGCCCGCCTCGCAGGCGCCGCGGTTGGCGGCCTCCATCGCGCCGGGACCGCCGCCGGTGATCACCGCGAAACCCGCACGCGCCAGCGCGGCGCCGATGGCCAGCCCGGCCTGGTACTCCGGATGGTCGGCGGAGGTGCGCGCGGAGCCGAAGACGGTCACCGCTCGGGGGACCTCGGCGAGAGCGCCGAAGCCCTCGACGAACTCGGCTTGGATACGCAGCACCCGCCAGGGATCGGTGTGCACCCAGTCCGTGTCGCCGCGCTTGTCCAGCAAGTTCCGGTCGGCGGTGCTGACACCGTCGGCCCGGTCGCGGCGGAACATGATCGGCCCGCGGAACTTCGGTGTCGACTTCGGTTTGTTGGTGACCTCACGGTCCGCGGCGTCGGTGGACATGCGTTCCACGCTACCGCCCGGCAAGGGGGTCTCCCGGGCTGGACGGGAGAAGTCGTCCGATGTTCAGCCGGACGCAGGCGGGGTGAGACGCGGTCGCAATCTCATCGCTCGGTGCGCATGTCATTGCGCTGATCACCGGTTGCGGTGACCGTGCCGCGCGGTCGCGCGCGATCTCGGGGGTGTCGTCGGTGCCACGCGACGGACACCGGTCCGAGCCGCGTCGGAGTGCGGGGGCGCCAACCACGAACGACGCCGCAGCGGGTCAGTCCGGTGTGCCGCTCAGGTAGCTGCGCAGCATCGCGGTGACGGCGGTGATCTGGTCGACCGGCACGTGCTCGTCGCGCTTGTGCGCGAGGTTGGGATCGCCGGGGCCGAAGTTGACGGCGGGGATGCCGCGAGCCGCGAAACGCGAGACGTCGGTCCAGCCGTACTTCGCGCGCACACCGCCGCCGCCGTGGCGCTGCACCGAGGCGATGAGGTCCTTGGCGGCCGTGGCCGTCAGCCCCGGCAGCGCGCCCGGCGCCGCGTCGATCACCTCGAAGGACAGCTCGAGCCCGGCGAAGACCTCGCGCACGTGCTCGACGGCTTGGTCGATGGTGCGGTCGGGCGCGAAACGGAAGTTGACCTCCAGCTCGGCGGCATCCGGCACGACGTTGCCCGCTACTCCGGCCTCGACCCGCACCGCGGACAGGCCCTCGCGATAGACGCAGCCGTCGATGTCCACTTCCCTGGCGCGGTAGTCGGCCAGCCGCCCCAGTATCGGAGCCAGCCGATGAATCGCGTTGTCGCCCAGCCAGGCCCGCGCCGCGTGCGCGCGCACGCCGGAGGTGCGCAGCCCGATACGCATCGCGCCCTGGCAACCGGCCTCGATCCAGCCGCCGGACGGTTCGCCGAGCACGGCGAGGTCGCCGGTGAGCCACTCGGGCAGGTCGCGTTCGATGTGGCCCAGGCCGTTGAACTCGGCGGCGATCTCCTCGCCGTCGTAGAAGATCAGGGTCAGGTCGTGTACCGGGTCGGCGACGGTGGCGGCCAGGTGCAGGAAGACCGCGTCGCCGGATTTCATGTCCACCGAGCCGCAGCCGTAGAGGACTCGCTCGCCCGCCTCGTTCACCGCGAACCGGCCTGGCACGTTGTCGGCGATCGGCACGGTGTCCAGGTGCCCGGCCAGGATCACCCGGGTGGGCAGCCCGCGATGGGTGCGCGCCAGCACCACGTTCCCGTGCCGGAGGATCTCGAACCCCGTGGTCTGCTCCCGCAGCGCGCGCTCCACCACATCGGTGACGGCCGCCTCGTCGCGCGAGACGCTCGGGATGTCTACGAGCGCGGCGGTCAAGGTGATCGGGTCGGCATGCAGGTCGATGGTCACGCGCTTCACCCTACGACCGGTCCCCCACCACGGCCGCCGGTACCGGCCGGTGTGCCGCCCCTCGCCCGGGATAGCCGTCCGCGCGGACGACGTCGGCAACCACCGGGTCGGCGATATATCAGCGGCATGGTCGGAACCTGCCGCTACGCGGACGGCGCGGCCCGGTGGGCGGACCGACACGTGCGCAGCAGCAGGTCCCCACCAGGACACTCGGCCCACCGGTCCGGCAGCCGGACGTGTATCGAGCCTGGTGATCGGGGTCGCCGGAGCAGCCGCACCATTGCCCGGCACGGGTCGGTAACCTCTAGGCCGTGAGTATCCAGGGAGCAGCAGCCATCGGTATCGCCAACGTGACCGCGGACGGGACCGTGCTGGACACGTGGTACCCGAACCCGCAGCTGGGCGAGTTCGCCGAGACCGGCACCAAGCGGCTGGACGAGGCGCCCGCCGAGTACGCGGCGCTGCTCGGCTTCGACGACGCGCGCGGGGTGGACGTGATCGCGGTGCGCACCACGATCGCCGACCTGGCCGCGGCCCCGGTCGACGCGCACGACGTCTACCTGCGCCTGCACCTGCTCTCGCACCGCCTGGTCAAGCCGCACGAGGTGAGCTTGGACGGCCAGTTCGGCCTGCTGACCAACGTGGTGTGGACCAACCACGGCCCTGCGGCGGTCGATGGCTTCGAGGCCACCCGCGCGAAGCTGCGCGCCCGCGGGCCGGTCACGGTGTACAGCGTGGACAAGTTCCCGCGCATGGTCGACTACGTGCTGCCTTCCGGCGTCCGCATCGGCGACGCCGACCGGGTCCGCCTCGGCGCGCACCTGGCCTCCGGCACCACCGTCATGCACGAGGGCTTCGTGAACTTCAACGCGGGCACCCTCGGCGCGTCCATGGTCGAGGGCCGCATCTCCGCGGGCGTCGTGGTCGGCGACGGCTCCGACATCGGCGGCGGCGCGTCCACCATGGGCACCCTGTCCGGCGGCGGGACCACGGTCATCTCCATCGGCGAACGGTCCCTGCTCGGCGCGAACTCCGGCCTCGGCATCCCCCTCGGCAACGACTGCGTCGTGGAAGCCGGCCTCTACCTCACCGCGGGCACCAAGGTCACCACCCCCGACGGCACCCTGATCAAGGCCGCCGAACTGGCCGGCCGCGACAACCTCCTGTTCCGCCGCAACTCCACCACCGGCGCCGTCGAAGTGGTCCCCCGCAAGGGCACCGGCATCGAACTCAACGCCGACCTCCACGCCAACGACTGAACCACTTCCGCGAGTGGCACATGGTGGAGAGGTCTTCTCGCAACCGTGTGCCACTCACGAAGCTCTCATCAGGCGGGAGCCTGGGCCGGGAGGCCGAAGGCGATGATCCGGTGCGGGTGGATGCGGATCATTTCGCGGGAGACGCCGGGGATGTAGGGGTCGACGTCGGTGAGGGGTTCGGCGGTGCCGCGGATCTCGAGGCAGCGGACTCGCCATGGTTGGACCGACGCGACGTCGTCGACGACGAACGCGACGCGGTCGTTGGTGGCGAGGTTGCGGAACTTCCGCGAGGCGCCCATGTTCCAGCCCGCGATGTCGATGGTGCCGAGGTCGGCGTTGTAGCGGAAGCCGACCGGGTTGTTCTGCGGGGAGCCGTCGGGGCGGACGGTGGCCAGGCGGCCCAGCCGCTGGGTGCTCAGGTAGTCGATCTGTTCGGGGGTCAGGGTCGCAGTCATGCGCCGACCGTAGAACCTCTACCTAGCTCGAGGTCAATCGTTCGCGGTCAGCCCAGCTGCTTCTTCTGCACCTTTCCCATGGCGTTGCGCGGCAGCGCGTCGACCACGCGGATCTCACGCGGGCGTTTGTGCACCGAAAGTTCCCCGGCCACATGGTCGATCAGCTCGCGTTCGGTCGCGGCGTCGCGCAGCACGACGAACGCGGTGATGCGCTGGCCGAGGTCGTCGTCGGGCAGGCCGACCACCGCGGCCTCCGCCACCGAGGGATGGCCGAGCAGCACCGTCTCCACCTCGCCCGCGCCGACCCGGTAACCGCCGGACTTGATCAAATCCACCGATTCCCGGCCGACGATGCGATGAAAGCCATCCGGGTCGATGGCGGCGACGTCGCCGGTCCGGAACCAGCCGTCCTCGGTCCAGCTCTGCGCGGTCGCCTCCGGGCGGTTGAGGTAGCCGTCGAACAGCATGGGCCCGGAGACTTCCAGACCGCCGATGCTCTCGCCGTCGTGCGGCACCGGAGACCCGGACTCGTCCCTGATCCTGGTGCGCACGCCGCGCACCGGCGTGCCGACCCAGCCCGGCCTGCGCTCACCGTCGGCCCGGGTGGACAGCGTGATCATGGTTTCGCTCATGCCGTAGCGCTCGACCGGCGCGTGCCCGGTCAGCTCGCGCAGCCGCTCGAACACCGGCACCGGCAGCGGCGCGCTACCGGAGACCAGCAGCCGCGCGCCGGCCAATCGCTTCGCCGCGTCGGGATCCTCCACCACGCGCGACCACACGGTGGGCACCCCGAAATACAGCGAACCCTCGGCCGCCGCGTACGCCTGCGGCGTCGGCTTGCCGGTGTGGATCAGCGGGCTGCCCACCCGCAGCGGTCCGAGCAGGCCGAGGATCAACCCGTGCACATGGAACAACGGAAGCCCGTGCACCAGCGTGTCGTTCGCGGTCCACGCCCATGCTTCGGCGAGGGCGTCCAGACCAGCGGCGATCGCGCCGCGGCTGAGTATCACCCCTTTGGGCAGCCCGGTGGTCCCCGATGTGTAGAGGACGAAAGCCGTGGCGCCCGCATCGGGTTCGGGATAGGTGTGCCAGGACCTGGCGTGCCGCCGCACCGGCACCACGGGCAGCTCGGCGCCATCGGGCGCTTTCCCCAACCACGCCTGAGCACCCGAATCGGCGAGGATGTGCGCCCGCTCGGCGGTTCCCGAGTCCGGGGGCACCGGCACCACCGTGACGCCCGCGATGAGGCAACCCACCACCGCGAGCACGGTCTGCACGGTCGGTTCGGCCAGCACCGCCACCCGTTCCGCGCGCGCGACGCGCTCGGCCACCGATGTGGCCGCGCCGAGCAGATCACTGCGTGAGAGGGTGGTCCCGTCGATGGTGACGGCGTCGGGGATGTCCGCTCCGCCTGCGACGGCGAGCGGGTTCAGGGAGCTGAGCAGCGGCGGACCGAACGGCATTCGCTCACGCTACTTCGCCGAATGGACGCCGGCGTCGCGGCATCCCGCCTGAACCGACGTCGAACGTGACGGTTGACACTCGCGCTGACGTGGTGAGAACGTTGTCGTACAGCTTTCTCAGCACTGCGAGGTCGACGATGACCAGGCCACTTCCCGCGACGCATCGTCCCGAACCGCCGGATTCCTTCGACATCGGGCAATACATCGACGGCGTGGCGGGCCTGTTCGGCGGCGTCGCGAACGTCGTCATGCAGCTGAGCAACCCTCCGGTCGGCTACGGCGTCGTGGAGAGCACTGTCGACAGCGGGAATGTGATGCTGCATCCGATCAAACGGCTGCGCACCACGCTGACCTACCTCGCCGTGGCGACGCTCGGGACCGACGAGGAACGCGCCGCCTACCGCGAGGCGGTCGACGTCTCGCATCGTCCGGTGCACTCCACCGACGCGAGTCCGGTGCGCTACAACGCCTTCGATCCCACGCTGCAACTGTGGGTCGCGGCCTGCCTGCACTGGGGAGCGCAGGATCTGTACGAGCGCATGCACGGGCCGATGGACCAGGCGACCGCCGACGCGTTCCACCGTCTCGGCGCCCGGCTCGGCACCACTCTCCAGATGCCCGAGGCGATGTGGCCCGCCGACCGCCGCGCCTTCGCCGAGTATTGGGCCGCGCATCTCGCCGAGACCAGCATCGACCCGACGGTCCGGGCCTACTTCGACGACCTCATCGACCTGCGCATGCTACCCCGGCTCGCACAGGTGGCCCTCGGCCGCCTGCACCGCTTCTTCGTGACCGGCTTGCTGCCTCAGCATCTGCGCGACGAGATGGGGATGACCTGGACCGACCGCGACGAGCGCGTACTCGGTCACATCCTGCGCACCGTCGGGGCCACCCAGTCCCGGCTTCCGCGACCGGTCCGCATGTTCCCGCTCAACGCCTATCTGCTGGATATGCGCATCCGGCGCCGCCTCGGGCTCCGGCTGGTCTGAACCGTCCGTCGTTTCACCACAGTTATCACTGGGCAATCGCATCTCGTACTGCTGATCGCGCCCGCGACGCGATCCGGCGCCACCGGCCAGGAGGAGACGATGGGCTACCGAACGACGTTGACCGGGCTGATCGCCTTCGCGTTCCTGGCGCTGTCCGCACCGGTCGCCGGTGCGGAGGACTCGGCCGAAACCGAGGTCGCCGCAGTGCCGCCGCGCACGGCGATCTCCGTGCGCACCGCGATCGGCATCGGCTGGGGTACACCGAACGAGCACGAGTCCCGTTCGAGCCTGTCGCTGGCCAAACTCTTCCTCACCGACTACGCCCTGCGCCACGGCGACGGCTCACCCGAAGACCGTGCGCTAGGTGAGCGAATGATCCGCTACTCCGATGACGGAGCCGCGACCGCGATGGAGGCCAAGTATCCCCAGGCCATCGCGGCCGTCGCCGCCGAATACGGACTCACCGAGACCGTGCCCGGCCCCGGCTGGGGCGCTGGGGCGACCAGCGTCGCGAATGTGTCCGACTTCCTGGCCGTGAAACTGCGCACCGATCCAGGATCGCCGATCTTCGAATGGATGGCCGCCGCCGGATCGACGGCGCAAGACGGCACCGAACAGGACTGGGGCACCGCCCGGTGGCCGTTCGTCCAGGGCACCAAGTGGGGCTGGTCGGATCTGGGTGAGCCGGAGGTCGCCTCGACGTCCTTCGGTCCGGGTTTCGCGGTGACCGCGCACACCCGCGGCACTGCGGCCGAGCAGACCGCGGACGTCATGGCCGCGCTCGGAGCCATGCTGTTCGGCCTGCCGCAGCACCGCTGAGTCAGCGCACGCGGAAGGACACCACCACGTGATCGCGCGCGAACTGCCGGATCGCCGCGTCGTCGCCGAGCGGGATGACGGTCTGCGGCGTGAGCGCCAGTGACAGCGCGGTGCGCGCGATCATCTCGGCCAACGGCGCCGGATCGTAGTCGGGCAGCTTGCCTTCGCGCTGCAAACGCGTGACGAACTCCGCGACGTAATCCCGGCCGAGTTCGATGACCGGCGCCCCCTGGGTGGTGAGGTAGGGCAGCACGAGTTCGGGTTCGGTGGCCAGCAGCCGGTGGATCAGCTGATTGCCGCGCAGGCCGTTGATGAACGCGGCGAACAGTTCGACGATCTGTTCCTCCGCGCCGGCGTCCCGGTCGACCTGACGCTGGAGCGCGGCGTCGACCTCCTCGATGAACTCGCGCGTCTGCCGCAGCCCGACGGCCCTGATCAGATCGGACTTGCTCGCGAAGCGGCGGTAGAGCGTGGCCAGGGACAGGCCGCCGCGACGGGCCACTTCCACCATGCTGGTCCGCTTGATGCCGAAGTCGAGGAACGCCAGCAGCGCCGCGTCGAGCACCCGCGCCTGGTTGCGATCCTCGGGGGCAGCGCTGCGCACCAACGGCAGCAGTCTGGTCAGCCTGGCCATACCTCAACCCTATCCGCAACGGCGACACGATGACACTTTCAGCATCGCACACCGTCACCACCGCCTCGCGGCGATTGACAGGCTTCCGAGTCGATGAGATGGTTAGGGCATAATCTTCTCATCGACCGATCCGCTGGGATCGGGCGGACACGAAAGACGAGGTCGACGATGACCGCGCCGCTGCGCACCGCCGAGCAGGAACCGGATCCGAGCCAGACCCTCACCCCAGAGACGGCCGCGCAGTACGTCGACGGCATCGCCGCCTTCCTCGGCGGCGCCGCCAACGTCATCATGCAGCTGAGCCTGCGCCCGGTCGGCCGGGGCGTCCTGGAGAGCACCGTCGACAGCGGCAAGGTCACCCTGCATCCGATCAAGCGGCTGCGCACCACCCTGACCTACATCGCCGTGGCGCTGCTCGGGTCGGACGAGGAACGCGACGCCTACCGCGAGGCCGTCAACGTGTCGCACCGGTCGGTGCGCTCCACCGCCGCGAGCCCGGTCAAGTACAACGCCTTCGACCCGAATCTCCAGCTGTGGGTCGCGGCGTGCCTGTACTGGGGCATCGATGACCTCTACACCCGGATGCACGGCCCGATGGACGACGCGGCCGCCGACGCCTTCTACGCCTACGCCGCGCGCCTGGGCACTACCCTCCAGATGCGGCCGGAGATGTGGCCGGCGAATCGCGCCGAGTTCCAGCGGTACTGGGAGGAGAACCTGAAACTGCGCGGCATCGAGCCGGAGCTGCGGGAATACTTCAACGGCCTGATCGACCTGAAGATGATGCCGCGACCGGTGCAGGTGGGCTTCGCCGGGTTGCAGCGTTTCGTCGTCACCGGCCTGCTTCCGCAGCACCTGCGCAACGAGATGGGCATGACCTGGACCGACCGCGACCAGCGGCGGCTGGACCGGCTGTTGCGGGTCATCGGAGCCGTGCACGGACGGCTGCCGCGCGCGGCGCGCATGTTCCCGCTCAACGCCTATCTGTTCGACCTGCGCAGGCGCCTGCGACAGGGAAAGCCGCTGGTCTGATCACCTGTCCATGTGCGGATAGCGGAAGTCGACGGGCGGCACGAACGTCTCCTTGATCGTCCGCGGCGCTACCCAGCGCAGCAGGTTCAACGGCGAGCCCGCCTTGTCGTCGGTGCCGGAGGCGCGTGCTCCGCCGAACGGCTGCTGCCCCACCACCGCGCCCGTCGGCTTGTCGTTGACGTAGAAGTTGCCCGCCGCGAAACGCAATGCGGCGTCGGCCTGTTCGATCGCGTACCGGTCCTGCGCGAACACCGCGCCGGTCAGCGCGTAGGGCGCCGCCGACTCGACTTCGGCGAGTATCGCGCTGTAGGCGCCGGGCTGGGTGTCGTCGTAGACGTACACCGAGAGGATCGGCCCGAAGTACTCGGTGGCGAACGATTCGTCGCGCGGGTTGTCGGTCAGGAAAACCGTCGGCCGCACGAACCAGCCTTCGCTGTCGTCGTAGGTTCCACCGACCGGGATGGCGACGCCCGCGTCGGCGGCGCGCCGGACGGCCGCCACGTTCTTGTCGTAGGCGCGCCGATCGATCAGCGCCCCACCGAAATTCGACAGATCCGCCACGTCGCCGTAGGTGAGCCCGTCGGCGTCGTGCAAGAACTCATCGCCCATCGCGCGCCAGACCGACCGCGCGATGTAGGCCCGCGAGGCCGCCGAGCATTTCTGGCCCTGGTATTCGTAGGCGCCGCGAATCAGAGCGGTGCGCAGCGCGCCGGGGTCTGCCGAGGAGTGCGCGACGATGAAGTCCTTGCCTCCGGTCTCCCCCACCAGGCGCGGATAGCCGTGATAGCGACCGATATTCGCGCCGACCTGCTGCCAGAGATACTGGAACGTCTTGGTGGAGCCGGTGAAATGGATACCGGCCAGCCGCGGATCGGCCAAGGCCACCTCCGACAGTTGCGCCCCGTCACCGGTGACCATGTTGATCACGCCGGGCGGCAGGCCCGCCGCCTCCAGCAGCCGCATCGTGTGGAAGGCCGACAACGTCTGCGTCGGCGAGGGCTTCCACACCACCGTGTTGCCCATCAGCGCCGGCGCGGTCGGCAGATTCCCGGCGATGGCGGTGAAGTTGAACGGCGTGATGGCGTAGACGAATCCTTCCAGCGGCCGATAGTCCATCCGGTTCCACACCCCGGCGCTGGAGCGGGGCTGCTGCTCCAGGATCTCGCGCGCGAACGCGACGTTGAACCGCCAGAAGTCGACCAGTTCACACGGCGCGTCGATCTCGGCCTGCTGGGCGGATTTCGATTGCCCGAGCATGGTGGCCGCCGCGATCGTCTCCCGCCACGGCCCGGCCAGCAGGTCCGCGGCGCGCAGCAGCACCGCGGCGCGCTCCTCGAACGGCAGCGCTCGCCAGCCCGGGGCGGCGGCCGTCGCGGCGTCGATGGCCGCGTGCGCTTCCGAATGCGTCGTCTGGGTGTAGGTCCCCAGCACGTGCCGATGCCGGTGCGGGGCGACGATATCGTGCCGTTCGCCGAGACCGGGCCGATGCTTGCCGCCGATCACCAGCGGCACGTCGACGGACTCGGCGGACAGCTCGGCGAGCTTGCCGAGCAGTAGCTCCCGTTCCGGACTTCCGGGCGCGTAGGAGTGCACCGGTTCATTGGCGGGCGTAGGGACAACCGTGACAGCGTCCATACCTCAGGCTAGCTCGCCGGACAGAGCCGACGCGGACGCCGACACGCCGCTGCACAAGGTGGTGCGGCGACCAGCCGCCTGAGCGTTTGCTGCGCTCGCCGGAGCCGGGCGATGCCGGCGTCAGCCCGCGGCCAGCCGTTCGGCCGCCGCCGTGATCCGCTCGTCGGTCGCGGTCAGCGCGATCCGCACGTGCTCGCTCGCGCCGGGGCCGTAGAAGTCGCCGGGAGCGGCGAGGATGCCTCGATCGGCGAGCCATTCCAGCGTGGTCCGGCACGGCTCCCCGCGCGTCGACCACAGATACAGGCCCGCCTCGGAGTGATCGATCCGGAAACCCGCGGCCTCCAGCGCTGTGCGCAACACTTCGCGGCGGGCGCGGTAGCGCTCCCGCTGGCGCGCCTCGTGCGCGTCGTCGCTGAGCGCGGCGGTCATCGCGGCCTGGATCGGGAACGGCACCATCATGCCCGCGTGCTTGCGCACTTCGAGCAGTTCCGCGATCAGCTCCGGGTCGCCGGTCACGAATCCGGCGCGGTAGCTGGCCAGATTGGAGGTCTTGGAGAGCGAATGCACGGCCAGCAGGTTGGTGTGGTCGCCGTCGCACACCTCGGGGTCGAGCAAGGAGACGCCGCGCCCTTCCCAGGTCAAGCCCAGGTAGCACTCGTCGGAGGCGACGATGACATCGCGCTCCCTGGCGAAGGCGACCACCTTGCGCAGATGGTCGACGCCGAGCACCCGGCCGGTGGGATTGGACGGCGAGTTCACGTAGATCAGCGCGGGCGTCTGCGGACCGAGCCGGGTGAGTCCGTCCGCGCGCAGCACCTGCGCACCCGCCAGCAGCGCGCCGACCTCGTAGGTGGGATAGGCGACCTCGGGGATGACGACCAAGTCGCCCGCGCCGAGTCCCAGCAGCCGGGGCAGCCCCGCGATCAGCTCTTTGGTGCCGATCGCGGGCAGCACGGACGCGGGCTCCAGTCCGGTGATCCCGTAGCGCCGCTTCAGCGCGTCGACCGCGGCCGTGCGGAGCTCGGGGGTGCCGTGCGTGGTCGGGTAACCGGGGACCGCGGCGACGGAGTTCAGCGCCGTCCGGATCAGCGGGTCGACCGGGTCGACCGGAGTGCCGACGGACAGATCGACGATCCCGCCGGGGTGGGCGGCCGCCCGAGCCTTCACCGAAGCGATGGTGTCCCAGGGAAAATCGGGCAGCAGACTGCTGACCCGGCCACGCGGTGACACGTCAGATCTCACTCACTCGCCATCGGGGGCAGTTCCTTGATGAACGGCGGGTCGTAGTCGACCTTGCCGACCTTGGTCGCGCCGCCGGGCGAGCCCAGCTCGTCGAAGAAATCGACGTTGGCGTTCACGTATCCGCTCCACTGGTCCGGGGTGTCGTCTTCGTAGAAGATCGCCTCCACCGGGCACACCGGCTCACATGCACCACAGTCCACGCACTCGTCGGGATGGATGTACAGCATGCGACCGCCCTCGTAGATGCAGTCCACGGGGCATTCCTCGATGCATGCCTTGTCCTTCACGTCAACGCACGGTTCAGCGATGATGTACGGCACTGCCGCTCTCCTAGTCTGTCCTCGCCTGCGGGATAGTCCGCCCGGCGAAACCCTATCCCGGCACCCCACGTTACTACTGGTCAGCCTGCCCTAACTTCGGGCCCGGCGCACGCCGACGCGAGGCACGATTCGGACTCCGCCACCCGCCGTGCGCGCCGGGGACCACGTTGCGGGAGGTAGCGCCGGAGCGCGCGGCGGCGGGGCCGGAATTGCGCCGGTCCCGGCCGCCCGCACCCTCGAGCTGGAACCTCTTGTTGTCGCCGGAACCCGAAGCGATCGGCGTATCAGTCGACCAGTACCGCCTGCAGCCCCGGGGAGACGGACGATCCCCTGTGCTTCGGGACGCCATAGGTCGTCGTCCGCTCTCGGGCCGGCCGTCCGATGCCGGAGGCGATCTCCACCAGCTCGGCGACCGTCTTGGCCGAGCCGTGCTGCGAGCCCGCCATCCGGGAGATCGTCTCCTCCATCAACGTGCCGCCCAGATCGTTGGCTCCGCTGTTGAGCATCACCCGGGTGCCGGTGATGCCGAGCTTGACCCAGCTGGTCTGGATGTTGTGGATCCGGCCGTGCAGCATGATCCTGGCCAGGGCGTGCGCGGCGCGGTTGTCCCGGTTGGTCGGCCCCGGCCGCGCGGCGCCGGCCAGATACAGCGGCGCGCTCTGATGCACGAACGGCAGCAGCACGAATTCGGTGAAACCGCCGGTCTCGTCCTGGATGCCGCGCAGCACCCGCAGGTGCCCGACCCAGTGCTTCGGGTTGTCCACGTGGCCGTACATCATGGTCGAACTGGACCGGATGCCGACCCGGTGCGCCGTGGTGATCACGTCGATCCACGCCGAGGTGGGCAGTTTGCCCTTGGTGAGCACCCAGCGCACCTCGTCGTCCAGGATCTCCGCGGCGGTGCCGGGGATGGTGTCCAGCCCCGCCTCCTTCAGCGCGACCAGCCAGTCCCGCACGCTCTGACCGCCGCGCGAGGCGCCGTTCACGATCTCCATCGGGCTGAACGCGTGCACATGCATCGACGGCACCCGCTGCTTGACCGCCCGCACCAGGTCCGCGTACCCGGTGACCGGCAGGTCGGGGTCGATGCCGCCCTGCATGCAGACTTCGGTGGCGCCGTCGACATGCGCCTCCCAGGCCCGGTCGGCGACCTCTTCCGTGCTCAGGGTGAACGCGTCCGCGTCGCCCTTGCGC
Source organism: Nocardia implantans (assembly GCF_035544775.1). Classification (NCBI taxonomy): domain Bacteria; kingdom Bacillati; phylum Actinomycetota; class Actinomycetes; order Mycobacteriales; family Nocardiaceae; genus Nocardia; species Nocardia implantans. The sequence continues at coordinate 14,676 of NZ_JAYKYQ010000023.1, read as the reverse complement.
TGGGCGAACGCGCAGAACCGGCACCCGGTGTAGCAGATGTTGGTGAAGTTGATGTTCCGGTTCACCACGTAGGTGACATCGTCGCCGACGGTGTCGCGGCGCAGCTGATCGGCCAGCGCGGCGACCGCGTCCAGTTCCGCGCCGTCGGCCGTGGCCAGCGCGAGGTACTCGGCGTCGCTGAGCCCGGCCGGATCGCGTTCGGCGGCGCGCAGCGCGGCGAGCACGTCGGAGTCCAGCCGCTGCGCGGGGGCGACGGCGAGGTCGCGAGCCTGTTCGCGAATGGTGTCCCAGTCACCGAAGGCGCCGACGATGTCCTGCCCGAGCGCGGCATCGCTGCGGGCCTCGGTGTTGCGGCCCTCGGTGTCGATGGCGGTGTTGAGGTCGACGCGTCCGGCCGACTCCCAGGACTCGTCCGGCTCCTGCCAAGGCAGGCCGACCGGGATCGCGTCCGGATTCGCCAGCCCTGTGGCGGGGTCGGTGAGCGCGGCGACGTGCGCGCCGATTCGCGGATCGACCCACGGGTTGCCCGCGCGCACGTACTTCGGGTGCGCGGAGGTCCGCTCGACCAACTGATAGCCCGCCGCCTCCGTGATCTCCCGCAGAGTGTCCAGGTTCGGCCACGGCCGCTCGGGGTTCACGTGGTCGGGCGTCACCGGCGAGACGCCGCCCCAGTCGTCTATGCCCGCATCGATCAGCGCGCGGCACTCGGCGTGCGAGACCAGGTTGGGCGGCGCCTGCACCGGCACGTCCGGCCCGAGCAGGATGCGGGTGACGGCGATGGTGGCGAGGAATTCCTCCAGGCCCGCGTCCGGCACGTCCCGCATGGCGGTGTCGTCCTTGGCGCGGAAGTTCTGCACGATGACTTCCTGGATGTGCCCGAAAGCCTTGTGCTGCTTGCGAATCGCCATGATCGACTCGGCCCGCTCCGCCATCGTCTCACCGATGCCGACCAGGATGCCGGTGGTGTAGGGCACCGAGAGCCGTCCGGCGTCGGTGATGGCCCGCAGCCGCACGGCCGGGTCCTTGTCGGGGCTGCCGTAATGGCAGTTGCCCTTCTCGGTGAACAGCCGCGACGAGGTGGTCTCCAGCATCATGCCCATGGACTGCGCCACCGGCTTGAGCCGCGCGATCTCCTCCCACGACATCACGCCCGGGTTCAGGTGCGGCAGCAGGCCGGTCTCTTCCAGCACCATGATCGACACGGCGCGCAGGTAGTCCAGCGTGGAGTCGTATCCGCGCTCGTCCAGCCACTGCGCGGCCTCCGGCCAGCGGTCCTCGGGCCGGTCGCCCAGCGTGAACAGCGCCTCTTTGCACCCCAGTGCCGCGCCCTTGCGGGCGATGTCGAGCACCTCGTCGGGCTCGAGGAACATGCCTTTGCCCTCGGCGCGCAACTTGCCGGGCACCGTCACGAAGGTGCAGTAATGGCACTTGTCCCGGCACAGCCGGGTCAGCGGGATGAAGACGTTGCGGGAATAGCTGATCGTCTTCGGACGCCCGGCTGAGGCCAGCCCGGCGTCGCGCACCCGCGCGGCGCTGCGGCAGAGATCGGCCAGGTCGTCGCCGGTGGCGTGCAGCAGCACGGCGGCCTCGTCCACGTTCAACGTGACACCGTCGCGGGCCCTGCGCAGCGCCCGGCGCATGGCCGAAGGACTGGGCGGCGCGGATGGGACGCTCGGGTTCGGTAGGTCGGTCACGCCCTCGATCATGCGCTACACATCCGGAACTGTCTCCCTCCAGTGCTGGTTGCGGCGAAGCGGGCCGGCCACGGCTCCGCTCGCCACGGAGCCCACGCGGGGACGCGGAGCGCCGTCGAGCGTTGACAACTGCGCGGTAGCCGAGGCTATTCCGTGCCGCCGCCCCGCGCTCGGTCCGCGACGGTGGGAGTCGATCCCGCCCGGACGACGCGGTCTCCTGTCGCGCCGCGAACCGACGACGGAGTCATGCTCGATCGGGTTGGCGCGCAGTCGATGTCGTCCAGCAAGGGGAAGCACCCGGCCACCCACCTGCGCGGGCGGCGGTGTCAGCATGAGCCGCCCATCGTCGACTGCGACAGCGACCCTGTCTTCGTGCAACTATTGGCAGCATGTCGCAGCCGCGCACGATCATGGCCGATCCGGCCTGGCGCCCCAGTCCGAAGGCGAAGCTCCTGTGGACCGTGCAGGCCGCCATCGCGTGGGTGATCCCGTTCGCGGCCCTGCTGGTGTGGGCGGTGCTCGACTCCGCGCATCGCGGGTGGCAGCTCGGATTCTTCCTGGTCGCGCTCGTGCCCGCCGCGCTGAACATCGGTGTCGCGCCGTGGTGGCGGTACGCGGTGCACCGCTGGGAGGTCACCGACGAAGCCGTGTACACCCGGGTCGGCTGGCTCACCCAGGAAAGCCGTGTGGCGCCGATCTCGCGGGTGCAGACCGTCGACACCGAACGCGGACCGCTCGAACGCCTGCTCGGGCTGGCGACGGTCACCGTGACCACCGCGTCCTCCGCAGGCGCGGTGCAGATCAGCGCGCTGGACCTGCCGGTCGCCGAACACACCGTGACGCGGCTGACCCGGATCGCCGCCCAGCACCGCGGAGACGCGACATGAGCGCCGACGCGACCGACGCCGGGCAGCCCTGGCAGCGGCTGGACAAGCGGATGCTGCTGGTGCACCCGATCACCGAGGTGGTGAAGTTCATCCCGGTGCTGATCGGTTCGGTGATCCTCGGGACCAGCAGCGGCAACCACGTGTGGAGCGTCATCCCGCTCGCGTTGATCGTCGGGTTCGCGCTGACCCGCTGGTTCACCACCACGTATCGGGTCGGGCCGACGCACGTCGAGCTGCGCACCGGGCTGCTGGAACGCAAGAAACTGTCGGTGCCCCGGTCGCGGATCCGCTCGGTGGACATCGAAGCCGACCTGCTGCACCGGGCCCTCGGGCTGGCGGTGCTGGCGATCGGTACCGGCCAGCAGGCGGATTCGGGTGAGAAGTTCAAGCTCGACGCGCTGGACGCCCGCGTCGTCCCGCCGTTGCGCGCCACGCTGCTCGCCCATACGGCGGACCGCGGCGCTGCGGAGGAGGCCCGAAAACAGCCGCAGCACAACGAATCCGGCGGTTTCACCGCAGCGCGCACCCGGGCGCGCGAGATCGGGCACTGGCGTCCGGCGTGGGTGCGCTACGCCCCGCTGTCGCTGACCGGCTTCGCGATCATCGCGCCGATCGTCGGCTTCGCGCTGCAATACGGGCTCGGTGAGATCGTCTTCCGGTCCGACGCGGTGCACGACGTGGAAGACGGCGGCGTGCTCGTCCTCGCGCTCGCCGGGGTCGCGCTGCTCGGCGTCATCGTCGTCGTGGTCAGCGCTGCCGCGTGCGCGCACTACCTGTCCACGTATTTCGGACTGCGCGTCCGAGACGACGGCAAGACCTTGCAGCTGCGCCACGGCTTGTTCACCACCCGCCAGATCACCCTCGACCGGGCCCGGTTGCGCGGAGCGACGGTGTCCGAGCCGCTGCTGCTGCGCTTGGCGGGCGGCGCCGAGCTCGAGGCGATCATGACCGGCGAGAACCCCCGGCAGCGGATCCTTCCGCAGTCCCCGCGCGGCGCCGTTGAGCACACCCTCGGCCATCTGCTCGCCCCGGAACAATTGCGCGACAACGACATTCCCGTCCGTACGGACGCGCTGCCCACCGGTGCCGGCGCGGCGGACGCGCACACCGTCCCTGCGCCCGGCAGCGCCCCGCTGATCGCGCACGGCGCGGCCGCCCGGCGACGCAGACATACCCGCGCACTCGCGCCGGTCGTGCTCATCGCCGCCGCGCCGGCCGTCATCTCGCTTGCGGGGCAGCACTATTCGCCGTGGTGGTGGCTGCTGCCCGGCTTGGCGCTGCCGCTCGCGCTCGCCCTCGCCGAGGATCGTTACCGCGGCCTCGGGCACGCGGTGCTGCCCCGCACCACCGACAACCCCGCCTGGCTGATCACGCGGGCCGGATCGCTCGACCGCGACCGCGACTGCCTGGAGGCCCCCGGCGTGATCGGCTGGACCGTGCGCCAGACCTTCTTCCAACGCCGCGCAGGAGTCGCCACCGTCATCGCGGCCACCGCCGCGGGCAAGAAACGCTACGCGGTGGTCGACCTTCCCGCCGACCGCGCGTGGGAACTCGTCGAAGCCGTCACACCGGGACTGTCCGGCGCGCGCTGAAGCCACCCGGCAAGTGTCGCTGATCGGTTGCCGATCGACGGCAGAGTTCAATGGACGCCGTGGTGACCAAGACCGAGCCGCACCATGCGGAGCCACGGATCGCCGACCGCAGGCTCCGGCAGATGCAGCGGGCGGACAAGTTCCGGCTGACCGCGGTGGGCGGGCTCGCCGCGCTCTCGCTGGACGCGTTGTCCAGCGTGGCCTACGGGCCGGAGGCGATCGTGCTGGTGCTGATGGCGGCGGGAGCGGCGGCCGTCTCCTGGACGCTACCGGTGGCCTGCGCGATCGCCGCGCTGTTGCTGGTGCTGGTGCTCTCCTACCGGCAGGTGATCGCGGTGCACCCGGACGGCGGCGGCGCGTACGCGGTCGCCAAGAAACAGCTCGGCAGGCCCGCCGCCCTGCTCGCGGCCGCGAGCCTGGTCGTGGACTACGTGCTGACCGTCGCGGTCAGCCTCGCCGCGGGCGCGGCCAGCTTGGCCAGCGCGTTCCCCGCCCTGGCCGACGAACTGCTGCCGATGACGCTGATCGGGCTCGCGGCGCTGACCGTGATCAACCTGATCGGGGTGGCGGAATCGGCGCGGGTGCTGATGGGGCCCGCGATCCTGTTCGTCCTCCTCATCGGCGGCGTCATCGTCGTAGGACTGCTGCGGCCGGAGCCGGTCGCGCTGATCGGCGGCGACCCCGGCCCGATCGAGCCGGTCGAGGCGCTCGGAATCGTCCTGCTGCTCAAAGCCTTCGCGGCGGGATGCTCATCGCTGACCGGTGTGGAGGCGATCGCCAACGCCGTGCCCGCATTCCGCACCCCCGCCGTGCGCCGCGCGCAGCACACCGAGGTGGCGCTGGGCATCCTGCTCGGCGCGATGCTGCTCGGGCTGGCCGTGCTGATCCGCGCGCACCACGTGACGCCGCGCCCGGACGTGACCATCCTGGCCCAGCTGGCGGCAGGGGCGTTCGGCACCGGCTGGCTGTTCTACCTCGCCAACCTGGCGGTCACCGCCGTGCTGTTGCTCGCGGCGAACACCAGTTTCGGCGGGCTTCCGGTCCTGCTCGCACTGCTGGCCGAGGACCGAAGGGCGCCGTCGCTGTTCGCGCTGCGGTCCGAACGTCCGGTCTTCCGATACGGTGTCAGCGCCCTTGCCTTGCTCGCGGGGCTGGTGCTGCTCGCGGTCGACGCCGAAACCCACCGGCTGCTACCGGTTTTCGCGATCGGCGTCTTCATCGGGTTCACCATCAGCCAGAGCGGCCTGGTGCTGCACTGGTGGCGCGCACGTGAGCGCGGGTGGTTGCCGCGCGCGCTGCTGAACGGATTCGGCGCGACGCTAACCGCCGTCGCGGGCGTCGTGCTGCTGGCGGAGAAGTTCACCGAGGGCGCGTGGCTGCTGCTGCTCATCGTTCCCGCGCTGGTGACCCTCTTCTTCCGGATCGAGAACTACTACGGCGAGGTCGCCGGCCAGCTGCGGCTGCGCGAGATCCCGCCGAAGCCGCGACCCGCGCCGGAGGCGAAGGAACTGGTCGTCGTCCCGGTGGTCACCATGAGCGAGGTGACCTATCGCGCCGTGGAAGCCGCCTTGCGCATGCGGGGGGAGATCGTCGCGGTGGCCGCCGACATCGATCCCGCCACGACCAAACGGCTCAGCGCCCAGTGGAAACAGTGGGACCCGGGCGTGCCGCTCGCGGTGCTCCCGTGCCCGCATCGCAGCCTGGTGGCCACCCTCGTCGGCTACGTCCGCAAGCAGACCGACGCCGGGCTCGGCGTCACCGTGCTGCTCGCGCACGTCGAAGCCAGGCACTGGTGGCAACGGCCGCTGCACAATCCGCGCGGACCGGTGCTCACCGCCGCGTTGCGCGTTCGCACCGAAGCCGTGATCGCGACCCTGGCGGTCCGGCTCGCGTGAGTCAGCTTCGGCCGAAGACGCGCGCGTTCGCCTGGATATAGAGATAGGCCAGCGGCGGCAACAGCCCGGCGAACAGCAACAGCGCCGTCCGCCAATCACTGCCGAGCAGAACGTCACCGCCCGGTCCGGCGCTGGCGCACACCAGGAAGCCGAATGCCCAGGCGACGACCGGAAGGCCGAGCAGCGCGGGACGCCGCGTGACCGATCGCGCGCCCATGACGAGCAGGACGTTCACCACTCCGGCCAGCACGGCGGAGACCGGGAACGCGACCGAGCCCAGATAGGTCGGCAGATACAGCACCTCGAGCGCCAAAGTGAGCAGGGCATCCACGATCAGTACGACGAGGATCAGCGGGCCGAGCAAGCCGACGGTGAGTCGGGTGGCGCCGGATGCCACGGAAGCGCGATCGCCTGCGGGGTCGTCGACCGTGGTCGTCACGGCACCGGCGGGTAGCCGAGGAGGGTCAACAGGTGACTCTGCATGTCGGCGAACGCGTACAGCACCGTCATATACAGGTCGTGCTGCTCCTGCCAGTGCGGCCGCATGCTGTCGACGAACGCCGCGATCGCGTTCTGGACCTCCCAGTTGTACATACTGCCGAGTCTATTCCGGCTCGACCGGGCGCATGATCAATTCTCCTGGTCGGCAGGCACGGCGGCGACCACGCAGGATTCGCCGGTGGAGCCGCCACGCTCCGCGGCGATGGCCAGCACCCGCTTACGCGCGGCGAACCAGCCGACGATCAGCGCGGGGACGATCAGGGCGATGGTCGCGACCGTCCAGGTCCCCACCGGATAGTCGAAACCGGTCAGCACGACGACGAAGAACAGGAACACCAGCGTGAGCAGACCGGTGTACGGCGCGCCGAACATGCGGAACGCGGGCCGCTGGACGCGTCCGCGCACCGACCAGCGCCACAACTGCAACTGGCACAACACGATGGTGGCCCAAGAGGCGACGATGCCGAGCGAGGCCATGTTGAGCACGATCTCGAACGCCTGATCCGGGACGAGGCCGTTGAGCGCGATGCCGACCAGCGCGATCAGGCTGGTGAGCAGGATGCCGCCATAGGGAACGCCGTTGCCGCCCATCACCCCGGTGAATCCCGGGGCGCTGCCGTTCATCGACATCGAGCGCAGGATGCGGCCGGTCGAGTACAGACCGGCGTTCAGGCTGGAGAACGCCGCGGTCAGCACCACCAGATTCATCACGCTGCCGATGCCGGGGACGCCGAGCATGGTGAAGAAGGTGACGAACGGACTCTCGTCGGCGGTGTAGTGCGTGTAGGGCAGCAACAGCCCGAGCAGAATCAGCGAGCCGACGTAGAAGACGGCGATCCGCAGGATCACCGAATTGATCGCCCGGGGCATGATCTTCTCCGGGCGCTCCGTCTCACCCGCGGCGGTGCCGACCAGTTCCACGGCGGCGTAGGCGAACACGACACCGGACACCACCACGACCAACGGCATGACGCCGGTCGGGAACAGGCCGCCGTGATCGGTGACGACGCTGGGCCCGGTCGCGGCGCCCTGCACGGTGAAGCGGCCGAGCAGGAAGATCGTGCCGACGATCAGGAACGCGCTGAGCGCGAACACCTTCACCAGCGCGGCCCAGAACTCCATCTCACCGAACCACTTCACCGACACCAGGTTGATGCCGAGCACGATGACCAGCGCGGCCAGCGCCAGCAGCCACTGCGGAACGGCGGAGAACCCCGACCAGTAGTGGAAGTACTGCGCGATCGCGGTGGTGTCGGCGATGCCGGTCATCGACCAGTTCAGGAAGTACATCCAGCCTGCGACGAACGCCGCCTTCTCACCGAAGAACTCGCGCGCGTAGGACACGAACGACCCGGACGACGGCCGGTGCAGAACCAGTTCGCCGAGCGCGCGCAGGATGAGGAACGCGAAGAACCCGCACACGCCGTAGACCAGGAACAATCCCGGTCCGGCACTGGCCAGTCTGCCACCGGCGCCGAGGAACAGGCCGGTGCCGATGGCGCCGCCGATCGCGATCATCTGCAGTTGCCGCGGCTTCAGACTCTTGTGGTACCCGTGGTCCTCGATGCCGAGGTGGGCGTTGTCGCCGGGCGCTGTCATGAACCGACGGATCCTCCGTTTCGATGTCGCGAGATCACGCCGAACGGTACCCGCCGTTTCGATGCGGCCCACTGCCAGCCCTGGGGGTACAGGACCACGCTGCCCGGACAAGTTCCGGAACAGACGGGCGAATTATGTGAAATGTCCGAAATCGTGCACGGCGCCCGCGTCGGCACCGCTTGATTTCGTCACTCGAGTCCGGCGAACAGATCGTGCTCCCGCCCGTCCGGCCCGAGCGGACCGCGCCGGCCCCGCACCAGAATGAAATGCTCCTCCGGAAGCACCGGCTGAGCGACGTTGTTCGACAGGGCGAATTCCCGGCCCGACGGCGCGAGGGTGATCTGGGTGGCGTGCGCCCGCAGCGCGGAGCGCTTGGCCGCCAGCACCTCGGAAACGTCGATCGTGGTGGTCACCGCGTCGCTGGGCACGCTCGCGAGTTCCCCTTCGGCCGGCAGCCGCCATCCGGGCGGCAACGCGCCCGGCAGGCCTGCGGCCGTGCGCCTGGCCAGCGCGGCGGTGTGCAGACGCAGCATGTCGGCGTCGGTGACCGTCCAGTAGTACTTCGGGACGTCCCAGCCCTCGCCTGCGGCGGCGTGCACCGCGGCCGCGGTGATCTCGTGCGCCCGGATGTGGTCCGGGTGGCCGTAGCCGCCGTTCGGGTCGTAGCCGACCACCACGCGGGGTCGCAGGCGAAGCACCACGTCCGTGAGCGCCCGTACCGCCTCGTCGCCGGAGCGCGCGAACGTGCGTGGCTTGTTCGCGGCGGGCGTGCCCGCCATCCCGGAGTCGCGCCAGCGTCCCGCGCCTCCGAGGAACTGCGGCGGCCCGGCGTCCAGCGCAGCCAGTGCGCGGGTCAGTTCGAGAACGCGATACCCGCCGAGCTGGTCGGCGTGGTCCGCGACGAGCAGCGCCCACTCGTCGCCGATCACCTCGCCCTCCTCACCGAGGGTGCAGGTCACCACCGTGACCGGCACCCCGCGACGGCGGTAGTGCGCGATCGTGCCGCCGGTGGTGATGGACTCGTCGTCCGGGTGGGCGTGGACCAGCAGCAGCCCACCGGTCGCCGCGGTCACGGGATCCTGCGCCACATGGACGCGTCGCCGAAGATGCCGACCTGGATCGCGCCGCTGAGCGAGGCGCCGTCCAGCCGGGGACCGGACGCGGCGACGGCGTTGTCCTGCACGATCGGCAGCACCGTCGCCATGGCCCACAGCTTGGGCTCCGCTTCGGCGAGCACCCGTCCCACGTCGCCGCCCCGCAGCGCGTCATCGATCGCGGGTTGCAGGGTCGGATCGCATACGCCGGACAGGTTGCTCGGCGCTCGCTGCGCCGCCTCGGCGATGGCCTGCGCCGGGCCGGTGACGCCGGGCAGCGCGGGCGGCGGGCATCCGTATCGGGACGCCAGCACGGTCGCCGGATCGGAACCGGCCACCTCCCAGCCGACGATCGCGTCGACCGTGCCCTCCAGCAATTCCTTGCCGTACAGCTCGTCGGCGGGGACGCTGCGCACCGTCGCGTCGATGCCCGCGCTGCGCAACTGGTCGGCGGCGGTATTGGCCACGGCCAGCGCGGTGGCGTCCCGATCGACCGCGCCGATGCGGATGGTCAGCGGCTTGCCGTCCTTGCCGACGGTGCGCGGCTGCGGGGCGGGCGAGGTCGGGGATGCGACGGGCGGCGGCTCGGGCGCCCGGCCGTACCCCGCGGCGGCGAGCAGCGCGAACGCCTCCTCCGCCGACGGCCGCGGCGGAGCGGTCGGGGCATATCCGGGATCGGACGGGGCGAGCACCTGCGCGCGAGCGGGTTCCACCCAATTGCCGGTCTGCGCGCCGACCGTGGCCAGCAGGGCCGGATCCAGCAGGGCGAGCACACCCGAGCGGACCCTGGGGTCGCTCAGATCGCCCTTGCGCCCGTTGAGCGCCATGTGCAGCACCCGGGACTGCGGCATGATCGCGGTCCGCACCGACGGGATCGCCCCCAGTTGCGCCTGGGTCGCCACGCCCCCGTGCACCAGCGCCATCTGCACGTCGCCGGTGCGCAGCGAGCCCGCCAGCTGCGCGGGCGTGCCGCCGCGGCGCAGCAGGATCTGACCCGGCATCGCCGGTGTGCCCCAGAAGCGGTCGTTGCGTTCCAGCAGCATCTCGTCGCGGCCGGGATCCGCCGAGCGGATGCCGAACGGCCCTCCGGACACTCGGACGCCGTTGACCTGACCGTTCATTCCCCTGGCGAACCCGCCGGGGGCGTCCTTGAGCAGATGCGACGGCAGCAGATCGGTGAACAGCTCGCGCCAGCCCGGGTAGGGCTGCGTCATCACGACGGTGACCGTCTTGCCGCCCGCAGAGGAATTGACGTCCGAGATCATCCGGTAGCCCGCCGGGTCGACGACCCCGGGCTCGGAGATCATCTCCTGCCACAGGTAGCGGAAGTCCTCGGCCGCGATCGGCGCACCGTCCGACCAGGACGCTTCGTTGCGCAGCTTGTAGGTGATCGTGAACGGTTCCTGCGCGGTGACTTCGGCGGAGACCAGCAACGACGAATCCGGCACCCAGGCCGTCGCCCCCGGCCGGGCCGGATCGAGCACCGGCCGGAACGGGCTCGGCAGCACCAGCGACGCGATCGCCGAGGTCGCGGCGGACTGGTCCGAGCGCAGGTGGGGGTTGAACGCGGTGCCGATGGTGTCCAACGCGACGACCACGGTCGTCTCCGCGGGTTTGACCGGGGTGGTCTTCGGGCTGTCGGTGCTCTCGATGGGCGGCGGCGGATTCGCCGCACAGCTGCTGATCAACGTCAGCACTGCCACGGCCGGCAACAACGTGCGCCACGCTGCGCGTTTTCCTGCGCCCACTTTCACGCTCGGGAACTCTACCGCACGCTCGAGTCCGTTCCCAGATTCCTGTGCCGGGCAGGGAAACAACGCGGTCGCGCGGATATCGCGGAGCGGAAACACAACAGCGCCACGGGGTCGGCATGGATCGTCCGTACCGTCCGGAACCCCGGCAAATTCCGGGCATACCTTGCCGATGCAATAGCAGGCCGTGCCGGTGCGCAAGCGGTTCGGCAATTCGATACGCATCGGGCTCGTTCGTGCGACGTCGAGCGATATGGACTTCGAGCTGGAAGTGAACAGTCACGCCGACACGCTGAACACAAGGCGACCGCGATTCGCCGGCACACCATCCGGCGGGTACGGCGGACGACCACGCCTTCTACCTGGTCCGACCACAGCTAGTCGTCCGTCGGCGGAGAAAGCTCGCGGCGGAGACTACCCGGGACGAACGAGGCGCGATAAGCAAAGCGCCCACCCTTTTATCTCGATCGAACCGCGCAAGACATCAATGCAAGCCGCGGTAAAGAATTCCAGAATATTTCCGACCGGTCGAGCGTATCCGGGAACCAATTCGTGCGCAGGCGCCGATTCCGCATCGGAACACCGAACTGATCAAAAATATGCACAGAGCAACCGGAACTTTTCGATGACGCCGCACCCCGCTTCACCGCAACACATCACGGCAACGTAATTCTTCCGATCGCCACCGCGACGCCTCCTGATCGCGATGTATTCCGGCGGCATCCGGATGCGCACGAATCGAAAGCAAGCCCGCGGCTCACCACGGGCGCGCACGGCCGCGACCTGCGGTTCCGCCCGGTATTCGGTGCCACTCGCCGCGACACCGAATACCCTGCGGCGAAAGCGATTACAGCGCGGCGCGGTCGCGTGCCTTGCGCCGCGACAGTTCCCGTGCGCGCTCGTTCTGCGCGAGGATCACCTTGCGCACCCGCACCACCTCCGGGGTGACCTCGACGCACTCGTCGGCGGCGCAGAACTCCATGGCGCCTTCGAGATCCAGCTGCAACGGCTTGGCCAGGGTCTCGATCACGTCGGCGGTGGAGCTGCGCATGTTGGTCAGCTTCTTCTCGCGGGTGACGTTGATGTCCAGGTCCTCCGCGCGCGGGTTGACGCCGACGACGTGCCCCTCGTAGGTGTCCGCGCCCGGCTCGACGAAGAACTGGCCGCGGTCGGCGAGCTGGATCATGGCGAACGGCGTCACCGTGCCCGCCCGGTCGGAAACCAGCGAGCCGGTGTGCCTGGCCCGGATCTCGCCCGCCCACGGCGCGTAACCGTGCGACACGGCGTTGGCGATGCCGGTGCCTCGGGTCTCGGTGAGGAAGTCGGTGCGGAAGCCGATCAGGCCACGCGAGGGAACGATGAACTCCATCCGCACCCAGCCCGCGGCGTGGTTGCTCATCTGCACCATCTTGCCCTTGCGCGCGGCCAGCAACTGGGTGATCGCGCCGAGGTACTCCTCCGGGCAGTCGATGGTCAGCTCCTCGTACGGCTCGTGCACCTTGCCGTCGACCTGCTTGGTGACCACCTGCGGCTTGCCCACGGTCAGCTCGAAGCCCTCGCGGCGCATGGTCTCCACCAGGATGGCCAGCGCCAGCTCGCCGCGGCCCTGCACCTCCCAGGCGTCGGGGCGCCCGATGTCCAGCACGCGCAGCGACACGTTGCCGACCAGTTCCTGGTCCAGGCGCGCCTTCACCATGCGGGCGGTCAGCTTGTGCCCCTGCACCCGGCCGACCAGCGGCGAGGTGTTGGTGCCGATGGTGACCGAGATGGCGGGCTCGTCGACGGTGATGCGCGGCAAGGCGACCGGGTTGTCGATATCGGCGAGCGTATCGCCGATCATGATCTCCGGGATGCCCGCGATGGCGACGATGTCGCCCGCGACGGCCAGCTCACCCGGCTTGCGCTCCACGCCGACGGTCTGCAGCAGTTCGGTGATCTTCACCTGCTTCACGCCGTCGGCGTGCATCCACGCGACGTTCTGCCCCTTGCGCAGTTCGCCGTTGTGGATGCGCACCAGCGCGAGGCGGCCGAGGAACGCCGAGGCGTCGAGGTTGGTGACGTGCGCCTGCAGCGGCGCGGACGGATCGCCCTTCGGCGCGGGGATGTGCTCGAGCAGCACGTCGAACAGCGCGTCCAGGTTCTCCGCGTCCGGAGCGTTGCCGTTGTCCGGACGCTCCTTGGACGCCTTGCCTTCGCGCCCGGAGGCGTACAGCACCGGAAGATCCAGCGCGAGTTCGGCGGCCTCGGCGGCGGCGTCGTCCAGATCGGAGGCCAGGTCGAGCAGCAGGTCGTGGCTCTCCTCGACGACTTCCTCGATGCGGGCGTCGGGACGGTCGGTCTTGTTCACGACCAGGATCACCGGCAGCGACGCGGCCAGCGCCTTGCGCAGCACGAACCGGGTCTGCGGCAGCGGCCCCTCGGACGCGTCCACCAGCAGCACCACGCCGTCCACCATGGACAGCCCGCGCTCGACCTCGCCACCGAAGTCGGCGTGGCCGGGGGTGTCGATGACGTTGATCACGGTGACCGATCCGTCCGGGTGGTGCCGGTGCACCGCCGTGTTCTTGGCGAGAATGGTGATGCCCTTCTCGCGTTCCAGGTCGCCGGAGTCCATCACGCGATCGACGGGCTCGGCCCGCTCGGCGAAGGCGCCCGACTGGCGCAGCATGGCGTCGACCAGGGTCGTCTTGCCGTGGTCGACGTGGGCCACGATGGCGACGTTGCGAAAATCGCGTGCAGACGACACGCCTGAATCCTCCTGCTGTTCGGTGTTGGAGCCGACGGTGCTCGGTGTCCGGCGCGCACGGACTCTCCGTGGTTACGCAGGCTGCCGCCTCCGGGGCCTGACGCACGCGCCGGGCTCCCTGCAGAACAGGGGAGAATCGAAACTCACCAGGCATCGCGGCGAACTACACCCTACCGGCAGTCCACTCGTGGCACCGTTTCAGCCTTTGTACTAAGGGTATGCTAACCGCCGTGGGCAAGGTCAAAGCCAAGAAGGTTTCGAGCCTGAAACCGAAGAAGAAGTGCTGTCGGAAGAAGACGCGCTGCCTGAAGTGCCCCGTGGTCATCATGCGGATGAAGAAGTGCGAAGCGGCCGGTGTGACCGGCAAGGATCTGAAGAAGGCACTCAAGCAGGCGCGCGCTGCCTGACCCCCGCCGCCACCCTTTCCGGGGCGGCCCGAGGCGAGTAGTAAGGAGTGTTATGGCGCAGCAGACACTGCTCTCCGATACCGAAATCGCCGAAGCGCTCACCGAATTGCCGGAGTGGTCCAGATCAGGGGACACCCTGATCCGCACCGTCGAAGCGGCCACCTTCCCCGCGGGCATCGAGCTGGTGCGCCGGGTCGCCGAAGTCGCGGAGGAGGCCAACCATCATCCCGACATCGATATCCGCTGGCGCAAGGTCACCTTCAGCTTGTCCACCCACTCCGCGGGCGGCCTCACCGCCTTGGACGTCGCGCTGGCACACGAAATAGATCGGCTGTGTTGAATTTGCAGCGCCTGCGGCGCTGCGTGTTCGCGGCCCCTTGTGGCTCGCGTCCGAGTGACCGCCGCTTGCTCCTTCGTCGCGGACACGGCGGTCACTCGGACGCGAGCCGGGCCGCGAACGGCGGATTCTAGGTCTATCGTCGCTCGAAACCTGTGGTTGCGTGTGGCTGG
>NZ_JAYKYQ010000022.1:0-83219 GCF_035544775.1 Nocardia implantans | reverse complement strand
TGATACCGATCGAACCACCGGCGCTCGCGCCGCTGAGATTGACACTGCCCGACACACCCGCGGAAATCGCGTCATCGGCGATGCTCACCTGGCAACCGACGATGTAACCCGTGCTCAACTGCGACGCGCCGTGCGTCGAGGAGTTGTTGGTTCCGGGGTTTCCGGAGGGGCCGTTGTTGGGGCCGACAGTGCCTTCGGGCGTCTCGGTGACATCGGCAACCGCGTTGCCCGACACCCAGACCACACGACCTGCGCCGTTGGCGGCCAGCGACGGCGAAATCAAGGCCCGCTCTCCGTTCCGGGTGATCGTCACGCCGGGCCCTACCTTCTGGCCGTCCGGCAACGGCACGAAGGTATCGGCATTGGCGGCACCGGTCGAAAGCAGGCCCATGGCAACAGCCGCGGCAGCGCCGACGCCCGCGACGCGGGCACCGCGGCGCAGACCTTTGGTGCGGTTCTCGCTCATACTTCCCCTCATCAGGTTCAAACAGTCAACCTCGACCATCGAGGCTGGACAGTGGTCCTCTCAGGCCCAGCTCAGTGTGTCGCCCCTTTGTTGCCGATGTGTAACCGGTTGTTATTTCGGCGCAACGGACATAGCTGGCAACGGAACCGAGCCGGGTTCCGCCGAGCGGGCTTCGTGCGTGCCGGTACCCACGAGCTGCGGGTCCCATGGTGGGTGGCTCGATGGGAGATTAAACGTTCTATAACGACGCCCGCAACGAAAAGTTTCGTAAAGTTCAAGGTGAGCCCCGTCACAGTTGCGCACATCCGAATATGGCTTGACGTGCATAAATACTGGATCGCTACAGCCGCGCCGAGCCGGGGCGGCGGGATGACGGCACAACAGGGCCAGGGACGGATACGGGCCGTGCCCGTACTGATCCAGTTCGGATTACTTCCGGCGGAAAGTGATCACTGGCGGGTTACGAAGCCAGGAGTAATGATTACGTAGCTACTACGTAGATAACGGACTCAGCCGTGATGCGGGGGAACCTGAGCGCGCAGCCAGTCGTCAGCGGACCCGGCGTCGTCACGGTCGTCGCGCTCGTCGGCGGTGGTGTCGGGCAGCGCGTCGCCGAAAACCTTCGCCAAGCGCGCGGCATCCCTCGCCCGGCGAGCGGCCGGGCGAGGGTCTTCAGCGGGCGTCGCGATGATTACTCGACCAATCCGGAGAGTTCGCCGATCACTCGGCTGGCGAGCGGGCCGAGCGTCGCCATGCCGTCGCGAATGGCGGAACGGGTGCCGGGCAGGTTGACCACCAACGTGCTGCCGGACACGCCGGCCACACCGCGGGAGAGCCCGGCGTCCAGCGAGCCCGCCACCCGGCCGGAGGAACGAAGGGCCTCGCTGATCCCGGGCAGCTCGCGGTCGAGCACCTGCGAGGTGGCCTCCGGCGTCACGTCGCGCGGGGACATGCCCGTGCCGCCGACGGAGATCACCAGATCGACGCCGCCGATCACCGCCGTATTGAGCGCGTTGCGGATCTCCACCTCGTCGGCCTGCACGGACACCGACGCGTCCACCAGGAAACCCGCTTCGGTGAGCAGCTCGGTGACCAGCGGGCCGAGCGAGTCAACACCTCCATGCGCAGTCCGATCGTCCACGACCACCACCAGGGCACGCCCCGCCACAGGAGCATCGATTTCCATGGTGCTCACCGTAGCGCCTACGTCCAGCAGCTCGGCAGCCGCGCCGAGAACGTCGGCGTCGACATCGATCATCGGACCACGTCCGCCGGGCGCCGCGCGCATCACCGGCCGCCGTCCGCGGGCGCGCCGGAGAGGGTCACCTCGACGGTCTTGGCATTGTTGCCCTGATCATCGGTGTAGGTGACTTTCACCTTGTCTCCCGGCTGGTGCGAGCGGACCGCGGCGACGAGCGCGTTCCCGGAATCGATCGGGCGGTCGTCGAGCTTCGTCACCACCGCCCCCGGCGGGATGCCCGCGCGCGCGGCGGGGCCGTCCGGCGTGACGTCGCGGACCTTGGCGCCCGAGACCTGCTGTGCCGGGTCCTGCTGCCGCGACACCGTGATCCCGACCTGCGCGTAGGTGGCCTTACCGGTCTTGATCAGCTCGTCGGCCACCCGGCGCGCCTGATCGACGGGGATCGCGAAGCCGAGTCCGATCGATCCGGTCTGTCCGCCCGCCATCTCGGTGGGGCCGAGCGTGGCGATGGCGGTGTTGATGCCGATCAGCTTGCCGCTGCCGTCCACCAGCGCCCCACCGGAGTTGCCCGGGTTGATCGCGGCATCGGTCTGGATCGCGTCGATCACCGGGCTGACCGCGGCGGCCTCGCTCCCGTCGCCGGTGGTGACGACGGGCCGGTTCAGCGCCGAAACGATGCCCGTGGTGACCGTGCCCGCCAGGCCCAGTGGCGAGCCGATCGCGACGACCGGCTGCCCGACCTGCAGATCGCCCGAGCTGCCCAGCTCGATGGGAGTGAGGCCGGACTTGCCGGAAACCTTGATGACGGCCAGGTCGGAGACCGGATCGGCGCCGACCAGCGTGGCGGGCGCGCTGCTGCCGTCGGAGAACACGACCTCCATCCTGGCGCTCGGCCCGCCGCCCGCGGCCACGTGGTTGTTGGTCAGGATCAGGCCGTCGGAGGACAGGACCACCCCGGAGCCCTCGCCCTCGGCCTTGCTGCTGGCCACCTTGATCATCACGACGCTGGGCAGCACCTTCTGCGCGACCGCCTGGGTGGAACCGGCCGGAGCGTTCACCGCGTTGCTCACGTTCGGCTTCGGAGCGTCCAGCGCGTTGGTCACCGGGGTGCGGCCGTCGTCGCCGTGCGTGACCAGCGCACCGACCGCACCGCCGACGCCGCCGCTGACCAGCGCGAGCGCGACCGCGCCGACGGCGAGGCCCGCGCGGAACGGACGCCGGGCCGGTGCGGGCGCGCCGTAGCCGGGGCCGTGCGCCTGCGTGGCGTCGTTCGGCGGACCGAAGGACGCGGGATACCCGGGGAACGGCGCGGCCGGATGGTGCTGCGGCGGGAACTGCGCGGTGTGGTGCTGCGCTTCCTGCGGACCGTAACCGGGGGCATGCGCCTGCCCCGGCCCGAACGCGCCCGTGCCCGGCGCGTCCGGCTCCCGGCGATCCTTCGAATCCTCGGTCATGGACTCCTCGTTTCTGCTCACGTCTCGTCCAGGTTGGCCGCGGGGACTGAGAGCGGACTGAGACCGTGCTTTCAGTTTTCCGAGAGCTGCCAAGGAACCGGTGCACGAAAAGAACCACCGGCAACTTGATGTCTCAAATCCTGCCGCAAACCAATCGGAGCATTGTCCGAAATACCCCACCGACGGCGAATATTCCGCACGAAACTCGAGATTGTGCCGGAAATGGAGTTCCGCCGCCCGCTATTGCGTCAATCCGGCACGGGCGCGCCCGGCTCGCCGGGCAACACGATGCGAACGACGGCGCCCCCGCGCGGCGAGGTATCGATGGCGATGGTGCCGCCGTGTTTCGTCACCACCTGTTTGACGATCGCCAGGCCGAGACCGGAGCCCGGCATCGACCGCGACGACATGACCCGATAGAAACGTTCGAACACCAGCTCCCGCTCCGCCGCCGGAATTCCTGGGCCGGCGTCGTCGATGGACAGCTCCAGCAACCCGGGGCCGCTCTCGCGCATCAGGATGCGCACCTGCGCGCCCGCCGGACTCCACTTGGCCGCGTTGTCCAGCACGTTCAGCACCGCGCGCTCCAAACCCGCCTCGTGCCCGTAGACGAACCACGGGCGCAGGTCGGCGACGAACTCGATGCCGGTGCGACGGCGGCGGGCCCGCTCCAGCGCGCGTTCGACGACCTCGCCCAGGTCCACGCGTTCGTAGACCGTCTCCGGCGCGTCCTCCCGCGCGAGGTCGACCAGGTCGCCCACCAGCGTGGACAACTCCTCGATCTGCGCCATCACGTCGGCGCGCAGTCCGGCCATGTCCTCGTCCGGGATGCGCGGAGCGCCGGGACGGCTCGACGCGATGAGCAGCTCCATGTTGGTCCGCAACGACGTCAGCGGTGTGCGCAGCTCGTGCCCGGCATCGGCGACGAGCCTGCGCTGCCGGTCGCGCGACTCCGCGAGCGCGCGCAGCATCGTGTTGAAACTCTCTGTGAGCCTTGCCAGTTCGTCGTCTCCGGTGACCGGGATCGGGGTCAGGTCGTCGGTGCGGGCGATCCGCTCGGTGGCCGCCGTCAGCCGCGCGATGGGCCGCAGACCGGTGCGCCCGACCGCCGTGCCCGCCGCTGCGGCCAGCACGACCCCGCAGCCGCCGACGACGAACAACAGCCAGGCCAGCCGGTCGAGCACCTCCCTGGTGCGATCCAGCCGCTGCGAGATGACCAGTGTGGCACCGGAATTGGTGTACACGGCCAGCACGCGCTGATCGCCGTCGGTGCGCAGCGACGAACTGCGCTCCCCGCGCGCCACGGACAGCTCCTGCGGACCCACCGGCGGATCGGTGGACTGCGGCGGCAGCCAGCGCCGCAGATCGGGGTAGATCAGCGCGATGCCGGTGTCGTCGTAGAAGGCCGCGGCGACCATCAGGTTGAGGTTGTTGAACCCGTAGGGATTGCTGGCGATCACGGCCGTGGACCGGCTGCGCAACTGGGCGTCCACGTCGGCGTACAACGCGCGCGCCACCAGCGCGTAGGCCGCGATCGATGTGACCGCGACCGCGATGGCCACCACGGAGGCGGCCAGCAGCGTCACACGCCACCGCAGCGAGACCGAGCGGGTCAGCGGCATCGGCGGCCGCATGTCCACGGGCTCGGGCGGGCGCTGGCCGAGCGCGGCGACGGCGGGGCGTTTGGGGGGTGTTCGTGCCATGACCGCGGACCTACGGCGGCGTTTCACGCAGCACATAGCCCACGCCGCGCACCGTGTGGATCAGCCGCGGCTCGCCCTCGGCCTCGGTTTTGCGGCGCAGATAACCGATGTAGACCTCGAGCGCGTTTCCCGAGGTCGGGAAATCGTAGCCCCAGACCTCCTCGAGAATGCGGCTGCGGGTGAGCACGCGGCGCGGGTTCGCCATCAGCATTTCCAGCAGTGAGAACTCGGTGCGGGTGAGACTGATCGGCCTGGCGCCCCGGGATACCTCGCGGGTCACCGGATCCAGCGACAGGTCGGCGAACTTCATCGCCTCCGAGGCGTCCCCCGGCCCCGCGGCCGTGCGCCGCAGCAGCGCGCGCAGCCTTGCCAGCAGTTCCTCCAGCGCGAATGGCTTCGGCAAATAGTCGTCCGCCCCGGCGTCGAGCCCGGCGACCCGCTCCGATACCGAATCCCGCGCGGTGAGAACGAGAATCGGCAAATCGTCGCCCGTGCTCCGGAGACGGCGGCAGACCTCGAGCCCGTCGAGCCGGGGCATCATCACGTCCAGGACGAGGGCGTCGGGTCGCTGGACGGTTGCCTTCTCCAGCGCGTCCACGCCGTCCACCGCGAGATCGACGGAGTAGCCGTTGAAGGTGAGCGACCGGCGCAGCGATTCCCGGACCGCCCGATCGTCATCGACCACCAGAATGCGCATGCCACCAGTTTGACCGCAGCGACTGAGAGGTAACTGAGAGGGCGCTCCCGACACGCCGTGGTGAGCAGCGGCGACACTCCCCGGCGCGTCGTCCCTGTCAACGGGGCATGACCAGGGCCTTCCATGGCGCCGACGGGAAGTTGACGCGTCCCTTACGCATTCCACCGCGAATCATGTTCTCTATAGCCATATTCGGTAATTTGCGCGCCGACTCCCCCGGATTGCCGATGACCACTCTGCACGGTATGTTCCGTGCGGTAAAAAGAAGACCTCTAGTTGGTTCTTTGCGGGTTGAATCAATACCGAACAGCCACGCGCGCCCGAGGTCACTGGTGAAGCGGAGGCGACGGAAGCGGATGGAAGCTGCACCGCGGTCCTGGCAATTCAGCCTGTCGAACTGGTCGGTCACCCGCAAGGTTGGCGTCGTGCTGGTGCTTCCGGTGCTGTTGGCGACCGTCTTCGCCGTGCTCCGAATCAACAACGAACTGCGCACCATGGCGCAGTTGGACGCGGCGACCGAACAGGCCATCATCATCCGCCCGATCGTCAAGTTCGGCACGGCCACCGAGCAACTGGGCGTCACCGCGACCGCCACCTGGGGCAACACCGCGGACCCGCAGACCGACGCGGCGCTGACGAAGTTCGACCAGGCCCTGGCCGAACTGGAAGCGGCGCTGCAGACCACCAAGGTCAGCGGCCGGGTCACCTCCGAGCTCGCCTCGGCCATCGCCACCGGCACCACGATGCGCAACAGCCTGCGCAACGGCTCGCCCGCCATGGTCGGCGAGCAGTCCGACGAGATCATGGTCCGCATCGGCAACGCGCTCGCGCTGTCGCCCTCGGTGGACGACCTGGTCATCCAGCGGTACTTCCTGCAGCTGGCGTCGGTGCAGACCGCGCGGCGGGTGCTCACCCAGCAGCGCATGCTGATCGGCTCGCCGGACGCGGGCCGCAACCCGAGCGTGCGGCCCCGCGTGCTGGTCGCCGCAGGCGCCGAGATCACCATGATCTACCAGTACGCGCAGATCCTGCCGGACTACGCGGGCAATATGCGTCCGCTGCTGGACGCGGTGCAGACCCGCCTGGGCACCTTCAGCCAGAACGCCGCCGACCCGGCGACCAATCCCGCCGTCATCGACTCGCTGCTGATCAGCTCGGACACCTACGAGAAGACCACCGCGCAGTTGATCGACACCATCGACGGCGCGCTGGCCGACCGCACCACCGAAGCGCAGGCCGGTGCGCTGCGCGAGACGACGATCGTCATCGGCATGCTGCTCGCGGGCCTGGCGCTGGCGCTCTCGGTCGCGCGCACCCTGGTCGTCCCGGTCCGCCGCCTGCGGCGCGACGCGCTGGAAGTGGCGCACATCAAACTGCCCGACGAGCTCGCCGTGGTGCGTGCGGGCGGCACCACCCCCGAGATCACCCCGGTCGCGGTGCACACCACCGACGAGATCGGCCAGCTGGCCCGCGCCGTGGACGAGATCCACGAGCAGGCGCTCAACCTCGCCGCCGACCAGGCCCGTCTGCGCCTGCAGATCGGCAACATGTTCGAGACCCTGTCGCGGCGCAGCCAATCGCTGGTCGAGCAGCAGTTGGCGCTGATCGAGGACCTCGAGCACGACGAGGACGACACCGACCGGTTGCAGAGCCTGTTCCGTCTCGACCACCTGGCCACCCGCATGCGCCGCAACGGCGACAACCTGCTGGTGCTGGCCGGCACCGCGCTGCGCCGCGGCCAGCTGCACCCGGTGCCGCTGTCGGACATGCTCTGGAGCGCGGTCTCCCAGGTGGAGGACTACCAGCGCGTCGAGATCGGCGCGGTGCCCGACGGCATCGTCGCGGGCGAGCCCGCCGTCGACATCGAGCACCTGCTCGCCGAGTTGATCGACAACGCGCTGCGTTACTCCCCGCCGACCACGCCGGTCACCGTGATGGTGTCGCGCGCGGTGGACGGCGGCTACCTGATCGAGATCACCGATCGCGGCCTCGGCATGTCCCTGGAAGACCTCCAGACCACCAACGACCGGCTCGCCTCCGGTGGTGAGGTCACGGTCGAGACCGCGCGCCGCATGGGCCTGTTCGTCGTCGGCCGCCTGGCCAAGCGCCACACCATCACGGTGAGCCTGCGCCGCACGTCCACGATGGCGCAGCAGCCCGGCATCACCGCCAGCGTCCACCTGCCCGGCGCGCTGGTGGCGCCGCCGATGGACGCCACCGACCCGGCGGGCAAGCCGCTGGACATCACCGCCGAGCATCCACTGCCCTCGCTCGCCACCCCGCCCACCGGTGGGCAGCCGCGCAACCTGGTTCCGGTGCCGAGCCTGCCGCAGCGCGACACCGCGCGCTTCGGCGTGACCAGTTCGGGCCTGCCGCAGCGCCGTCCGGCCATCCGGGTCGCCGACACCCCCGACCAGCCCACGGTCTCCACACCGGTCGGCCGCGCGGTCAGCCCGGCGGACCAGCCGGCCACCCAGCCATGGCCGGTGCTGGCTCCGCGCGCCGACGAGCGCACTCCCTCCGGGCCGTTCGCCGCGGTGCCGCCCGGCGCGGGTGAGCAGCCCGTCGAGCGGGAGCAGCAGCCCGCGCGCACCGATCTGTGGACCGAGGTCAAGGACGACGAGCCGACCACCGGGCCGACGCCCGCCGTGCCGGCCCAGCCGCCCGCGCCGCAGACCACCGCTCGATCCGGCCTTCCGATCCGGAAGCCGGCCGCACCCGCCGAGCCACCGCAGCAGCCGGCACCGGAACCCGCGACGGTGACCTCGTCCCGGCTGCAGCCGGTCGCGGGCGCGTCCCCGACCCCCATCTACCAACGCATGGTCTCGGAATGGCTGGTCGAGCCCTCGACCTCGCCATCGCCGGACAGCTCGTGGTCCTCGCCTGGTGACGCGGGATGGCTGGCCGCCGAGGACGCCAGCCATCCGACCACCACCGCGCGCACCGTCGGCGGGCTGCCGATCCGCAGGCCGGGCGCCCAGCTGGTGCCCGGCGGCCTGGCTCCCGCGGAGGACGCGGGCACGCGCGATCCGGAAGAAATCCGCAACAATCTGACCAGGCATCTCAGTGGGGTCCGCAGCGGGCGGGCCAATGCGCAGTACAACGACGGAGGGCTTGCATGACCAACGCGAACAACAGCACCACGGACGAGAATCTGAACTGGCTGGTCGCCCGCTTCACCCGAGATGTACCCGGCGTGTCCCATGCGGTGCTGGTCTCCGCGGACGGCCTGTTGCAGGCCACCAGTCCGCACCTGCCCAGCGATCGCGCCGAGCAGCTCTCCGCCGTCACGGCCGGACTCGCGAGTCTGTCCATGGGCGCGGCGTCGCTGTTCGACGGCGGCAAGGTGATGCAGTCGATCGTGGAGATGCAGCGCGGCTACCTGCTGGTGATGAGCGTCGGCAACGGCTCGCATCTGGCCGTGCTGGCGAACAAGTCCCACGACATCGGCCGTATCGGATACGAGATGGCCCTGCTGGTCGATCGGGTGGGCTCGGTGGTCACCGCGACCGCGCGTACCGCTGTCTGAGCGTGAGATGTCCAACCCATACGGCCCCGGACCACGCCCGACCACGCGCGTCCGGCCTTACGCCCTGACCTCGGGGCGCACCGAACCCGCGATCGACCTGCCGTTGGAGGCGGTCATCGAAACGTTGTCGTACACTGCACATCTCGACTGGCCGACCGGCGACATCCGCACCGAGATACTGCGACTCGGCACGCATCGGCTGTCGGTCGCGGAGATCGCGGCGCATCTGGACCGGCCGCTGGGCATGGTCCGCGTGGTGATCGGCGACCTGGTCGTCGACGGCACCATGCGCGTGCATTCGACCCTGACCGAAGAGGCGAGCTATGACGAGCGCCGTTCCCTGATGGAGAGGACATTGCGTGGACTCCGCGCCCTATAGGAATTCGGGGCCCAGTGGACATCCCGGGCCAAGTGGAAATCTCGCACCGGGCAACGCCCCCGGCCAGGACGGCTTCGAGAATCGGGTCGCCTCGACGAAGATCGTCGTCGCCGGTGGCTTCGGCGCGGGCAAGACCACGTTCGTCGGCGCGGTCTCGGAGATCGTTCCGCTGCGCACCGAGGCGATGGTGACCCGCTACTCCGACGGCATCGACGATCTCGCCGAGACGCCGGAGAAGGAGACCACCACGGTCGCCATGGATTTCGGCCGGATCATCCTGCCCGGCAACCTGGTGCTCTATCTGTTCGGCACACCGGGCCAGCGGCGGTTCTGGTTCATGTGGGACGACCTGATCCGTGGCGCGATCGGCGCCGTGGTGCTGATCGACACCCGGCGGCTGGAAGACAGCTTCGCCGCGGTCGACTTCTTCGAGGCGCGCAAGCTGCCGTTCCTGATCGCGGTCAACCGGTTCCCGGACGCGCCGCGCTTCCCGATCGCGGAACTGCGCGAGGCGCTGTCGGTGCGCGAGGGCGTGCCGATCGTCGACATCGACGCGCGCAACGCGATCGAGGTGCGCCAGGCGCTCGCCGCGGTGACCGAGTACGCGATCGCTCAGCTGAAGGCCAGCGAACTGGAAGGAACCGCCCGCCATGCGTGAGGTCGCGGTGCTGGCCGCGGAGAGTGCCGCCGCGACGTCCGTCGACCAGTTCGCGCTCGGCTATTGGCTGATCGCGCTGTCGCTGGGCATCTCGGTCCTCGGCGCGGTGGTCGGCCTCGCGTGCATCGTGCACGGCGCGCGCTCGGTTCAGTTCCGGCTGGTGTGGCTGGTCTCGGCGGCGATATCGCTGGGCGGCGTCGGTGTGTGGCTGGCCACCTCGGTAGCCATGCTCGGCCTGAAAGTTCCCGGCAGCGCGATGCGTTACGACCCGGGCAGGCTGGTCGCCGCCCTGGTGGTCGCCATCGTGGCGGTCTTCGCGGCGCTGCTGATCGTCGGACGCACGCCCCGGCTCGCACTGCTGCTGCCCGGCGGACTGGTGCTCGGCCTCGGCATCGGACTCACGCACTACCTCGGCATCGGCTCGCTGGAGATCCAGGGCTCGGTCGGCGTGACGGCCTGGCTGGCCTCCGTCTCCGCCGTGATCGGCGTGATCACCGCGACGGCGGTGCTGTGGCTGTTCCAGACCATGCGCTTCCCGCTGGCTCGCGCCGCGACGGTGCTGCTGTTCGGTGTCGGCGTGGCCGCCACGTACTACACGGCGGTGGCCGCCCTGCATTTCGACGTCAACCGGTCGGCGAAGGTGCCCGGCGGCGTGGAGCTGTTCGACTTCGTGTTCCCGATGTTCGTCATCGGCTTGCTCGCGCTGACCGTGCCGATCTCCGCGGTGCTGATCGCCCCGGATCGCCGCGAACTGGCCGCGCCGCCGAAGCCGCGCAGGCCGAAGCTGGAGCCAGCCCGCTGACCCGCGACTGATCGACGGTTTCCCGCTGGCCGATCCCCGTGGGCGAGCGGGATTCGGCGATGCCACGGTCGCACCCGCCCGGCCCACTTACAGTGGAGGCCATGCGTTTCGGTCTCGATTACGCCGCGGGGCGCCCGGGGGGCGCGGCGATTCGGGCGGCGGGGTACGACTTCGTTGTACGGTATCTGTCCGACGGCGGCCCGAGTCTGCCCGGCAAGCTGCTCACCCCGGCCGAGGCGAACGATCTGCGTGCGCACGGAATCTCGATCGTCTCGAACTGGGAGACCACGGCCGCGCGAATGCTGGACGGTTACGGCGCCGGCATCGTCGACGCGCGTGCGGCTCTCGCGCAAGTGCTGCGCTGCGGCGGCCGGGTGGACCGTCCGATCTATTTCTCCGCGGATTTCGACGCGACGCAACAGGACCAGTTGCGCATCAACGCTTATCTGGACGGCGCGGCGACCGTGCTCGGCCGCGCGAACGTCGGCATCTACGGCGGGTACTGGGCGGTCAGCCGCGCGCTGGACGCCGGGTACGCGACCTGGGCCTGGCAGACCGACGCATGGTCCGGCACGAACGTGGAGACCAGGCGTGCCATTCATCAGACGCGGCGCCAAGTGACGGTCGGCGGCGTGCGCTGTGACGTGAACGAGGCCGAGACGATCGATTTCGGCCAGTGGGATTTCGTGGAACAGGAGGAGCCGGACGTGACGCCGGAACAAGAGGCAGTGCTGCGCGACATCCAGATCCAGCTGCGCGGACCCGACTTGTCCGGCTGGCCGCAACTGGGCGCGGACGCGGACGGCCGGAATCGTACGCTGGTGGACGGATTGGCCGCGGCGCTGGCGCGCATCGCGACATTGGAGCACGAAGCCGCTGAATTGCGAACGCGAGTAGGCGAATTGCGTACCGAGATCAGCGAACTGGAAGCGACGACGGCCGAGCTGACCGAGCAGGTGGAGCGCTGGAACGGACGCCACTGGCCGTGGCCGCTGTCGCTGATCGAGGGCCCGGCGGCGCTGGTCGGTGAACAGCTGGCTCGCCTGGAGGCGTTGCTGCCGGACTTCCCCGGCCTGCCCGGCCACGACGGCACCCGGCGCGCGGCGGACGACGACGCCGAACCGGCGGCGTTGACCTCGAAAAACCGAGCCCACACCGGCGCGATCGACGAACGCGCGCCGTTCGGTGAACGCGAGTGACCGGGAGAGTGAAACCGGCTGACTGCCCCCAAAATTGGCGATGAGCGGGTTCTCTTGGGAACCAAGAGAACCCGCCCTCGACGACGAGGGTACCGGTATCGGGCTGCGAGCGCACCATTTTCGGCGAACTTTTCTGTGACCGAAAACCAACCGACGGTCCGGGATCCCGCCGGTGGCTATTCGGTCGCAATCGCCCCTGGCGCAATAGTGCGACGTGATGCCGGACACATTGATAGCTAGAGATTAGCTACATACTTCCCGATGGCCCGGAAATTTTTTTCCAGAAGGCGCCGAAGTGGCCGTTTCCGGACGGTCGACCAGCACCTCACGGGTTCCGGGCGTCAGTGGCATCGGTCGAGCAATCACCGGTCGCGGCGTCGGCGCCGGGCCGGGAGGCCGGCTCGCGGGCGTACCGCTCAGAGTTTCTCGACGTCGATCAAGCCGCGCCGCACGGCAGCGACCAACCTGCGCGGCACCCGGTGCACAACGCCGCCGATGGTGACCGGCACCAGATCCACCGGCGCGGCCTTCCAATTCGACCGGCGGCTGCGCGTGTTCGACCGCGACATCTTCCGCTTCGGCACCGCCATCTCAGGCCTCCTTCCGCACGCGCTTGCCGTACTTGCGTTCGAACTTCTCCACCCGTCCCTGAGCATCCAGCACGCGGTGCGCGCCGGTCCAGAACGGGTGCGAGTCGGCGGTGACGTCCACCGTCAGCAGCGGGTAGGTGTTGCCGTCGGTCCACTCCACGGTGCGCGCGCTGGTCGCCGTGGACCGGGTGAGAAACCGCTTGCCGGTGCCCGCGTCCTCGAAGACCACCGGGTGGTAGTCCGGATGGATACCTTTCTTCATTTCGCCTCTCCCTTCGGGGTTTTCAGGTCCTGCGCGGGCTGCCCGGACTCCTCGTCGCTCACGCACGGGTCGGCGTGCCACTCGCCGAACGGGTCCTCCCATCGGGCGACGCGCTCGGGTGCGCGCTCGACCAGGCGCAGTTCGTCGTCCTCCACCAGCGCCCAGTGCAGCGCTTCGCGGATCTGCGCCGGATCGGCGTCGTGCACCAGGATCGACAGCGAGACGTCGCGGTCGCCGAAGCGCTCGTCCCAGCGCAGCGCGGCCATCGCCCGGCGCTCCGGGTCCGCCTCGGCCAGTTCCGCTTCCGGCATCGCGGCCAGCCAGCGCCCGGCACCGCCTACGCGCAGGCCACCGCCGGCGGATTCCAGCCACACCACCTCGTCGGGCTGGGTGGCCAGCCACAACCGTCCGCGGGCGGTCACCACGCCGTCGAACAACACGTCGAGCGCCTCGTGCAGCCGGGCGGGGTGAAACGGCCGGGCCGCCGCGAATTCCACGAGTTCCACGCCATAGTCACTGGTCAGCGGCGGTCGGCCGCGTAGAAGCGGTGCGTGCGCGTCGAAGACCCGGCCGCGGCGCGAATCGGCGGGCACGCGCGCGAGCAGGGACTCGACCAGGGCTGGTGTGACGGAGTTCGGCTCGTCCACCCAGGCGACCGGCGCGCCGGGAACCAGCCTGGCCAGGATCGCGGCGAGCTTGCCCCGCTCGACCGCGGCGTCGGCGAACGGTGCCGCGGCCGCGGCACCGAGGACGATGACGGCATCGGCGAAATCGACCTGCCCGACGGCGACCTGAGCCACCGTGCGGTCGTCCTCCGCGGCGGCGAGGCCGCGTTCGGCGAGCGTCTCGTCCCCGGTCGCGTCGGCGAGCCAGACCGCCGCGTCCAGACAGGTCAGCACGGCATCCACGCGCACGTCGCGCCCGGCGGGGCCGTCGACGCGACCGTGCACCCCGGTGACCACTACGTGCTCGATGGCTTGGCACACCGCTTCGGCCTCGAAGGCCGGGTCCAGCGCGAGCACGATGCGATCCACGGATTCGCGCCGGGCCAGGGTGCACAGCAGCGGCAGCAGATCCATGCGCAAGGTGCAGGAGACACAGCCGTGCGCGAGTTCGAGCACGGCCGAAGTCTCACGCGTCGCGGTGCGCACCGTGCGATGCACGATGCCCTCCCGCAGTTGGGTCAGATCATGGCGGACCACGACGGTGCCCGCGGCCATGCCCAGCATCGCGGCCGCGCGATCCACGCCCGCCGCGGCGAGTCCGGCGAAACCGGCGAGCACCACCACGGGCGTTCTGCGGTCGGAGCCGGGTGGGACCAGGGTGGAATCTGCCGCCGCCACCGGAAACCCCTTTCAGTAACGATTTTCATTTGCTGTACGGCAACGGTACATTGTCGAGCAGTTGTTGTCGAAAATGATTGTCATCTACTGGAGGGAGTCCGGATGTCGGCCCACTGCCAGGTCACCGGGCGCAAGCCCGGATTCGGCAAGTCCGTGTCGCACTCGCACAAGCGGACCAGCCGCCGCTGGAACCCGAACGTCCAGCGCAAGACCTACTACCTGCCCAGCGAAGGCCGGCGCATCACGCTGACCGTCTCCGCCAAAGGCATCAAGACCATCGACCGGGACGGCATCGAGGCCGTGGTGGCGCGCCTGCGCGCCCGCGGCGACAAGATCTGAGGAGCGACCCATGGCGTCGAAATCGACCGACATCCGCCCGATCGTCAAGCTGAAGTCCACAGCCGGTACCGGGTACACCTACGTGACCCGCAAGAACCGCCGCAACGACCCCGACCGCCTCGTGCTGCGCAAGTACGACCCGGTGGTCCGCAAGCACGTCGACTTCCGCGAGGAGCGCTGAGATGGCCAAGAAGTCGAAGATCGAGCGCGATCAGCAGCGCAGGGCGATCGTGGCGCGCTACGCGGCGCGCCGCGCCGAACTGAAGGAGATCATCCGCAAGCCGGGCACGCCGGAGGACGAGCGGGCGGCCGCCCAGGCCGAACTGCGGCGGCAGCCCCGCGACGCCAGTCCGGTACGATTGCGCAATCGGGACGCCGCCGACGGACGACCGCGCGGTCATCTCCGGAAGTTCGGACTTTCCCGTGTGCGTGTGCGCGAGATGGCCCACCGGGGCGAGTTGCCCGGTGTGCACAAATCGAGCTGGTAGACAACCACTGATGTCGTGAGAAGGAACTCGTCATATGGCAGTCAAGCGAGCACCGTCGAAGAAGGTTCGCGCAGAGCAGGCCCGCCGTCCGAAGAAGAACCCGCTCATCGCGGCCGGCATCGAGACGGTCGACTACAAAGACGTGAACCTGCTGCGTACGTTCATCTCCGATCGCGGCAAGATCCGCAGCCGTCGGGTCACCGGGCTCACCCCGCAGCAGCAGCGTCAGGTCGCCGTCGCGGTGAAGAACGCCCGTGAGATGGCGCTGCTGCCGTTCACCAGCCGCTAGGCGCGCCCCGCGCACGAGCGAACCGGAAAGACCCCCGATGCGCGAGCACCGGGGGTCTTTGTCGTCGTCGCTACCGAACCGGCCGGGTCACGGGATGGTCAGCACCTGGCCGGGGTTGATCGCGTCCGGGTTCGGGATGCCGCTGGCATCGGCGATCTCCTGGTAGCGGTTGCCGTCGCCGTAGAAGCGCTCGGCGATGGCCCACAGGGTGTCGCCCGGCTCGACGGTGTAGGTGCGCGGCTCGGGCGCGGGCGGCGGAGGCGGGACCTCCTCGGCGGCCGGAGCCGCGGGCTGCTCCTCCTGCACCGGTTCCGGCTCCGGGGCCGGCAGCGGAGTGTCGGTGTTGGTGCCGGAGGCCCACAGCGCGCTGCCGTCGTTGCCGTACAGCACGACGTTGCGGTCCGCCTGCACGACCAGGCGGTCGGCGGCCTGACCGTTGGTCTCGGTCGCCCACGCGGCGCCGTCGCTCTTGTAGAGGACGAAGTTGCCGTCGTCCTGCAGCACGGCCCGCTCCACGCCCTGGTCGTGCGTCTGGGTGGCCCACACCACATTCCCGCCCGGCTCGGACAGCACCAGATTGCCGTCCTCCTGCAGGGTGAGGGTGTAAGCCCCGCCCTGGAGGGACTGACCCCGTCCGAGTTCTTCGCCTACGCGCAGCGTGTCGACCACGTTGGTTCCTTTCCGGAAAAAGCTGGTAGAGCATCCGACATGACGAGCGCCGCAACGGTTTCGGCGCGCGTCCCCGCAGAACTTACTGGGCTCGAACGGTTTTGGGAGCTATTACGCGCACGGTTCGCGGAACGTTCACTGTGGGGTTCGTCCCAGTGCACCATCCACCCGCGGCGAACTCCGTGAACCGCCGCCGAGACTAGGGTGATCGGTATGGATCGGATCCAGGCCGGACGCGCCGCCACAGTTGTCGCCGTAGTGCTCGCCTGTCTCGCCGCCGCGGGCTGCGGCGGCTCGGACGACGGAACGAAGACGCCGAGCACGAGCGCCGCCACGTCCGCGGCGCCCAGCACGCCGACCGAGGACCCACGCGGGAACCAGGGCAACGAATTCACCGCGGACCCGACCATCGTCGGCGCGCACCCGATCCCCTTCCGATCGTGGACTCGACTGGGAGACAACAAGATAGCCGTGAACTTCGAAACCGGGTCGCCGGAGTGCTACGGCGTGGACGCCACGGTCACCGAGACCGCGTCGACGGTCACGGTGGAACTGCGCTCCGGCAGCCGCGCCGAGGCGGTCGGCCGGATGTGCGCGATGATCGCGGTGTTCGGCACCCTCGAGGTGCCGCTGAAGGAACCGCTCGGCAACCGCACCGTGCTCAGCGCGGTCTAGGACGCCGCGCGCACGGCGGGCCTGCCCATACTCCCCCGTCCGCAACCGGATAGCTGTCGACTTGCGATGGGCGTCGGCACGAAGAACACGGCCTCACCTCGGCACGGTTGCCAGCCGCCCGAACCTTGCCGGACCACGCGGACACCGTTGGAAAGCGAACGAAGAACGCCACGCCGAATCCTCGATCCGGCGCGGCGTTCGGCGAACTGCCGTCCTCAGTGGGCGAAGTGGCGAGCCCCGGTGAGATAGAGGGTCACACCCGCCTCGCGGGCGACGTCGATGGTCTCCCGGTCGCGCACCGAGCCGCCGGGCTGCACGATGGCGCGGACACCGGCCTGGATCAGGGTCTGCGGACCGTCCGGGAACGGGAAGTAGGCATCGGAGGCCGCCACCGACCCCTTGGCCCGATCCCCCGCCCGCTGGACCGCGAGGCCGACCGCGTCCACGCGATTGACCTGGCCCATGCCGACGCCGACCGAAGCGCCGTCGTGCGCGAGCAGGATGGCGTTGGACTTCACCGCCCGGCAAGCACGCCAGGCGAACGCCAGGTCGGCGAGCGTCTCCGCGTCGGCGGCCTCGCCCGCGGCCAGCGTCCAGTGGGCCGGGTCGTCGCCCGGCGCGTCCAGCACGTCGCGCTGTTGCAGCAGGACGCCGCCGCTGATCGGGCGCAGTTCCGCGCCAGCGCGCGCCGGCGGCTCGGCGACGAGGATGCGCACGTTCTTCTTGCGCTGCAATACCTCCACCGCGCCGTCGGCGTAGGACGGCGCGACGATCACCTCGGTGAAGATCTCGGCGACCTGCTCGGCCAGCTCCACGGTGACCTCGCGGTTCGCCGCGATCACCCCGCCGTACGCGCTCACCGGATCGCAGGCGTGCGCCTTGCGGTGCGCCTCGGCGATGTCGGCGCCCAGCGCGATGCCGCACGGGTTGGCGTGCTTGATGATCGCCACGGCCGGGGCCTCGTGATCGTAGGCGGCGCGCCAGGCCGCGTCGGCGTCGACGTAGTTGTTGTACGACATCTCCTTGCCGTGCAACTGCCGCGCCTGCGCCAGCCCGAGCTTGCCGTCGCCGTTGACGTACAGGGCGGCGGACTGATGCGGGTTCTCGCCGTAGCGCAACACCGCCGAGCGCTCCCAAGTGCCGCCGAGCCACTCGGGGAACCGGGTCGCCGCGTCCTCGGCCGTGTCGCCCGCGCTCAGCACGTCGGTCATCCAGCTCGCGACCGCCACGTCATAACTCGCGGTGTGCTGGAAAGCCTTGGCCGCCAGTGCCGTTCGCTCGGCCAAGGTGAAGCCGCCGGACTTCACCGCGGCGAGCACGTCGTCGTAGTCGCCGCTGTCCACGACCACCGCCACCGACGGGTGGTTCTTCGCCGCGGCGCGCACCATGGACGGCCCGCCGATATCGATCTGCTCCACGCACTCGTCGGGGGTCGCCCCGCTCGCCACGGTCTGGGTGAACGGGTACAGGTTCACCACCACCAGCTGGAACGCCTCGACGCCGAGCTCGACCAGCTGGTCGACGTGCTCCTGCTTTCGCGAGTCGGCCAGGATGCCCGCGTGCACCCGCGGGTGCAGCGTCTTGACCCGGCCGTCGAGGGTCTCCGGGAACCCGGTCAGGTCCTCGACCTTGGTCACCGGGATGCCCGCGTCCGCGATCCTGCCCGCGGTGGACCCGGTCGAGACCAGCTCGATGCCCGCCGCGTGCAGACCGGTCGCGAGCTCCACGAGACCCGTCTTGTCGTAGACGCTCACCAGCGCCCTGCTGATCGGCTTGCGTTCACTCACCGGAGAACTCGCTCATCTGGGATAACTGCCTTTCGTCCGTCGGAGACAATGCCTCGCGTCGCGACGGCGGCGACGACCTCCGCCAGCAACCGTCGCTCGACAATCTTGATGCGCTCGTGCAGGGTGGCCTCGTCGTCACCCGGCAGCACCGGCACCGCCTCCTGCGCCAGGATCGGCCCGGTGTCCACGCCCTCGTCGACCAGGTGCACGGTGCAGCCGGTGACCCGCGCTCCGTAGGCGAGCGCGTCGCGCACGCCGTGCGCGCCGGGGAACGCGGGCAGCAGGGCGGGGTGGGTGTTGATGATCCGGCCGCCGAACCGGTCCAGGAACGCGGGGCCGAGCAACTTCATGAAGCCCGCCGACACCACCAGATCCGGCTGGTGCGCGGCGACCGCGTCGGTGAGTTCGGCGTCCCACGCGGCGCGGTCGGGAAAGTCTTTCAGCGCCACCCGGAAATGCGGTACGCCCGCGGCGTCTGCGTGGGCGGTCGCCGCGCAGAGCCGGTCGACGCCGACCGCGACGACCTGCGCCGGATAGCCGGGCTCGGCCGTGGCCTCCAGCAGGGCGTGCAGCAGCGAACCGGTGCCCGACGCCAGGACGACAACGGTGGCCGGCGTCGTCACGGGCTTCCACGAGGCAGGCTGGGACGTCAGCGCTCTACTCCCCTGATCGGTCGGATGGCGGACGGATGCGGCACCGCCGGGTTAGAGCCTAACGACCGTCCACCCGGTCACTGTCCGGCAGGTCCGCCTCGACCACCTCGGCGTCGACGATGTCGCCCGCGCCGTGCTCGTGGCGGCGGACGCCGGTCTCGATCGCGGGCGGCTCGTCGACGAGCTCGGCGTCCAGCGGGCCTTCCAGCTCGGGCCGGTCGTAGTCGTCGTAGTAGTCGTCGTCCTCGTAATAGTCGCCGTCGTCCGCCGCGTAGTAGTCGTCGTAATCGTCCTCGTCGCGGTAGTCGTCGTAGGGATCGGTGTAGTCGGCCGGTGGAACGCCGACCGGCACCAGGAACCAGCGGGCGAACACCAGGCCCGCGTAGCCGGGAATCGCGAGCCAGGCGAACGTGACCAGCGCGAAGATCGGCAGTCGCAGGCCGACCCTGCCCACCTCGCCGAGTTCGCCGCCAGCGACCGCGCCCGCCACGGTCAGCGCGAGCGCGGCGAGCGCGGCGGAGACGAGCGTGGCCCACGGTGCGCCGATCCGGTCGGTGGAGGTGCGCGCGATGTCCAGCCCGCCGAGCACGCCGACCGCAGCGGGGATCAGCAGCAACACCGGCCACCATCCCGCAGCCGGACCGGTCGGCACCGCGGCGAGCAACGGAAAGGCCGGGATCGGGCCGCCCACGACGGCGAACACCCCGAAGGAGGCGACGCCGATCTGCGCGCTGGAACCGACCAGCACACCGACAGTGTGGATCACCAGGTTCGGCAGATAGGCCACCGAGAGCAGCGTCAGGCCGAGGACGCCCCCGGCATTGCCCGCCGATTGATACATATCGCCGAGCCGCGACACGTGCGCGAGGAAGGACACCACCACCACCGCGGTCGCGCAACCCAGCAGGCGCAGCACGGACCGGCCCGCGCCGTAGAGGCCGGAGACCGCCCAATCGGGCAAGCGCAGCACCACGAACAGCTCGCGCCGCAGCCGGACGGCGATGCCGATCGCGGCGGCCAGCAGATACAACGCGGCCACCCACGCGAACGCGGCGAGGGTGTTGGGCGGTTGCAGCGCGAAGACGCCGGAAGCATCCTCGGTGACCGCGAGGCAGACGGACGTGACCAGCAGCGGACCGCCCACCGCGGCCCCGACGATCCACCCGAGATCCGCGCGGGTGCATTCGGGTTCCACGGCGCGCGCGCATTCCCGCGCGGCCAGCCACACCAGCAGTCCGGTGGGCAACAGCGGGAGCAATCCGAGCGAGGTCTTGCCGATCACCAGCGAAACCTGGTGCACGCCCAGCCAGGAGGCGGCGATCGCGCCGGACGCGCCGTCCAGATCGCTGCCCGCCGCCAGCAGCGTGGCGAGCACGAGGACGACCAGGGTGGTCAGCCCGAACGCGGACGGGCGGCCCGCGACGGCGATGAGGACTCTGGAGCGCTCCGGGGTGAGGGACAGAAACCCGGCTTCGTCCGCGTCGGGGTGCGGCTGCGACGAGCGCGGCCCGCCGATCCGGCGGGCCGAGGAGTTTCTGGAGGAGCTCATGACATTTCAGCGTGGCATCCTCCCCGGCGCGAACGGGTCAGGCGCGCCGCTGGCACGCGATCGCCGCACCGGGGAGGAGTCCGCCGAGTTCGCTACTTGTTCTTGTCGTCCGAGGGGCGGAACGCCTGAGTGGCGTCCGAGGACGGGTCGCCGCTCTGCTCGCCGCCGAACGGACCGCTCTGCTGGCTCTGCTGGCCCTGCTGGGCCTGCTGGCCCTGCTGCTGGCCGTAGCTGGGCGAACCGTAGGGCGACTGCTGGCCGGACTGCTGCTGGCCCCCGAAGTGCTGGGTCACGCTCTCGTCCGGACGCGGCTGCGCGCCATAGGGCGAACCCGGCTGCTGCTGCGCGCCGTAGGCCGTGGTCGGCTGGCTCTGCCCGTAGGGCGACTGCGGCTGTCCGTACGCCTGGCCCGGCTGGCTTTGTCCGTAGCCCGGCTGGCTCTGCCCGTAAGGCGACGGCTGCCCTTGCTGGGAGGGGAATTGCGGCGGCGCGGACTGCGTGCCGTACCCGCCCTGCCCGTAGGAACTCGCGCCGTAGCCGGGCTGCTGGCCCGGCTGCCCGTAGGACGGCTGCCCTTGCCCGAACGACGCCTGCTGGCCGTAGCCGCCCTGGCCGAACCCGCCCGGTGCGGCGGCCGGACGCGGTGCGGGCGCCTTGATGATGCCCACCTCGAACAGCGTCGCGGCGATCGCCACCGCCGCCTGCACGAACGACAGCACCAGCAGGACGTACGCACCCGCCTTCAGCTCGCTGCCCGCACCGAAGTTGAACGACTGGAACAGCAGCGCGACGAAGCCAGCGGTCGAAACCGCCGCGGCCGCGCCGGTCCAGTTCTGCTTGGGCAGCAGCGACAGCGCGGCGAGCAGGCCGCCGAGCAGCAGCAGGCCCAGCAGCGGCGAGCCGGACGCCACCTCGAAGGCGTTGCGCGTCTCCGCACCGCTGACCCTGGTGCCGCCGAAATCGATCGGCTTGCTGCCGAGGAACGGCAGGAAGCCGAGCAGGAAGTTGATCACGCCGAGCGCCGCTACGCCGACCACCAGGAAGAACGGCAGACCTTTGGCATCGGAACCGGTAGCGCTCGAACCTGAAGTGGCACCACCCGCGGCCGGGCTCTGGCTGGATGGCGCTGAGGGCGAGGGTGTGGTGTACCCGGAGCCCCCGGTCGGGTAGGACATGTCGTCGTCTCCTAAATCGAGTCGTACATGGTCTTCACGGCTGGATTACTTCTGACGCTACTGCACTCCCTCGCTCGGGTCATCCCGCCGCGACGGCCGGAAGAGACGGGTTCGCCCGCGTTCCGGCAGGTCGCGGCCGGTGTCCGGCGCGGAGTTCCTAGCGAGACCACCTACCGCTCATTGAAACTGTTGCCCGCGATGGCGCTTTTCACACCACACGGATTCTCAACGGCGGGGAATTCCGGGTGACGATCCGATGAACCATCCGCCCGGCTGCGTCGTGATGGCTGACGAGGAGAACCACGAGTGGCCGGTCAGGACGCTCGGCTTCTGCCCAAGCCTGAGCCCACCGCCACACATGACGAAGGCCGCCCCCCGAACTCGGAGGCGGCCTTCGTGCACGGTGGGAGATCAGGCGCTGATGCTGGCCTTCTCCAGGATCTCGCGGGCCAGCGCGGCGGTCTCGGACGGCGTCTTGCCGACCTTCACGCCCGCGGCCTCCAGCGCGTCCTTCTTCGCCTGGGCGGTGCCCGACGAGCCGGACACGATGGCGCCCGCGTGGCCCATCGTCTTGCCCTCGGGGGCGGTGAAGCCCGCCACGTAGCCGACGACCGGCTTGGTGACGTTGGCCTTGATGTAGGCCGCGGCGCGCTCCTCGGCGTCGCCGCCGATCTCGCCGATCATCACGATCAGCTGGGTCTCCGGGTCCTTCTCGAACGCCTCGATGGCGTCGATGTGGGTGGTGCCGATGACCGGGTCGCCGCCGATGCCGATGGAGGTCGAGAAGCCGAAGTCGCGCAGCTCGTACATCATCTGGTAGGTCAGCGTGCCCGACTTGGAGACCAGGCCGATCGGGCCCTTGCCGGTGATGTTGGCGGGGGTGATGCCGACCAGCGACTCGCCGGGGGTGATGATGCCGGGGCAGTTCGGGCCGATGATCCGGGTCTTGTTGCCCTTCTCCACGTTGTAGGCCCACGCGTAGGCGGTGTCCTGCACCGGGATGCCCTCGGTGATGACCACCAGCAGCGGGATCTCCGCGTCGATGGCCTCGATGATGGCGTCCTTGGCGAACTTCGGCGGCACGAACGCGATGGACACGTCTGCGCCGGTCTCCTTGATGGCCTCGGCGACGGTGCCGAAGACCGGCAGCTCGACCGCGTTGCCGTCCTTGTCGGTGTGCGCGACGGTGGTGCCCGCCTTGCGCGCGTTCACACCGCCCACGATCTGGGTGCCCGCCTTCAGCATCAGCGCGGTGTGCTTGGTGCCCTCGCCGCCGGTGATGCCCTGGACGATGACCTTGGAGTCCTTGTTCAGGAAGATAGACATTCTTTTCGTCCTTACTCGGCCGTCGTTATCGGGCGGCTGCCAGTTCGGCGGCCTTGTCGGCGCCTTCGTCCATTGTCTGCGCCAGCGTCACCAGCGGGTGGTTGGCGTCGGCCAGGATCTTGCGACCCTCCTCGACGCGGTTGCCGTCCAGGCGGACGACCAGCGGCTTGTTGGCCTCGTCGCCCAGGATCTCCAGCGCCTTCACGATGCCGTTGGCGACCGCGTCACACGCGGTGATGCCGCCGAACACGTTGACGAACACGCTCTTGACCTGGTTGTCGTTCAGGATGACGTCCAGACCCGCCGCCATCACCTCGGCCGAGGCGCCGCCGCCGATGTCCAGGAAGTTGGCCGGCTTCACGCCGCCGTGGCCCTCGCCCGCGTAGGCGACGACGTCCAGGGTGGACATGACCAGGCCCGCGCCGTTGCCGATGATGCCGACCTCGCCGTCGAGCTTGACGTAGTTGAGGTCGTTCTCCTTGGCCTTCAGCTCGAGCGGGTCGGTCGCGTCCTTGTCGGCGAACGCCTCGTGCTCCGGGTGGCGGAATCCGGCGTTCTCGTCCAGGGTGACCTTGCCGTCCAGCGCGAGGATCTCGTCCTGCGGAGTGCGCACCAGCGGGTTGACCTCGACCAGGGTGGCGTCCTCGGCGACGAAGACCTCCCACAGCTTCTGGATGGTCACGGCCGCGGCGTCCAGCACGTCGGCGGGCAGGTGGCCCTGCTCGGCGATCGAACGCGCGAACGCCAGGT
Organism: Nocardia implantans; assembly: GCF_035544775.1. Lineage (NCBI taxonomy): Bacteria > Bacillati > Actinomycetota > Actinomycetes > Mycobacteriales > Nocardiaceae > Nocardia > Nocardia implantans. Next base: position 59,236 of record NZ_JAYKYQ010000022.1, on the reverse strand, counting down.
CGACGCCCTTGACCGCGTCGACGGGAACCTTCGCAAGCCGCTCCGGCTTGGTGGCGGCGACCTCTTCGATCTCCATGCCGCCCTCGACCGAGCACATGGCCAGGTAGGTCCGGTTGGCCCGGTCCAGCAGGAAGGAGATGTAGTACTCCTCCGCGATGTCCTTGGCCTCGGCCACCAGGATCTTCTTGGTGATGTGGCCCTTGATGTCCAGGCCGATGATGTTCTGCGCGTGCGTGAGCGCGTCGTCCGGGGTCGCGGCGTACTTGACGCCACCGGCCTTGCCGCGGCCACCGGCCTTCACCTGGGCCTTGATCATCACCGGCTTGCCGATTTCCGCCGCGATGGCGCGGGCGTCCTCGGCCGTGTCCGTGACGCGGCCCTCGGACGAAGGCACTCCGTGCTTAACGAAGAGCTCCTTCGCCTGATATTCGAAGAGATCCATGTACTCACCGTCTCGTCTGCGTTGTGATGACAACGTCTTTGTTGGCGGCCCGACGTCGGAAGCGGGTCGGGTCGGACTCTAACCAGTCACATGGAGGGCCAATCGGCCACGTTCATCCTAAGTGGCGCAGGTCACGGAGCAACGTCCGGAGCGGCAAAACCGCTGGCCAACGCTACTGGCGAGTAGGTTGCTGGCGGCGCGCCAGGTAGAGCGGGCGCCCGAGGGCGACGGCGCCGTCTACTACAAATCGTCGTTGATCGACCTCTCCGGGATGCCCATACCGCAGTGAGATATTCCGAGGAAGAAGAGTGATGAATCTCACATGTTTGTTACGAACCCTGCGCATCGCTTGTCGCGGCTCAATCGTTTCGTTACCGTCATTGCGGTCGATGTCACAACACGGTCACGACTAGGAGGACGGCAAGTTTGACGCAGCACAGCGCTCCGCAGACGGAGAGCCGCTCCGCATTCGACCGATCGACGCCGCTGGTCAGGCGGCATTCGAGTTCCACCAGCTTCACGATGTGGCACCGCCGATGAACCACAGCTCCACTTTCGCTCTCACCGATCGCTCGCGGACGGGACATCGTTACCGCCCCGATGACGAGCCGTTCGCCCCGGCGAGCTACGCCTCCTACGAGGCTCCGCAGGGCGAGTACGACTTCCAGCCCGCCGATGCCGGATACGGCTTCGAGGCCGAGCAGCCCGTCCACGACGGTGGCTACGACCAATCGGCCTACGCGAACGCGGCCGCGGACAACTCCTGGGCCACGAACAACGCGTGGGCGCAACAGAATTGGACGCAGCAAGAGGCCTGGTCCGATGGCGCCGCCTGGAACTCCGGCGAGGCGTGGGCCGAAGAGGAGACCTGGGCGCCCGACGAGCGGTCCTGGGTGTCCGACACCGGCTGCTGGGCTCCCGAGGAGTCCTGGGCGACCGAGACCACCGAGCCCGAGCCCGAAGAGCCGAGCGCACCCGCTCTCCCGACCGTCATCCCGGCGCGCCGCGCGGCGAACAAGCGCGGTGGCGCGCATCGGGTGGCAGCGCCGCCCGCCGCGCTGAAGGGGCGCGCCGCGGTGGCGGCCGTCGCCGCCGGCGCCGTGGTAGCGGCCGGGCAGGCCGCGTTCGCCTCGCCCGAGCAGCCGTCGCAAGCGGTCGACTACGAAGCCGCGGGGCAGATCCACGAGATCGCCGCCCAGTCGATGAACGTGGCCGATCCGACGGCCTCGCCGGACTCCCCCCAGGTGCTGAGCGTTTCCGCGCCGGCCAACCTCGATCAGTTCAACGACATTCTGCAGAAGGGCCAGAAGTACGCCGAAGACCTCGCCGCCCAGGAGGCGTCGAAGCTGCGGCCGCTCTTCAGCAGGTTCGCCGCAGGCACTTTCACGTCCGGCTTCGGCGCCCGCTGGGGCGTGCAGCACCTCGGCATCGATATCGCGGGCCCGATCGGCACCCCGATCTACGCCGTCGCCGACGGCACCGTGATCGAGGCCGGTCCCGCGTCGGGCTTCGGCATGTGGGTCCGCCTGCTGCACGACGACGGCACCATCACCATCTACGGCCACATCGACACCGCCACGGTGTCGGCGGGCCAGCGGGTGCTCGCCGGTGACCAGATCGCCACCATCGGCAACCGCGGGTTCTCCACCGGCCCGCACTGCCACTTCGAGGTCTGGCTGAACGGCACCGACAAGGTCGATCCGCTGCCCTGGCTCGCCACCCGCGGCATCAGCCTGGGCCCGCAGCGCGACTGAAACGGCAGCCGTCCGCACATCGCTGACCCGCATCCAGCGACGGCCGATCGCGATACGGCGGGCGGAACGGCCTCACATGGCAGGGATGCCGGTAGGGCCGGTGTCCTTGAACAGTTCGGGGGCCGTGCGACGAACTTCGCCCAAGGCAGTGGTGGCACGCGCGGATTTCACGGCGTGCAGAGCGGGTACGGCGGTGCGCCACATGTCGACAGCGTCGGTGTGCTTGCCGAGTTTCCAGCGCAGGAGCCCGGTTTCAGCAGCGCTGAGCGCCCACACACGGGCGTGCGTCTCGTGATCCCAGATGGTGGTGGCCAGCTCGTAACAACGTGCGGCATTGGCGAGGTCGCCTAGGGCGAGGAACGTCTTTGCGGTCTGGTCCACAACCGTCCCCTTGTTGGGGCACCACATCGACACCCAGCGGGGCTGTTCGCTGGTCAGGTCAGGAGTTATGTGGGTTCAGCGGTGCGCAGAGCGGCCAGTGCTCGACTGTGGTCGCCGGTTTCGGCGTGGCAGCGTGCGACTGCGATCGTGAGCAATGCCGCCACATCCGGTCCGAGTCGGCCGCCGTCCCGAGTTACGGCCGCTTCGGCGAGGGCGGGACTACGCCGTAGCCGGAGCCGTGGCTCACGAGGCCGAAGGGGTCGGTGGCGGGAGTGTCCGCCCATCGCGGCTGGCGGTGCGCGCGGTGGTGATCGACGTGTGCGACCACGTCGGCCGCAGGTGCGAACCAGTCACGTCTACGGCGCTGCCGCGATCGCGAGACCGATCAGCGCGACGACCTTGACGACCTCCAGGCCGATGTACCAGTAGTGCGCGTGGGAGCGCGGCAGATCCTCGCCGGCCAGTACGCGATCGGACCGGCGGGACAGTGGCGGGCGAACCGCCACGATTTGGACGGCCAGCACTACTGCGGCGATGCCGAGCCACACCCAGGTCGCGGTGCCGGGGGCGACGATCAGGGCCGCGAGTACCAGCAGTGCCGCGAGCACTGCTTCGACGGTGTTGAGCGCGCGGAACACCAAGCGGCCGATGCCGAGACCCAGCGGCAGTGTGACGCCGGGAGCGCGGAACTTCAGGGGCGCTTCCAGGAAGGAGATGGCCAGCACCATGCCGAGCCAGAGCATGGGCAGGAACCACAGGAGATGCTGTGCGATCGTATCCACGTCGCGGACCCTACCGGCGCGCGGCAGATGCGGGCAGGGTCCAAAGGCCCGCGCGGCTCACAGCTTGACCAGCGTGCGGCTGTACTGCGGGATCAACCGGATCTTGCCCGCGGTGCCGAAGTCGATGGTCACGGTGGCCAGTGGCCCGAAGCCCTCGGCGGCGATCACCCGGCCGAGACCGTACTTGTCGTCGCTGACCCGATCGCCCACGGCGAGAACCAGATTGGTGTTGTTGCGGGTCGCGCCGCCGGGAGCGGGCCTGCGCGGTCCGCGATCACGCAAGCCGGGCCGCGGCTCCGACCATCCGTCGCCGCGCGTCCAGTCCCGTTCCAATCCGTCGTCGTCGCCGCGCCGTCGCAGACCCCGCGTTCCGGGTGAACCGGCGGGCTCGAGCCGACGCCAGTCGATGAGGTGACCCGGAATCTCCTGCAAAAAACGCGATTCGGGGTTCGACACCGGCTGGCCCCAGCCGGAACGCACCACCGCGCGCGTCAGATACAGCCGCTGCCTGGCCCTGGTGATGCCGACGTAGGCGAGGCGGCGTTCCTCGGCCAGCTCGGTCGGATCGCCGAGCGCCCGCATGTGCGGGAACTGCCCGTCCTCCCAGCCGGTCACGAACACCACCGGGAATTCCAGCCCCTTGGCGGTGTGCAGGGTCATCATCGTGACCACGCCGGAGCCCTCGTCCGGAATCTGGTCGGTGTCGGCCACCAGCGAGACGCGCTCCAGGAACGCGGCGAGCGAACCCGGATCCGGCTCGCCTTCGCCCACCTCGGGCAACAGCCCCTCCTGCCGGGCCGCCTCCGCGTTGTTGCGCGCCTCGGAGCTGAATTCCCGTGCGACACTGACCAACTCGTTGAGGTTGTCCAGCCGGGCGCCGTCCTGCGGGTCGTCGGAAGCCTCCAGCTCGGCGTGATAGCCGGTGCGCTCGAGCACCGCCTCGACGACGTTGCCCACATCGGGAAAGTCGGATTCCGCTTGTTCGCCCGCGGCCCTGATGTCGTCGAGCAGTTCGAGGAAGCCCGCGATGGCGCGCTGCGCGCGCGTGTTCAGCAGCGCCACCTTGCCTTCTGCGGCGTCGCGCAAGGCGGCGGCGAAACCGATCCCGCGCTGTTCGGCATGCACCGCCACGCAGGCTTCGGCCCGATCGCCGATGCCGCGGCGCGGGGTGTTCAGGATGCGGCGCATGCTCACCGCGTCGTCGGGGTTCTCCAGCACGCGAAGGTAGGCGACCACGTCGCGTACCTCTTTGCGCTCGTAGAAGCGGACGCCGCCGACCACCTTGTAGGGCAGGCCCATCCGGATGAAGATCTCTTCCAGCGCGCGGGAGTTGTTGTTCGTGCGGTAGAACACCGCGACATCGCCGTAATTGGCATCGCCTTGGTCGACCAGCCGGTCGATCTCGCGGGCGACGAACGACGCCTCGTCGTGCTCGTTGTCGGCGACGTAGCCGGTGATCAGCTCGCCCTCGCCGGAATCGGTCCACAGCTTCTTGTCGCGCCGGTTCTCGTTACGCGAGATCACCGCGTTGGCGGCGGAGAGGATGTGCTGGGTGGAGCGGTAGTTCTGTTCCAGCAGAATGGTTTCCGCGTCGGGGAAGTCGCGCTCGAACTCCTCGATATTGCGGATCGTCGCGCCGCGGAAGGCGTAGATGGACTGATCGGCGTCGCCCACCACGCACAGTTCGCTCGGCGGCACCCGGTCCTGCGCCGCGTCTTCCGCGTGGTGGCCGACCAGCTCGCGGACCAGCACGTATTGCGCGTGGTTGGTGTCCTGGTACTCGTCCACCAGCACGTGCCGGAACCGGCGGCGGTAGTACTCGGCGACCTGCGGGTGGTTCTGCAGCAGCGCCACCGTCTCGCCGATCAGATCGTCGAAGTCCAGCGCGTTCGCCGAGCGCAGCCTGCGTTGATACTCGGTGTAGACCCGCGCCACCAGGCCGGGCAGCTCCGTGTCGTCCGATTCCGCGTCGGCGGTGGCCCGGGCCGGGTCGATGAGTTCGTTCTTCAGATTCGAGATCGCCGTCGCCAGCAGCCGCGCCGAGTACTTCTTGGCGTCGATGTCCAGGTCGCGGCTGATCATGGTGAGCAGGCGGCGGGAATCGTCCGCGTCGTAGATGGAGAAATTGGAGTTCAGGCCGGGCAGCAGCGCCGCCTGGGTGCGCAGGATGCGGACGCAACTGGAGTGGAAGGTGGAGACCCACATGGCGTTCGCCCGGGGGCCGACCAGCCCGGTCACCCGCTCCCGCATCTCCGCGGCGGCTTTGTTGGTGAACGTGATGGCCAGCACCTGGCCCGGCGTGACGCCGCGGGCGGCCAGCAGGTAGGCGATGCGACGAGTGAGCACGGCCGTCTTGCCCGAGCCCGCGCCCGCCACGATGAGCAGTGGGGAACCGGTGTGCACCACCGCCGCGCGCTGCTGCGGATTCAGGCCGTCGAGCAGGCGCTCGGCCTCCTCGGCGCGCCGCTGTTCCCGCTCGACACGCTGCCGCTCGCGCTCGGCATCCGTCGGCGGCGCCTCCGGAATGGCGGCAGGCTGCGCCGCCTCCGCTGCCTTACCGCCGGCGAGCTGCGGTTTCGATGTCGGATCCGGGTGCACGACCCGACCGGCCTGCGTCTTGGGAGCCACCGTGATGTCCATCGTCCATCCACGCTACCGGCGGCCACCGACAGAGATGAAGCCCCGGGTGACATCGGTATCGGTTCGGCCCCGGCCGACTGAACGGCGAGTGAACTCCCCCTGGTGGGAAGGGTGCGTGAAACGACCAGCGATTCTCGCGCGATTGCCAAACGTACCCGTTTTGCATACCCCCCAGCCCGTGGCACACTGGCGACATGCTCAGCGCTTTCGCAAGACATCCGATTCGGCGGCCAGCCGAACGCCGGGATCGCGGAGCCTGTACCTGAGCACACCTACTTGGGGGGACAATACAAGGCCCCACCAGGTCTGTTTCACGGTGAAAGAACTGATCGGTAACGAGCCCCGTCGGCACGCGCCGATCGAAGTTCTGACACGAGGAGATGAATGATGAGCACCCCTGCCACGACGACCGGGTCCGAATCCGCGCTGCCGCAGACCGAGGCCGAGATCGACAAGCTCCGCAAGGAGATCGACCGTCTCGACGCGGAGATCCTGGCCGCGATCAAGCGCCGGACGGAGATTTCCCGGATCATCGGCCGGACGCGCATGGCGTCGGGCGGGCCGCGCCTGGTGCACAGCCGCGAGATGAAGGTGCTGGAGCGCTTCAGCGAACTCGGCCAGGAGGGCCACACCCTCGCCATGCTGCTGCTTCGCCTCGGCCGCGGTCGCCTCGGCCACTGAACCGATAGCACGCGGCGCTCGTGAGACCGTCGCTTCCGAACAGGCCGCCCCGGGTGTCTTGCACCCCGGGGCGGTCGCTTCATGTCCGCCCATGCCGGCCCACCGACGCTATCCGGGTTCCGCGGCCGTTGCCTGCCCTGCGGTGGAATCGTTCAGGACACGCAGGTCGGCCCTCAGCTCGGCTTCGATAGGTTCCGCATGCGAGCGAATGGCGGGATGAACGTGGCGAAGATACTCGAGGTCCTGACTCGTCCGTTCGATCGCGGCCGCTCGTTCCGCGGGGGTGCCCTCGGCCGCGATCGTGCGATTGGTCAGAACACGCCAATCTATTCCCGATTCGTCCAGCGCCTGTCGCAACGCCGCACCGGGCGGCTGATGCAACCCGATGAAATCTATGTCCGCGGTCGTGAGATCGAACATTTGGGCTTCGAAGAAATGGCCGGCGCGAAAGTCCGCTCCGAGATAGTCGCGGCCGATGGGAGCCATACCGTTCACTCCGGCGCCATAGGAGTATTCCGAAGGGTTGTCCACGGGGGAGGGTATCGCCAGTTCCCTCTCCACCAGCGAGTCACCGAACGTGATGGTCGTTCGTGACCGGGCCTCCGGCTTCAGGTAGATCTGATTGTCGCCGTAGTTCAGCTCCGACAACGCATCGATCATGCCGTCTTGGGACGGTCGCACTCCGTCCACGGCGACGTAGCCGTAGACGGGCGGGTTGTCGTGGACGTGCGGGCCGAACCACTCGGCCTCGGCATGGGCGCGAACGCCCGCGGGGTTGCGAATGCCCCTGATCCGCCCTTCCTCGAGGATTGCCAGGAGTTTGTCGTCGCGGACGCGGATAGCGAGCGGTTTCCCGTCGAGCGCGTCTTTCAGCTCACGCCGCATCTGCTCGCGTACCTCGGCGCTGTCCCGGCCGAGAGAAGCCGCCGTTTCCTCGATTCTCCGGTCGATGAGGGCGTATTGCTCCAGCCGCGACAGCCGACGGTTGGCTATGAAGTCGCCCAATTCCTCGTTGGTCGGTGTTCTCTCGCCGAAACGTCGATTCAGGTCGGCTTCGAGTCGCTGTCCGGCCCGGCTCAGCGACGCTCGGTCCGGTGGCGGGGGGCACAAATCCCGCCTGGGACCGGCATCGCCACCTGCCGCACGCCGGATCGCGAGGTCACCGTCGGCGTCGCCGTGCGTGTGGGCCTCGATGACGTGCCGGGAACCGCGGGCCGCGCCTGTCTTCATGTCCGCGACGCCCTCGGCTCCCTTCTCGGTCAGCCGTTTCAGATCGTCCACGACCCGCAAGAAGGCTCTGACGATGCCGTTGCTCAATCCGGCATCACCGGCGCCCGCGCCTTCTCATGATCAGCCCCTTCGCCGCCTCCTCCGACCCCAGGTCGAGGCTAGTGTCGAAGCTCGACGAAGTCGTCCCCCGGAAAGCATGGGGATGTGGGCGATCGCCGCCGACAGATTCAGGTGCGCGACCGATCGCGTTCGGTACCGCGGCACTCTCTCACGTAAGCGCGATGTACTTGGTGGACAGGTACTCCTCGATGCCCTCGGTGCCGCCCTCCCGGCCGAAGCCGGACTCCTTGACGCCGCCGAAGGGGGCGGCGGGGTCGGAGATGACGCCGCGGTTGACGCCGACCATGCCGGATTCCAGGCCCTCGGCGATCCGTAGCGCGCGCTCGAGGTCGCGCGTGTAGACGTAGCTGACGAGCCCGAATTCCGTGTCGTTGGCGGCGGCGAGCCCCTCTTCCTCGGTGTCGAAGCCGACGATCGGCGCGACCGGGCCGAAGACCTCCTCGCGCAGGATCCGCGCTTGCGGCGGGACGTCGCGCAGCACGGTGGCCGGGTAGAACCAGCCGGGCCCGTCGGGCGCCTTGCCGCCGATCAGCACCTGCGCGCCCTTCTCGACGGCGTCGTCGACCAACTCGCCGACCGTGCGCAGCTGCTCCTCGTTGATCAGCGGGCCCAGCGTGGTGTCCGGGTCGGCGCCCGGCCCGAGCCGCACGCTGCTCGACATCGCCTCGACCAGTTTGCTGGTGAACTCCTCCAGCACGCTGTTGTGCACGTGGAAGCGGTTGGCGGCGGTGCACGCCTCGCCGCCGTTGCGCAGTTTCGCCAGCATCGCGCCCTGCACCGCGGCGTCGACGTCGGCGTCGGCGAACACCACGAACGGCGCGTTGCCGCCGAGTTCCATCGAGGTGCGCAGCAGCCGGTTCGCGGATTTCTCCACCAGCTTCTTGCCCACCTCGGTGGAACCGGTGAAGGTGAGTTTGCGCAGCCGGGAGTCGTCGAGCAGCGGTTGGGTCACCGCGCCGGAGCGGCTGGAGGTGAGCACCGACAGCACGCCGTCGGGCAGGCCTGCCTCGCTGCACAGCTTGCCGAGCAGCAGCATGGTCAGCGGCGTCGCGGAGGCGGGCTTGACGATCATCGTGCAGCCCGCGGCCAGCGCGGGGCCGATCTTGCGCGTGCCCATGGCGAGCGGGAAGTTCCACGGCGTGATCGCCAGGCACGGGCCGACCGGCTGCTTGTGCACCATGATCCGGCCGGTGCCGGAGGGGGCGTGCAGATAGCGCCCGTGCACCCGGGCGGCCTCCTCGCTGAACCAGCGGAAGAACTCGGCGCCGTAGCGCACCTCGTTGCGGCTCTCCGGCAGCGCCTTGCCCATTTCCAGGGTCATCAGCAGGGCGAACTCCTCCGCGCGGGCGGTGATCTGCTCGAATACCGCGCGCAGGATCTCCCCGCGCTCCCGCGCGGGCGTGGCCGCCCACTCGTCCTGCACCGCCACGGCCGCGTCGAGCGCGCGCAGCGCGTCCTCCGGCGTCGCGTCCGCGACGTTCGCCAATACCTCCCCGGTCGCCGGGTTGTGCACCGGGAAGGTGCCCGCGCCGGTGGCGTCGACGGCCCGCCCTCCGATCCACAACTGCTTCGGTACGGATTCGAGAAGTTCACGTTCGGACACCATGACGCCAGCCTATGCCCGATGGGGGAACAGTTCCGGCGGTCCGGCCGACTCTCCGCGCCCGCAGCCGTGCGCGCGGCGGCGCCTGCTTGTACTCTCGGCGAACGTGAGCAGCGACATCACCGCGACGGCGGCATGGCGGAAACTGCACGATCACCACGGCGCCGTCGCTGGACGACACCTGAGGGAGTTCTTCGCCGACGACCCGGCCAGGGGCAGCGAGCTGACCGTCCAGGTGGCGGACCTGCACATCGACTACAGCAAGCACCGCGTGAACCGCGAAACCCTGCACTTGCTGGTGGAATTGGCGCGCGAGGCGGGCGTGCCGCAGCGGCGCGACGCGATGTTCCGCGGCGAGCACATCAACACCTCGGAGGACCGCGCGGTCGGCCACGTCGCGCTGCGGCTGCCGGAAGGCGAGACCATGATCATCGACGGCGTCGACGCGGGCGCCGAGGTGCACGAGGTCTTGCGGCGGATGGGCGAGTTCACCGACGCGCTGCGCTCCGGCGCGTGGCGGGGGGCGACCGGCGAGCGCATCACGACGGTGGTGAACATCGGCATCGGCGGCTCGGATCTGGGGCCGGTCATGGTGCACCAAGCGCTGCGGCACTACGAGGACGCCGGCATCGGCGCCCGATTCGTCTCCAACGTCGATCCCGCCGACCTGGTCGCGAAGCTGGACGGGCTGGACCCGGCCACCACGCTGTTCATCGTCGCGTCCAAGACCTTCTCCACCCTGGAGACGCTCACCAACGCGACCGCGGCCCGGCGCTGGCTGGTCGCCGCGCTCGGCGAGGACGCCGTGGCCAAGCACTTCGTCGCGGTCTCCACCAATGCCGAGCGGGTCGCGGAATTCGGGATCGACACCGAGAACATGTTCGGTTTCTGGGACTGGGTCGGCGGACGCTACTCGGTGGCGTCGGCGATCGGCCTTTCGGTGATGGCGACCATCGGCAAGGAGCGCTTCGCGGAGTTCCTCGCCGGTATGCACGCGGTGGACCGGCACTTCGCCGAGGCGCCGCTGGAGGCGAACGCCCCGGTGCTGCTCGGCCTGCTCGGCGTCTGGTACTCGAACTTCTTCGGCGCGGAATCCCATGCGGTGCTTCCGTATTCGAACGATTTGGCCCGCTTCCCCGCCTACCTGCAGCAGTTGACGATGGAGTCGAACGGGAAGTCGGTCCGCGCCGACGGCACGCCGGTCACCACCTCCACCGGCGAGATCTTCTGGGGCGAACCGGGCACCAACGGCCAGCACGCCTTCTACCAATTGCTGCATCAGGGCACCCGCCTCATCCCGGCGGACTTCATCGGCTTCGCGCAGCCCACCGACGATCTGGCGACCAGCGACGGCACCGGCAGCATGCACGACATCCTGATGAGCAACCTGTTCGCGCAGACCAAGGTGCTCGCGTTCGGCAAGACCGCGCAGGAGATCGCCGCTGAGGGCACCGATCCGGCGATCGTGCCGCACAAGGTGATGCCGGGCAACCGTCCGTCCACCACCATCCTCGCGCCGCGGCTCACGCCGTCGGTGGTCGGTCAGCTGATCGCGCTCTACGAGCACCAGGTGTTCGTGGAGGGCACCATCTGGGGCATCGACAGTTTCGACCAGTGGGGTGTCGAGCTCGGCAAACAGCAGGCGCTCGCTTTGGCGCCGCTGCTCACCTCGGCGGAAGAGCACGGACCGCAAGACGACTCGTCGACCGACTCGCTGATCCGCTGGTACCGCGCCAACCGCTGATCTCGTTCGCTAGTCCGTCGGACGGTCGCGCTGCGCCTGGTCCAATTGCTGGATGATGTGCGAGGTCGATATCGCGATCAGGATGCCGATGACGCCGAGGTCGAAGGCGACCTGCACCATGGTGGCCACCTTGGCGGCGGTTCCGACCGCGTGCACGTCGCCGTAGCCGACCGTGCCCAGCGTGACCATCGTGTAGTAGAGCGCGTCGGTCCGCGTGTGCAGACCCTCGAACTGGCCGGGTGCGCGCAGTTCGAGCACGTAGTAGTAGAGGGCGAAGAACGTCACCACGACGCAGACGACGAGCAGCACGTCGTTGATCCGCCCGACGGTCGCGCGCGGATCCCTGATGTACCGCCGGATCCGCCACCGGGCCAGCCAGATCAGGCCCGCGACGCCGACGACGAACGCGAGCAACGCCGGCACGCCGGACAACCGGCCCAGCGGCACGGCCTGCAGCGGCAGGAAGTAGTAGAACAGCAGAGCGCACACCACGGCGAACAGGTTGTGCAGTGCCCGCGACGCCCTGCCGACCGCGCGATTCTCCGTCATTTTCCCATCATCGGGCCAGGTAGAGCGCATGAGCCACAACACGCGCCGGACGATGCGAAGTTCCCGCCCGCTCGGATGCGGCAGGGACCGGCACGCGAACGGGTGCCCGGATCGCGCCACGGTCGGGAACCTTCACGGACCGGCACTGAGTGGTCTCCGAATTGGCGGAGCACCTCTGCGCGGGCACGCACGGCTTCACCTGAATGGGAACCGAACGTGACCGCGCCGCGCGGACCAGGGTCGCCGCTGCGACCCGTAGTGCTGTGATGCTGGGCCAGTGGCAGCAACCTGTCGCGCCGAGTCTTCGGCTGAACGCATGCCGAGACCCCGGATCGCCGGATTCGGTTGTGCCGGATCGCTCGCTCGCACCGACGCGGTGCGTCGACTGCCCGCCGACGAGACGTCGACCAGCTCGGACGATGTGCGCACGCTAAGAGCTGCTCGGATCGGCGGCCGAGGGCGGGACGGCCACCGTGTGGCTTCCCGCATTCCAGCGCAGCACGAGGTCGGCGCGCTGCCTGGTGGCAGCGACGAGATCGGCGTTGCGCAAGTCGCTGTTGTGCACTTTGTCGTGCGCCAGCGCGGGCGTGCGGCCACCGCGAATGTGGCGGTGCAGCAGGCGCTTCCCGAGCACCTCGCGCGCGGCGTCGAGATACCAGCATTCGTCCAGCAGCGGGCGGACCACCGACCACCGCCGCGTGCCGAAGTCGTCGAGCAGTAGATAGTTGCCTTCGGTGAGGACGATGGACTGCCGGTCGAACACCACTCCCCCGGGCACCGGGGCATCGATGGACCGGTCGAAGGTGGGCCACGGCACCGGCTCGCCCACCGGGGTAGCGCGCAGGCGGCGCAGCCCCGAGACGTAACCGTCGACGTCGAAGGTGTCCGGCTCGCCTTTGCGCGCGAGGCTTTCGGTCGCCCGCAGGACGTCGTTGCTCAGGTGGTAGCCGTCCATGGGTGCGATTTCGGCGACCGCGTCGCCCGCCGCGAGGTTGATCGCGTCCCGCAGCGCGACCGACAACGTGGATTTACCCGCCCCGGGCGGCCCCGCGATGCCGAGCAGATACCTCCCCCGCGCGGCCCGGTCCAGCACCCGCCGGACCAGCCAGCTCAACGGTCTGTCGACGAACTCCGCTGCCACCGCCGTCACACTACCGCCGCCTCATGGCTGCCCGCGATCCATCGTCGTCGCAGCTGGTCGGGGTCGCGCTGGTGATGCTGATCCCCGTCCACAGCGCCGACGGCGCCGGGGAGCACTGCGTCTACGGCGCACGTTCCCCCTGCTCCACCACACGTTCACCTGGCTCGACACCCGCTGAGGGCGCGGCGCCGGGTCTCTTTATCCTGGATGTCTCGCCTCCGGGGACCGCCGCACCTGAACCGGTCCCCGGTAGCTCGAACTCAGACGAACGCACGCTCGATGATCGCGCCGGTGTCGACGCCGGTGGGCAGGGTGCCGTACGCGATGCCCCAGTCGTCGCCGAGCCGGGTGGCGCAGAACGCGTCGGCGACGGCGGGGTGTCCGTGCCGGACCAGTTGCGCGCCTTGCAGCACCAGCGCCATCAGCTCGACGACCCGCCGTGCGCGGTATTCGATGTCGTTGAGATCCGACAGTTCCTTGCCGACCCGGGCGATCGCGTCGTCCAGGCGCGGGTTCTCCCCCTTGGCGAGCGACACTTCGTTGAAGTACGCCTCGACCGTCTCCGGCTGCCGCCCCATGGCGCGCAGCGCGTCCAGCGCGGCGACGTTGCCCGAGCCCTCCCAGATGGACATCAGCGGCGCTTCCCGGTACAGCCGCGGCATTCCGGACTCCTCGGCGTATCCGTTGCCGCCGAAGCATTCCAGCGCCTCGGCCGCGTGCGCGGGCGCGCGCTTGCACACCCAGTACTTCGTCACGGCGAGCGCGATGCGCCGCAGCGCCGCCTCGGCCGGATCGCGGCCCGCGCGATCGGTGGCCCCGGCCAGCCGCATCATCACGGTGGTCGCGGCGTCGGACTCGATCACCAGATCGGCCAGCACGTTGCGCATGGCGGGCTGGTCGATCAGCTCGGCGCCGAAGGCTTTCCGGTGCCGTGCGTGGTGCACCGCGTACACCGCGCCGGCCCGCATGCCGGTCGCGGAGCCGATCACGCAGTCCAGCCTGGTCATGTTCACCATCTCGATGATGGTCTTGACGCCCGCGCCCTCGGCGCCGACCAGCCAGCCCGTGGCGTTCTCGTACTCGATCTCGGAGGAGGCGTTGGACTTGTTGCCCAGCTTGTCCTTCAGCCGCTGGATGCGGATGGGGTTGCGGGCGCCGTCGGGCAGCACGCGGGGCAGCAGGAAACAGGACAGGCCGCCGGGCGCCTGGGCCAGTGTGAGGAACATGTCCGACATCGGCGCGGAGGTGAACCACTTGTGGCCGACGATCCGGTAGGAGCCGTCCGGCTGCGGCGTCGCGGTGGTCGTGTTGGCGCGCACGTCCGAGCCGCCCTGCTTCTCGGTCATCGACATGCCCGCGATGAGCCCGGCCTTGGCGGACGGTTCGCGCAGCCCGAATTCGTAGACGCGCGAGCCCAGCAGCGGTTCGTATTTCGCCGCCAGTTCCCGGTTGTGCCGCAGCGCGGGGACCACCGCGTAGGTCATCGAGATGGGGCACATGTGGCCCGCGTCGGCGGTGCCCCAGGTGTAGAACTTCGCCGCGCGCGCCACGTGCGCGCCGGGCCGGTCCTCCAGCCACGGAGCGCCGTGCAGGCCGTGCTCGACGGCGACGCGCATCAGGTCGTGCCAGTGCGGGTGGAACTCGACCTCATCGATGCGGTGGCCGTAGCGGTCGTGGGTGCGCAGCACCGGCGGGTATTCGTTGGCCAGCCTGCCCCACTCCTGCGCTTGCGCGCCGCCCGCGAGCGCGCCGAGTTCCCGCACTTCGGCTTCGGCCCAGCCCGCCCCTTCGCGGTGCAGGCCCTCCAGCAGGGCCGGATTGCGCGAGACGTCGAAGGGCACGATGTCGGGCACCTGGTTGAAGACTTCATGCGTCTGCATCTGACACTCCTGATTCCTGCCGGGCGTCACCCGGGTTGTCGCGCAGGCCGAGCGCGCGGATCGCGAAAGCGGTGAGTTCGGGGACGACGGCTTCGCCGTGCGGCGCGTCGGCGAGCGGGCCGACCAGCACCTCGCCGATCGCCCCGACCAGCGCGGCGGCGCTGATCCTCGGGTCCTGCGGTGGGAGTTCGCCCCGCGCGATGCCTTCGGCCACCGCCGATTCGAACGTTTCGGCGAACGCGCGGCGGAAGCGCAGGCGTTCGCTGTCCACGGCCGCGTCGACGGGCTCGGCGAGCAGCACGTAGGCCAGGTTCGGGTTCTTCAGAGCGCGGCCGGCGAAGGTCTCCACCGCCGCGGTGACCCGCTCGACGGCCGTTCCCCGCGCGCCCGCCGCGGCCACGGCGGCGACCTCGCGGGCGACCACTTTCCGGAACACCGCGCGCACCAAGGCGGCTTTGCCGTCGAAGTTCTTGTAGACGGTGCCGGTAGCCAAGCCCGCCTCGGCCGCGACCGCAGCCATGGACAGCGCCGCGTAGCCGCCGCGGGAGAGCACCTTGGTCGCGGCCTGCACGATCAGCCCCGCCTGAGCGTCCAGGCGGGCCTGCACGGCGGGTGTTCTCCGGTAGGCCACCCAAGAAGTGAAGCATGAATTCATTTCTTCACACAAGAGGGCTTTTACGGCGTATGTTCGAGCGCGTGACGGTACTCATCGAACGCAACGGCCCCGTGACGACCGTGATCCTGCACCGGCCCGAAGCACGCAACGCTGTGGACGGGCCGACCGCCGCCGCGCTGGCCGACGCCTTCCGTGAGTTCGACGCCGACCCCGAGGCCGCGGTCGCGGTGCTGTGGGGCGACGGCGGCACGTTCTGCGCGGGCGCCGACCTGAAGGCACTCGGTACCGAGCGCTCCAACCGCGCCGCCGAGGACGGGGACGGCCCGATGGGACCGACCAGGATGCGGCTGTCCAAGCCGGTGATCGCCGCGGTCTCCGGCTTCGCGGTGGCCGGAGGGCTCGAGCTCGCGCTGTGGTGCGACCTGCGCGTGGCCGAACAGGACAGCACCTTCGGCGTCTTCTGCCGCCGCTGGGGCGTCCCGCTGATCGATGGCGGCACCGTGCGGCTTCCGCAGATCATCGGCACGGGCCGCGCGATGGACCTGATCCTCACCGGACGCGCGGTCGACGCGGAGGAGGCGTTGCGGATCGGGTTGGTCAATCGCGTGGTGCCCAGTGGTGAAGGCCGCCGCGCCGCGGAGGCGCTGGCCGCGGAACTGGCCGCGCTGCCGCAGACCTGCCTGCGCTCGGATCGCATGTCGTTGCTCGAGCAGGAGGGGATGACGGAAGAGTCCGCGCTGCGCAACGAATTCCGTCACGGTCTGACCGCACTGGCCGACGGCGCGCTGGACGGCGCGCAGCGGTTCGCCGCGGGCGCGGGCCGGCACGGCACTCGCGCCTGAGGCCCATGCGCCGGCTGAGCGTCGTCGACGAGATCTTCCTGCGCAGTCACCGTGGGCTCGGCACGCCGATCGCGTTGCAGGGCCTGTGGCGGACGGCCGACCGGGTGGACCCAGCGCTGCTGACGCGGGTGCACGAGGCACTGCGGTCGGGGCCGTTGGGTCGCAGAGTCGTTCGCCCCCGAGTGCCCGGCGCGCGCCGAGCCTGGCGACCGAACGTGCGCGCGTATCCGATCGACCGCGCCGAGGGCATCCTGCCGGTGGCGGAGCTGCTCGACTGGGCCGACGCGCAGGGCGCCGGGCTCGATCCGGAATACGGCCCGGGCTGGCGGCTTTCCACCGCCGCCCTGGACGACGGCGGTTCGATCGTCTCCCTCACCTGCTCGCATGCGCTGGCCGACGGACGCGCGCTGGTGCTCGCGGTGGACGACGCGCTCGGCGGTGCACGGGTGCGTCCGGCGCGGTTCCCCGCCCGGGAATCGGACTGGGCCGACGCCCGTCGCCAGTGGTCGATCGTGCTGCGCGACACCGCGGCGGCGCTGCGGCACGGGATACCGCGGCGACTCGCCGCGCCGAGCCGGGACGAGCAGCCGCGCGCGGCGGGCGACGCCACGCGCAGCGCGATCCTGCAATGCCCGGCCGCCGAGTGGGACCGCGTGGCGGCGCGTGACGGCGGGACGGCCAACAGCCTGTTCATCCACCTCGTGGCGACGGTGCTGCGGGACAGCGGGTTCCGCGGCGAGACGATCGAAGCCAGCCTGCCCGTCGACACCCGCGACGAACCCCGCGTCGACAACGATCTCGCCATGACGCGCATCGCGATCACCCGCTGCGACACCCCGGCGACCATCCGGGCGCTGGCTCGCTCCGCCTACGAGCACCGCATGTCCGCGCCGGGCGGCATGCCCGAAGAACTGCTCCAGGTGATCCCGGACCGCTGGGCCTACGCGCTGTCCAAGGGCGCTGGCGAACGAGACATCCTGTGCTCCAACATCGGGACGCTCCCCGCCTCGCTGCTCGAACTCGGCCCGCACCGCTGCACCGGCGTCGCCGCCCGCGCCATCCATCCCGGGCTCACCACCGCGCGACTGCCCCGCACCCGTCTGTCGGGTTACCTGTGCCGCATCGGGCACGACTACGTGCTGAGCCTGGTCTCCCTGGACCCGAAGCGAATCGAGTCCGCTGATGCGTTGCGCCGGCTGGCGGTGCGCGCGGTACGTTCCGTGGGTCTGCACGCCGATCCGTGGTGAGTCCCGCGGACGCGCACGCCGATGCGCCCCGGTCGCCCCCTGGGCTCACCTCGCCGGGCCGCGGGTATACCCACAGGCGTGCAGCCGATCGCGGCGGGTTCGCGCGACACGCGCAATATTTCGGCGAACAGCCGGGAAATTCGGTGACCTGGTATGAAAATCCGATAGTTTCGCTCGCCCCGCACCGGTGATCAGGACGAATGCCGACGACGACCGCGATCAGTCGCGTCGGCCGACTCGCCGTGTGGCGTGATCAGCTGCGTCGGCCACACCTGCCGATAAAGTCTGCGGCGTACGCCGAATGAAGCCCGTGCCTGCCCCATTCGCCGTGCAAGTCCGTTTCGCGCAGGAAGTTCCGATTCCATCGATACTCGACTGGAGCATGATGAACCGAAAGCATTCGCGCACTCTCGCCGCGCTCATCGCGGTGGCCATGGCCGCTACGGGCGCTTTCGCTGTTTCTGATTCCGTGGCCGGCGCCGCGCCAGGAGAGATCAATGCCGGAGGGCTGCATCTGGTCGCGTCGGCGAACGCCAACAACGTCGCGCCCGCGGGCGACATCGCGCCGGGAGTCCCGTTCGTACACGCGGCGAGAGTGTCCGGCGATTTCTCGGTGACGCTCGACGGCCCCACGGCGCTGCGCGGCGGAGAAATCGCCATCGGTTATCTGGTCGGCTGCGCGGTCGACATCTCCAACGGCATCTCGATCGGCATCTCACCCAGCGTCGGAATCAACGCCGGGATCGCGCCCTCCTTCGGACTGGAGGGATCGCTCACCTTCGACGCGCCCTCCCTGGAGATGAATATGCCCGACAAGCAGATGATGATGCCCTCCCTGCAACTGATCGCGCCGCCGAGCATCTCCGTCGGCGCCGCCGTCGCCATCCAGCCCAGCATCGGCGTCGAGGCGGGCGTCGCCGGCGAACTCGCGGTGAATCTCGCCCCCGGTTCGGTCACGGCGGCGGTGATCGGCGCGGCGGAACTCGACGGGGAATCCGAATTCCCTTACACGTTTGCACACACCAATACCCCGTTGAATATCAGCGGCTGCCTTTCCCCGGCCTCGGCCATGCCTTTCGTCACCGTACGGGCCGATTCGAGAAAGACCACAGCGCAAACGACGGGTTACGGCGCAGCGTTCTGGTTCTGACCGGCGCGCCACGCCCGCTCGGACGGGCGCGAAGCCTCCGGCGACCGTGCGGAACAGCGCGCCTGTCGCCGGACTTCCCCGTGTGCCGTAGTCGTCACCGGGCGGGGACCGCGCGCTCCAGAACGTCCGCGGGGACCGAGACGCCGGGGTCGAGGTCCGCGGAGTCGATCGGGGTTTCCCAGATCTGGCGCAGCGGAAGGACCCCCGCCCACACACCCCCGTTGTCGATGTCCGACGGGTCGTCCTTCGGCCCGCCTGCGCGGACCTTCACCGACGCCTCGAGAAGATCGAGGGCGAGCACCTTCGTGGCGGCGAGTTCCTTCTTGCTCGGAGACCGCACGCGCGACCACGCGCCGGGCGCGGCGTGTTCGACGATCACCCGCAGCCCGTGCAGGCGTTCGTCGTGCTCGGTCACCTCCCGCGCGCGGCCGAGCACGACCGCGGAGCGGTAGTTCATCGAGAAGTGCATGGCCGAACGCGCGTAGACCACGCCGTCCACCAAGGTCACCGCCACCGAGATGTCGGCGGCGAGCGCCGCGCGCAGGTTCCCGGCGCCGGTGGAGCCGTGCAGGTACAGCGTGTCGCCGTCCCGGCCGTAGGCGGTGGGCAGCACGACCGGCGTGCCGCCGAGCAGCACACCCAGGTGGCAGATCAGCCCGGCGTCGAGCACCGCGTCCAAGTCGGCGCGATCGGTGCTGGCGCGGTCGGTCAACCGGGTCGGCGTGCTGCGCGGCGTCGGCGAGAGGGGAGCCCGTTGGCTGACTGTTTCGGTCATGCTCCCAGCATCGAGCCGCGAATGGCATTATCAAAGTGCCAATTCGAAGGATTCTCAGCAGTCCACTTCGAGGAGCAGCCGTGCTGGACGACCTCCCCCTCGCCCTCGATCGCGATCTGGCGCAACCGCTGTCGGTGCAGATCGCCGACCAATTGCGCCACGCGGCGACCAGTGGGCCGCTGCGCGGCGGCGACCGGCTGCCGTCCACCCGCGCGCTGGCCGGGCGGCTGGGCGTGAGCCGCACCGTGGTCGCCGCCGCCTACGACCAATTGCACGCGGAGGGCTGGCTGCGCGGCAGACGCGGCTCCGGCACCTACCTGACGACCGCACCGGCCGCCGCGCCCGCGCGTCCGGATTCCGTGCACGACACCGGCGCCACGCCGGAACTGCTGGACCTCGCCCCGGGCGCCCCGTGCGTCGACGCCATCGATCCGGCCGCGTGGCGCCGCGCTTGGCGGGCCGCGGCGGACCACTCGCCGCTCGTGCGCAAAGACCGCGCGGGCGAACCGGAGTTCCGCACGGCCGTCACCGAGCATCTGCTGCGCCACCGCGGGATCGAAGCGGGCAGCGACACCGTCCTGCTCGCTACGGCCGGAACCAGCTCCGCCGTCGGCGAATTGGCCGCCGCGCTGCTGCGGCCCGGCGATGCGGTCGCCATGGAGGACCCGGGCTACCAGCGCGCCGCGGGGGCGTTCGCGGCGGCCGGTCTCGAGGTCGTTCCGGTCCCCGTCGACGCGAACGGTCTGCGCGTCGACCTGCTGCCGCCGCGCATCAAAGCGGTGTATTGCACTCCGGCACATCAGTTTCCGCTCGGCGCGCGGATGCCTGCCGCGCGGCGGGTGGAGCTGGTGGAACACGCGCGCCGCTGCGGGATCTTCGTCATCGAGGACGACTACGACGGCGAACTGCGCTACGACACCGCGCCGCTGCCGCTGCTGGCCACCATGGCTCCGGACGTCGTCGTCCACTTGGGCACGACCAGCAAGATCCTCTCCCCGAGCCTCGGAGTCGGCTGGCTGCTCGCCGCTCCGGAGATCGCCGCTGCGGTGCTCGACCACCGCGAGCGCACCGGCACCGGTCCGAGCCCGGCCGGTCAGCGCGTGCTGGTCGCCTTCGCCGCGCACGGTGATCTGGCCAGGCACCTGCGCAGGCTGCGCCGCGCGCTGCCGCCGCGCCGGGCGCTGGTGGTGACCGAACTGCGGCGCCGCGGCCTCGATGTGCTCGGCGACGACGCGGGGTCGCACGTCGTCGTGCCGGTGGCGTCGGCCGAGGCCGAGCGGCGCGTGATCGCGGCGGGCATCGCGCGCGGCATCGCGCTCGACGGCCTGGCCAGACATCACCTCGGATCCCGCCGGGACCATTTCGGCGTCGCGCTCGGCTACACGGCGCTGCCGTGGCCGGAACTCGCCGCGGCCGTCCCGAGGGCCGCCGCGTGCCTGGCCCGGCCGTAGCATGGTCGGCATGAGCGGTCAGCCCGGAGTCGGCAGCGCGGCGTTG
This sequence comes from Nocardia implantans, assembly GCF_035544775.1. Taxonomy (NCBI): domain Bacteria; kingdom Bacillati; phylum Actinomycetota; class Actinomycetes; order Mycobacteriales; family Nocardiaceae; genus Nocardia; species Nocardia implantans. The sequence goes on along the minus strand of NZ_JAYKYQ010000022.1, from coordinate 38,162 downwards.
CCGACTCGGGGTCCCGCACATGCCGGAAACGACGGAGCATGAGCGAACAGGCCCGGAGGCGGCGGCGCGGCGTGACCACGCAGGGGCCCGCTCTGGCCGGAAGGGACGAAGCATGAGCGAACAGGACATCTTGGCGCGGATCAAGGACCTGGTCGACCAGGAGCACCAGCTGCGCTCGCAGGCCACCCACGGCGAGCTGGACCCGAAGACCGAACGCCAGCGCCTGGCCGAACTGGAAGTGATGCTGGATCAGGCCTGGGACCTGCTCCGTCATCGCCGTGCGCGGATCGACCAGGGCCAGTCCCCCGAGGCGGCCCAGGCCAATCCGGTGTCGCAGGTCGAGGGTTACCTGCAGTAGGCGCGGCGATGTCGAGCGCACCGACCGACTACGACGTCATCGTGATCGGCGGCGGACCGGCGGGTGAGAACGCCGCCGCCTACGCCGTCGCGGGCAGCGACCGCACGGCCGCCATCGTGGAGCGTGAACTCGTCGGCGGCGAATGTTCCTATTGGGCCTGCGTCCCGAGCAAAGCGCTGTTGCGGCCGGGCCACGTGCTCGCGGCCGCGCGAGCGATGCCGGGGATTTCTGCTACCGGCCTCGACGTCGAGGCGGTGCTGCGGCGCCGGGACGCCTTCGTGCACGACCATGACGATTCCGCGCAGGCCGACTGGGCGCGCGCCAACCGCATCGACATCGTGCGCGGCACCGGACGATTGACCGGCCCGCGTTCGGTGGAGGTCGACGGGCGGCAGTTGCGCGCCCGGCACGCCGTGGTGCTGGCCACCGGCACCACCGCCAATGTGCCCGACGTGCCCGGATTGCGCGCCGCGCTGCCGTGGACTTCCCGCGACGCCACCAATCTGCACGAGGTCCCGCGCCGGGTGGCCGTGGTCGGCGGCGGTGTGGTGGCCAGTGAGGCCGCGACCTGGCTGGCCGCGCTCGGCGCCGAGGTCACCCTGCTGGTGCGCGGCTCCGCGCTGCTGGCCGCGGCCGAGCCTTTCGCGGGCGAGCGGGTGGCGGCGGCGCTGACCGGCGCGGGTGTACGGGTGCGCATGGGCACCGCACCCACCGCCGTCGAACGCCCGGCCGCGAAGGACACCGGCGAAGGCTGGATCCACGGCGGGCCTGTCACGATCCGGTTGCGCGGCCCCGAGGGCGAGTCGGCGCTGGAAGTCGACGAGATCGTGGTCGCGGCCGGACGCGCGCCCGCCGCGAAGGCGCTCGGCCTGGACGCGGTCGGGCTGTCCGATGGTTACGTCGCGGTGGACGATCACCTCACCGCGACCGATGTCGAAGGCCAGTGGCTGTATGTGGTCGGCGACCTCAACCACCGCGCCGCGCTCACGCACATGGGCAAGTACCAGGGCCGGGTGTGCGGCGACGTGATCGCGGCGCGGGCCGAGGGCAAGCCGCTGGACGACCCGCGTTTCGTGGCGAGTTCCGATCACGGCAAGGTGCCGCAGGTGGTGTTCACCGCGCCCGAAGTGGCCTCGGTCGGCTTGACCGAAGCCGCGGCCAAGGACGCGGGGCACGCGGTGGAGACCGTCGAACTCGACATCGAAGTGGCCGGTTCGGCGCTGTCCAGGGACGACTACGCGGGCCACGCGAAACTGGTGATCGATCGCGACACCGACACGCTGCTCGGCGCCACCTTCGTGGGGCCGGACGTGGGCGAGCAACTGCACGCGGCGACGATCGCGGTGGTCGGCCGGGTACCGCTGTCCACCCTCTGGCACGCCGTGCCAGCCTTCCCGGCGGTCAGCGAGTTCTGGTTGCGCCTGTTGGAGGCGCGGCGCGCATAGCTACCATTTGAAAATGGTGGCAACAACGGATATCGCGACCGCCGACGGAGTCGTCCGCGGTCGCCGTGGCCGCCGCGTCTTGCGCTGGCGGTCCATTCCCTACGCGGCTCCTCCGATCGAGGACCTGCGCTTTCGCGCTCCACAACCGGTCGAACCATGGTCCGGTGTACGGGCTGCGACGGACTTCACCTCCGCGGCGATGCAGCACCGCTCCGGAGCGCGGATCGGGCCGCGCGCCTATCAGCCGACCAGCGAGGACGCGCTGACACTCAATGTCACCGCGCCGGCGACGACGGCGTCGAGCCCGCGCCCGGTGCTGGTGTTCATCCACGGCGGCGGCTATCTCATCGGGACCTCCGCGCTCGGGCTGTACTCCGGGGCGCGACTGGCGCTGCGCGGCGACGTGGTGGTGGTCTCGCTGAACTACCGGCTCGGCGCGTTCGGCTACGTCGATTTCAGTGAGTTCGGCACCGACGAAGAACCGTTCCACTCCAACCTCGGCCTGCGTGACCAGCTCGCCGCGTTGGAGTGGGTGCGCACCAATATCGCGGCGTTCGGCGGTGATCCCGACAACGTGACGATCTTCGGCGAATCGGCCGGCGCGCACGCCGTGCTGAGCCTGCTCGCCACACCGGCCGCCAAGGGTCTGTTCCATCGAGCCATCGCCCAGAGCCCGCCCGCCGACTGGGCGGTCACCGCGGAGGAAGCCCGCGGCTTCGCACGCCGCTGTGTGGCCGCGCTGGGCGCGACGCCGGACACCGCGCACACCGCGCTGCGCACCGCGGGGGCCAACGACATCCGCCGCGCGGTCGATCGCACCATCGCACAGGTGGTGCGGGAACACCCGGGCGCCTTTCCGGTCTGCCCGGTCATCGACGGTGAGTTCCTGCCGTTTTCCCCGGTCGACGCGATCGCCGACGGTTCGGCGCACCGGGTGCCGCTGATCATCGGCACCAACCGGGACGAGGGCACGCTGTTCGCCAGGTTCGCCGACGAACTGCCCACCACCGCGGACCGGCTGCGCAAGGCGCTCGGCAACTCCACCGAGGCCGAGTCGAGAATCAGGGCGGCGTACCCCGGCTATCCGCAGCCGAAGGCCGCGGTGCGAGCGGGCGGCGACTACACCTTCTGGCGTCCTTCGCTGACGGTCATGGAGGGACACAGCAAGCACGCGCCGACCTACGCCTACCGCTACGACTTCGCCCCGCGCGCTCTGCAACTGGCCGGGATCGGCGCCACGCACGCTACCGACCTCATCCCGGTGTTCGGCGTGACGGACACCCCGATCGGCCGGGCCTTCACGGCCGCGGGCGGCAGGCGCGGCCTGCGGGCGGTCACCGATCAGTTCCAGGACAACTGGCTGGCTTTCGCCCGCACCGGCGCTCCGCTGCCGTCCTGGCCCACGTACACGGAGGCGCGCAGGTCGACTCTGATCATCGACTACCCCACCCGCGTGGAACACGATCCGGACCGGGCGAAACGACTCGCTTGGCAGGGCGTGCGGGTCCCGACGCTGACCTGAGCCGGGCCGCTACTTCAGCAAGCGCGACATCCGCCGGTCCGCGAGGATCTTGCCGCCGGTCTGACAGGTGGGGCAGTACTGGAAGGACCGTTCGGCGTAGGAGACCTCGCGGACCGTGTCGCCGCAGACCGGGCAGGGTTGCCCGGTCCTGGCGTGTACCCGCATGCCGGAGCGCTTCTCGCCCTTGAGGCGCGCGGCGTCCTGGCCGACGGAACGTCCCACCGCGTCGGTGAGCACCGTGCGCATCGCGGTGTACAGTTCCGCCACCTTGTCGGCCGGGAGGGTTTTGGTGTTCGCGAACGGCGAGATCCGCGCGGTGTGCAGGATCTCGTCGGAGTAGGCATTGCCGACACCGGCCAGCAGCGACTGGTCCACGAGTGCGGTCTTGATCCGCTGCGAGGTGCCGTGCAGGATGTCGGCGAACTGCGCCTCGGTCACCTCCAGCGCGTCGGGGCCGAGGCGCGCGATACCCGGCACCGCCTTCGGGTCCGGCACCACGTAGACCGCCAGCCGCTTCTTCGTGCCCGCCTCGGTGAGGTCGAACGCCGGCGTCGCCCCTTCGGGCGTGAAGAAGTGCACCCGCAACGCCAGCGGGCTCTTGCCGCCCGGTTTGGGCGGCGCCGGGCTCGGTTCGTCGATCCAGCGCAGCCAGCCACCCCGCGACAGGTGCGTGACCAGCCACAACCCGTCGCATTCCAGGCCGAGGAATTTGCCCCAGCGCCCCGCGCCGGTGACGTCTCGGCCGGACAGCGCGGTGACCGGGGGCTCGAACGTCTTGACGGCGCTCAACGCGGCCACGTCGACGCGGCCGACCACGGCGCCGACCGCATGCTCCCGGAGGAACTGAGCCAACGCCTCCACTTCCGGTAGCTCAGGCACGGGGTTCAGACTACCCAGCCCTACCGACAACCTGCCGGTTCTCGTACGGCGGCGGGCGGATCACGCCCCGCGGCGCAGCAGGTAGATGTCCATGATCCAGCCCTTCCGCTCGCGCAACTCGGCGCGGCGCCGGACGATCCGCTCCCCCACCTCGCCCAGCGGCCCTTCGATCAGCGTCTCGTCCGGCATGCCGAGGTAGGCGCCCCACCAGATGTGCACGTCCGGGTCATCGATCGCGGTGAACGAGCAGTCGCCGTCCAACATCACCAGCGCGTTCTCCGCGCCCATACCCTCCTCGCGCAGGCGGCGGCCGGTGGTGATGCGCACCGGTTCGCCGATGCCGTGCAGCACGATCCGGTGCCGTGCGGCCAGAGCCTGCGCGCTGGTGATGCCGGGAACGACCTCGTACTCGAAACGCACCGCGCCGCGAGCGAGTACCCGCTCGACCATCCGCAGCGTGCTGTCGTAGAGCGCGGGATCACCCCAGACCAGGATGCCGCCGACGCCGTCGGCCGCCGCGAACGCCGCTTCCAGCAGCGCCGACCGGCGATCGTGCCAGTCGTCGACCACGTCGACGTAATCCGCAGGCGTGCGGTCCCGCGGCGGGTCGGCGATCGGCACGATCCGGTACGGCCGATCCATGTGCTCGGCCAGGATCGCCGTCCGCACGTCGGCCAGTTCCCGCTTGGCCTCCCCCTTGCCGATGACAAAGAACGTCTCGACCTGCCGCATCGCCTTGACCGCCTGCACGGTGACCTGGTCGGGATCGCCGGCGCCGATGCCGATCACGTAGAGCTTGCGCATGGGCCGAGCTTGCCAGGGCCGCCGCCGTCGGGCCGGGCCGGGGACGCGCCCGAACGGCTCGCGGGCGGTGCGAGGACGACGACTAGAGTTGCCAGACGTGGCTCACGACGCGCTCGATCCGGCATCGGCTCCCGACACCCAGTACGAGGACCTGCTGCGGCTGGTGCTGACGTCCGGCACCAAGAAGGCCGATCGCACCGGCACCGGCACGCGCAGCATCTTCGGCCACCAATTGCGCTACGACCTCGCGGCGGGCTTCCCGCTGATCACCACGAAGAAGGTCCACCTCAAGTCGATCGTCTACGAGTTGCTGTGGTTCCTGCGCGGCGACTCCAATGTCAGCTGGCTGCGCGAGCACGGCGTCTCCATCTGGGACGAATGGGCCGACGCCGACGGCGAACTCGGCCCGGTCTACGGCGTGCAGTGGCGGTCGTGGCCCGCGCCGGACGGCACGCACATCGACCAGATCTCCCAGGTGCTGCACACACTGCGCACCGACCCCGACTCCCGGCGCATCATCGTCTCGGCGTGGAATGTCGCCGAGCTGGACAAGATGGCGCTGGCGCCGTGCCACGCGTTCTTCCAGTTCCACGTGGCCGACGGGAAGCTGTCCTGCCAGCTCTACCAGCGCAGCGCCGACCTGTTCCTCGGCGTGCCGTTCAACATCGCCAGCTACGCCTTGCTGACCCACATGGTGGCCCAGCAGACCGAGCTGATCCCCGGCGACTTCATCTGGACCGGCGGAGACTGCCACATCTACGACAACCACCTCGATCAGGTCACCGAGCAACTCCAGCGCGACCCCTATCCGTTCCCCACGCTGCGGCTGCATCCGGCGCCGACGCTGTTCGACTACCGCTACGAGGACGTGGAGGTGGACGGCTACCGGCACCATCCGGCCATCAAGGCCCCGGTGGCGGTGTGAGCGAGCGGACGGTCGGGCTGATCTGGGCGCAGACCCTGGACGGGGTGATCGGGTCCGGCAACAAGATCCCCTGGCGGCTGCCGGAGGACATGGCCCACTTCAAAGACGTGACCTGGGGACATCCCGTGGTGATGGGCCGCAGAACCTGGGATTCGCTGCCGCCGCGGTTCCGGCCGCTGGCCGGGCGGCGCAACATCGTGGTGACCAGGCAGCCGGACTGGTCGGCCGAAGGCGCCGAGCGGGCGTCGTCGGTGCCGGACGCGCTGGACAGCTGCGCACCGGACGCGGTCTGGGTGGCCGGTGGCGGCGAGATCTACCGGGCGGCGCTCGAGTTCGCGACGGACCTGAGCGTCACCGAGATCGATACCGCGGTCGAGGGCGACGCCTTCGCGCCGCCGATCGGACCGGAGTGGCGATCCGACGACCCGGAGCCGTGGCGCACCTCCACCACCGGGCTGCGCTTCCGCATCCGGCACTACACCCGCCGGTCCGGTTAGCGCGCCACGCCGCGCCGGCCCGCGAACGCCGCCGTCACGGGCGGGGCCGGTGAAACCCGGCCCGCGTCGCGGCGGACTCGGGCATACTCGCGATATGCGGGCGGCCGGACCCGCGTCCGGTCGAACGCCTCGAGCCGTTGCCAGCAGCCCGGCATCGGCTGTGGTGCTCTGCGAAAGGCGGTCCATGGAAAAGAAATCGCTGACTGCGGTAGCGCGCCAGCAACTGAAGCTGGCCGCCCTCGCCACGAGCGGGCGCAGTTCACAGACAATCTATGGCGGCCACACGCACACGCTGCGGCAAACGGTGGTCGGCCTGTCGGCCGGGCACAGTCTGGCCGAACACGACAACACGGGCGAGGCCACTTTGCTGGTGCTCAGCGGCACCCTGGTGTTGCTCAGCGGCGCGAACGAATGGAAAGGCTCCGAGGGCGACCTGATCGTGGTGCCCAAGGCGCGCCACAGCGTCAAGGCGATCGATGACGTGGCGTTCCTGCTGACGGTGGCGATGTAGTTCGCCACGATGCGGGTCGGCACCCCGGCCGCCGCGGCCGGGCATTAGGGTGTCGATCATGGGTGAGCCGCAGCCGATCCTCGAACCGCTCACACCGTCCGCGATCTTCTTGGTCGCCACGATCGACGAGGGTGGCGAAGCGGCGGTCCGCGACCTGCTCGCCGATATCACCGGCTTGCGCCGCTCGGTGGGCTTCCGCCTGCCCGGCGCGAACCTGACCTGCGTCACGTCGATCGGCTCCGACGCGTGGGATCGCCTGTTCGCCGGGCCGAAACCGGCTGAGCTGCATCCGTTCCCCGGTTACGTCGGCGCACGCCACACCGCGCCCGCGACGCCGGGCGACCTGCTGTTCCACATCAAGTCCGAGGTGCAGGACGCCTGTTTCGAGCTGGCGATGGCCATCGGCGACCGGCTGGCGGGCGCGGGGACGATCGTGGACGAGACCGTCGGCTTCCGCTACTTCGAGCAGCGCGACCTGCTCGGTTTCGTGGACGGCACGGAGAACCCGGAGGGCCGCGCGGCTTTCGCGGCGGCGCTGGTCGGCGACGAGGACCCGGAGTTCACCGGCGGCAGCTACGTGATCGTGCAGAAGTACACCCACCCGTTGGAGGACTGGCGCGCGCTGTCGGTGGAAGAGCAGGAGCGCGTCATCGGCCGCACCAAACTGGACGACTTCGAACTCCCCGACGAGGTAAAGCCCGCCGACTCGCACGTCGAGGTCAACACGCTGATCGACCCGGACGGCACCGAACGCCAGATCCTGCGCGGCAACATGCCGTTCGGCAGCGTGCGTGAGGGCGTGTTCGGCACCTACTACATCGCCTACGCGGCCACGCCGAGCGTCACCGAACGCATGCTCACCCGGATGTTCCTCGGCACCGATGAGGCGGCCTACGACCGCATCCTCGATTTCTCCGTCGCCCACACCGGCACGTCGTTCTTCGCACCCACCGTCGATTTCCTCGACGACCTGCCTCCGGCGCCGTGGGAGGCGGCGGATTCCACGGTGTCGGTGGACACCGACGGTCGCACAGATCTGCCCGGCACCGCCGCGCCCGCGGGCGACGGCGCCCTCGGTATCGGCTCGTTGAAAAGGAGCATCAGGTCATGAACAACCTCCATCGCGAACTCGCGCCGATCACCTCCGAGGCGTGGGCCGCCATCGAGGAGGAGGCGACGCGCACGTTCAAGCGGCACATCGCGGGCAGGCGCGTCGTCGACCTGTCCGGCCCGCACGGCGTCGACTACTCCGCGGTGGGCACGGGACACACCACGGCGATCGAGTCGCCGGACGCCGGGGTGTTCGCCCGGCAGCGGGTGGTCGCGCCGCTGGTCGAGCTGCGCGTGCCGTTCACGCTCTCCCGCGAGGAACTCGACGACGTAGAGCGCGGCGCGCAGGACACCGACCTGGACCCGGTGAAGGACGCCGCGAAGAAGATCGCGTTCGCCGAGGACCGGGCGATCTTCGAGGGGTATCCGGCCGCGCACATCACCGGCATCCGCGCCAGCTCGTCCAACGACCCGATCACGCTGCCGAGTGACACCAGGCTGGTGCCGGAGGCGATCGCGCAGGCGTTGAGCGCCCTGCGGCTGGCCGGTGTGGACGGTCCGTACTCGGTGCTGCTCAGCGCCGATCTGTACACCGCCGTCAGCGAGACCTCCGATCACGGCCACATGATCCGCACGCACATCGAGCGCCTGATCCCGGAAGGGGAGATCATCTGGGCGCCCGCCATCGACGGCGCGATCGTGCTCACCACCCGCGGCGGCGACTTCGATCTGCGGATCGGCCAGGATCTGTCCATCGGTTACCTGTCACATGACAGCTCCTCGGTGCAGCTGTACTTCCAGCAGAGCCTGACGTTCCTGGTGTACACCGCCGAGGCGGCGGTCCCGCTCACCCTGTGAGCACCGTTCAGAACTGGGAACGGCCGGGGTGTGTGCGCTCGGCGCGCGAAGCGGTACGGTGGGCCGGATATGCGCCATGAACAGGTAGGTGAGATGACGGCGGTGCGGGCAGGTGTCGTCCCGACGCAGCGTGCCGTGTTCTACAGCGTGCTCGGCATACTGGCGACGGTTATGATCTGCGGCTCGTTCGTCGCCGCGTTCGGGGTGAACCGGGTGTTCACCGGTTTACTGGCCGGAGCCGTCGTCGGTATCGCTGTGCTGGTCGCACTGTTCACTCGCGACGCCGTCGTGCTCACCGATCACGCCATCTACCGGCGCAAGCCGTGGACGGTCTCCCGGATCTCGTGGGATCGGGTGGTAGCCGGGCGCTTCGCGCTGGACGAACGCGACCGGTGGTCGCTGGCGCTCGACCTCTCCGGCGGAGATGAACCGCACGGCGAACTGGTGCTGCTGTCCATCCCCCCGGTGGTCCGCCCGGTTGCGGGAGCCTACGACCTGCGTAAGCGCGATCAGGTTACGGAGATCCGGGCAATCTTGCGGCACAAACGGATTCCGGTGACCGTGCTGCCGCAGATCGCGGGCGCGTTGCAAGAGCACTGGCAGATCGCGCCGCCGACGCACTGAGCCGGATCCTTCGTCTTTCTGCTCAGCGCAACTCGCGGATCAGCACATCGAAACGCGGGGCTTCGGACCAAGATGGGCGCAGCCATCCGACTCTTTCCCAGCCCCAACGCCGATATCGCTGGTAGGCGCGCTCGTTGTCCGCTTCGACGAGCAGTGTCGCGCGCTGTTCGGTTCGGGAACCGAGCAGCTCGTCATGCAGGGCCCGCGCTATGCCCCGCCCGGCATATTCCGCGCACACCATGATCTCGCTGAGGCCGAACGTGCGCCTACCGTCTTCGGCAGTGAACTCTTCGAGGTCGCCACTGTCGAGATGCAATCCCGTCCACCATCGCGCGTTCGGCGGTAACGGCCATCCCCAGATCTGCCCCGCAGGTTCACCGTCGACTCGGGCAAGCACATACGCGAATCCGCTGCCACGAGGGCCGGTGTAGGAATCGAACCGGCGCATGAATTCCGAAGGCGAGTCGAACGGGTCTCCCGAGGCGATGGCATCGACGTATGAACGTCGGTAGACACCCTCGACAATCTCTCTTCGCGCACGTGCTTCGTCAGCGGTGTAGTGCTCGAATTTCAGGCCATCCGGCAAGCCGGTCATGCGGTCACCGCCTTCTGCGCCAGGGAGTCGTACAAGTCGCGGAACTCCGCACCGGCGGGCACTCGATCGACTGCTGTCCGAACCGGCGCGAGGCGGCGTAGTGTGCGTGTCGACGCAATGGCGGACAAGTCCGACAAAGCCGGGTACCCGTGCTCGAGCGCGCCAGTGATATCTCCCAGACGAGCCCTGGTCGCGGCGGACCACGCGCGGACGATTGTGGCGTTACGCATGGCTGCGGGGTGCTCGACCGCAGCCGAGTACATTTCGACAGATCGGCGCAGGTCGCCGATATCTGCATAACCGCGTGCTTCGTGGTCGGCGACCTCCGAGTAGGTCACGAATCGCAGCCATTGCGGAACTTCTTCCAGCGGCTCGGACTGCATGGCCTCATCCAACTCTCGCCATGCGGTCGCGATAGCACGCCCGAAAGCAATTCTGTCACCGAGTATTCCGCACGCCTGCGCCTCACGAACAGCAATCAGAGCATGTATCCGGCCTGGTGGCCGACCGCGCATCAAGGTGCGGGCACGATCAGCGAGTTGGAGTGCCTTGTGGGGGCTTCCTCCTCGATTGGCGCGAGCAAGGGAGCTGGATTGATTCGCCGCAATCAGGCAAGTGTGTGCAATGAGGTCATCGTCGTTCGCCTCGGTGCCGAGAGCCATGGCATCAGCAAAGCACCGGCGCGCAAGAGGGTGCCGGTCCGCGTCATAGGCCAACCACCCGGCGAGCACGGCGAGTTCTCCGGTCGCCTTGGTGAAGGCGCTGCCAGTAGCGGAATCGAATACACCGGTTTGAAGCCGGTCCAGGGCGTGCGCCAGCTTGTCAACGGCGAAACCGACCAGTTGTGCACCGCCTGTGCGCTGATCCTCCTGACCGAGCGCATCGACATCGGCCAACAGCCGTTCGGCATCACTCATGCCGATACTCATGCCGATTCGGTCGGCGCTGTCCGGGACAAGCACCGCGACCGCGCCTACCGCGGCTAGCTTGTTGAACTCACGCCGCTTCACATCGTCCTCGACTTCCCGCACATGCATACCGACCGCACCGTCACCAGCATTGGCCGGTTCGGGCTGGATGGTTTCTGCCCCGCTGAGAACAGGATGCCCTCCGGTTTTCGGTGGTGCACCTGCCAACTGATGCCAGAACCGCTCCCGCTGCGCCGGTTCGAGGCCGTTGTAGATCGTGTCGAGCGCTTCGGCCGACCGCCCTCTGACCGGACGCTCCGCTGTGGTCCTCTGTTCCCACTTCTGCACAGTCGCAGTCTGAAATCCGACCTTCTCGGCGAACTCCTCTTGTGTCATGCGCAAAGCAACCTCGCGCAGCGCTCGGACTTCTTTTCGTGTCCATGTGCTGACGATCAATACCCACCCCTCGCCCGTGCCCTCCAACGGTCCGTACGAGAAGCGTACGACCTCGAGGCGAGTTGTGTGCCTGGGATCACATGCTCAGCACGGACAAGCTGGAAGAGCCCCGTCGCCGGGTCGATGCGATGCCTTGATCGGCTCCCCGGCGGCGGGCGCACACCAAGGCCGAGCAAGCTGACCAAGAGGTCTAACACCGATGGCACACATATCTTTCGGGGACACACCCCGGTCTCGCTGCCACTTCTACCGGCGCGTGTGTGATTTGCCCGCTGTCATCGACCCGCCGGAGCTGGGGCGCATCATCATGCGCGCGTCGTACGTCGGAGCGTTGACCATGCCCGCTCCGTTAGGGCGAGCCGTCAGGCAAGTCATGCAGCGCCGCAGGGATGCGATAGGGCCGATTGTCGCGCATCCTCGCTCGAACAGGTGGACCTATATTGTGCGGCCGGATCTTCCCGACGACACAAAGCTTTTCGCGGAGATGTTCCGGCTCGACGTGTCGATTGTCCGGGAGGGCGGCACGGTGGCACTGCCGTCGCCCACAGCCGAGTCCGGCGCTGTCCGGCATTGGATAGAGACACCGCGGGACAGATACCGCCCGTCCGGAATGGTTGTAGTCCAGGCCATCCGGGCATGTGCCGATCCAGGCAGGCGATGACGGGAGAAAACGCGATGACTTCTCCGCTGCCGAACGATCCGGATGTACATCTGTCGGTCTTCCTGCACGGCCTCCGGCTCGACTTCACGGCCTGCCTCACTGCCGCGTTGACGTTCATGGAAGACCACCGGAAACGCCACTACGTCGACGCGGTGCACATTCTTCCCGATAATGCCGAGGGCTGGCCTAGGTTACCGAACGAGAAGTTGTACTTGGAGCGATGAGGTTCTTGTCCGGCGACCGGTGTACGCGCGACACTGACCTGTTCGGACCATGACGAGAAGGAGCTGGGCGTGGGGAATGACGAGCAGTTGACCATGGATCTCGGCGTACCCGTCGAACAGACCGAATGGGGCAAGTGGGTCGACCCTGATCGCCGTAAGGCGCAGGCACAGAAGTTCATGGACCATGCCGGCATAAGCCGCATCCCTTCGGAACCGTGGCCGGAAGACTCGGCGGAGGTGAAGCGGCTGGACCCCATCGTCGCGGAGTTGTTCCCGGACATGGCTACCGCGATGGCTCCGGAGAATGCCGACATGGTGGACGCTTTCATCTGCTTCGTCGGTGAATGCTTCATCAGATTCGCGGGCGCACGATGGTTCGATTGCGAATGGTTCGGCCGAGATTATTCCTTCTACCCGCGCGTGAATCCCGCAGTGGAATGCGACACCTACGACGAAGACGAAATCGTGATGTGGCGACTGGTAGACAGCATGATCGGCTACAACCCCGAAGATCATGACGGCATGTTCTCCTACATTGCCGCTGCAGTGCGCGAATACGCCTCCTACCACGAAGAGAAGCGGCAAGAGGAATCCACCGACCGCACGTGAAGGCTTGATTCTCCACGCCTTCTCACCAGGACACCACGAACACCGGGGGGTGTGTCCAGCTATGCCGGACGGATACGACCGGGACCGCGACAAGGTCAGGAATCATGAGCGCGGCAGAATATTCGAAAACGGCACCGACCGTTTCTTTAGCGACCGCGAGAACGGATACGTTCAGCAGTCGCGGTTATACCGCGTCGAAGGCGTGGGTAAAACCCGATTCGACAAGATCAAAGACGATCGAGGAATAATCAGCTCCATCGAAGAGAAATCCGGCAGAATCGAGGGAGACAAGGACGAAACTCAGCTCAAGGTGATACGTGCCCTTCTCGCCAATCGTGAGGTGCATCAGCACACATTGCGATCCGTCGAAGGCGAATTCATCTCGAGTAAGGCCCAGGAACTCATCAGAGGATTGCTCCGGGATTTCGGGGATCGGTTCACGCACCAGGTCATCTCGCGCGCCGATGCACGCGAGATCTGGGCACGCGGTCTGGCGTTGGAGCGAGGCCAGCAGCTCGAATTGCCCGGTGTCGGCGAGAAGGCGCGGCAGCAGAAGGCGCAACAGCGCGAGCACCGGTCGAAATTGGCGGAGCTGGCGAACAAGGCACGCGAGCGAGCCGAGAAGTTCCGGAATATGCTCCGGTTCCGGGAAGGCGCCGCTCGTGGGCGGGTGGAAGCCCCGCAGCGAGCCGAACACGCCAGGCAAGTCCACGAGCAAGCCGAGCGAGCCAGGCAAGCACCTCGAGCGCCGGAGACCGAGCCCGCACGGGTTGCACCTGAGGCCGCCGAGCGGGTCGCGCGGGAATTCCCAGCGCCCGATCAGCACCAGGAGCGATCGGCCGCCGACACCGAGGAACGGGCGGCCAGAGAGGCGGCCGAGGCCTGTGCGGCAGAACGCGAGGCAGCGGAGAAGCAACGCGCGGCAGCGGAGCAGGAGCGCGAGGCAGCGGAGCAGGAGCGCGCGGAACATCTCGCGCGGCTGCAAGCGCAGGGAATGCCGCCGGAGGTGGTTAAGATTCTCGGGCTCGGTCAAGCGGAACCACCGTCGGCGGCGGTGCGGGAGCCGCCGGGTCATGCTCCGTCAGCTGTGCGGGGGTATTGGCACAGCCAGGATCGGAGCCGGGGAATCGAGCGCAACCGGTAGTCGCACGAGTTCCTGGTCATGGGGTGGGCGATGCCAGGCGGTCCAGCAGCACGGCCGCTTCGGCCCGGACCGGGTCGAGATCACCGGACCAGCCGAGCGTGCGCAGCACCGCCCCAGGGATCGCCCGCTCCGCGTACCTGGGCGCGGTCCCTTCGTCGGAGCGAATGCTGATTACCGTCTCCACCAGACGGAACGGCAGCGATTCGGTGCCCGGCACGTTCACCGCCCCTACCTCGGCCAGCACCTGGGCGGCCAAAGCCTCGTAGTGGCTGCGCAACTCGTCGCGGCGCAGGCGGAAGGCGGCGAAGCGCTCGGTGCGCAGCTCTGGAAGCAGGTACAGCGCACCGAGATTCCAGCGCGACGCGCACAGTTGCCGCACGTCGAACAGCGCCAGCGCGTACAGCCGGACCGGCGGCGGCTCGGATGCCGCCCGCAGCCGGTGCGCCAGTTCGATCGGCGCGGCGACGGTTTCGGCGAGCAGCGCGTCGAGGATGTCGTCCTTGGCCGCGAAGTGGTGGTACAGCGAGGCCTGGCGGATGCCGACGGCGTCGGCGATCGCACGGGTGGAGGTGTTGGCGTACCCGTTGGTGGTGAACAGTTCACCTGCGGCGTCGAGGATCTCGGCGCGCGGCGTCGATCCGCGCCTGCGTCGCTGTTCGAGACGCGGCCGTCCGGGCCCGAGGTTTGCCACGGGTTCATTCTGGCAGGTCGGCGCGGGGAAGCTCTGCCGCGGTGGTCGTGCGCACAGCTCCGTGACGGCGCGCGGTGCGTTTTCTGTCATTTGACAGAAATCCCCGCAACACAGAAGTTACCGAAGGTCTCGAAAGCGATACACGCAGGTCACCGAAAGCGCGATCGCGGCGGCAAAACTATCGCCTGATAGTTATTGGCACGCCGAAGGACCGCCCATGGCCACCACGCTCGCCCCGACCCCGCCGCCCGACCTGACCGGCGACAGCGCCGACCTCGCCCGGTTCGGCTACCAGCCCGTCCTGCACCGCAAGCTCGGCCGCTACGCCTCCTTCGCGGCCGGTTTCTCGTTCGTCTCCATCCTCACCACGATCTTCCAGTTCTTCGGCTTCGGTTATTCGTTCGGCGGAGCCGCCTTCTTCTGGACCTGGCCGATCGTGTTCGCCGGACAGTTCCTCGTGGCGCTCAACTTCGCCGAGTTGGCCGCGCGCTACCCGATCTCGGGCTGCATCTACCAGTGGTCGCGGCGGCTCGGCGGCGAACTCGTCGGCTGGTTCGCGGGCTGGATGATGATCATCGCGCAGATCGTCACGGCCGCAGCCGCGGCGATCGCCCTGCAAGTGGTGCTGCCGTCGATCTGGAGCGGCTTCCAGCTCGTCGGCACCGACACCGCGCTGACCTCGTCGTCCGGCGCGACCAACGCCGTGCTGCTGGGCAGCATCCTGCTGGTGGTCACCACGCTGATCAATGTCATCGGCATCGACCTGATGGCGCGGATCAACTCGATCGGCGTCACGGTCGAGATCGTCGGCGTGCTGGCGATCATCGCGCTGTTCTTCACCCACACCGAGCGCGGGCCCGGCGTGGTACTGGAGACCGACCAGGCCGCGCCGGGACCCTACTGGGCCGCGTTCCTGGTGTCGGGATTGATGGCGGCTTACGTCATGGTCGGATTCGACTCCGCCGGTGAGCTTTCCGAGGAGACCAAGAACCCGCGCCGGGTCGCGCCGCGCACCATTCTCACCGCGCTGTCGGTCTCGGCGCTGGGCGGTGGGCTGATGCTGCTGGGCGCGCTGATGGCCGCGCCGAGCCTGTCCGACGGCGCGCTGGCCTCCGACGGCCTGGCCTACGTCCTGACCGCGAAGCTGGACAGCCCGGCGGGCAAGGTGCTGCTGGGTTGCGTGGCGGTGGCGATCGCCGTGTGCACCCTGGCGATCCAGACCGCCGGCTCGCGGCTGATGTTCTCCATGGCGCGGGACGGGAAGCTTCCGTTCGCCCGCAGGCTCGCCGCGGTGCACCCGCGTTACGGCACGCCGGTGCTGCCCGCGATCGTGATCGGCGCGCTCGGCATCGGACTGCTGGTGCTGAACCTCGGCAACGCCGCGATCTTCGCGACGCTGGCCAGCGTCTGCATCGTCACGCTCTACCTGGCCTATCTGCTGGTGACCGTGCCGCTGCTGGTCCGCCGGTTCACCGGCCTGCCGGACGCGGGCACCGACGCGCGGCTGTTCGGCCTGGGCCGGTTCGGCATTCCGGTCAACGCGCTCGCCGTGGTCTGGGGCGTCGCGATGGTGGTGAACCTGGCCTGGCCGCGCGCCGAGGTATACACCCCGGCCGGCGGCGGCTGGTGGATGCTCTGGGCCGCACCGCTGTTCGTGCTGCTGGTGCTCGCCGTCGGTGTTCTGGTGCATCGCTTCGTGGTCGGCTGGTCGCGCGGCGTGGCCGCCGTCGAGCCCGCTCCGCAGCCGGCCTGAGCGGCCTCCGATGCGGCGGCGCGCCCGGCACCGCCGCACACCCACCCATGCAGCATCCGAAAGGAATCATCGTGACAAGCACTGCGGACACCTCCGGCGCGCGAGCGCACGCACGGGCGCAGGCCGCGGCGGCGGCGATCGCGACGCCCGTGCTCCCCGCCGGGATACCCGCCTCGAAGATCACCTTCGCGCAGCGGATTCCGGCGGACGGTTACGCGAACATCGCGCTCGGACGCGGCACCCGCGTGCGCCTGTCCGACCCGGACGGCGCGGCCTGCGCGCACCTGCTGCTGGTGCGCACCGACGCGCCGTGGGAGCGCCTCAACGTCGCCGACACGGTCAAGGTGCCGTGGCAGGCGTACCTGGGCAGCGGTCATCCGCTGCTGTCGGACCAGGGCCGCGTGCTGGCGACCGTGCTCGCCGATACCTCCGGCCACCACGACACACTCTGCGGACCGACCGCCCAGGCCCGTCACTCGCTGCGGCTCGCGGGCGCCAAACAGGGCTTGGAACCCCGGGACATCGGGCCGACGATCTCGTTCTTCCGTGGCGTGCGCGTCGCGCGGGACGGCGCGCTCGTCGCCACCGGCAGCGCCGCCCCCGGCTCTTCGGTGGATCTGCTCGTGCACCTGCCGGTCACCGTACTGGTCGCCAACTCCGCGCACCCGCTGGACGACCGGCCCGCGACGGACCTCGACTTCGTCGCGTGGGCCGCGCCGGAAGACCTCGCCGTACCCGGCAGCGAAGACCCGGAATACCTCCGGGCGCTGGAGAACACCGAACAAGCCTGGACCGCCGCGCTGACCCTGGAGGCAACCGCATGACCACGACACGCACCGTCGTGCTCGACGAGACCGTTCCGGCCCGCTCGCCTTGGTCGGCGGTGGTCCGGGCGGGCGAGCACCTGGAGATCATCGATCTGCACGGCAATCAGGCGGTGGACTGCCTGCTGTACTCGGCGGCCGATCACGCCGACCGCTACAGCGCGCAGGCCACGATCACCGCGCAGCGCAACATCTTCCTCACCACCGGCAGCGTGCTGCTGACCGACGCGGGCACGGCCCTGATGACGGTGGTGGCCGACGAGGTCGGCAACCACGACACCGTCGCGGGCGCCTGCTCCCAGGAATCCAACACGCTGCGCTACGGCCACCACACCCGCCACCAGCACGCCTGCGTGGAGAACTTCCTCACCGAGGCCTTGCGCTGGGGCCTGGGCAAACGCGATCTGGTGTCGAACATCAACTGGTTCATGAACGTTCCGGTCGAGGCGGACGGCACGCTGGGCATCGTGGACGGACTGTCCGCGCCCGGCAAGCGGGTCACGCTGCGCGCCGAGATCGACACGCTGGTGCTGGTGTCGAACTGCCCACAGATCAACAACCCGTGCAACGGCTTCGACCCGACCCCGGTGCGCATGGTGGTGTCGCGATGACCGTCGTCGAGCTACCGGCGGCCAGGACGGAGCGGGCCACGCGACCCGGCCGGATCGAGGTCGTCCGTCCCGGCATGCTCACCACCGTGCAGGACTGGCCCGGCAGGGTCGGGTACTGGCACATCGGCGTCCCGCCGTCGGGTCCGATGGACGATTTGTCCTTCCGCCTCGGCAATCGCGCGCTCGGCAATGCCGAGGGCGCCGCCGGACTGGAATGCACCCTCGGCGGCCCCGCGCTGCGGTTCACCGCACCGGGGTGGGTCTGTGTCACCGGCGCTCCGGCGCAGGTGACCGTGGACGGCGTCGCCGTGCCGCAGTGGCGGACGGTGCCGGTGCCCGCGGGCGGCGTGCTGGACGTCGGCGCGGTGCGCGGACCGGGGATGCGCTGCTACGTGCTGATCGCGGGCGGTATCGCCGTCCCTGAATACCTGGGCAGCAGCGCCACATTCACGCTCGGGCGCTTCGGCGGCGGCACCGGCGGCGCGTTGCGCGCGGGGGAATCCCTGGCGTTGGGCGCGCACCACGGCCGGGTCGCCACCGCCGTGCCGATGGACGAGCAACCCGTGCTGACCCGGCGCTGGGAACTCGCGGTCACCGAAGGCCCGCACGGCGCGCCCGAGTTCTTCACCCGCGCCGACTTCGAGACCGTCGTCGGCACCGACTACGAAGTGCACTTCAACTCCGACCGCACCGGCGTCCGGCTGATCGGGCCGAAACCGGAGTGGGCACGCACCGACGGCGGCGAAGCGGGATTGCACCCGTCCAACATCCACGACACCCCGTATTCCGTCGGCGCGCTGGACTTCACCGGCGACACGCCCATCCTGCTCGGCCCGGACGGACCGAGCCTCGGCGGTTTCGTCTGCCCGGTCACGGTCGTGGCGGCCGACCGCTGGAAGCTCGGACAGCTCTCGCCCGGCGACAAGGTGCGGTTCGTGCCGGTCCGCGGCGACCGCGCGGCCTCGATCCGGGAGTTCGGGCCCGCGCGCCGGGCCGGGTGGCCGACGGTGCTCTCGGCGGGCGGCGACGGCGACGACGGGGTGCTGCGGCGTTGCGACGTCGATGACGAGACCGCCGTGACGTATCGGCGCGCAGGCGACGACGGCGTGCTCATCGAATACGGCGCCATGACCTTGGATCTCGGCCTGCGCGCCCGCGTGCACGCGCTGCATCAGCACCTGCTCGCCGCCGGGGTGCGCGGCGTGACCGAGTTGACCCCCGGCATCCGCTCGTTGCAGATCCGGGTCGATCCGCACGTGCTGTCCGTGGCCGCGCTGCTCGATCTGCTCGCCGAGACGGAGGCGCGGTTGCCCGCCTCCGACCAGCTGACCGTGCCGAGCCGGGTCGTCCATCTGCCGCTGTCCTGGGACGATCCGTCCACGCGCGAGGCGATCACCCGCTACATGCACGGCGTGCGCGCCGGCGCGCCATGGTGCCCGTGGAACATCGAGTTCATCCGGCGCATGAACGGCCTGGATTCCGTCGCGGACGTCTACGACACCGTGTTCGGGGCGGAGTATCTGGTGCTCGGCCTCGGCGACGTCTACCTCGGCGCGCCGGTCGCCACCCCCACCGATCCGCGGCACCGGCTGGTCACGACGAAATACAACCCCGCCCGCACCTGGACGCCGGAGAACGCGGTCGGGATCGGCGGCGCCTACCTGTGCGTCTACGGCATGGAAGGGCCTGGCGGCTATCAGTTCGTCGGGCGCACCACGCAGGTGTGGAACCACCGAGCCGGTGCGGCCCCGGTTCCCCCTGGCGCGGACCGGGCTGCCTCGGGAGCGGAAACACCCTGGCTGTTGCGGTATTTCGACCGGATCCGCTGGTATCCCGTCGAAGCGGAGGAACTGCTCGACCTGCGTGCCGACTTCGCCGCGGGCAACGCGCGGGTGCGTGCCGAGGACGGCGAATTCCGCTTGGCGGAGTATCGGGCGTTCCTCGCCGAGAACGCCGAATCCATAGAGGCGTTCCGCGCGAAGCAGACGGAAGCGTTCACCGCCGAACGCAATTCCTGGCGTTCGGTTGGGGAACTCGCGGGATGAGGTGTGCGCATAGGTCACGACGGCAACCGACCTCTGCGCAGGAGCGCACCGGACGAACTGTCCACACAGGCCACGACGGCAACCGACCTCTGCGCACGAGTACACCAGACGAACTAACCACACAGGCCACGACGGCAACCGACCTCTGCGCACGGGCGCACAGGGTGAGATCCACATAGCTCACGACCGCGTGCGAGATCGGCGCGCGCGCAGACCGTAAGAGCTCAGCGTAGGTCGCGGAAGAACTCGCGGATGTCGGCGGTGAGCAGCGCGGGTTCCTCCATGGCGGCGAAGTGGCCGCCGCGATCGACGTCGTTCCAGCGCGTGATGGTGTGCTCTTCCTCGGCGTAGCGGCGGATGCCGACGTCGTGGGCGAAGACCAGGGCGGCGGTCGGCACGCCGGAGTTGCGCTTCGGCTCGCCCCACGGCGCGTCCTGGGCGTAGCCGACATAAGCCGACGAGCCCGCGGTGCCGGTGAGCCAGTAGATCATCACGTTGGTCAGCAGCCGGTCCCGGCCGAGGATCTTGTCCGGCTCGACGGTGCGGGGATGGGTCCACTCCCGGAACTTGTCCATGATCCAGGCCAGTTGTCCCACCGGCGAGTCGGTCAGTCCGTAGGCCAGCGCCTGCGGACGGGTGGATTGCACGGCGATGTAGCCGTATTCCTCCCGCATGAACGCCTGCATCCGCCGCACGCGATCGCGCTCCAACTCGGTCAGGCTCGCCAGTTCCGCCTCCGCGCGCGGCAACGGCGGCAGACCGGGCGCGCCGTTGACGTGGACGCCGACGACCTGGTCCGGCGCCGTCCGGCCGACCTCCGGGCTCACCGCCCCGCCGATGTCGCCGCCCTGCACCCCATATCGCTCATAACCGAGCCTGCGCATGAGTTCGGCCCATGCCTTCGCGATCCGTTCGATGGTCCAGCCCGCCTCGGCGACCGGGCCGGAGAAGCCGAAACCCGGCAGCGACGGGATGACCAGGTGGAAGGCGTCGGCCGGGTCGCCACCGTGTGCCCTCGGGTCGCTCAAAGGCCCGATGACGTCGAGGAATTCGGCCACCGATCCGGGCCAACCGTGGGTGAGCAGCAGCGGCAGCGCACCGCTCTCGGGTGAGCGCACGTGCAGGAAGTGGATGTTCTGCCCGTCGATCTCGGTGGTGTACTGCGGATAGGCGTTCAGCTGCGCTTCGGCCGCGCGCCAGTCGTATCCGGTGCGCCAGTGGTCGACCAGTTCGCGCAGCCACGCGGTCGGCACGCCGGTGTCCCAGCCGTCGCCGGGCAGCGGGGCGGGCCAGCGGGTGGCGTCCAGACGAGAACGCAGATCGTCGAGTTGCCGCTGCGGGATGTCGATACGGAACGGTGTGATGTCGTTGGTCATGTCCTCGACGGTATGACCCGGTTAGGACAGTTTCGGCCCTAGCTTTCCGGCACACTTTTCCCATGCTGGAAACCTCGGCGCGGCTGCTGCGCCTGCTGTCGCTGCTTCAGACTCCGCGTGACTGGACCGGCGCCGCGCTCGCCGAACGGCTCGGCGTGGATGTGCGCACCGTCCGCCGGGATATCGACAAGCTGCGCGCGCTGGGTTATCCGGTGGACGCGACGCCCGGCGTTGCGGGTTACCGGCTCGGCGCGGGCGCACAACTGCCGCCGCTGCTGTTGGACGACGACGAGGCGGTGGCGGTGGCACTCGGCCTGCGCACCGCGGCGGGCGGCACCATCGCGGGAATCGAGGACAGTTCGCTGCGCGCGCTGCGCAAGCTCGAGCAGGTGCTGCCCGCGCGACTGCGCCACCGGGTCGGCATGCTCCAGGCGGCCACGGTCACCGTGCCAGCGGGCGGCCCGACCGTCGACCCGGACGTCCTCACCGCCGTCGCGGCCGCCATCCGCGACCACCACCGCCTGCGCTTCGACTACCGCGCGCACGACGGCGTCATATCGCTGCGCGTCACCGAACCGCATCGGCTCGCGCACACGGGCAGGCGGTGGTATCTGATCGGCTGGGACGTCGACCGCGCGGACTGGCGGACCTACCGCGTCGACCGCTTGCGGCCCCGCATACCGACCGGCCCCCGCTTCACCCCGCGCGAAGCGCCCGACGCGGACCTGCCCGGGTATCTCTCCCATGGCGTCACGACCGCGCCGTACCGCTACGCGGCCCGCATCACCCTCGGTGTCGCCGCGGAGATTGCCGCCGAGCGCATCGCCCCGACCGTCGGGGTGATCGAGGCGGTGGACGCCGAGAGCTGTGTGCTGCGCACCGGTTCCGATTCGCTGGACGAACTCGCCGTCTACGTCGCGGGCTTCGGTTTTCCCTTCCGGGTGCACGAACCGCCAGAACTTCGCACGCACCTGCGCGAACTCGCCGCGCGCCTCGGCGCGGCCCTCGACTGACCTCGCTCAGACCGGTACGGCGGCGACGGCTTCGATCTCGCATACAGCGCCGGGCACGGCGAAGCCCGCCACCTGCGCGACCGTGATGGCGGGCGGGTTCGGGCGGCCGCCCCACACTTCGCCGAACGCCGCGAATCCGTCTCCCAAAGGCTCGCCCTCACGGATCAGGATCGTCCACTTCACCACGTGCTCGAGGGAAGCGCCCGCGGCGGCGAGGCAGGTCTGCAAGTTGGCGAGCGCTTGACGCGCCTGCTCGGCGACGCCGGGACCGACCACACGCCCGGAGGAGTCGACCCCGTTCTGCCCGCCGACGTAGATCGTGTCCGCCGTGGCCGACACCCGCACTACCTGGGTGAAAGCCGGGTTGCTGTGCATGGAGGCGGGATTGATGTGCGTGGTGATCGTCATGCCAGCACTGTAACCAGTTAAACTGGTGTCATGCAATCCCGCGCCAGCCTGCCACCCGATCTGCGCCGCCGCTTCCGCACCGGGCGCGCCGCCCTCGACCTCGCGCACACCGGAGGCGAGGGCGAGCTCGCGGTGTGGGAGATCGTGCACACCGTCGAGGACCTGCGCCGCTTCCTGGCGGTCATCCTCGAACTCGACGAGCTGAACGCCGACGAAGCGGATCTGCCGACGATGCGCGCCCTGCGGGCTGCGATCACCAGCGCCGCGTACGGCCTCGCCGCCGGAGAACCGCTGCGGCCGGACGACATCGCGGCGATCAACGCCGTCGCCGCGCAGCCTCCGCTGATCCCGCAGCTGCGCGGCGACGCCACCGCGGGATACGCGCGCCCGACGGCGGCGGCCGCCTTGTCCACGCTGGCCAGGGACGCCATCGACCTGTTCGCCGGTCCGCTGTCCGCCCGCATCCGCGTCTGCGCCGCCGACGACTGCGGCCTGCTGTTCGTCGACGCCTCGCGTCCCGGCCGCCGCCGCTGGTGCTCGATGGACCGCTGCGGCAACCTCAGCAAGGTTCGCCGCTACCGCGAGCGGGAGTGACCCCGGGTGTCACACTCCCCGCTCGTGCGTCGTCGTCTCGGTGAAGCGATGGGAGCGCCCCATCGGCACCGACGAGATCGGAGACAGTCATGACCGCGAAGATCCTGGTCACCGGCGGCACGGGCACCCTGGGTCGTGCGGTGCTCCCGCTGCTGCGCGACGCGGGCGCCGACGTGCGCGTGCTGAGCCGCACCGAACGTCCGGCGAAGGATGGCCTCGAGTTCGTCACGGGAGACCTGTTGGGCGGCACCGGCATCGACGCCGCGGTGGCGGGCGTCGGCACCATCCTGCATCTGGCGGGCGACGCGAAGGGCGACGACGTGGCGACCGCGAATCTGCTGCGTGCCGCCACGGCCGCGGGCGTCGGGCACATCGTGTACATCTCGGTCACCGCCGCCGAACTGCTTCCGATGACCTACTTCCGCGCGAAGTTCGCCGCCGAGCAGGCTGTCGCCGAGTCGGGCATTCCCTTCACCACGCTGCGCGCCGCGCAATTCCACGATTTCGTGCCCGAGCTGGTGGACTCGATGCTGAAATCGCCGGTGCTCCCGGTGCTCGGCGGAGTGCGGCTGCAACCGGTGCACGTGCGCGAGGTGGCGGCGCGGCTGGCGGAGCTGACGGCAGGCGCGCCCGCCGGACGGGTCCCCGATCTGGTCGGGCCCGAGGTGATCGGCATGCGCGAGCTGGTGCGCGACTACGTGGCGCTGCTGGGCAAGCGGCGCGCGCTGCTGACCGTCCGGGTGCCCGGCAAGGCGGGCCGGGTCTACCGCGCGGGCGGGAACCTGGTGACCGACGGGGCTGATGTCGGCAAGCTGACCTGGGCCGACTATCTGGCGGAGCGCCGGGGCGCGGTCTCGGCCGGATGACCCGGCGTCCGGCTCAGACGACGATCACTGCCTCCGAGACGGGCTCGCCCGCGACCTGACCCGATCACGGCCTGCCGCCCGCAGCGCATCACCCCGCGCGGGTGAAACCCGCTGGTCGAGGGGAACGGAGGGTCACGATGCGACAACGACACGGGGCCCCACCGGATACACCGGCGCTGAGCTGGGCTTCTGCTCTACTCTCCGGGGGATGGGCGCTGCGCTCGGTGATCTGCTTCCCTTGGCGGTGGGGGTGGCGATCTCCCCGATCCCGATCTTGGCCGCGATTCTGATGATCCTGGCGGCGCACGCCGGCGCGGCCGCCCGTGGGTTCGCACTCGGCTGGGTGGCCGGGATCGCGGCGGCCACCGCGATCGTGGTGTTGCCGGCCGGTCCGTTGGGCGGGGCCGGTGACCGGCAGCCCTCGGCGGCGGGGTCGTGGGTGCGGATCGTGCTGGGGGTGCTGTTGCTCGGATTGGCCATCGCACAGTGGCGTTCCCGGGCCGATACCGCGGTGCCGGGCTGGATGCGCGCCATCGACCAGCTCACCATCGTGAAGGCCACCGTGCTGGGAGCGGCGCTTTCCGCGGTGAATCCCAAGAACCTGCTGCTGTGCCTGTCCGCGGGCGTGGTGATCGGTTCGGCCGGAATCAGCGTCGGCGAGCAGGCGGTCGCGGTCGTCGTGTTCACCGTGCTCGCCGCCTCCAGCGTGGTAGCGGTGGTCCTCGGTTACAGCCTCGCTGCCGATCGGCTCCGCGAACCCCTGGAGTGGACCCGAGGCTGGCTGCAAGCCAACAACCATGTGGTGATGGCCCTGGTGCTCGCGATCATGGGCGCGGTCGTAACCGGAAGAGGCATCAGCGGACTGTGAAGCAGGTGGACGAGCTCAATCCATCCGGAACGTGGCATCCGGGTTCGCGGTGTCCCGCACGATCCGCAGCGCCTCGGACAACGCGGCGAGCTGTTCGGGCGTGAGCAATCCGACGAACCAGCGGTCGACGGCGGCGAGGTAGTCCGGCAGCACCTGCGCCAGCCGCGCCGCGCCTGCCTCGGTGAGCACCGCGTACGCGCTGCGCCGATCCCCCGGGTCCAGTTCCCGCTCCACCAGGCCGGCGCGGGCCAGCCGATCGACGAGCCGGGTGACCCCGCTGGTGGACAGCGCGGTCTGCACCGCGAGCTCCGTCATGCGCAGCCGCCGCCCCGGCGAACGACTCAGCCGCATCAGGGCGTTCAGATCCAGTCCGGACAGCCCGTGCGCCTTCCACACCTGCTCCAGCTTGGCGAGCACACCGCCGTGCGCCTCGAACAGCAGACCCATCGTGGTCAGGCGCGGATCTTCGAACAGCTCCGTCACGTCCATATGGCAAACCTAGCGCAAAGTTTCGCTGCGGATAGTTGACATGAGGAATAAGTCACCGTAGAAATATGCGTGAGCAATATTCCTCGCGTCAAATACTGGAGGTTCCCATGTCGTCGACCGCCTGGATCGCCGGATTCCGCTCCGCGGTGATTCGCCCGGACGAGCAGATCAAGCTCGCGGAGCCGCGCGCGTTCACCGACCAGACCGTGCGCCAGGTGCTGCATCTGGCGGGCGGTGGCGCGCGAGTGCGGGTCGGGCTGACCAATCGCTACGGGAAGACACCGCTGACGATCGGCGCTGCCAGGGTCGCTCTCCGCAAAACAGGCAGCGAGATCGTCGCCGAGACCGATACCGCGTTGCGGTTCGACGGGGCCGAGCAGGTGATCATCCCGGTCGGCGGCGAAGTGTTCAGCGACCCGGTGGATCTGGCCGCGCCCGCGGGTGCGGATCTGACGCTGAGCCTCTACCTGCCCGGCCCGACGGGGCTCGCGACCTACTCCCACCAACCCGGCGAAATCGCTTACGTCGCCGCCGGAAACGTCGCGACCGCGACCGCTTTCGGCGACGCCGGCGAGGTCCCCGCGCGGTTCTACGTCACGGGCGTCGACGTGCTCGCGCCCGCGCGGACGCCGGTGGCCGTCGCGTTCGGCGATTCGTGGTTCGAAGGTTTCGGTACCACCGTGGGCGCCAACCACAGGTCGGTGGACTACCTCAACGCGCGACTGGACCGAGGCTGGGTGGTCAACCAGGGCATTTCGGGAAATCGCCTGCTCACCGACGAGATCGGCGAGCCGGGACTGGAGCGTTTCGAGCATGACGTGCTCGCCGTGCCCGGCGTGACGAGCGTGCTGATCAACTTCGGCATCAACGACCTCATCCTGGGCGGGATGGCGGGACAGCCGCCCGCGACCGCCGAGGAACTGATCGCGGGCTTCACCGCCATCGCGCGGCGCGCGCACGCGGCGGGGCTGCCCATCCACGCCGCGACCATCGGTCCCTACGGCGGCTGCGTCTACGAGGGCCTGCCGATTGCCGAGACGTTGCCGACCCGCCGCCGGGTGAACGAATGGCTGCGCGGCACCGACGTTTTCGATTCGGTGTTCGACGTCGCCCGCGCGGTCGAGGACCCGCAGCGGCCGGACTTCATCCGACCCGATCTCGACAGCGGCGACGGTATGCACCTCAACGACGCGGGCGCTCGCGCCATGGCCGAGACGGTTGACCTCACAGCCCTTTTCGGCCGGGATGCGGCCGAACGCTAAGGCTGCAGACCGCGCAGCACGATCTCGACTCCCCCGCGGAATTCGTCGTCGGCCGACATGCCCTTGGCCTGGCCCGCGGTCTGGGCCAGATGCGGGTATTTCTCCGGGGGCAGCTCGGCCAGCACCATCGTTCCCTGACCCGGCAGTGGCGCGTAGTGCTTGTTCTGCAGGTAGCCGATCAGGAAGGCGATCAGGGTGCGCTGGGCGATGACGCGGGCGGGCCCGGTGAAGCCGCCCTCGGTGAGCACGGCGAGCATGGATTCCATCACGCGCAACGACTCGACCGCCGACTGCCTGCGCCGCAACACGATAGGCACGGCGGCCGGATGGGCCGAGAACCCGTCCCGGATGTTCTCGAGCAGCACCGTCACGCGTTCTCGCCAGTCGCGGCCGTCCGGGAGCGTGGTGTCGATCGCGGCGAACACTTGGTCGGCCACCAGCACCTCGAGTTCGTCGCGATCGCGCACGTAGCGGTACAGGGCCATGGTGGCCATACCCAGCTCCTTGGCCACCGCGCGCATGGTCAGCGCCGAAGACCCCTCGCGGTCGAGCACGGCGAGGGCCGCCGCGGCGAGATCGGCGGTGGTCAGCGAGCGCGGGCGGGGCACGGATTGACAGCGTACGCGTTACGCGCATACTGGTCGTAGGCGTACAAAGTACACCTACGAAAGGAGCCCTGATGTCGCTGCCGACCGCTGTTCCGGACCGGACACTGGTCACCGTCTCCGGTGCACAAGTCCAGGTGCCGGACCCGGATCGCCTGATCCACCTGCAATTCCGTCGTTTCGCCGGATGCCCGGTGTGCAACCTGCACCTGCGTTCGATCGTCACGCGGCACGCGGAGATCGCCGCCGCGGGCGTCCGCGAAGTGATCGTCTTCCATTCCAGCGCGGCGGAACTGCGCAAGTACACCGCTGAACTGCCGCTGGAGTTCATTGCCGATCCGGACCGGAAGCTCTACCGCGAGTTCGGCGTCGAGACCTCGCCGCGCGCCCTGCTCGACCCACGCGGCTGGCCCGCCATCCTGCGCGGTGTCGCCCACGACGCCTACGCGACCCTGCGCCGCAAGCAAGCCGCCCCGCCCACCAAACCCGAGGGCGGCAGTCTCGGGCTGCCCGCCGATTTCCTGATCTCCCCCGACGGACGGGTGCTCGCGGCGAAGCACGGCGCGCACGTCAACGACCAGTGGTCGGTCGACGAACTGCTCGCGCTCGTCCCGGCGGAGCGGCACGCGTGAGAATCGCCGAGAGACCCTTGCCTGCGCGGGCATTCGCGGTGATCCCGGCCGGGCTGCTCGCGGGGGCATTCGGTTACGGGGCGGTCAATGTCCTGTACGCGTTCCGCAAAGTCCCCTTGGATGTGCGCTTCACCTTCCACACCGCGCTGATGAGCGTCAACGGCGTGGTCATGCAGTCACTGATGGGCCTGACCATCCTGAGCGCCCTGGTACTCGCCATCCGCTCCACCGGCCGCGCACGCCTGCTCGCAGGCACCGCGAGCGCCCTCGCCGTCGCGGCCTTCCTGATCACCCGCCTCGGCAACGTCCCAATCAACCAGAAGATCAAGGTCTGGGCAGTCACCGGCCCGCCCGCCGACTACGCCGAAATCCTCGGCCGATGGGAAACTTTCCACATCGCCCGAACCACCTGCGCCCTGGTGGCCTTCACACTCCTCGTAACCACCACCCTCCGCCCCACCAACCCCTGAACCATTCCGCGAGTGGCACATGGTGGAGGGGCTTCTCGCGCTTCGCCGCGATGATGTGCCACTCGCGGGCCGGGCGTCAGGGCTGTTCCAGGATGTCGAAGGGGATGGTCGCTTCGACCGGGTCGTCGAGGAGCAGGACGCGGCGGTGGACGGTGTGGGCGAGATAGCGGCGGCCGGACCAGTCCAGACGGTATTCCTCGATCTCCTCGATGCGTTCTTCCTTCTGATCCAGCCGGACGATCAGGTACCGAGGAATTCCGGCGGCAGCGTACTGGATTCGCTTGTCGGTGATATCGGCGTCGATGGTCGATACGGAAGTGACCTCGACTATCAGCAAGATATGGTCACGCACGGTGTTGACGTCGTAAGGCTCGCAGTCCCGGATCCAGATATCGGGATAGCGGATGTTCAACCGCCGATCCGCCGCCGCGGCTTCCGCGTCGGCGAATCGAGCGGCCACATCGGAGTCCACGACCATACACGGCCCGCCATCGCGTCGAGCTGCCTCGAGCATTCCGGCCAGCCGCCGCACCACACGGCTGTGCACGGGGCTTTGGGCCATCAGTCGCACTACGCGCCCGTCGACGATCTCGATGTCGCCGAGCCCGGCAGTCGCCCCATCGGCGAACTGCTCGGCCGTCACACGCGGGGCGTCGTCGGGACCGCTCATAGCGCACATCATTGCAGTTCGCGCCGGACCGGACCACGGGCTCGGCTGATGGCCCCCCGGCGGCGAGAGGAACCGCCCGTCACCACACTGCGGAGATTCCGCTACAGCGAGGTCAGGGCAGCAACGTCTCCGGGTCGAACGTGAAGTCGAAGGGACTGCGCAGAGTGACCGTGTTGCCCGCGGACACCCTGTGGGTCAGCTCATAGTTGCGGGCGGCACCGAGTTCGTACGTGAACAGAACGGGGAAGGACTCGCCCGGTAGCTGTCCTTGGAACGGTTCGGGCTCCAAGCGCCAATAGTTTCTGACGCCCGCCTCTGCATAAAGAATGGGTTTGACGAGCCTGTCGGACATCATCGTAGATCTCGATACCACCTCGACTGCGAGCTTTATCCGGTCGGCGGGAATCCCCTTGCCGTTCGGATCGATCGGGCCGACCGCGACCACCAGGTCCGGTATCGGCTCGTCGTCGCCGGACAGCAGCCCGACGCCGGTTAGCACGATATGGTTTGGCGGCGATACCGCATCCAGAGCCCGGACGAGCGATTTTATCAACCACTGATGCCTTGGCGTAGGCACGGCATTCACGACAAGCTGACCGTTCAGAACCTCGTAACGAAGACCGTTCTCGGGCATGTGATCGAGATCGGCGGCCGTCCACCTGTCGCCACGTGGAACCGGCATCGTGTCGAACCTCCCGACTTCGTCGAACGACGGCGACACGGCAGTCGCCGGTCGGGCGGACCGACCTGACCCACATCGACCAGGCTGATCAGGCCGAGTGTCGGCGGTCGATCATATCTGTCCACGTGAACCGACGAGCCCCTCCCGCGTGGGGTGGGGCTCGTCGGTTTCAACCGGGACCTACTCCGCGGTCACGATCGTGATCTCCTCGCCCGCCGCGTCGGTCGCTTCGCCCGGACCCGCGAACCAGTGGGTGACCTCGCCCTCGGTGAGGTCGGTTTCCAGGTCGCCGGTCGGCAGGACGGACAGGGCTCCGGCGGTGGCGGAGGTCAGGAACTCCATGATCGCGGGGCGGCCGGACAGTGCCGTGGTGTACGTGGTCGACTCGTAGTCGATCTCGTGCTCCTCGCGGACGCGTTCGGCCTCGTCCAGCGCCTCGGACTGGGTGATCGCGACGACCCCGTTCGCCGTGGTGACGACGAACGCGGGATGTTCCTCGCCGAGCGGGCGGACCCGGTCGGCGTAGGACACCGGGTGCGCGGCCGCCGCGTCGATGTCGGCCCGCACCTGGGCGTCGTCGAGCGCCAGCCAGCGAATGTCGCTGTCGGCCACCGGCGACCCGATGCCGAACGCGGCGCAGGCCGCGGTCAGCGCCTCGGCGGTGAGGTCGCCCGCGAACAGGCATGCCGCACCGGCCTTCTGCACCGCCCAGGCCGCGACCACCGCGTCCACCGAACGCGGCAGCGTCACCGCCACCACGTCGCCCGGTCCGGCGCCGCGGTCGATGAGCACCCGGGCCAGCTGCGAGGAACGCCGGTCCAGCGCGTGGAAGGCGACCTCGTCCTCGCCGGCCAGCAGCGCGGGCGCTTCCGGGTCCTCTTCGACGACCTCGCCGAGCACCTTGGCCACCGTGCGCGCGCCGACCCGGCCCACCGGCTCCGGCGTGGCAGCCGCCGCCGTGACGCCGGATTCGGCCAGCAGGCGGGCGCGTTCGCCTTCGTCGAGGATGTCGATGTCCCCGACCAAGGCGTCCGGATCGCCGAGCAGCGCGTCGAGCACCCGGACCAGCCGCTCGGCGAGCGTCTCGACCTCTTCGGCGGTGAACCGGCTGCCCAGGTACTTCAGGGTCAGCTCGATGGTGGCCTCGGACATCACCAGCAGCGTCATCGGGTAGTGCGTGGCGTCGTTGACGCCGACACCGGTCACCGACATGCCGTCGATCGAACTGGCGGCCGAGATCGCCTCCTTGTCCATCGGATACGACTCGAACACCAGCAGCGTGTCGAACAGCGACCCGGTGCCCGCCACCCGCTGGATGTCGGTGAGGCCCACGTAGTGGTGCTCGAGCAGGCCCGCCTGGTCACCCTGCAACCGCGCCAGCAGTTCGCCGATGCTCTGGCGGTCATCGATGCGCAGCCGCACCGGCAGCGTGTTGATGAACAGACCCACCATCGACTCGACGCCGGGCAGCTCGGCCGGGCGGCCGGACACCGTCGCGCCGAACACCACGTCGCCGCGGCCGGTGAGCCGTCCGAGCAGGATGCCCCACGCGGCCTGCACCAGCGTGTTCACCGTGACGCCGAGTTCGGCGGCGTGCTTGGTGATCCGGCGCGTGCGGTCGGCGTCGAGCTCGGTGACGACCTTGCCGATCTCGTAGGTCTCCGCTCCGCGCGGCTGCGGCGCGAGCTGGGTGGGTTCGTTGACCCCTTCCAGCGCCGCCGCCCAGGCGCGCAGCGACGCGTCCCGGTCCCGCCCGGCCAGCCAGCCGAGGAAGTTGCGGTAGGAGGCCACCCGCGGCAGCGCGGTCAGGTCGCCGCGCACCGCGTACAGCACCAGCAGGTCCCGCATGAGCAGCGGCATCGACCAGCCGTCCAGCAGGATGTGGTGGGTGGTGATGGCCAGGTGCCATTGCGCGGCATCGCTGCGGAACAGCGTGAACCGCATCAGCGGCGGGGTGGCCATGTCGAAGTGCGTCGCCTGATCGGCCGCGACCTGCCTGCGCAGCTCGGCGGTCCGCTCGTCGGCGGGCAGCTCGGTGAGATCCACCTCGCGCCACGGCGCCTCGACCCGGTCCAGCACCACCTGCACGGCCTGTCCGTCGGCGTCGGTGACGAACGCGGTGCGCAGGTTCGGGTACCGGTCGACGATGCCCTGGGCCGCCGCCCGCAGCCGCGCCACGTCCAGCGTGCCGCCCAGGTCCACCACGGCCTGCATGGTGTACACGTCCACGGTGGACTGGGTCATCATCGCGTGGAACAGCAGACCCGACTGCAGCGGCGACAGCGGCCACACTTCCGACAGCGCCGGGTAGGCCTGTTCCCACTGCTCGATGTCCTGCTGCCCCACCCGCACCAGCGGCATGTCCGACGGCGTGAAACCGCCCGCGTCCGGCCGCCGCGCGTGCGTGGCCAGCGCGGTGAGCGCGGCGACGAACAGGTCGGCGAACTCCTGGACCCGTTCCCGGGTCAGCAGACCGGTCGGGAAGGCGAACGACGCGCCCAGTCGCGGACCCTCGTCGGAGTCGGTGACGATCGCGTTGATGTCGATCGTCGCGTTGGCGGGCATGTCGAGGTCCATGTCGACATCCAGCTGACCGAGGTCGGCCACCGGCACCCAGCCGATCTCGGCGAGCTGTTCGGGGATCTCCCCGGCCGACATCCGGCCCAGGTAGTTGAAGCTGATCTGCCCGGACGAGCCGAGGGTCGGCGCGGTCTCCGGATTCAGCTGCCGCAGCAGGCCGTAGCCCAGGCCCTTGTCGGGCACCGCGAGCAACTGCTCCTTGATCGACTTCACGATCTCGCCCAGCGCGGCGCCACCGGCGAACGCGTCGGTGAGGTCGGCGCCGGCCAGATCGAGCCGGACCGGGTAGGCCGAGGTGAACCAGCCGACCGTGCGCGAGAGGTCCGCGCCCGGCACGACGTCCTCTTCCCGGCCGTGGCCTTCGAGCTTGATCAAGGCGGCATCCGGGCCGTCGCCGCGCCAGCGGGCGACCGTCATGGCCAGCGCCGTGAGCAGGCCGTCGTTCACACCGCCGCGGTAGAGGCCGGGGATCGCGGTGAGCACCGCGTCGGTGACCTCGGCGGGCACGGTGACCTCGACCCGCTCGACGGTGGCGAACGTGTCCACCGCCGGATCGAACGGACGCTCGCCCAGCAGCGGATCCGGCGTGGCCGTGACCTGCTGCCAGAACGGCAGTTCCGCGACCCGGTCCGGCGCGCTCGCCGCCTCGACCAGGCTGTGCGCCCAGCGCCGCATGGAGGTGCCGTTGGCGGGCAGCGCCACCGGCTGACCGGCGACCAGCTGCGACCAGGCCACCGCCAGATCCGGGATCAGGATGCGCCAGGACACGCCGTCGACCACGAAGTGGTGCGCGACGATCAGCAGCACGTCCCGCCGCTCGCCCTCGAAGGCGAACCAAACGAACTGCGCCATCGACGCTTCCGCCGGATCGAGCCTGCCCAGCGCACCGTCGAGCGCTTCGGTGGCAACCCGTGCCAGCTCCGCTTCGTCGGTGTCGGCGGCCAGGTCGACCCGCCGCACCAGGGCGTCGACGTCGACCGCGCCGTGCGGCAGCGCTTCGAACGTCCAGTCCGTGCCGGTGCGGCGCAAGCGGGACCGCAGCACGTCGTGGTGGTCGAACACCGCCGCGATGGTGGCGACCAGGGTCTCCCGGTCGATGCCTTCGGGCAGCCGCAGCGCCATGGTCTGCGAGAACCGCTGGTAGGTCGAACCGCTCGCGAGGATCTGCCGCATGATCGGGGTCAGCGGGATCTCGCCGACACCGCCGCCGGGCAGTTCCTCCAGCCGCGTCTGCTCCGTGCCCGCGCCCAGCGCGGCGACCTCGGCCAGCGCGGCCACACTGCGCCGCTCGAACACATCGCGCGGAGTGAACAGCACGCCACGCGCCTTGGCCCGCGAGACCAGCTGGATCGACAGGATGGAGTCGCCGCCGAGCGCGAAGAACGAGTCGTCCAGACCGATCTGGTCGACGCCGAGCACTTCGGCGAACACCTCGGCGATGACGGCCTCGACCTCGCTGGCCGGCGCACGGAACTCGCGCGGAGCCAGCTCGGGCTCGGGCAGCGCCTTGCGGTCCAGCTTGCCGACCGGGGTCAGCGGGATCTCGTCGATCACCACGATCGCCGTCGGCACCATGTGCGGCGGCAGGGTGCGCGAGGCGTACTCCGACAGCCTCGCCGTGTCGATCTCCCGGCCCGGCGCGGCCAGCACGTAGGACACCAGGATCGTCGCGCCCGCGTCGGTCTTGCGGCCGATGGTGATCGCGTACTCGACGTCGGAGTGGCCGGCCAGCACGGTGTCGATCTCGCCGAGCTCGATACGGAAGCCGCGGATCTTCACCTGGAAGTCCGAGCGGCCCACGTAGTCGAGCTGCCACGGCACCGAAGGCAATGCGGCGTTGCCCGCGCGCTCGCCCGGTTCGGCGAACCAGCGCACCACGTCACCGGTGCGGTACATCCGCGCGCCCTCGTCGCTCCACGGGTTGGCGACGAACCGTTCCGCGGTGAGGTCGGGGCGGTTGTGGTAGCCGCGCGCCAGCGCGCCACCGGCCAGGTACAGCTCGCCCGCGACGCCAGGCGGCACCGGGTTGAGCCGGTTGTCGAGCACGAGCGCGGACATGCCGCGCACCGGACGGCCGATGGTGATGTGCCTGCCCGGGCTGAGCTGGGCGTACGACGAGATGATCGTCGTCTCGGTCGGGCCGTAGGCGTTGAAGTACTTGCGGCCCGGCCACCACTTGGCCAGCAGTTCCGGCGTGGTGACGTCACCGCCGACCGAGGCCACTTCGAGCGCCTCCATGCCTTCCGGATCGACCGTGCCGAGCACCGCGGGGGTGATGATGGTGTGGCTGACCCGCTCGGTGCGCAGCAGCTCCGCCAGGTCCGGTCCGCCGATGATGGTCGATGGCACGACCACCAGCGTCGCGCCGGTGTAGGCGGCGCACAGCCATTCCAGCACCGACGGGTCGAAGCTCGGCGAGCAGATGTGCAGGAACCGGTGGTGCGATTCCAGCTGGTACAGATCCGCCGCGACGCCGACCAGGCCGCCCATGCCCGCGTGGGTCACGGTGACGCCCTTGGGCATACCGGTCGAGCCGGAGGTGTAGATGACGTACGCCGGGTGGCGCATCGCCAGCGCGGCGTTGCGGTCGGCATCGGTGATCTGCTCGCCGGACTCGCGCTCGATCAGCTCGCCGAGCGCCGGGTCGTCGATGCGCAGCCACTCCACGTCGCGCGGCAACCGGTCGACGTACTCGCTGGCGGTGATGCCGATGACCGCGCCGGAGTCGTTGACCATGTGCCGCATGCGGTCTTCGGGGTAGGTCGGGTCGACCGGCACGTGCGCGCCGCCCGCCTTCGCCACCGCCCAGAACGCGGCGACCATCTCGTAGGAGCGCGGGAACGACAGCGCCACGATGCGCTCCGGCCCGACACCGCGCGAGATGAGCACCCGCGCCAGGCGCGAGGAGTACTCGTCCAGTTCGCGGTAGGTGATCGACCGGCCCTGGTAACGCACCGCGATCTGGTCCGGGTCCAGCCGCGCGCCGTGCTGCAGCAGGTCCGGCAGCAGGCCGGTGGCCATGACGTCCTCGCCTGCCACGTGCGTGAGCAGGTGGTATTCGGCCGCGTCCAGCAACGGCAGGTCGCCGATCGGGGTCTCGCGGTCGGTGGCGATCGCGGTGAGCAGCCTGGTGAACCGCTCGGCGAACACCCGCACCGTCTCGTCGTCGAACAGGTCGCGCGCGAAGGAGAACTCCGCGTACATGCCCGCGTCGTCGGGGTTCTCCCCGGCTTCGCGGATGGTCAGCGACAGGTCGAACTTGGCGGTGTCCACGTCGAAGTCGACCGCGCCCACGTGCAGCCCCGGCAATTCGAAGCTGCTCTCGGGCAGGTTCTCGAACGACAGCGCCACCTGGAACAGCGGGTGCCGCGCGGTGGAGCGCTCCGGGTTGAGCAGTTCCACCAGCCGCTCGAACGGCAGGTCCGCGTGCGCGAACGCCTGCAGGTCGGCGTCCTTGGTGCGGGCCAGGAACTGGTCGAAGGTCAGGTCGCCCTCGACGTGCGAGCGCAGCACCAGGGTGTTGACGAACATGCCGATCACGTCGTCGAGTTCGGCCTCGCCGCGGCCCGCGATGGGGGTGCCGACGGCGATGTCGTCGGTGCCGGACATGCGCGCAAGGAACAGCGCCAGCGCGGCGTGCACAACCATGAACAGCGTCGCGTTCTGCTGTCTGGCGATCTCGGTGAGCTTGCCGTGCAGCTCGCCGGAGATCGGGAACACCACGCGCCCGCCCGCGAAGGACTGCGTCGTCGGACGCGGCCGGTCGGCGGGCAG
Source organism: Nocardia implantans (assembly GCF_035544775.1). Lineage (NCBI taxonomy): Bacteria > Bacillati > Actinomycetota > Actinomycetes > Mycobacteriales > Nocardiaceae > Nocardia > Nocardia implantans. Next base: position 1,879 of record NZ_JAYKYQ010000022.1, on the reverse strand, counting down.
GTTCAGCTCGTCGGGCAGCCCGGCCAGCGCGGTGCGCCAGTACTCGGCCTGCTGGGAGATCAGGCTCTCCGGGTCGTCCTCGGAGCCGAGCACGTCGCGCTGCCACAGGCTGAAGTCGGCGTACTGCACCGGCAGCGGCGCCCAGCCCGGTTCCACACCGGCCGAACGGGCCGCGTAGGCCAGCATCACGTCGCGGGTCAGCGGGCCCATCGACCAGCCGTCGGCGCTGATGTGGTGCGCGACGAACACGAGCACGTATTCGGTCGGGGCGACGCGGAACAGCTTGGCCCGCAACGGGACCTCGGTGGTCACGTCGAATCCGGCGGAGATCACCTCGATGATCCGGTGCCGGATGTCCTCGGCCGCGACCGCTTCCGGCCGCAGGTCGGGCATGGCCCGCTCGACGGGCACGATGACCTGGTGCGCGGCGCCGTCCTGTTCGGGGTAGACGGTGCGCAGGGTCTCGTGCCTGGCGATGACGTCGCCGACCGCTGCTTGCAGCGCTGCGACATCCAGCTCGCCCGTGAGCCGCACGGCCACCGGGATGTTGTTCACCGCCGATGCGGTGTCGAACTGGTTGAGGAACCACATGCGCTGCTGCGCCAGCGACAGCGGGATGTGCTCCGGACGCGGACCGGCGACCAGTTCGCGGCGGCCACCGGCGCCCGCGTGCTGCTCGACCTTCGCGGCCAGTCCGGCGACGGTGGAGGCTTCGAACAGCACACGCACCGGCACACGAGCATCCAGCGCAGCGCCGATACGCGCCGCGACCTGCGTCGCCAACAGCGAGTTACCACCGAGCGCGAAGAAATCGTCGTCCGCGCCGACACGCTCCACACCGAGCACCTCGGCGAACACGTTCGCCACGATCTCCTCGATCGGCGTCGACGGCGCACGGAACGCCTGAACCTCGAACTCGGGTTCCGGCAACGCCTTACGGTCGAGCTTGCCGTTGACATTCAACGGCAACGCATCCAGGACCACGAACGCCGCGGGCACCATGTACGACGGCAGGCCAGCGGTGAGTTCGGACTTCACCTGTGCCACATCGACACCGGCCTCGGCATCACTCGCCACCAGATAGGCCACCAAACGGTCGCCGGTCTTGGGATCGGACTTCGCGATCACCGCTGTCTGCGCGATCTGCGGCAGCGCCAGCAGCGCGGCTTCGATCTCACCGAGCTCGATACGGAAACCACGGATCTTCACCTGGAAATCCGTACGACCCCGGTACTCGAGTTCACCCGTGCTGGTCCACGCGACCAAGTCACCCGTGCGGTACATCCGCTCACCGGGTTGGAACGGATTGGCCACGAACCGATCCGCGGTCAGATCCGCACGACCGAAGTAGCCCCGCGCCAACTGCGCACCAGCGAGGTACAACTCGCCGGACACACCGTCCGGCACCGGCCGCAGCCGGGAGTCGAGGACGTACACCTGGCTGTTCCATTCCGGCGCGCCGATCGACACGGAGGTCTCGTCGGCGAGGGTGACCCGGTGGCTGGTGATCGACACCGCCGCCTCGGTCGGACCGTACAGGTTGAACAGCTCCGTGCGCGGGTGTTCCCGCAGGAACCGCTGGGCGACCGACCCCGGAAGGGCTTCACCGATCGCGAGCACCCGCCACAGCGAGTTCGGCAGACCGGCGGTCAGCAGCGCGTCCAGCATGGACGGCACCACATGCAGGGTGGTGACCCACTCGCGAGCCATCAACTCGTTGAGGTACGCCGGGTCCCGGTGACCGTCCGGGGAGGCGATCACCAAGCGACCGCCGCAGACAGCGGCCGACCAGAACTCCCACACCGACAAGTCGAACGTCGCCGCCGTCTTCAGCAGAATCGCATCCGCCGCATCCAAACCGAACTCGACACTCTTCCAC
>NZ_JAYKYQ010000021.1:0-83292 GCF_035544775.1 Nocardia implantans | reverse complement strand
TCGGTCGCGTGAAGGTCTACGAAGCGATCGTCAAGGGCGAGAACATCCCGGAGCCGGGCATTCCGGAATCGTTCAAGGTCCTGCTCAAGGAACTCCAGTCGCTGTGCCTCAACGTCGAAGTGCTGTCGTCCGACGGCGCCGCGATCGAGCTGCGCGAAGGCGAGGACGAGGACCTGGAGCGCGCCGCGGCGAACCTCGGCATCAACCTGTCGAGGAACGAAGCCGCCACCGTCGACGATCTGGCGAACTAGGCGGTCGGCCGGATGCCGTCATCGCACGGCATCCGGCCTCCGCAACGGATTACCCAACTAGTGAACTTTTGCTCGAATTCGACCCGCACAGGGGAAAGGAAGTTACGTGCTAGACGTCAACTTCTTCGATGAACTCCGGATCGGCCTCGCCACCGCCGACGACATCCGTCAGTGGTCCTACGGCGAGGTGAAGAAGCCGGAGACCATCAACTACCGCACGCTCAAGCCGGAGAAGGACGGCCTGTTCTGCGAGAAGATCTTCGGTCCCACCCGGGACTGGGAGTGCTACTGCGGCAAGTACAAGCGCGTCCGCTTCAAGGGCATCATCTGTGAGCGCTGTGGCGTCGAGGTGACTCGCGCCAAGGTGCGCCGCGAGCGCATGGGCCACATCGAGCTGGCCGCTCCGGTCACCCACATCTGGTACTTCAAGGGCGTGCCGTCGCGCCTCGGCTACCTGCTCGACCTGGCGCCGAAGGATCTGGAGAAGATCATCTACTTCGCCGCCTACGTCATCGTGGCGGTCGACGATGAGCTGCGGCACAACGAGCTGTCCACGCTCGAGGCCGAGATGGAGGTCGAGAAGAAGGCGGTCGCCGACCAGCGCGACGCCGACCTCGAGGCCCGCGCCCAGAAGCTGGAGGCCGACCTGGCCGAGCTGGAGGCCGAGGGCGCCAAGTCCGACGTCCGCCGCAAGGTCAAGGACGGCGGCGAGCGCGAGATGCGCCAGATCCGCGACCGGGCCCAGCGCGAGCTGGACCGGCTGGAGGAGATCTGGAACACCTTCACCAAGCTGGCGCCCAAGCAGCTCATCGTCGACGAGGTGCTCTACCGCGAGCTGGTCGACCGCTACGGCGAGTACTTCACCGGCGCGATGGGCGCGGAGTCCATCCAGAAGCTGATGGAGAGCTTCGACATCGAGGCCGAGGCCGAGTCGCTGCGCGAGACCATCCGCACCGGCAAGGGCCAGAAGAAGCTGCGCGCGCTCAAGCGGCTGAAGGTCGTCGCGGCGTTCCAGGCCAACGGCAACTCGCCGATGGGCATGGTGCTCGACGCCGTTCCGGTGATCCCGCCGGAGCTGCGCCCGATGGTTCAGCTCGACGGTGGCCGCTTCGCCACCTCCGACCTGAACGACCTCTACCGTCGCGTGATCAACCGCAACAACCGCCTCAAGCGACTGATCGACCTCGGCGCGCCCGAGATCATCGTCAACAACGAGAAGCGGATGCTGCAGGAGTCGGTCGACGCCCTGTTCGACAACGGCCGCCGCGGCCGTCCGGTCACCGGACCGGGCAACCGTCCGCTCAAGTCGCTGTCCGACCTGCTCAAGGGCAAGCAGGGCCGCTTCCGTCAGAACCTGCTCGGTAAGCGCGTCGACTACTCGGGCCGTTCGGTCATCGTCGTCGGTCCGCAGCTGAAGCTGCACCAGTGCGGTCTGCCCAAGCTGATGGCGCTGGAGCTGTTCAAGCCGTTCGTGATGAAGCGCCTGGTCGACCTGAACCACGCGCAGAACATCAAGTCCGCCAAGCGGATGGTGGAGCGGCAGCGGCCGCAGGTGTGGGACGTCCTCGAAGAGGTCATCGCCGAACACCCGGTGCTGCTCAACCGCGCGCCCACCCTGCACCGCCTCGGTATCCAGGCCTTCGAGCCGCAACTGGTGGAAGGCAAGGCCATCCAGCTGCACCCGCTGGTCTGTGAGGCGTTCAACGCCGACTTCGACGGTGACCAGATGGCCGTGCACCTGCCGCTGTCGGCGGAGGCGCAGGCCGAGGCGCGCGTGCTGATGCTGTCGTCGAACAACATCCTCTCGCCCGCGTCGGGCCGGCCGCTGGCCATGCCGCGTCTGGACATGGTGACCGGCCTGTACTACCTGACCCGTCTGGAAGAGGGCGCGAAGGGCTCCTACCAGCCGGCTACCGCCGATGGTCCGGAGCGGGGCGTGTACTCCTCGCCCGCCGAGGCGCAGATGGCGGTTGACCGCGGTGAGCTCACCGTGCGTTCGCTGATCAAGGTCCGGCTGACCGACCAGCGTCCGCCGAAGGAGATCGAGGCGCAGCTGTTCCCGGAGGGCTGGCGTCGCGGCGACGCCTGGACCATCGAGACCACGCTGGGCCGGGTGCTGTTCAACGAGCTGCTGCCCGTGGACTACGCGTTCATCAACGAGCAGATGCCCAAGAAGCGCCAGGCGACGATCATCAACGATCTCGCCGAGCGTTACCCGATGATCGTGGTCGCGCAGACCGTCGACAAGCTCAAGGACGCCGGCTTCTACTGGGCCACGCGTTCCGGCGTGACGGTCTCGATGTCCGACGTGCTCGTGCCGCCGGAGAAGGCCGAGATCATGGAGCGCTACGAGGCGCAGTCGGATCAGATCGAGAAGAAGTACCAGCGTGGTGCGCTCGATCACCAGGAGCGCAACAACGCCCTGGTCAAGATCTGGCAGGAGGCCACCGAGGAGGTCGGTAAGGCGCTGCGCGCGCACTACCCGGCCGACAACCCGATCATCACGATCGTCGACTCGGGCGCCACGGGTAACTTCACCCAGACCCGTACCCTCGCCGGTATGAAGGGCCTGGTGACGAACCCGAAGGGTGAGTTCATCCCGCGGCCGATCAAGTCCTCCTTCCGTGAGGGCCTGACGGTTCTGGAGTACTTCATCAACACCCACGGCGCTCGTAAGGGTCTGGCCGACACCGCGCTGCGCACGGCCGACTCGGGTTACCTGACCCGTCGTCTGGTGGACGTCTCGCAGGACGTCATCGTGCGCGAGCACGACTGCGGCACCGAGCGCGGCATCGTGGTGCCGATCGCGGAGAAGCAGCTCGACGGCTCGATCATCCGCGACGCGCATGTGGAGACCTCCACCTACGCGCGCACGCTCGCGGCCGACGCGGTCGACGCGCAGGGCAACGTCATCGTGGCGAAGGGCGCCGACCTCGGCGATCCCGCGCTGGAGGCGCTGCTGGAGGCAGGCATCACCGAGGTGAAGGTCCGCTCCGTGCTGACCTGCACCACCGGCACCGGCGTGTGCGCGACCTGCTACGGCCGCTCGATGGCGACCGGCAAGCTGGTCGACATCGGTGAGGCCGTCGGTATCGTCGCCGCGCAGTCCATCGGTGAGCCCGGTACCCAGCTGACCATGCGCACCTTCCACCAGGGTGGTGTCGCTGGTGACGACATCACCGGCGGTCTGCCCCGGGTGCAGGAGCTGTTCGAGGCGCGCGTGCCGAAGGGCAAGGCGCCCATCGCCGAGGTCTCCGGTCGCGTGCGGCTGGAGGACGACGACCGCTTCTACAAGATCACCATCATCCCTGATGACGGTGGCGAAGAGGTTGTCTACGACAAGCTCTCGAAGCGGCAGCGTCTGCGTGTGTTCAAGCACGACGACGGCACCGAGCGCCTGCTCTCCGACGGTGACCACGTCGAGGTCGGCCAGCAGCTGCTGGAAGGCGCGGCGGATCCGCACGAGGTGCTGCGCATCATGGGCCCGCGTCAGGTTCAGGTCCACCTGGTCCACGAGGTCCAAGAGGTCTACCGGTCGCAGGGTGTGTCGATCCACGACAAGCACATCGAGGTCATCGTGCGCCAGATGCTGCGTCGCGTGACGATCATCGACTCGGGCGCCACGGAGTTCCTGCCCGGCTCGCTCACCGAGCGGGCCGAGTTCGAGGCCGCCAACCGTCGCGTCGTCGCCGAGGGCAACGAGCCCGCGGCGGGTCGCCCGGTGCTGATGGGTATCACCAAGGCGTCGCTGGCCACCGACTCGTGGCTGTCGGCGGCGTCCTTCCAGGAGACCACCAGGGTTCTGACGGACGCGGCGATCAACTGCCGCTCCGACAAGCTCATCGGCCTCAAGGAGAACGTGATCATCGGCAAGCTGATCCCGGCCGGTACCGGTATCAACCGTTACCGCAACATCCAGGTGCAGCCGACCGAGGAAGCTCGTGCCGCCGCGTACGCGGTGCCGTCCTACGACGACACCTACTACAGCCCGGACAGCTTCGGTCAGACCACCGGCGCCGCGGTTCCGCTGGACGACTACGGCTTCAGCGACTACCGCTGATCCGTCAGCCGTAAGGCATCCGGCCCCCGCTCCGTTCTGGAGCGGGGGCCGGATTCGTTTCCGCGTGGTGGACAACCGGCGTGCGAGCCAGTAAAAGTGGAACAGGTTTCAGTTCTGGTCCTGGAGGTGGCGGTGGACGGCGTGGCGTTGGCGGACCTGGTGGTGGCCGGGTTCCGGAAGCTGGGGTTCATCCAGTACGCGGGAGTGGAATGGGAGGAGTTCGCGGCCGGGCGCAACGTGGTGTCGATCGTGCCGCGCGCCGAACACCTGAATCACAACGGGGATCTGCACGCCGCGGTGCTGTTCGGGATGGCGGAGACCGCGGCGATGGGCGCGTCGGTGTCCGGAATCGTAGACCTGATGGGGGATACGTTCATCGTCGCGAAGGACGGGCGTATCGAGTACAAGGCCCGTGCCAAAGGAGAGGCGGGGCCGTTTCGCGCGACTTCCGCGTTCTCCGGCGAGACCTTGGCCAAGATGCGTGCGGATATCGAGGCGAAGGTGCCGCTCGAACTGGAAGTTCCGGTGGACATCGCCGACAACACCGGAAGGACTGTCGCCGCAGCGGCATTCACAGCCGTGCTCCGTCCGCGCCGGTCCTGATCACGCCGTAGGTGTGCTCGGCTCGGGGATGATCGGCGGTGTGCCACCGCAGGCGGCCGATACGACGGGCTCAGGGCCTGGAGGGGATGATCGGTTGTGCTCCACGGGGAGTGGCCGGTACGGCGGCCGAACCTCTGGCGCCGCGCACGCCGGTGCGGTGCGAATCGCGGAAGCGAGTGTCGTCACCGCCCCGTTGCCACGGCGAGAATGTTCATGTGCCGCACCGCTGCCGCCCATTCCGGCGGGTGACCAGCGCGGCGGTCGAAGCATTCGGGGCGCGGCGATCAGCCGCCACGCGCTCAACAAGTTGATGCCCACGGCCACACCGTGGTCCGTGGCCCTTGCGATACGAGGGCCACGGACCCGCGGTGCGATACGCCGCGCTGTGGGTGGTCCGAAGCGCGGCCAGGCGGCCACGCTCCGGACGCTATCTCACCGCTCGCTGTCGAGCATCGCCATCTGCGCCGTGGCGTATCGTTCACCCGCCACCCGGTCGGCTGGCGCGGCCGACTCGATACTGGTCAACTCGTCTTCGGTAAGCGGAAGGTCGAGCGCGCGAACGGCTTCCGCCCAGCGTTCGCGTCGGCGGGTGCCGATGAGCGGAACGATGTCCTCGCCGCGGGTCAGTGCCCAGGCGATGGCCAGTTGCGCCACCGAGGCGTCCTTGCGCGCCGCGATCTCGGTCAGCGCGCGGACCAGCTCCAGATTCCGGTCGAGGTTCTCGCCCTGGAAACGCGGGCTGTGCGCGCGGAAATCCGACGGGGCGAAGGTGGCGCCGGGCTGGATCGCGTCGCTGAGCAGGCCGCGCGACAGCACGCCGTAGGCCGTGACGCTGATGCCGAGTTCGCGGCAGACGGGCAGGATGCGCTCCTCGATGCCCCGCGAGATCAGCGAGTACTCGATCTGCAGGTCAGCGATGGGATGTACGGCCGCGGCGCGCCGGATGGTCTCCGGGCCGACCTCGGACAGGCCGACGTGCCGCACATATCCGGCTTCGATCAGCTCGCCGATGGCGCCGACGGTGTCCTCGATCGGCACGTTCGGGTCCAGCCGGGCGGGGCGGTAGATGTCGATGTAGTCGACGCCGAGCCGCCGCAGGCTGTAGGTCAGGAAGTTGCGCAGCGCGGCGGGGCGGTTGTCCACGCCGACGAAAGCGCCGTCGGGCCCGCGCAGCGCGCCGAATTTAACGCTCAGCACCACGTCCTCGCGGGGGCGTTCGGCGATGGCCTTGCCGATCAGCATCTCGTTGTGGCCCGCGCCGTAGAAATCACCGGTGTCGATGAGGTTGACGCCGGAGTCGATCGCCGCGTGGATGGTCGCGGTCGATTCGGCGTCGTCGGTCGCGCCGTACGCGCCGGACATACTCATCGCGCCGAGCCCGATGCGGCTCACGGTCGGTCCGGTGGCTCCGAGCCGCACTTCGTCGATCTTCGTTGTCGTCATGGGACCAGCCTGCGCCGGTGGGGCGCGAGCCGGGAGAGATCGTTTGTCGTAGGAGCGGCGATCCCTGGCTGAGCGCGCCGTGTCGGGGGACAGTAGTGGCATGGACCGCCCCGAACTCGCCGATTTCCTACGCCGTCGCCGGGAGCAGTTGACGCCCGCCGACGTGGGAGTTCCGCCCGGCACCCGGCGCCGCACGCCGGGGCTGCGCCGCGACGAGGTCGCCCTGCTCGCCGGCATCTCGACCGACTACTACACCCGGCTGGAGCAGTCGCGCGGCCCGCGTCCGTCCACCCAGGTGCTCGCCTCGCTCGCGCGCGCCCTGCGTTTGGGCAACGACGAACGCGACCACCTCTACCACCTGTGCGACCACGCCCCGCCGGGACGCGAGACGACCGACAAGCACGTGGGCCCCGGCCTCATGCACCTGCTCGCCAAGCTGGACGACACCGCGGCCACGGTCGTCACCGATCTCGGCGAGGTGCTCGTGCAGAACCGGATGCACACCTTGCTGGTCGGCGATCACGCCGAACGGCGCGGCTGGGATCGGTACTACGCCTACCGCTGGTTCAGCGATCCGTCCGCGCGCACGAGCTTCCCGGAGGAGGACTGGGAGCGGCTCAGCCGCAGGCACGTCGCCGATCTGCGCGCCACGGCCGCGCGCAGGGCGGCCGATGCGGATGTGGTCGAGTTCATCGCGCAACTGCGCTCCGCGAGCACGGAATTCGAACGGCTGTGGAACGAACACGAGGTGTCCGTGCGCCTGTCGGACATCAAGCGCATTCTGCATCCACAGGTCGGGCTGATCGACATCGTCTGCGAAACGCTGCTCACGCCCAACGCCGCCCAGCGCCTGCTCGTCTACCTACCGCGCCCGGGCACGGACGCGGCCGAGAAGCTGGACCTGCTGCGGGTGATCGGCACGCAGCGGCTGACGCCCGCCGACCGGCTCGACTAGGGCGCGGTGACGTACTCCAGCGCCGCGTCGACGGCGGGCTGTCCACCGCCGATGACGTACCCGGCCATCGCGCCGATCGCGGCGCCGGCGACCGCGGCTACGGGGACGGTGATGAAGTCGATCACGAACAGGCCGAGCGGGAATCCGACGATGAAGCCGATGGCGGCGCCGATGCCCGCGCCCGCCAGGATGGTCGGCATGACCTTCTCCGCCTCGGCGTAGAACCGCTCCTGGGCGCCGATGTCGCGCACCGGCGCGTCGGTCATCGCGACCGGCGCGACGGTGAGGCGGTGGCCCGCGTCCTCGAGCACGGGCCGCAGCGCCACTCGCTGGTCACCGATGCGCAGCGTCATCGGTAGCGCGGCGACGATCTGGCCTTCGCGATCGGCCACCGTCACCACCCGGTCGTCGTGGGTCAGCTCGAATGTGCCGTCCTGGAGGGTGGCCACCGCGGCACGGCGATCCTCGCTGGCGGCGACTTCGTAGGCGACCTGATGGAACGTGCCGTGCAGGTTCAGCGGCGCGTCGGCGGGCGCGGGCTGCGCGTGCGCGGCGCTCGTGGTGAGTGCGGTGGCCGCCAACGCCACCAGAGTCGTCGCGGTGAATTGGGAGATCCTCATCGTGCTCTTTCCGTGTCCCGCCCCGTGTCCGGTTCGTCCGGACAAGATACCGCCCGGCGGGCTCGATCAGAAGGGCTGAGCGACAGTTCATCACCGCTTGCGGCTTGGAAAGTCCCTGTCGCACCGCACCGCTGGGTAGGCCGCGGCCCTGGTCTCGTCGGTGCGCCATGTCTTGAGTTCTCGGTCGCCCGTCGTTCGAGGCGCTGGACATGCCGGCGTGCGATTCCCTCTTGACGCGCGTCCGTTTCTGCGTAACACTGAACTAGATGGTTCAGTATGACTTCTTGGACGCCTCCTTCGGAGCGCTCGCGGATCCCACCCGGCGTGGCATCCTCGAACGCCTCGGCAGTGGGCCCGCGACCGTCAGCGAACTGGCGGAGCGCTTCGAGATGACGCTCACCGGCGTCAAGAAGCACATCCAGTTGCTGGAGGCGGCGGGCATGGTGGTCACGGAGAAACGCGGGCGGGTGCGGTACTGCCGCCTCGGCGAGAACGTCTTCGACCGCGAAGTGGCCTGGATGCAGGGCTACCGGCGGATGGTGGAAGGGCGGCTGGACCGTCTGGGCGAATTCCTCGAACGAACGGAGCAGGAGCGATGAGCACAACCACGAACGACGCCGTCATCACGGCCGACACCGACCGCGCGATCCACATCGAGCGGATCTTCGACGCGCCGCGCGAGCGCGTGTGGGCCGCCTACAGCAGGATCGAACAGCTCGCTCAGTGGTGGGGTCGCGGCAATCGGCTCGATATCGAGCGCTGGGAGTTCCGCGCCGGAGGCCACTGGCGTTTCGTCGAGCACGCCGACGGGGAGGCCCACGGATTCGAGGGCCGCTTCCGCGAGATCGCCCCGCAGGAGCGCATCGTGTACTCCTTCGAATGGGACGGCATGCCCGCCCATGTGGCGATCGACAGCGTCAGCTTCGTCGACCTCGGCGACGGTCGCACCAAGGTGGTCACCGACAGTCAGTTCCACACGCCGCAGGAACGGGACGGGATGCTGCAGTCCGGCATGGATTCGGGGCTCAACGAGAGCTACCGCGCACTCGACGCGCTGCTCGCCCGCGGCTGAGCCCGGGCGCTTCGGCTTCGGTCGCGGTGACGTGAGCGGAGCCGAAGCGAAGGGCCGGCCGGACGAGACGGCGCTCAGTCCCGGGCCGGGCCGATCCGGCGTTTGCGGGGCTTCAGGTGCAGTCCGGGCAGGGGCGGGGCGGGTATGCGCTGCTGCGGGGTGTGGCCCGCGATGTCGGCGAAGCGGGTGACGTCGTGGTTCTCCCAATCGGCGCGGGCGGCGACGATGTCCTCGTGGTCGCGGCCGACGAAGTTCCACCACATCACCAGTTCCTCGCCGAACGGCTCGCCGCCGATCAGCGCGAAGTGCGCGCCGCCCGCGCTGGTGAGCTGGAGTTCATCGCGGTCGGTGCCCAGATACAGCAGCGGTCCGGGGGCGAGTTCGTCGCCCGCGACGCTCACCTCGCCCTCGATCACGAGAACCGCGTGCTCGAACCGAGGGTTCAGCGGGAGGGTGACGTCGGCTCCCGCCTCGAGCCGCACATCGGCGCCGACGATGGGCGTGTAGGCGATGGCGGGCGAGGTCTTGCCGGCCAGTGATCCGATCAGCACGATCGCGCGCAGACCGGGCGCCTCGACGACCGGCAGTTCGCGGTGCTGCTCGAAATGCGGGGCGATGCCGGTGCGGTCGCCCGGCAGCGCGATCCACAGCTGCAATCCGTGCCCGGCCGGAGCGCCGGGCACCGCGTACTCGGAGTGGGCGATGCCGCGTCCGGAAGTCATCAGATTCAGCTGGCCGGGCTCGATCTCCACGTCCGACCCGACCGAGTCGCGATGCCGGATGCGGCCTTCGAACGGCCAGGTCACCGTCTGCAGGCCGATGTGCGGATGCGGATCGATGTCCGGCGGCGCACCGGTCTTGGTCACCGTCGGGGAGCCGAAGTGATCGAGGAAGCACCACGCGCCGACAGTGGGCAGATCGCGTTGCGGCAGCACCCTTTCGACGTACACGCCGCGCACCCCGCCCAGCGGCACCTCGCGTGCCGGATACCGCTCCGCGACCGGGCCGGGGCCGGGCGCGGGTTCACACAGCGTCTCGGCCGGGCGCGGATCCAGATCACTCACCGATCGACGCCCTTGCCGATCACGTGTTCGTCGTAGTCCGGGTGCTTGTCCAGGTACGCCTTGATGAACGGGCACACCGGGCGGATCACGCGCCCGCGCTCGACGGCGTCCTCGATCGCGCTCTTGGCCAGGACCGAGCCGAGGCCCTTCCCGGAGAACGCGCCGTCGACCTCGGTGTGCGTGAACACCGTCTCGTCGTCGCGTTCCTCGTAGTCGGCGAAGCCGGCCAGTTCCCCGCCGTAGAACACCTCGTAGCGATGCCGCTCGTCGTTGCGGACGACCTTGGACTCCGAAGCCGATTCGGTCATGGTTCCGTTCTCCTTCCGTGCGCGGACCGGGTGCCTGCTGAGAATCGACACCCGGTTGAACGCGCCGATCGTGGTGGCCACCCAGATGACGATCGACAGCTGATCGTCCGTCAGATACCGGCGAGCCGAAGCGTACTCGCGCTCGATGACGTGCTCGTCGGGAAGCGTCGCCGTCACCTCGGCGATCGCGAGCACGGCCTGCTCGAACGGGGTGTACGTGCCGCCGCGGCGCCATCCGGGCAGCACGGCGATCTCCTGCTCGGTGGCCCCGGCCGCCAGGGCGGCCCGGTAGTGCACGTCGAGGCAGTACGCGCAGCCGTTGATCTGGGAAACGCGCAGATTGATCAGCTCGACGATCCGGCGATCCAGTCCCGCCGCCGCCGCGGCGGCCCTGACCTCGCTGGCGACGCTGTTCAGCGCGCGGAACGCGGTCGGCGTCCGTTTGTCGATCCAGACGCGGTCTCGCGGCGCTTCGGGGCTCATATTCGTGGGATGTTAGTCCCGCCGGTGAACGGCGCCGATCGCGCAGTCGAAGAAGCGGACTTCGGTCCGGGGCGCGATCCGGTCGGGAAACTGCTCGGCCACGCGAGTTCGCGGTGGTCCGGGGCCGGAGCGCGGCCCAGGACCACCGCCGCGCTCACCCGATCTCGGTGAACCGCCGCAGCTGGAACGGTTCGACCAGAACGTCCTGCAGCGCCGTGGCCAACGCCTTCAGGTGCGGCGTCCGGAAGTGCGCCGCGAGGGCATCCTCGTCGGCCCACTCCTCCAGCAACACCATCCGGCTCTCGTCGGTGGGATGCAGGTAGAGCTCGTAGCGGATGCAGCCCTCCTCCGCGAGCGTGGGTTGGATCATGCCTTGCAGCAGATCCTTCAGTTCCGACTCGCGCCCCGGCTTCGCCGTGAAGCGGACATTGAGCGTCAACGTCGACATGGGCCTCTCCTGATCTGGTGAATGGGTCACTCCCGGCCCGCCGAGGTGAACGACATGTCCGCGTACCGGGTTCCGGCCACCCGGCCGGCGATCGGCTCCAACGCGGCCAGTTCGTCGGCGGTGAGCGCAATGGTCGCGGCGGCAACGTTGTCGGCGAGCCGGGTACGGCTGCGCGTGCCGGGGATCGGCACCACGGCGAGGTCGTGCACACCGGCCTGTGCGTGCACCCAGGCCAGCGCCACCTGTGCCAGGGTGATGCCGCGCGCATCGGCGATGGCGCGCAGCGGCTCGAGCAGCTCCGCGTTGCGCACCGCGTTCTCGCCGGTGAAGCGCGGCATCGAGGAACGGAAATCGCTCGTGTCCGCGGTGCCGGTGAACGCTCCGGTCAGGAAGCCGCGACCAAGCGGCGAGTACGGCACGAAGGTCACGCCGAGTTCCGCCGCCGCGGGCACCACGGTGCGTTCGACGTCCCGGGAGAACAGCGACCATTCCGACTGCACGGCCGCGATCGGATGCACCGCGTGCGCGGCGCGCAGTTCGGCGCCCGTCACCTCGGACAGCCCGAGAGCGCGGACCTTGCCCTCCCGCACCAGTTCCGCCATCGCGGCGACCGTGTCCTCGATCGGCACGGCCGGGTCCTTGCGGTGCATGTAGTACAGATCGATGGTGTCGATCCCCAGCCTGCGCAGGCTGCCCTCCACCGCGGCGCGGATGTAGGCGGGAGAGTTGTCGAAGCCACGGTAGGCCGGGTCGTCGGCCTTGCGGACGATGCCGAACTTGGTGGCGATCACCAGCCGGTCGCGCTCGGCGCGGACGAAGTCGCTGAGGAATTCCTCGTTGTGCCCGGAGCCGTAGATATCGGCGGTGTCGAACAGGGTGACACCCAGTTCCAGCGCTCGATCCAGGGTCGCCCTGGATTCGGTGAGATCGCTGGGCCCATAGAACTCGCTCATGCCCATGCAGCCCAGACCCTGCGTCCCCACCTCGATGCCGCCGGCGCCCAGGGTGGTGGTGGGCAGCGTGTCCGTGCTCGTCATAGCTTGATCCCTTCGCTGTCGTGCGCTATGACCTCGGCCGGCGGGGCTGCCTCGACTTTGTCCTCGTAGAGGGCGATCTTGTAGTCCAGCACGGCCAGGGTCTGCCGAAGTTCATCGATCTTGGCGAGTACCTCGGCGCGAGTGTCCCGGAACATCGTCAGCCGCTGCGGGATCGTGGCGTCTCCCGCCCGCACCAGCTCGGCGTAGCGAACCATGTCCGCCACCGACATGCCGGTCGTGCGCAGCCGGCCGATCAGCGCCAGCCATTCCAGATCCCGGTCGCTGAACCGGCGCTTGCCGGAATGGTCCCGGCCGATGTAGTCCATCAGCCCGATCCGTTCGTACCAGCGCAACGTATCCCGGCTCAGCCCCGATCGCTCGGACACCTCGCCGATCGAATACCGCGGCAGTTCCCGATCCTCGCTCGCGGTCAGCGCGGACGCGGTCTCGCTCATGACCGCGCCTTGCCCGCGCTCGTCCTGTGTCCTCGGTTCACTCGCCGACGCTCGGTCACTGCACTCGCCCTTCTCGTTGAACATTGACGACGCTAATCACCTGGAGTGCACTTCAAGCAAGACCCATTCTTCCGGCCGTGGCGGTCACCATGGGGACGGGCTTCGCGCGGCGGTGGAGTCGGACAACCCCGTCGACCCCCGCCGATCAGCTGCTGTAGTCGGGCAGCTGCTGGACGGCCCACTTGTTGCCGTCCGGATCGGCGAAGAAGGTGAACAGCCCCCAGCCGAGGTCCTCGACCGGTGTGGCCTCGACACCGGCGGCGATCAGCTGACGGTAAGCGTCTTCTGCGCTGGCGACCACCATCTGCATGCCCCGCACGCTGCCCGGCTCCGCGTCGGTGATGCCTTCGCCGAGGCAGATCGAGCAGCCGGACCCGGGCGGGGTCAGCTGAACGAAGCGCAGGTTCTCGTTCACCCGGTGGTCGTGGTCGGCGTTGAAACCGATCTTGGTGTAGAAGTCCTTGGCGCGGTCGGCGTCGGTCACCGGAATGGCGACGAGCTCGATTTTCCAATCCATCCGGCGAGCATTCCATCGGACACCGACAAAGTCCCGGATTCCGGCCTACCCTGGGCACATGCCTGGAAAGGACATCGACCGGATCAGGGCTCGTTCGGCCTGGGCGACGGTCAAGGAAAGCCCGGTGATCACCGCGATAGCGGTCGCGCCGTTCGCGCTCGCGCTCGGCGTGGTGTGGTGGTTGTTCGGGGGACTCGCCGCGTTCGCGCTGCTGCTCGTGCTCGGTGGGGTCGTCGTGGTCGGCGGCAGATTACTGCGCTGACCGCGCGTGCGGTCAGCGCGGAATGTGGAACTGCACCAGCTCTCCGGTACCCGGATCGACGTCGGCCCAGTCGCGATCGAAGCGCAGCACCGCGAGCGCTGAGGTCGGGAACTTCCGGCTGAGTTCGACCGCGGGGGCGCTGTCGCGATTGCTCGCCAGTTCCCAAGCCGTCCACGGCATGCCCGGCGCGTGCCCGATCACCAGCAGTGTCGCCACGTCGTCGTCGCTGAGGCGGACCAGCTCGATGAGCGTTTCCGGCGCGGCCTCGTAGATCCCCGCTTCGAAGACCACCGGCGCGGTGATCCCGGTCGAAGACAGCGTCTGCCTGGTGCGGATGGCGGTGGAGCAGCGCACGGCGTCGATCGGAGGCTGGGTCGCGCGCAACCACTCCCCGGCGAGTCCGGCCTCGCGCCTGCCCCGCGGCGCGAGCGGTCGCTCGTGATCGTCGACGCCCTCCGGATAGGCCGACTTGCCGTGCCGCATGAGGATCAGAGTCCGCGCCATGGGGATACGGTAAGCCCTCCGGGGGAGAGGTCCGGACCACACTCGAGGCAAACTGAAAGCGGCATCACATCACGAACTGCCGCGGGCGACCCTCGCGACGGACGTGCGGGACGCCGCTCATCTGTCCACCACAACCCCTGGGTGGCCACAGCCCACGTACTTCTTCGAGGATCAGCACAATATGGCCTACGTAATCACGCAGCGTTGTTGCAACGACGCCAGCTGCGTCTCCGAGTGCCCGGTCGACTGCATCCGTCCCACTCCGGACCAGCCGGAGTTCGCGACGACCGAGATGCTCTACATCGACCCCGACACCTGTATCGACTGCGGCGCCTGTGTCGACGCGTGCCCGGTGGAGGCCATCTTCTCCGAGGACGACCTGACCGCTTCGCTGGCGCGATTCCGCGACATCAATGCCGCCTATTTCCAACGGCATCCGCTGGAGTCGAACTTCGATCCGATCCTCACGCCCTCGCGTCCGCCGAAGGAGCTGGGCACCCTGCGCGTCGCGATCGTCGGCGCAGGGCCCGCGGCCTGCTACGCGGCCGACGAGCTGCTGCGCAGGGCCGACGTGGAAATCGAGATGTTCGACCGGCTGCCGACCCCGTGGGGCCTGGTGCGGGCGGGCGTCGCGCCCGACCATCCCGGCACCAAGACGGTCTCGGGCATGTTCGAGTCCGCCTTCCGCCGCGAGACGCTGCAGTACTACCTGAATGTCGAAGTGGGCACGCACATCTCGCACGAGGAACTGCTGCGCCACCACCACGCCGTGATCTACGCCGTCGGCGCGTCGAGCGACCGCAGGATGGGCGTCCCCGGCGAGGACCTGCCTGGCAGCCACTCCGCCACCGAGTTCGTCGCCTGGTACAACGGCCATCCCGACTACGCCGACCGGAGCTTCGATCTGTCCGGCGAGCGCGCGGTGATCGTCGGCAACGGCAACGTCGCCTTGGACGTGGCGCGGGTGCTGACCGTAGATCCGGACGAACTCGCCAAGACCGACATCGCCGACCACGCGCTGGAGGCCCTGCGGCAGAGCAACATTCGCGAGGTGGTCGTGCTCGGCAGGCGCGGCCCGCTGCAGGCGGCCTACACCTCGCCGGAGTTCCTCGCGCTCGCGCATCTGAAGGGCGTCGACGTCGTCGTGGACGAGAGTGATCTGCGACTCGACCACGCCAGCCAGGCGCTCGTGGACGACCCGCAGGTGGAGCCGTCGCTGGCGCTGAAATACACCTTGGCCAAGGAGTACGCGGGCGGTCGCAGGGCCGAGGGCAACAAGCGGATCGTGTTCCGCTATCTGACCTCGCCTGCCGCGCTCACCGGCACCGATCGGGTGGGGTCCATCGAGATCGTGCACAACGAGCTGTTCGAAGAGGACGGTCAGCTCGTGGCGCGGCCGACCGACCGCACCGAGAGCATCGAGACCTCGCTGGTGCTGCGCTCCATCGGCTACCGCGGCGAGCGGATCGGCGAACTGCCGTTCGACGAGCGGCGCGGCATCGTGCCGAACGAGCACGGCCGGGTCGTCGGCGCGGACGGGACGCTGCTGAGCGGCGTGTACGTCAGCGGGTGGATCAAGCGGGGACCGCGCGGCGTCATCGGTTCCAACCGCACCGACGCCGAGGAGACGGTGGAGCACCTGCTCGCCGACTTCACCGCGGGCAAACTGGCCGCGCCGCAGGCCGACCGCGCCGCGCTCAAGGCGCTGCTCACCGAGCGTCAGGCCGACTTGGTGGACCGAGCGGGCTGGCGAGCGATCGACCAGGCGGAAAAGGCCGCGGGCAAGTCCGCGGGCCGACCCCGGGTCAAGTTCACCACCCGCGAAGACCTGCTCAAAGCCGCCCGCGGCTGACGATCCAGGACGCCGGTCGGACCACCCGCGCCCGACCGGCTCCACTCGCAAGACGGTGCCGATGTGGCCCCGAGTATCGGCCGTAGAGAAAAATGAGTACGCGCCGATCGCGCCTCCGCGGACGTGGTCGCGGGCGAGCGGGCTTCGGGCCGTTGCGCACACTCGCCGTGGTCGCCACCAAGGCGAATCATCTCGGCGAGAACCGGTCGACTGATCTCGCAAGGACATGGGTAACTCACCGGGTACGCCCGAAAACCGAGCGCCACCCAACGCAGGACCTGAACGTGACTCCCGCGGTTCGCGACTGGTACGGCCTAAAAACTCGGAGAGGCGGGGGAGCCGGGGGAGCCCGGCAACGGCATGATGCGGACCACGGTCGTGGTGGTCCCGCCGACCACGAACCACAGCCGCAGCACCGGCTGGCCGGTCCGGTCGCCCGGTTCGTACCGGCTGCGGACGCTCACGTGCTGACGTGCCAGCACCGGCGCCACGTATTCGATCACCGCGCGATGCGGGCCCGCGAGCAGCTTGGGATATTCCACCAGGAACTGTTCCACCGCTTGCCAGTAACAGGCGTTGTTGACGTGGTTGTACTGGTCGATATCGGTGGCGCGCACGGGGAACGGCAGGTCGGTGTCCGACTCCGGCGGTGTGGCGTCGGTCAGGTAGGGCCGCCACCGCAGGCGGTGTTCGGTGGACGTGCGGGCGAGGTAGGCGAGGCCCTCGTCGCTGATCCTGGCGGGCATGCCGGTGGACTCGCTGATGTTGATCCAGAAGCCCTCGGTCTCGATCAACCCGCCGTTTCCGCTGGTGATCCGCACGCGCATATTGGTCCACCGGGTGGACATCGCCGAGCACCACCGCAGCAGGTGCACCTCGTCCGGCCACAGGATCGGCCGGATCACGTCGATGACGGTGCGCCGGACGATCCAGTTCGGGTCGGTGCGGTGGAAGAAGGTGCTATGCAGATTTTCCCAGGCGATATCTTGCAGGTAGCGGGCGACGGCGTCGAACCGCAACCGGTCGTAGGGATCCACATCGCCAGCCCGGACGGGCCACGCCGAAGCAAAGCCCATGCCCTCCTGGGGAAGCGGGGCGAGTGGCTGATCGAGTGACACTTGTGCTCCTCGCGCTGCACGGTGTGCCGCGTTTTCTTCGTGCGGTGCTGTTGTGACGACTTTACGGGGCGTACGTCACACCCTCGCGTCGAGCCGTCCGTACCTCCTTAATAGTCCGTCAGCCGGGACGTGGGCCAGCAAAAACGGGGTCTTGCGCGCACGCGGCGCACGGTCGCCGGGCTCGACGGGCGTGGGGCATGGCCGCGCGCCGGTCAGTAACCCTGGTACGCGCCGCCCGAATTCACGGCGGCCACGCCGGGTACGTTGCCGAGTGAGCCGTAGCGGTCGATGGAGTACCGCACGCCGGCGATGATGTTGTCGACCGGGTTCCAGATGTCGTCGTGGCCGGGCGCCTTGTAGGCGTTGAACGTGCTGTCGATGGTCTGCATCAGGCCCTTGGACGGGTGCCCGGCCACCCAGTTGCTGTCCCAGCGGTTCTCCGCGTACGGATTGCCCGCGGACTCGTGCTCGATGATCAGCGCGATGGCCCGCTCGTCGATGTCCGCCGGGTTGTAACCCATCGCGATGAGCTTCTGCTTCGCTTGGGCGATCCATTGCGCGACGTCGCCGGTCGGCATGGGGCCGGACGGCGCGGACGAACTCGGGCTGCCGTGGTACGGCGTGCCGGACGAGATGCCGTGCGGGGAGCCGGAGTTGTGGTGTCCGGACGTGAGCTGGCTCGATTGGTGCGACGAGGCCACCGGAGTTCCCGACGCGGCGGCGGGTGCGGTGGCGGCGGGCGCGGTGGGAGCCGCGGGCACGTTGGCGGCGGGCTCACCCAGCCCGGCGAAAGCCGCCTCCAGCTTCCCGACCGCGCCCTCGACCTGCGTCTTCGCCTGGTTCGCCACGTCTTCGGCGGTCTTGAGAGCGTTGGTCAGTTCCCACGTCCGCGAGGCCGCCTGCAGCGCTTCCTGGAAGACGAGGCCTTCGACGTCGGCCTTGTCCGCGTGCGAGCGCAGGTAGTCGATGCGCGTCTTGGCGTCCACGGTGCCGTTGGGCGCGACATCGAACGGAGGGGTCTGATTCAGCGCGTCGTCGCGCAGGCTCACCACCTTGGCTTTCGCCTCGGTGAGATTCTGCACCTGGGTGGTGAAGGCCGTCTTCAGTTCGAGCAGTGCGGCGCTCACGGCGGAGGCGCGGGTCTTCTCGGTCTGCATCCTGGCGTTCGCGGCGTCGCCCGCGGCGCCGGACCACTGCTGGGCGTCGGCGAGCGCTTTCGTGTCGTCCGCGCCCTTGCCGACCGCGGTGTCCAGGCCCTGCGACATCCGTTCGGCGAGCGCGCCCGCCGCGGTGAGCTGCTCCGGCTGCCAGTTCTCGACGTCTGGGATGGTGAGGGTCATGGCACCTGGAGTCCTATGGTGCGGAGCTTCGCCGCGAAATCGTCCTCGGCCAGCTCGTACTTGCCCGCGGCGTTGTGCAGGTTGTCGGCGATCGTGGTGAGCCGCGAGCCGATTCGCTCCAGGCAGCGGTGCGCGGCGTCGTTCGCGCGCTGGGCCACCGAGCCGAAATCGGTGCCGGGCAGCGCCCCGACCGCGGCGGCGAAACCCTCGCCGCCGAGGCCGGCGACCGAGGTGGCCTCCGTGTGCAGCGTCTGCGCGAACGAGCGCAGCGCCGCCGGATCGACTTGCATCGTCGTCGCAGGTTGTGACTGGTTTTGCTCGACCATGAATCCCCCTTCCCTCCCGACCGCGAGGTCGCGGCCAGCATAGCAAAATCGGGCGTCCGGACGGGCGTCGCCGGACCGGGCCGGTTATGTTGTCGGTGTGGCGCCGGCGCGGATCAGGCCGGTGCGAGGACAGAGAGGTCGGCACATGCGCGCAGCCCAGGTCAGCAAGCTGGAAGGACCGGAAGCGGTCCAGATCGTGGACATCCCGGAGCCGGTGGCATTCCCGGGAGGCGTTGTGATCGACGTGCACGCGGCCGGCGTGGCCTTTCCCGACGTGCTGATGACGCGCGGCCTGTACCAGATGAAGCCCGAATTGCCGTTCGTCGTCGGCGGCGAGGTCGCGGGCATCGTCCGGGAAGCCCCCGAGGACGCGCACGTGCGCCCGGGTGACCGGGTGATCGCGCTGACCATGCTCGGCAACGCGATGGCCGAGACGGCCGTGACGCCGACCCAGATGGTGTTCCGCCTGCCCGACAACGTCTCGCTGGAGGCGGGCGCAGGCATCCTGTTCAACGACCTGACCGTGCACTTCTGCCTGCGTACCAGGGGCAGGCTGGCGGAAGGCGAGACGGTGCTCGTGCACGGCGCCGCGGGCGGCATCGGCACCTCGACGCTGCGCATGGCGGCCGCGCTCGGAGCGGGCCGGGTGATCGCCGTGGTGAGCACCGAGGCCAAGGCCGAGGTCGCGCGGGCCAACGGCGCCACCGACGTCGTGCTGACCGACGGCTGGCTTGCCGCGGTGAAGGAAC
This sequence comes from Nocardia implantans, assembly GCF_035544775.1. Taxonomy (NCBI): domain Bacteria; kingdom Bacillati; phylum Actinomycetota; class Actinomycetes; order Mycobacteriales; family Nocardiaceae; genus Nocardia; species Nocardia implantans. The sequence goes on along the minus strand of NZ_JAYKYQ010000021.1, from coordinate 63,765 downwards.
TGACCGGCGGCCGCGGCGTCGACATCGTGCTCGACCCGGTCGGCGGCGACCGCTTCACCGACAGCATCCGCTCGCTCGCCTCCGCGGGCCGGTTGCTGGTCGTCGGATTCACCGCGGGCGAGATCCCGACGGTCAAGGTCAACCGGCTGCTGCTGAAGAACGTCGAGGTGACCGGCGCCGCGTGGGGCGAGTGGGTGATGTCGCATCCGGGCTACCTGCAGGAGCAGTGGGCCGAGGTGGAACCGCTGCTGGCCTCCGGCAAGATCGCGCCGCCGGAGCCGGTGCTGTACCCGCTGGACAAGGCCGCAGAGGCGGTCGCATCGCTGGACAACCGGACGGCCACCGGCAAGGTCGTGGTCACGCTGCGCTGACGTAGAGACCGGCCCCGCGTCGTGAAGCTGTCCACCCGGGTACTGAACCGGACCCTGCTGGCTCGCCAGCATCTGCTCGAGCGCTCGTCACTGACGGTGCACGAGATGTGCGAGCATCTCGTCGGTTTGCAGGCGCAGGATTCGCTGCCGCCGTTCGTCGGATTGTTCAGCCGCGTCGCGGCCTTCGATCCGGCGACGGTGTCCGAGGCGCTGGAGGCCCGGTCGTTGGTCCGGATCACCTTGATGCGCGGCACCATTCACCTGGTCACGCCGCCCGACGCGGTGCGGATCGCTCCCCACGTGCAGCCGGAGCTGGAGAAAGTGCCCTTCCGCAAGGGCTTCAACTACGGCGCGATGGTCGGGCTGGATCCGGAGGAGGTGCGCGGGCACGGCGAAGCGACGCTCGGCGACGAGCCGATGTCCGCGGCCGACCTGCGCGCCCGCGCCGCCGAGCTGTACCCCGACCGCGACCCGGGCGCGGTCGTGCAGACCTGGCTGTACCAGCTGCCGGTGTTGCAGACCCCGCCGCGGGGCAAGTGGAAGGACAACAGCAGACCGGTCTGGTCGCGGGTGGAGCCTTGGTTGGGCACGCCGCTGGACCCCGCATATCCATTGGCGGAGTTGATCTTCCGGTACCTGCGTGCTTTCGGCCCCGCGAGCACCATGGACATGCAGACCTGGTCGAAGCTGCTCGGCATGAAGCAGGCCGTGGCGGAACTGGGCGATCGGGTCCGCGCCTACACCGACGAGCGTGGTCGCACGCTCTACGACGTCGCCGACGGCGAACTCGCCGATCCGGACGTCCCCGCTCCGGTGCGGCTGCTCGGCTGGTACGACAACGCCGTGCTGTCGCACCGGGACCGGACCCGGATCGTGCCCGACGGCGCGGCCCCTCCGCTGCGCGCGTTCGCCGCTCAGGTGTCCCCGGTGCTGGTCGACGGCTTCCTCGCGGGTATGTACAAGGTCTTCACGAACGCGAGCGCCGCCCGGCTCCGCATCAGTCCGACCCGCAAGTGGACGGCGGCGGAGCGCGCGGATGTCGAGGCGGAGGCGCACGCTCTGCTCGGCTTCTTGGAGGGCGACAAGCAGGGAAGCGTCGAAATCCTCGACGTCCACGCCGACCTGCGCCCCTGACCTGCTACGGCTCGCGGGCCGGTCGGTAGGCGGGCGCTTTGGCGGTCCCGGTCGGGCTCAGCGTGCGCAGCAGGGGCAGTGCCCGGCGTGCCACCACGGTCGAGAGCACGATGACGCTGTGTGAACGCACCACCGAGGACGTCCGGTCGATGCTCAGCAGCACGGCCTGCAACCCCGCGTGCGAGTCGGCCCCGATCCGGCACAGCACGTCGCCGGTGCCGGTCGTGGCGTAGGCCTCCAGCACGCCGGGGATGGCGTCGAGTTCGGAGGCCACCGTGTCCAGCGCACCCTGGGCGATCTCCAGCGTGACGAACGCCTGCACGTCGAACCCCGCCGCGGTGACGTCGATCTGCGGGTCGTAGGAGGCGATCACGCCGGACTCCTCCATGCGCGCGATCCGGGACTGCACGGTGGCCCTGGCCACTCTGGTCCGGCGGGACAGTTCGAGGATGCCCGCTTTCTGGTACTCGTGCATCGCGGTGAGGATGGCGAGATCGAGCTCGTCGAGCTTCGCCGATGTGCGCGCCATGACGGCCTCCGTTCCGGCACCGGGCCGGGCTCGCCGCCTGGCCTGCCTGCTATTCAAATTGTCCAGCATCAGGCGTCGTTTGCTAGCCGAATTCGCCACCCTGTCTATCGAGAATCGATGCTGTTGCCTATCCGGCGGACCCGGCGATTTCCTTGGAACATGACCATCGAGCACCTGCGGGAAGTCCGGTCCGGCGCCGGTCCCAGCGACGGCGAACTGCGCACGCTGGTGGGGCTGGTCGAGCACGACAACAGCGGTGATCCGTTTCCGGTCATCGGATGGGACGCTCTGGTCTGGGTGGTCGGCAACGCCACCCAGACCGCGCACTTCCTGGAATCCGCGTTCGGCATGCGGCTGGAGGCGTACTCCGGTCCGGAGACCGGCAATCGCGACCACAAGGCGTTCGTCCTGCGCAGCGGCGCGGCGCGTTTCGTGATCACCGGAGCGGTCGACCCGGACAGTCCGCTGGTCGCCCACCACGATCGGCACGGCGACGGCGTGGTCGACATCGCGCTGGAAGTGCCCGACGTCGACCGCTGTGTGGCGTGGGCGCGCACCCACGGCGCCACCGTCCTGGTCGAACCGCACGACGAGACCGACGACTTCGGCACGGTTCGCTCGGCCGCCCTGGCCACCTATGGCGACACCAGGCACACGCTGGTCGACCGTTCCCGCTACTACGGGCCCTACCTGCCCGGCTATGTCGCGCGCCGCTCCAACTACCGGCGGCGCGACGGCGCTCCGGCTCGGTTGTTCCAGGCGATCGACCACGTCGTGGGCAACGTGGAACTCGGGCGGATGGACGAGTGGGTCGAGTTCTATCGGCGCGTCATGGGTTTCACCAACATGGCCGAGTTCGTCGGCGACGACATCGCCACCGAGTACTCCGCGCTGATGAGCAAGGTAGTGGCCAACGGCAACCATCGAGTGAAGTTCCCGCTCAACGAGCCCGCCGTCGGCAAGAAACGCTCGCAGATCGATGAGTACCTGGAGTTCTACCGCGGTCCGGGAGTCCAGCACATCGCGCTCGCCACCGGCGACATCCTCGCCTGTGTCGACGCCTTGCGCCAAGAGGGCGTCGAGTTCCTGGAGACGCCGGCGGCCTACTACGAGGATCCCGAACTGCGCGCCCGCATCGGCCGGGTCCGGGTCCCGGTCGAAGAACTCCAGCGCCGCGGCATCCTGGTCGACCGCGACGAGGACGGCTACTTGCTGCAGATCTTCACCAGACCCCTCACCGACCGCCCCACGGTCTTCTTCGAACTCATCGAACGCCACGGCTCCCTCGGTTTCGGCAAGGGCAATTTCAAGGCCCTGTTCGAGGCGATCGAGCGCGAACAGCAAGCCCGCGGCAATCTGTAGGCTGCGTTCGGGTCTCCCGGTCGGCGCTCACCGCGCTGCCGGGCCGTGTTCGTCGGACCGTCCGCCCGGCGGGTAATCGGTAGAGTTCATTCCATGCGGATCAAGTCGGCGGTCGTGACCGCGACAGCCTTGGTACTCGCACTGGCGGGTTGCGGTTCGGGCGGAGACGCCGAGGACTCCGGTCCGTCGCGTCCGGCGCCCAAAGTGGTTGCGCTGGGTCCGTTCGTCGGGGAGTGCGGGCACGTGACCGATGACGAGGTGCGCACTCTCGGCGGTCTCGGCCGGATCTCGGGGGTGTTCCGCAACGCGGTCGGCTGCAACTGGCAATCTGCTGGAATCGGTTCTCCCAGTATCACTTTCGCTTCGTATCGGGGTAGTCCGATCGAGCGGGAGCGGGCCTGGGTGACGGTGAACGGGCGGGCGCCGGACCCGATAAAGATCGGCGGGCGCGACGGATTCGCCGCCTTGGATCCGAGCGGAGCGATCTGCGATCTGGCGGTGCAGCTCGGTGACGACTTCTTCGAGTGGTCGACGAACATCGGACAGTTCGGCGCCGTGTCCGGCAATCCGTGCGATCGTAGCCGCGCTCTCGCCGAGCTGACTCTGCAGCGGATGCAGTGAGGGGCAGGGGATGAACGTGCGACGAGTTCTGCGCGGGCGCGGCGCGGTGGCCGCCGCGGCGGTGGCGGTGGCGTTGTCCGCGGGCGGGTGCGGTCAAGTGGTGCCCGGTTCGCCACAGCCCGTCGGCGGAAGCCAGCCCGTGAACACCAGGCTGGACAAGTTGCTGCGGGAATGCCAGATCCTGTCCGAGGATCAGATCGGCAAGGCCATCGGCGAGAGCGTCACGGTCAGCGAGTCGTTCTTCGGCGCGGTGTGCATGTGGGACCTCGTCGGCGCGCCCGGCGGCAACGGCATGGCGACACTCAACTGGTACGAGAACGGGACGCTCAGCAACGAGAAGCAGACGAACAACAAACTCGGCTACGAGACCACCAACATCACCATCCAGAGTTCGCTGGCGCTGCAGATCCGCAGGCCGAAGGACCCGGATTCCTGCGGTGTGACGGCGAGCGCACCGGACAACGGGGTGATCGGCTGGTGGATCAACTACCGCCCCGGTTCGGCGCACCCCGATCCGTGCGACGCGGCGAAGAAGCTGATGGAATTGACCCTGAACCTGGCCAGGTGAACGCTCGTCGAGCCGACCCGCTTTGACCCTGTGTCCCGGCCACGGGTATCGTGGACCGCTGTGCCCGGAAGCATGCGGGCAAGTTCGTGCGTGACCGTAGGCCAGCGAGAGCGGCCGACGACTCCAGCGTGCCCGGAATAAGGGCTCCGCGCCGCGCGCGACACGCCCGACCTCGGGACGCGAGAAACGTGGCCGGACGTGCGAGTGAAAGCTCGATGACAGCGATGTGAACGACGGGCCCTGCAGTGGAAGCTTGCCTCCGCGAAGGGCCCCGGGAGCGCCGCGAACAAAACAGACATGAAGTCCACACACCGCGTTAACTAATAAGGAAAGCCGGTCTATGCCAACCATCAACCAGCTGGTCCGCAAGGGGCGCCGCGACAAGGTCGCCAAGACGAAGACCGCGGCCCTGAAGGGGAGCCCGCAGCGTCGTGGCGTGTGCACCCGCGTGTACACCACGACCCCGAAGAAGCCGAACTCCGCGCTGCGCAAGGTCGCGCGTGTTCGCCTGACCAGCTCGGTCGAGGTCACGGCCTACATCCCGGGCGAGGGGCACAACCTGCAGGAGCACTCCATGGTGCTCGTGCGCGGCGGTCGTGTGAAGGACCTCCCCGGTGTTCGTTACAAGATCATTCGCGGCTCGCTCGACACCCAGGGTGTGAAGAACCGCAAGCAGGCCCGCAGCCGCTACGGCGCCAAGAAGGAGAAGAGCTGATATGCCACGCAAGGGCCCCGCACCCAAGCGTCCGCTGATCAACGACCCGGTCTACGGTTCGCCGCTGGTCACTCAGCTGGTCAACAAGATCCTGCTGGACGGCAAGAAGTCCACCGCAGAGCGCATCGTCTACGGTGCGCTGGAGCAGGCGCGCGAGAAGACCGGCACCGACCCGGTCGTCACCCTCAAGCGCGCGCTGGACAACGTGAAGCCGTCGCTGGAGGTGAAGCCCCGCCGCGTCGGTGGCGCCACATACCAGGTTCCGGTCGAGGTCCGTCCGGGCCGCGCCAACACCCTGGCCCTGCGCTGGCTGGTCAACTTCTCGCGTGCGCGCCGGGAGAAGACCATGGTCGAGCGCCTGGCCAACGAACTGCTCGACGCCAGCAACGGCCTCGGCGCCTCGGTCAAGCGCCGCGAGGACACCCACAAGATGGCCGAGTCGAACCGGGCCTTCGCGCACTACCGCTGGTGACGTCTGCCCGGCCCGTCGTCTGGGTCGGGAGGCACAGCAGGAGGCGGCACTCACCGGCCGCTTCCTGCGTTGACATAGAGGCGACCACAGGGTCGTCCCCGATAATCCCAACTAGCTACGAGCGGGGAAGATTTCCGTGGCACAGGACGTGCTCACCGACCTGAACAAGGTCCGCAACATCGGCATCATGGCCCACATCGATGCGGGCAAGACGACCACAACCGAACGCATCCTCTTCTACACCGGCATCACCTACAAGATCGGTGAGGTCCACGACGGCGCCGCCACGATGGACTGGATGGAGCAGGAGCAGGAGCGTGGTATCACCATCACCTCCGCGGCTACCACGTGCTTCTGGAAAGACAACCAGATCAACATCATCGACACCCCCGGGCACGTCGACTTCACCGTGGAGGTGGAGCGGTCGCTGCGCGTGCTCGACGGCGCCGTCGCGGTGTTCGACGGCAAGGAGGGCGTCGAGCCGCAGTCCGAGCAGGTGTGGCGTCAGGCGGACAAGTACGACGTGCCGCGGATCTGCTTCGTCAACAAGATGGACAAGCTCGGTGCCGACTTCTACTTCACCGTGCAGACCATCAAGGACCGCCTCGGCGCGAAGCCGCTGGTCATCCAGCTGCCGATCGGCGCTGAGGACACCTTCGAAGGCATCGTCGACCTGGTCGAGAACAACGCCAAGGTCTGGCGTGGCGAGACCAAGCTCGGTGAGCAGTACGAGGTCGTCGAGATCCCGGACGACCTGAAGGAGCAGGCCGAGCAGTACCGCCAGGAACTGCTGGAGACCGTCGCCGAGTCGGACGAGGCGCTGCTGGAGAAGTTCTTCGGCGGCGAAGAGCTGACCGTCGAAGAGATCAAGGGCGCCATCCGCAAGCTGACGGTGACCTCCGAGCTCTACCCGGTGCTGTGCGGCTCCGCGTTCAAGAACAAGGGCGTGCAGCCCATGCTCGACGCGGTCATCGACTACCTGCCCTCGCCGCTGGACGTGGAGGCCACCACCGGCCACGTGCCCGGCAAGGAAGAGGAACTGCTCACCCGCAAGCCGAGCGCCGACGAGCCGTTCGCGGCCCTGGCGTTCAAGATCGCGGTGCACCCGTTCTTCGGCAAGCTGACCTATGTCCGCGTGTACTCCGGCAAGGTCGACTCCGGCGCCCAGGTCATCAACTCGACCAAGGGCAAGAAGGAGCGTCTGGGCAAGCTGTTCCAGATGCACTCCAACAAGGAGAACCCGGTCGGCGCGGCTTCGGCCGGTCACATCTACGCGGTCATCGGCCTCAAGGACACCACCACCGGTGACACCCTGTGCGATCCGCAGAACCAGATCGTGCTCGAGTCCATGACCTTCCCGGACCCGGTCATCGAGGTCTCCATCGAGCCGAAGACCAAGTCCGACCAGGAGAAGCTGGGCACCGCGATCCAGCGCCTCTCCGAAGAGGACCCGACCTTCTCGGTCAAGCTGGACGCCGAGACCGGCCAGACCGTCATCGGCGGTATGGGCGAGCTGCACCTCGACATCTTGGTCGACCGCATGAAGCGCGAGTTCAAGGTCGAGGCGAACGTCGGTAAGCCGCAGGTGGCCTACCGCGAGACGATCACCAAGAAGGTCGAGAAGCTCGAGTTCACGCACAAGAAGCAGACCGGTGGTTCCGGCCAGTTCGCGAAGGTGATCATCGCGCTGGAGCCGTTCGTCGGCGAGGACGGCGCGCACTACGAGTTCGAGAACAAGGTCACCGGTGGCCGCGTGCCGAAGGAGTACATCCCTTCGGTGGATGCGGGCGCCCAGGACGCCATGCAGTACGGTGTGCTCGCCGGCTACCCGCTGGTGAACCTGAAGGTCACGCTGCTCGACGGCGCCTACCACGACGTCGACTCGTCGGAAATGGCGTTCAAGATCGCGGGCGCGCAAGCGCTCAAGGAAGCGGCCCGCAAGGCCGGTCCGGTGATCCTCGAGCCGATGATGGCGGTCGAGGTCACGACGCCCGAGGACTACATGGGCGACGTGATCGGCGACCTGAACTCCCGCCGTGGTCAGATCCAGGCCATGGAGGAACGCAGTGGTGCCCGTGTCGTCAAGGCGCTGGTTCCGCTCTCGGAGATGTTCGGTTACATCGGTGACCTGCGGTCGAAGACCCAGGGCCGGGCGAACTACTCCATGGTGTTCGACTCGTACGCGGAGGTTCCGGCCAACGTGTCGAAGGAGATCATCGCCAAGGCGACCGGCGAGTAATGACTCCCGGGCGTTTGTAAACCCTTTCCCCGTTGACCGCGGGGATGACCCCGCACTGCTGCAATTGCACGCACCAACAAGTCCAGGAGGACAAAACAGTGGCGAAGGCGAAGTTCGAGCGGACGAAGCCGCACGTCAACATCGGCACCATCGGTCACGTCGACCACGGCAAGACCACGCTGACCGCAGCGATCACCAAGGTGCTGGCTGACAAGTACCCGGATCTGAACGCGGCGTTCGCGTTCGATCAGATCGACAAGGCGCCGGAGGAGAAGGCTCGTGGTATCACGATCAACATCTCCCACGTCGAGTACCAGACGGAGAAGCGCCACTACGCGCACGTCGACGCGCCGGGTCACGCCGACTACATCAAGAACATGATCACCGGTGCGGCGCAGATGGACGGCGCCATCCTCGTGGTCGCCGCCACCGACGGCCCGATGCCCCAGACCCGTGAGCACGTGCTGCTCGCCCGTCAGGTCGGCGTGCCCTACATCCTGGTCGCGCTGAACAAGGCCGACATGGTCGACGACGAGGAGATCCTCGAGCTCGTCGAGATGGAGGTCCGCGAGCTGCTGGCCTCGCAGGAGTTCGACGAGGACGCGCCGGTCGTGCGGGTCTCCGGTCTGAAGGCGCTCGAGGGCGACCCGAAGTGGACCGAGTCGGTGCTCGAGCTGATGAACGCGGTCGACGAGTCGATCCCGGACCCGGTTCGCGAGACCGACAAGCCGTTCCTGATGCCGATCGAGGACGTGTTCACCATCACCGGTCGTGGCACCGTCGTCACCGGTCGTGTCGAGCGCGGCGTGATCAACGTCAACGAGGAAGTCGAGATCACCGGCATCCGTCCGGAGACCACCAAGACCACGGTCACCGGTATCGAGATGTTCCGCAAGCTGCTCGACCAGGGCCAGGCCGGTGACAACGTCGGTCTGCTGATCCGTGGTATCAAGCGTGAGGACGTGGAGCGCGGCCAGGTCGTCGTGAAGCCGGGCACCACCACCCCGCACACCGAGTTCGAGGGCCAGGCGTACATCCTGTCGAAGGACGAGGGCGGCCGCCACACCCCGTTCTTCAACAACTACCGTCCGCAGTTCTACTTCCGTACGACTGACGTGACGGGCGTTGTGACCCTGCCCGAGGGCACCGAGATGGTCATGCCCGGTGACAACACCGAGATGTCCGTCAAGCTGATCCAGCCGGTCGCCATGGACGAGGGTCTGCGCTTCGCGATCCGCGAGGGTGGCCGCACCGTCGGCGCCGGTCGCGTCACGAAGATCATCAAGTGATTCGCTGAATCGCCGCTCACGGCGCCGCTCCTCCGGGAGCGGCGCCGTTCGCGTTTCGGGGGGTGTTCAGCAGGAATAGGCGTGGCCAACGGTCGGTTCACGTTCCGCTTCCGGGAGTTCGCGTAGGCAGCCGAGGGGGACGACGCCCTCGCTGCTCAGCTGCACGCCAGTGCCCTGGACGGGGTTCACGCAGGTGAGGCCGGTCGTGGCGAGCCGGCAGGAGTAGTCGCCGAAGGTGATGGTGCTGTCGTATGGCAGCACCCGGCCCTCACCGTTGACGAAAAGCCCTGGGTCGCCGCGGAATTGGCCCACTGTCAACCGGTCTCCGGAGTACGTCACATAGCCGCCGAACCATTGGCCGTAGCCCTCGCCCGGCGCCGGCATCGGTTCCTTCAGCTCCACCATGCAGTCGAACCCGTCGAAACCGAGTTCGATGCCGGTGATACAGCTGATCTTGTGGGTCGGACTGACGAACGCGATATCAGCTTTCAGATCTGTTGCCGGGCCACCCTCGGGCGCGGTGGAGTGATAGGGCGCGAGATCGGTCGATGATCCCTGCTTCACCCAGGCGATTCGATCCTGCAATCGACTCTCCGCCGCCGCTGCCGACGTGCTCGGTTGGGACGATTGCGCACCCGCCACCGGCTGCGGCTTTCCCTCGGTGGAGTGCGAGCACGCACTCGCGACCAGCATTACGCCCACCAGGATCAACCACCGCATACCGACACAGTAACTGTTGCGGCGCAACCGAAACGATGAGGCGAAGACAGCCGCACCAATTTTTCCTTTGCGACATGAAACGCCGGACAGTCGCCCTACGATTATGCGAGATGGGTTGGCGCAGAGCGTAACTCGGCCCGGCCGAGCTGGACGCGACGCGCGCCTCAGCGCGGGAACGTCAACGCTACAGTGAACTAAGGGGGCGTCTTGAGCGACTGCACTGCATCCGATAGCGAGGATCAGGTTTTCGGGGGCGACGTCGGGCTTACCGAGGACGAGTGCCGGAGCCTACGGCGAGCCCGGATCGCGAAGTCGGCAGCCAGTGCGGTCCGCCGGGCCGACCTCACCGCAGAGGTCCCGAAGCTGACTCGCCGCGAGATGAACTTCCTTCACAAATGCCTCAAGATTCGCGCCGGGGCGCCGCTGACCGCCGTGACCGTTGCTGTTTTGTCCAACCTCGCCGGCGCCGACGACGACCGGGCTGCGGGGATTCTCCACACCTGCTTCCACGGAGCGATCCGGGCGACCGCGCCGACCAGCGACCTGACCGAACGCCAGCTCGCCGCGATTCTCAGCGCGGACCCGGACGAGCTGACACAGGTACTCGGATCGCTGCAGGACAGCTGGCTATACCCAGACGCGCTCGACATAGACGACTTCGGATCGACGCAAGTGGCGCGGATAGCGGCCTGGTCATCGATGGCGGTAACCGGGCACGATGGGGCTACGGCCGCCCTTGCCTGGCTGCTCGCTGACCCGCCTACATTTTGGGACGAGGTGCAGATCGAAGCCGCTCAGCAGGTGTGGCAAAAGGTTCGCGAGCGGTATCCGCTGTTGCCGGAAGCGCCGGCGTCGTTGGCCACGCTTGTCGACGTCCTATCCGACCTGGACGATCTAGCGGCTTTCGATGCCGGCGCCGACGAAACGGACACACCGGAGGAAACCGGGGCGCTCGGGACGGCTACGGCAATCGCGTTCGAGTCCATAGTGGCTGGACTGGCCGAGCGACTCTCGGCCGACGCGACCCGGGAACTTCGTACCGGGAAAGAGCCAGCTGTGCTGGCAGAACTGACCGCTGCATGTGAGGGGCTGGAGCAGGAGCGGCAAGCGCTCGTGAGCAGTGTCCTGCCTGCCTTGGCTCGTACGGTCGCGGACGGCGTTCCGGCTGAGAGTTCCGACATCGTCCGTGTCGCGGGATTTTCCGTGAGTCTGTCCGGGCTGTTGACTGCTGCGGCGGCCGTCGACGGCGGCGAGCCGGTCACAAGCCTGGAGACCGCGCGCGCGGCCTTGCGGCGGGCAGAGAACGCCGCGGCCGAGGTGGACGCCGCCGCCGCGCGAATCGAGCGGGTTCGGCGCCTCACGACGTTGACGGGGCCGTTGTTCCTTGCCGACCACATCGCGCGGGTTCGAACTCTGGCCGGCGACGTGACCAGCGACAGCGATGCGGAGACTGTCGGCGCCCTCCTGGCGCTGCTCGAGCTGATCGAGCTCGCGGGCCGTGACCCTCAGCGAGCCGTCGAACTCGTCGGGACGGTCACCGCCACGGTGCCTGCTGCGATTCCGCTGCTCATGTTCGTCAACGACCCGGGCACATTCGCCATCGGCGACATGGCCGAGCCGAGGTCTGCCGACGCTTCGCCCGATGTCCTGGACATGGAGCAAGCACAGGACGGTCCGGCGGAGACCGCGGATGACAAGCGTGTGGGTTCAGCCGACGTTGACGCGCCCCAGCCCGTCTCCGACGCCGAGATGGCCCCGGTCGGCGGCGACACCGCGACCGACGAGACCGCGGACGCCGCTGTCGCCGACCAGCGGGAAGCGATGCCGGCCGCTGAGCAGTCTGCCCCTCAGCAGCCTGAGCTGGAGCTCGACGACGTTGTCGCACAGTTGAATTTCACCGTCCCGGTGCCGCGTTCGACGCACCGCCCGCCGCAGGCCCGCACGGCCCCCGCCCCCGCTGCCGCCTCGGACACTTCGGATGGGCACAACCCGGTCGCGCTGTACAGCGAGCTCTTGCGCTCCGGTGAGCTGTCGCTGGCGTACTGGCTCGAGACCGCGGAGGATGCCGGCACGTCGATCCGAGCCGCGCACCGGCTCGCGGCGCTGGCCGACGCGATGAAGACCTCCGCCGGGTCGAACGCCGCCGCGTTCGCGTCTACCATCGCCGACCTCGAACCCAGTGACCTGAAAGACCATCCTGGTACGCAGATGCTCGTATACGGCGCGTCCGTGCGCGCGGGCCTGCTGTCCCCGATCGCTGGCGCATCCGATCCGCTGCGCGACGCCACCACCAGCATCGTCCGCTCCGGCGGCGCCGTCGGCGAGCTGACCGAAATGCTGCAAGCCGCCATCTATGCGGGGGTATACCTGACTCCGCGCAACGCCAATGCCGTCATCGAAGCGGCCGAAGCCTCGTCCGAGCACGAAGCGCTCGCCTTGGAGGCAGCGACCAAGCTGAAGAACGCGCCGAATCGCACGATCAAGTACGGCCCCGCTACCGGTCTGTGGCAGACCTGGATGGCACCCGAAGGCGGGTATCTCGGCGAACCCCTCAGCATGGTCGCGTCCAGGTCGATGTCGCCGGACGACTTGCAATTCGTCCGAGCTCGTGTGGCGGAGCTGCGCACGCCTCGTAGTCTCGAGCAGGCCTTGGACAGGTCCGTGTCGCACGCACGCGGCAGCAAGCGAATCGGGAAGCGGATCGAGGCCAGGTCACGGGCCAAGCTGCTGGAGTGGACCGGCGATGTCACCGAGCTGCTCGCCCGCTGGGTGATCGCAACGGAGAACTTGTCGCCGTCCGGGGGGACGTGGATGACCGATCCGATCGCGGAGTTGCGGACGAAGGTGGCCGCGGTCCGTGCGCAGGCGCTGGCCGAGCTGGATCAGCTGCGTGACAGTGGGGACGAGGCCCGTGACGCCGCGACCGATGCCGGCCTGAAACTGCTGAACAACGCGCTGGACCTGCTCATGGGCACCGAGTCGGTCGCCGGGCAGGAGATCCCGTCGGACCGCGTCCTCGGCGGGCTGTTGACGCTCGCCCCGAATGTGGAGCTCGACCCGGCATTCACGCCACGCCGTACGCCCGAGGTGGCGGACGTCGTGACCGCGTTCGACGCATTGCGCGCCGGAGACGTCGGCTGGATCGCGGCATTCGACGCGCGCGCCGCGCGGCACGACCAGGTAGGTACCCAGCTACTCATCGAAACGTTGCGGCCACGCAATCCCCAGCTCGCGCAGCGGCTGTCGGCGGCGCGGGACGAGGCCATCGAAGCCTCCATCGCCCAAGTCGACAAGAACGCGGACACGCTCGCGGCTCGTATCGATTCCGACCGGCTGTTCGGTCGGTTGCGCGTCGAGGACTGGACCGACCTCACCACCCGCGCACGCGCCTACCAGCGCAGACACCGCGGCACTCGAAGTGACTTCGACGTCATGCTCGCCGGCCTCGACAAGATCGAACTCGATCGGACCACGATTGTGGAGTCGTCCATCGCCGCCGCTCGAAACGCGCTCGACCCCACCGGGATGCCTGCCGACGCCCTCGAACGGATCCAGCGGTGTATCGATAAAGGTGACTTGACCACCGCGGCGGAATACGAGGTCACGATCCGTTCCGGCGGTCAACTTCCTGGACCGCGGGCGGCCATCGATCACCTGTCACTGTTTCTCGAGGCGTTCCCGGACACCTTCGCCAACGCCCGTCGCAGTCTCGGCGCGGGCGTGCACCCCATGCTCACCCAGCTTGGCAGCGTGCTGGAGGCGGGCAAATCGACCGGCGACCTCCCTGCCGGTCCGCTCGCCGACGCGCTGGCCTCCGCCACGATCGAGCTCGGGCAGGTCGGCCGTGGAACGACGGCCGCGTCCAGGATCGAGCAGTGGACACTTCTTGCGCAGGCCCGGTCGTTCGACGCTCGAATCAGCAACGTGAAGTCGATCCTCGAACAGGTCGGGTTCGTGTTCGACAAGTCGACCACTCCGCCCGCACGGCGTGGGCACTCCGGCGGCCGCGGTTCGTGGCTGGACTTGCACGGCGTACGGGCCACCTCCGGCAAAGCCCTGCTGCCTGCGTTCGGGTCGGGGATGAGTCCGTCGGGTGACTCGTTGCGGCTGCTGGGCATTTGGCGCGGTCCGACCCCGCGCGAACTCGTAGAGATGCTGCGGGAGGAGCCGAGCGATCGTTCCATCGTCGTGCTGTACTTCGGCACGCTCGATTCCGGTGCGCGCCGCGAGCTGGCGGGTCTGTTCCGTAGCGACCGGCGGCTGCCGACAACGATCGTGATCGATGACGCCGCGTTCGCGTATCTGTCGTGCCAGCCGGAACCGAGTCGTGAGATCACCATGGCGGCGCTTCTGCCGTTCACAGCGTCCTCGCCGTTCACACCGGACGTGCCCGGAGCGAGTATTCGTCAAGAGATGTTCTACGGTCGCAACGACGAACGCGCCAAGATCATCGACATGATGGGCCCGTGCATCGTGTACGGCGGCAGGCAACTCGGCAAGTCGGCGTTGCTGCTGGAAGCGGCTCGCCAGTTCGACGACAAGCACAACCGGCACGCGATCTACGAGTCGATCTTCAAGATCGGGAGAGCGGTGTCGGTCGACGCGGTGTGGACGACGCTGTGGCCACTGCTGGCCGCCCGAGACATCGTGCCGCAGGATATTCCGGGTGGCGATGTCGCCGGGGCGCTCACAGGGCATGTCACAAAGTGGATCTCGGCTCGCCCAGGACGGCAGCTGCTGCTTTTGCTGGACGAGTCCGACAAATTCCTCGACGGCGATGCCGAGGCGGTCAACGGGATGTTCACCCACGTGACCCATTTCAAGGAGCTGATGGAGCGGACCGGGCGCGCGGTGAAGGTGGTTTTCGCCGGTCTGCACCAAACCGCCCGGTTCGATCGCCTCGCGAACCATCCGCTGGCACACTTCGGCGAGCCGGTCTGTGTCGGTCCACTGGCTCCTCAGGCCGCCTACGATCTGCTGACTCGTCCGTTGCATGCGCTCGGGTATCACTTCGACGACCGCGACCATGCCGCGCGCGTCCTCGCGCTCGCGAACAACCAACCCGCCCTCATCCAACTGTTCGCCGCGCAATTGCTGCGCAATCTGCAGGCCGCGCCGATGCCCGCGGGCGCGCCACCGCAGACCGTGCACGCCGATGATGTCGAACGGGTGTGGGCCGATGCGGGGCTGCGGACGTCGTTCCGCAAGCGCTTCGATTGGACTCTCGACTTGGACCCCCGGTACAAGATCATCGCTTACAGCGTCGCGCTCCACGCTCACGCTGGAGGCATCGACGCGACGATGACGCCGAGCGAGCTGCGCGCCGAGTGCGAGACCTGGTGGCCGACCGGATTTTCCGCCGAAGACGTCCGCACCGGCGAGTTCCGGGCTCTGCTGGACGAGTGCGTCGATCTCGGTGTGCTGTCCTACACGAACCGCGGGTACCGACTGCGGACGCCGAATGTGCTCGACCTCCTCGGTGCCAAAGAGGAGGTCGAGGCAGTCCTCGATCAAGCCGAGTCGATCGAACTGCCGGAAAGCTTCGACGGAAGCATGATGCGGCCGGTGTTCGTGGAGGGCCCGACGCGTGGGCCGTTGACGTCGCAACAGATCGCCGACCTGCTCGCACCCCGCAGTCAGGTCCGCCAGGTCATCGGCTCGCATGCCCTGACGATCGAACGGTGTTTGAGGGCACTGCAGGACGAGAACGAGCATGCGGTGTCAGGGCACCGGAAGAGCGTGATGCGGGACGCGACCCCGGCGACACTGGCCGATGTGTGCCAGCGGGGGACGTTCAAGGCTGCCGGTCGACACGTCATCGTGATCGTGAACTTGAAGAACGTCACTCCTGAGGTCGCGTCGGCGACGTGGACACGGGCGCGGGAGCTGATCGCGAAACACTCCGGTGGCACTCTCGGAATCGTGCTCGTGTCCTGGCCCGCGCAGGCGCCCATGTGGCCGGTCGCGGCGCGGGAGTCGGACACCTCCTCCGGGCTGACCGAGCTACGCCGTTACGACCGGACCGATCTGCGGCTGTGGCTGACCGAGACGACCTTGCCGTTCCAGGACGACGCGGCTCGCGACGAGTTGCTCGCGGTAACCGGAGGCTGGCCGATACTGCTGAACAAGATCGCCGAGGACTTGACCGAGCACGAATCCGGACTGCGTTCCGACCCGCTGCGCGAGATCCGAGCTCACCTGATGGATGTCGAGCGTTGCCGGGAGCTGGTCGAGGCGTCCGGGGTCCGCAGTGATGCCACGCTCGGCCAGGCATGGGACTTCCTCGTGCGGAATGTCGCGGACGAGCACGCCGACCTCGACACGCTCGCGGACTACCTCGCACTTCACGGCGACAGCGGCGAAGAAGCCTCGGAGGCACTCACCCCGACCGCGGTGGCCGCCGCCGGGTACACCGGCGGCGTGGCTGACGTGCTCGAGGTGCTGCGTGTCCTCGGTCTCGTTGTCGGGCTGCCCGACGATAGACAGTTCAAGCTCGAGCCTGTCATGGTCGCCGCGACCAAGCGTGTGCACGGATGAGCCGGACCGCGCCGCAGCTGCTCGAGGCGATGATCTTCGACGCGGCTCGAGCGGCCTTGAAGTCGCAGCTCTATGCCGAACAACAGATCGACCCGCAGGCGTTCTCGCGGGTGAATCGGGCCGGCCTGCTCGACCTCATTGCGAGAGTGCCGACCTTGCGGGCCGAGCTTGCGCACACCTACCGCGACGAGCTGGACGGCACCCACCCGCAATTGGTGGCTTTGCTGAGCGACAACGCGGCGGACAGCGCCGCGGCGGCGCAGGTGCTGCGTAATCCTCGTGCGGTCCGGACGCCTCGCGGCCGGTCCAAGGCATCCGCGAAGACCACAGACGACGGTGGGCAGCACGCAGTCGACAACGGGCGCGGACCGATCGCGCTCGATCCTGCTGCGGCGCGGCGGCTGCGGGAAAGATTCGAGCGGCGCCTGAGCGAGACCCGTGCGGCCCGAGACCAGGCGAGGGTGCAGCGCGACTACGCCCGTGGGGAAGCCGACCGCTTACGTCTCGATCTCGCAGTGGCCGAGGAAGATCGGGACGAGGCGCTGGCTGTCATCGAGGCGCTGCGAGCCGAGCTGGCTGCCGCGCGTGCCCATGCGGCGGAGCTGGCCACGGATGTGCTGGCCGCGGCAACGGTGTTGAAGGCCGCGATCCTCCCGGCGCCGGTCGGACTCTCGGTTGTCGACGACATCGACATCGACCCGCGTGAGCGTGCGGCCGCAGCGGCTGCCGTGGATGCCCGGACGGTGACGCCGGCCGACTCGCGGATCGCCGCGGCGCTCGAGCAGACTGGTGTGACGCAGGCTTCGCTGCTGTCGGTCCTGAACGCTCTGCTCGAGCCGCCGGCACCGGTTGAACCGGTGTGGGTAGGTGAGCCGCGCGAGATCGCTCTGACGCCGCTGGGCGGCGGCACCGACATCGGCGGCTCTTGCATGCTGGTGAGCGTCGGTGACATCCGGATCCTCATCGACGCCGGGATGCGCCCCAAAAAGCGCATCGACCACGCTGGGCCGGAACATATCGCCGTGGCACTGGCCGGGTCGCTCGACGCGATCGTGATCACGCACGCGCACAACGACCACGCCGGTTACGTGCCGGCGTTGATCGCGGAATACCCGAATGTGCCGGTTATCTGCACCCCTGAGACCGCGGCGATCCTGCCGACGATGTGGAACGACTCGGTGCGGGTGTTCGAGCGATCCCGCGGCGCCTATGTCGAGGATGACGCACCGCTGGCGGAGCCGCCGTATGGGCAGGCGCAGGTCGTGGCCGCGCAGCGCCGCATCCGTGAGGTTCGATGTGGCCGGATCGTTGAGGTCGCTGACGGTGTCACGATCACGCTATTCCCGGCAGGCCACATCCTCGGCGCTGCCGGCGTGGTCGTGTCTGCCGGCCCGAACCGGGTCACCGTTACCGGGGACGTGTCCGATTTGGCGCAGATGAGTGTGCCCGGCCTGGTGGTGCCCGATGCGGCACGCGGGTCGGACTTGCTGGTGATCGAGTCGACATACTGCGGGCATCACAGTTCGAATCGCGACGCCGAAGTGGAAAAGTTCGTGCGCATCGTGGCCGAGACCGTCGGCGACTCGGCGGCGAACGGCGGGCGGGTGCTGGTGCCGGCCTTCGCGCTCGGGAGGGCCCAGGAAGTCGCGCTGACGCTGCGCGACCGCCTGCCGGACGTACCGGTTCTCATCGACGGGATGGCCAAGGACATCGCGAAAATCTACGAGGAGCAGACCGCCGGGGCCGTACGGCCGCTGAAGATTTATGGCGATCAAGTGTCCGCGGTGCGGGCCGGAGAACGGCAGCAACTGCTGCGCACCTTCCGGCGTGGAGTCATAGTGACTACGTCGGGAATGTTGACAGCCGGTCCTGCGGTCACGTGGGCACGGTCGATCCTGCCGGACCCGGAGGCGGCCCTACTGATCGCCGGCTATCAGGACGAGGAGTCCCCCGGATTCGAGCTCCTCGAGCTAGCCGAGGCGAAGAGGCAGGCCACGTTCGTGCTCGACCGTGACGAGCTCACGGTGAACGCGCGGGTCGCGAAGTTCGGGCTGTCGGCGCACGCCGATCGGCGCGGCCTGTCGTCGATCATCACCGAGATCGGCGCTCGTGACGTGATGCTGGTGCACGGGGTTGCGTCCAAGCAACGGGACTTCGCGGACAACCTGACCCGTCGTGGAGTCTCGGTAGCTCCTACCCGGCATTGGCGGCTTTCTGGCTGACAAGTCCGAGAGGAGTGTTCCGGGATCGTCTCGAGTGTGGGGGATGCTCGTCCCGACTGCCCGGTCATTCCGCGGCGGCTGCGACCACTTTGAGGGTTTTCGCTCGCATTCACCGGATATGCGACCACAACGTTCAACCGAATGTTCAAAGTTACGATCAGGGGGTGTGAATGTTCAGTCAGAGCCTCCCCTCCGGCGTAAGCCTCGTATTCCGGACTTCGCGTTGACGATGGATGAGATCAGGGCAGTAACGGCTTTTGCCGTGACCTCGGCGGAGCAGGTACTGCCGCTGTTCGAGGCGAGTCACCCCGATGACAGCAGGCCCCGCGACGCGCTCGCCGCCGCGGCTGCGTTCGTCCGCGGAGACCGCCGCTCTCGCGCTCAGCGTGTGACGGCGACTGCCGCTCACCGTGCTGGGAGAGAAGCGGCGGGGCCCGTACCGTTTCACGCCGCGATGGCCGCGGGTGATGCCGCCGCGTCGGCCTACCTGCATCCGCTGGCAGATGCCGCTCAGGTCAACCACATCCTGAGGGCATCTGCGCACGCCATCCGGGTGTTCGAGCTGCGCTCCGGCGACGAACACGATGGCGACCCGGTGGAGTGCGTCGTTGGCCTCGCGACGCCACTGTTGATCGACGTCCTGCGCCGCTATCCGAGGATCGGCGCGGGCACGAACCGGGTCAGCCGGCTCGTGCACGAACTCGACAACCGTCTGCGGGACCAGCCGTGCACCCCGCCGATGCGACAGTCGGAGGGGCGATGATCCTGCCGAAGGTCCGAGATCCCCGGATGATGACGATTCGTCGAGGTGGCTTGCTGACCGATGCCGACCATCAGTTGCTCGCGCTGTGGGCCGCAGCGTGCGCCGAGCATGTTCTCGGCTATTTCGAGCACGAACAGCCCGACGATCCACGCCCACGGGACGCCATCGCCGCAGCCAGAGCGTGGGCGCGAGGCGACATGCCGATGATGCGTGCCCGCGCGGCGGGCGGACACGCGATGGGCGCCGCCCGCCCACTGACCGGCGAGGCCCGATTCGCCGCCTACGCCGCCGGACAAGCCGCATGCGTCGGACATGTCGCCGAACACGACCTCGGCGCCGCCGCATACGCGATCAAAGCCGTTCGAAGCGCTCACCCCGACAATCCCCAGGCGGGCCGGATCGAGCGCGACTGGCAGCGCGCCCAGCTTCCAGACTCCATCCGCAGCCTCGTCATCGAAGACCAGACCCGGCGCGACAGCATCTGCTGGTCGGTCTTCTCCGACTGAGTCTCGCGGCAACTGCGCCTCGTGCGGGGATTGGCCTTACCTCGATTTCGAAGCCGAAGGTTCAGCCGGAAATCGGGAAGCTGGCGCGGAAGACGCCCTGCGGGTCGCGGGCCTGCTCGAGCTTGTGCAGCCGATCCAAGGTGCCGGTGTCGAAAACGTCTGCGGAACTGTGGCCGGGGGGCAGGACGGTGTACGTTTGCGGCCGCTGACACGCGCGCCCAGGTCGGCGACGATGCGCTTCTGAGTGGCGAGTACCGCGGCAACGGTGTCCGGGTCGGAGCCGACGGCCTGTAGAGACAGTCGCGTAGGACTGCTCCAGCCGCGACGTCCCCGGACCGCACACCGAGCCGAGCCCCGATTTCACCGGCGCATCACCGAGTTGATCGAGCGCGCGATCAACGGCGTCGAGCTACCCGACTACCCAGGGTGCCGGACTCCAGGGCGGACTGCCGGTCACCTCGTCGGCCGAATCGCAGGCACATAACGTCGACGGAGACGCTGGGTAGGCCATCGCAGACTACGTCCGGTCATGCCGCCTACCGCGAGGATCTGTACCGGTCGGCATAGCCATCGGAAGATCTACGGGCGGTGCGACTTCCGTCAGACGGCGGTGTATGCCCGGAACGGGCCATCCCACCATCGTCGTATCCAGGTCCGCCCCGGCCTCCTTCGGCCGGGGCGGACCTGTGCCGATTTCACCCGCGCTCAGACGGTCGCGACCGGAGCCTCCGCACCTGTCGCGACGATCCGGCGACGTCGGCTCGGCGCAAGCAGGGTCGGGTGCCTCACGGACCAAGCCGCGCCCGAGCAGATCAGCTCCTTGATGCGCGCGGCCTTGCGACCCACGTCGACCTTGGCGGTCGGCTGATCCTCCTTGGTCACCTTCTGCACGATGGCATCGCGGCGGCCGAGACTGATGCACTGGCTGTTGTAGCCGATGGGGGCATCGGGAACCGCACGTCCGGTCAGCCGAGCGGCAATGGCGTCGGCGCCGAGCCAGGCCATCGGGGAGGCGGTGGCGCAGCCCATGCGCAACGTCTTGCCGCCCACTCCCGCGGCGTGCGCGGCGTCGCCGACGGCGTAGACATCCGGATGTGAGACCGAGCGCTGGGTAGCGTCGACCACGATCCGTCCGGCCTCGGAAACGGTGAGCGTGCTGGCGGCCGCGATCGGGTGGACGGCGAAGCCCGCTGTCCAGACGGTCAGCTGAGCGGGGATCTCCGCTCCCGATCGGGTGGTCACGCCATCTTCGGTGACCCTGACGACGTCCGTGTGCTCGTGGACGGTGATGCCCAACCGTTCGAACGCGTCGCGCAGGTGGCTCTGCGCCTTCTCGTCGAGCCAGTCGCCGACGCCACCGCGCGCGGCCATCGCGACCTTCAGATCCGGGCGCGCCTCGGCGATCTCGGTGGCGGCCTCGATACTGGTCAGGCCACCACCCACGATCAGCACGGTCTCGCCCGTTCGCAGTTGGCTCAGGCGTTCCCGCAGCCGAAGCGCGGCCTGCTTGCTCGCCACATGGTGAGCGTGCTCGACCACGCCGGGCACGCCGTAATCGGCGACGGTGCTGCCGAGGGCGTAGACGAGTGTGTCGTAGGCGAGGGTCTCGGCCCCTTGATCGCCGACCAGTGCGACGGTCTTGCGGTCCACGTCGAGCGAATCCACCCATGCGATGCGCACCTCGACGCCGGTGCCGGCGAACATCTTGCGCAGTGGACGAACCGGCAGGTCCTGCCCGGCTGCGAGTTGGTGCAGACGCACCCGTTCGACGAAGTCGGGATCGGCGTTCACCAGGGTGATCTGGACGTCGTCGCGGCGCAGTCGCTTGGCCAGGCGGCCGGCGGTGGTGGCTCCGGCGTACCCGGCTCCGAGGACGACGATGCGGTGCTTCATGATGTTGCCTCCTGTCTCGGTGGGTTCGGAACTTGAACCGGACAGCCGCACGAATGCTGACAGGAGCAGACTGTGATGTGGGTCACCACAAATCGGGCAGGGGCGCTCCCGGTGCGTAGGTGGCCCACTGGCGATTGGCGAACGCCAGCTTGTCGGGGTTGACGTGGGCGTGCATGGCGGCGATGCCGTCGGCGGTCACCTCCAGCACCACGACGCCGACGATGCGATCCTCGGCAACCAGGACCAGCGCGGGCCTGCCATTGACGATCGCGGCGTAGGGCGTGGGCTTGCCGCCGAGCTTGTCCCACTTGGCGCCCGTAGGTTTGATGGCCAGCCGCACGAACATCGCGATGCGCTCGGCGCCGACGAGCGGCCGGTTCAAGGTGGCGAAGAAGGTTCCGCCGTCACCGATGATCGTGGCGTCATCGGTGAGTAACCGCACCAGTTCGTCGGTCCGGCCGCTGACCGCGGCGGCCAGGAATTCCTCCACGATCCGGCGGGCGGCGGCCTCGTCCACCTCGATGCGCGCCCGTTCCACGGCCAGGTGCTGTTTGGCGCGGCGATAGACCTGCTGGCAATTGGATTCGGTGATGTCGAGCAGGTCGGCGATCTCGTGGTGCGCGTAGCCGAAGGCCTCGCGGAGTACATACACCACGCGTTCCTTGGCGGTGAGCCGTTCCATGAGCGTGAGCATCGCGATCGACACCGATTCACGCTGTTCGACGGTGTCGGCCGGGCCCAGCATCGGGTCGCCGGCCAGCAGCGGCTCCGGCAGCCATTGCCCCACATAGGTCTCCCGGCGCGCGCGGGCCGAGGTGAGCTGGTTGAGACAGAGATTGGTGAGCACCTTGGTCAGCCACGCCTCAGGCGACTCGACGTATGCACGGTCGGCGGCCTGCCAGCGCAGATAGGTCTCCTGCACCACGTCCTCGGCGTCGCTGGCCGAGCCCAGCAAGCGGTAGGCGATCGCTACCAGGCGACCCCTGGAGCTTTCGAACAGATCGGCCTCGCGCGTGAGCAACATGTTGGCCATCGTCAGCCATGTGCACCGTGTGTGTCCAGCGGTAACGGTTCCCCGGCCTGGCTGTTCGGGGGCTCCGCGCCCGTGGCGGCCACTACCGGAAATTCGTACTCTCCGACATTCGTGACCTCACCGCTGTAGTACGCCAGCCGGAGCATCTCCACGGCCAGCCAGTTGCCGCGCCGTGCCGGAAGCCGGGGTGATCACGGTTTGTGTCGGGTGCACGTGAGTTGTTCACCGTCGCTGGTGCACCATTGCTGATAGCCGCTGCGGAAGGAACCGGCCCACTGGTAGTGATCGTCGGTCGGTGCCGGAGTGTGGGGTGTGTAATTGCCTGCCGCTTCGGTGTCCCCGGTGCCGCTGTAAGCGATCTGCTGCGGGTAGGGGTAGACCGGGCGGCTGTATTCGACTGTGTGGGCAGTCGGTGCTTCTACCGCGCCGGTCATCGCGTTGGTGCCCGCGCCGTCACCGGAGTATTTCTCCGCGATGACGGCTTCGGGTCCGGTGCCTCGTTCGGTCCATTTCAGTAGGGGTGTCAGGAGGTCGAAGTTGACCGGTCCGTAGCCGCCGCCGCAGTGGAACATCCCGGGGAACATGTAGAGCCGGTAGGAGTCATCGGCCATCGGTTGCCCGACAGTGTCGATAACGGCCTGACGATAGGCGATGGACCCTTGCGGGGGGATGAAGCCGTCGGACCAGCCGTGCCAGTGGATGAGTTTGCCGCCCCGGCTGAAGAACGGGCGTAGGTCGGGGTCGGTCGCGTCGTAGATACCGCCGACGGAGTCGACGTAGTTCTTCAGGTTGTCGGCGGTGAATACCGAGGCGTCGACCGGGTAGGAAGGATCGGGTTCCCACGCGCCGACCCAGCGCAGGAATCCGGCGCCGATCTTGTACATGAAGGTCGCTTCACGTCCCTTGCCCTCGGGTGGGACGATCAGGCCGATCCACTGTGGTTCGGAGCCGATGGGTTCGCCGCCGGGGTAGAGGTGGGTGCCGTCGGGAGCTACCACGCCGGTGTAGATCTTGCGGACGACATCGACCTGTTCAGCGGTCAGGCAATCGGAATTGTCTCGTCCGGCAGGACAGCTGAGGCTTGCGGGATCGAAGGTGCAAGTGCGGGGGTCTTGGATGGTGCCGTCGTTCAAGCCGGGATCGGCGCAAGCTTTGATCACCGCGGTGTGCAGCGTGTCGATCTTCGACGCCGGCAGAATGACCGAGCCGTCGGCGCGGAAATCGACGGTGGACAAATATGCTTCTTGGAAGCCGTTCAATGCCGTCTGGTTGAAAGCCGGGGCACCAGCGAGGATTCCGTCGAAGTCCCCGGGGAAGCGCTGGGCTTCCATGAGCGCCTGGCGGCCACCGTCGGAGCAGCCGTCGTAGTAGTTGTAGCGCGGCGCACTGCCGTAGAACGCGGCGATGATCGCCTTGGCGGCCAGGGAGAACACGTGCTCCGAGCGGTATCCGAAGTCGACCTTCAGTTGCGGATCGGTCGCCCATACTTCGGCGCCGCCGGTGTCGGTGTGGCCTTGGTTGTCGGTACCGATGGCCAGGGTTCCGTCGGTGACCGGTGCGCAGCCCGTGCTCGCGGGCGGTCCTCCGCCGAGATCGACCATGCCGCAGTAGCCTCCGCAGCCTTGCTGGAGGTAGCGGCCGCGGTAGGTGGTGGTGGGCAGGCGTAGTTCGAATTGGATCTGGGGATTCACGAAGCCGGTGACATCGCAGTACTCGTACTGGTTCTGATCGCTTTCGGCAACGACCGTGGCCGACTTGATCGACGCATGGGCGTCTTCGCCGAGCTGGCCGAAGTCGCGACCTGTCAGGTCGGCGCAGGCCAGTTTCGGCGCGACCACGGGTAGCTGTGCGTCGTCGGTCAACCGTTGCACCGCCGGCAACGAGGGGGCGGCCGGACTGGAATCACCACTGTCGGAGCTCGAACAGCTGACGGCCATCAGTACCGCGACCGCCGGAATGAGTGTTCGGACGGTCGCCTGTCGTAGTCGCCGGAGGGCCTGCACGTGCCTGCCTTTCTGAAGGGGCGAACCGGACCGCCGGTTCTTGGTGATGCCGGAGTCCGCTGAGTTGGTCATGACCCGAAGTGGTCGGGAAGTCGGGGATCTCGGAAGAAAGCCCAGATGAGCTGACCGGCATTGATCGAGGCGGCAATCTCACCGACCAGTCCGACAGGCCGGGTGTGACCGCCGCAGGTCGGGTCCCCGCGGAGTGCGCGAGCGGCCATCGACGAGTTGATCGCCGAGGGGATTGCGAACCGGGCCGCTCGCGTACGGGTGGTGAACTGCACGGCGTACTGGCCGAGGTCGCGGCTCGGCATGAGATCGTAGCTCTGATCGGTCGCCTCGGCACTCAGGTGGTGCGGTATCAGCTTCGACTCTCCCTCCGGTCGGGACGGCCGCAAATCTCGCTCGAGGAAAATCCAGCGATCATCGATGCAGTAACCGCCCATCAACAGGCAGGCGCCGAGCAGGCCATGCGCGGCCACCTCGGCAGCGTGATCACCGGCCATATCGACCGATGACGCGGGTCATCGCTTATTCGGGATCCGACACACTCTCTCACCTGTCCATACGATTGTCAACAATTTTGCAGACAGAACCTCGCGTTGGGTGCGGAGGTGATCTATCCCGCACGCTGCTGAAGCGCCGTTCGCACTACCGACTGATGCGACTGGCCGGTCCAAGGTGCCGGTGTCGAAACCTCTGACACACTTCGGGTCGGCTTTCGTTGTCGACCGGCCCGCTGGCCAGCGCCTAGTGGCCTGATCGGCGGCGACCGAACGGAGCCGGTCACCGCTCCAGGAAAGCTCGATGCCGGCCACGGCGTAGCCCTCTGCGCCGAAGGCAAGCCAGAAACTGTAACCTGTGTCAGAAATCGCGTGGTGTGTCTCGCAAGGTGACCCACAGGCGGGTGCCGCCGAGCGGGCTGTCGGTGAGTTGCGCCGTGCCGCCGTGCAATCCGGCCTGCTGGGCGACCAGGGCGAGGCCGAGGCCGCTGCCCGAGGCGGTGGTGTCACCGCGGGTGAAGCGGTCGAAGAGGCGCTCGCGGTCACGTTCGGGGATGCCGGTGCCATTGTCGTCGACGGTGAGTTCGATGCGGTCGCCGTCGCGGCGGGCGTTGATATCGACGCGGATGGCGTGGCCGTGGCGGACGGAGTTGGTGACGGCATTCTCGAGGATGCTGCGCAAGCCCGCGGCGAGGCCGCGGATGCGCAGGGGTTCGGTGACGGTGGAGTCCACGGTGATGTCGGGGTGGGTGCGGTGGGCGTCCTCGACGATCTGGTCGATGAGGTCGTCGAGATCGACGTCATCGAAATCGTCGGCTGTGGCAAGTTGACCCAGGGCCAGGCGTTCCAAGGCCATCAAGGTGTCCTCGACGGAGCGTTGGGTGGTGAGGATGTCGTCGAGGATCTCGTGACGGTCGGCTTCAGGGAGGTCCATGGTGCGCAGGACTTGCAGATCGGTGCGCATGGAGGTGAGCGGGGTACGCAACTCGTGGGCCGAGGTGGCGGCGAAGTCGCGTGCGGCGGCCAGCGCGTCGGCGGTATGGTGGCGTTCCTCCGCGATGCGGTCGAGCATGCGGTTCATGGCCGCGGTGAGTTCGGCGGTCTCGGTGGTGCCGTGGGCGGGCGGAACGTCGAGGGACAGCCGAGTTCCCACATTGGCGGTGGCAGTGGTCAGTTTGCGGAGCGGGAGGACCGCGCGGTGGGCGAAGAACCAGCCTAGTCCCGCCGCGATGGCGATCGCCGCCGCGCCGACCGCGAGGATGCGGTTGCGCTGATCGGCGACGGTCTGAGCGAGGGTCTGCTGGGGGACGCTCGCGGCGACCAGGACGGTGCTGCCGGGGGCCACCTGGGTGGGGACGTCCCAGGTGAGGTGGGAGTCCGGGCCGGCGTCGTCGGCGCGCTGGGTCAGGAAGAGGTAGCGGCCGATCGAGGGGCGTGCGCCGGACGATCCTGGTGTCGAATTCGTGTCGCGTGTAGGGGGATTCGGCGCTTCCGAGATCATCGGAGGCGGTGGGGGAATCGAATCCAGAAGCGGTAGGGGGGAATTCGGTTCGGTGGGAGTGACGGCGGTGATGCGCAGCGAGCGCACGGCCTTGTCCACCTGCTGTTCGGCGCCCGAGGGGGCAAGGGCGAAGAAGGTCGCGCACATGGCGGCGGCGACGAGAGTGGCGGCGGTGGCGCTGGCCAAGGCCACCCGGGTGCACAGTGACACAGGACGTTTCATCGTTCCACCCGCAGGACGAAGCCGATGCCGCGAACGGTGTGGATGAGGCGGGGGCCACCGGTGGCTTCCAACTTGCGGCGGAGGTAGGCCACGAAGACGTCCACGACCTTGGTTTGGGTTCGAAAGTCGTAGCCCCAGACGCGATCCAGAAGCTGAGTGCGGCTCAGGACCTGGCCGGGGGCGTCGGCGAGGGCGGCCAGCAGGTCGAACTCGCGTTTGGTGAGATCCAAGGGCCGGTCGTCGAGGTAGGCGCGGCGGGCGGCGGGCAGGATGGTCAGCGGGCCGACGACGGTGCGGCCGGGGTCGGCGGTCGGCGCGGGGACGCGGCGCAGCAGGGCGCGCAGGCGGGCGGCGAGCTCGCCCAGGTCGAAGGGTTTGGTGAGGTAGTCGTCGGCGCCCGCCTCGAGCGCGCCGATCCGGTCGACGACCTCTGAACGCGCGCTGAGTACGCAGATGGGGATGTCGTTGCCGAGGGCGCGCAGGGCTGTGACGACCTGAACCCCGTCCAGGCGAGGCATGTTCAGATCCAGGACCATGGCCGCTGGGGTGTCGGCGGCGATGGCGGCCAGCGCGGTAGCCCCGTCCACGGCGGTGTCCACCTCGAAGCCCGACAGCCGCAGCCCGCGTGCCACCGAGGTGAGCACGCGGGCGTCGTCGTCGACCACCAGTACTCGACTGCTCGTCACGATTCGACGATAGCGACGAACGGATCAGCGACGGGAGCAGATGATGACGTGGTGGCCCGCGCCGTCGACGTCGTCGCGCTCGACGTGGATCTGGCCGGGGTCCTCACCGGGGGCGGCCTCGCACGGGCCGCCGTCGCCGGGCTCGCCGTCGCCGGGGGTGACGATGACCACGCGGCGTCCGTCGGGGCCGTTGAACTCGCCTCGGCCGTCGGGGCCGATCACGATCCGCTGTCCCTCGGGGCCGATCACGAAACGCTGCCCGTCGGGGCCCACCTCGATCTGCGGGCGCGCGGGCGGGCCCGGAGCGGGTTCGGCGCCGGCCACGGCGGGCAGCGCCAGCGCCATGACGGCGGCGCTGCCCGCGAGGGCGGTGGTGAGGCGGCGAACGGTGAACAACGACATGGGCACAACTCCTTCGCTCGGGGGACGATGATTCGTCCGATCTGTCGAACGCCGTCGACGTTATGAGCGCAGTGCTGGGGGACCGTTCGGTTACGGTTAGGAAATCGATAGAAACACTCAGGCGCTTCCGGCGAGCCGCCCGGTGATGCGCCGCGCGATGTCCTCGGCGGTGAAGCCGAAGATCCCGCGTCGACACATCCAGTCCGGCCGCGCGCAGCTGCGACGACATCGCCGAAGCGGCGCCGCCGTGCGGGCCGCCGCCCTCGACGATTCGCAGGCGAACATGGACGAGCAGCCGACTGTTGCTGACCGCGTCCATTCCGCGTATGGACGCGCCGCACGCTGCCGAACTGCGTTCGAGTCGGAAGGACCCGGGCACGTCGCGATCACGTAACAGCTCGAAAGTGCGCTTTCACCCACAAGGAAGCGAGTTCGGTCGCCGCTGGAACGATCACCTCGCTGCGCGACAGCGGAGCACGCGCCGCCTGGCCGGCCCGCGGCGGCGCGTGCGACGACGGCTGTCAGAAGCCGTTGCTTTGCCCCCCGCCCGCGTAGAAGCCGTGCGCGCCGCCCTCGGCGGAGCAGCCCATCTGCAACGAGTAGGTGGCGAAACAA
Organism: Nocardia implantans; assembly: GCF_035544775.1. Lineage (NCBI taxonomy): Bacteria > Bacillati > Actinomycetota > Actinomycetes > Mycobacteriales > Nocardiaceae > Nocardia > Nocardia implantans. The sequence continues at coordinate 34,859 of NZ_JAYKYQ010000021.1, read as the reverse complement.
TTGGTGCCGCCCCACGTTATGGTCGGCGGATTGAACGGCGCGCCCACCAATGCCGGGTTGCCGCCGGGCAGCGTGTGCTTGTTGCCCCCCGACCAGTCGGGGTGCGCGGGCATGCCCGAGTGGTCGACCACGATCGCAGGCACGTATGGCCACGGAATACCCTGGCCGCGGGCCCCATTGAACGACACCCACATCACCGCCTGGGGCGGTGCGACATCACATCCGGCCGATCCGTCGGGGCCGATGGAGCAGTTGAGCCCGTTGGCGTTGAAATACACGCTGTCGCCGACGACATACGGCGACGGGTCGACGACCTCGGCGGTGGCCGGCGCGGCCCCCAACGCGACCGCGGCGGCTGCGGCGCAACCGGCTGTCGCGGTAAGGGTCAGCAGTCGAATTCGTTCGAACACAGAAGTCTCCTTCGAATAGACAAGCGATGTTTCCATCCGGAACAGTTGCCGCAGGCTCTCATCCAGCCGTATGAGCGCGAACATCGTCGAGGTGATGGCGAATCATCGCTAGGTCAGCCGTTACGAATATCGCTGACGCAGTTGATGTTCATTCGACGTCCAGCGCTGCGGTAGAGAGTCGGCGGCTCGCTCATCCTGACTGACTTGGTTGGTTTTGTCAGTTCCCACGAGCGGTAAACCGACGTGAGGCAGTCGGTGGGATCGCGCGTTGGCACCGTGGCCCTGGTCCGGGTGAATCGCCACCGTGCCGTAGCGGTATTCACAGTCCACGGGACTGTGGAAGGGAGGGCCGCCGCCATGCCTGATCGACAGAGCAAAGGCGGGGAACCGGCGCTGTCGCCCCCAACGAGAATCGAGGTGCTCGTGGGTCTTGCGTCCGGCGTGGCACGCCGGACTATCCTGGGCCGGTGGGTGACGGGGATGAGCTGGTCGAATCGACGGGAATTGATCCGTGGGCCGCTTATCTGCCGGGTCAGGAATTGGTGCCTGCCTACTTGGTGTCTCGGTTCGCCGCGCAGTACTGCGCGATCGTCGATGTGCTGGTCGAGGCACAGGACACCAGTCTGACCGGGATGTCGTTCGATGAGATCGCTACCCGATTGCAGGCGTGGGTGAGTGAGCGTGCCGGACAGGAGGTGGCCGATCGGCTGTTGCACGAGGATTCTTCGCGCTCGATGCGCGTTTGACCAGCCTGGTTCGGTGGGGGGTGCTCACTCGGTGGCAGGAGCCGGCGCGCCGCCCTCGCTGCGGTGGAACCGCAAGCCGTCCAGCGCGCTCGATCGGCTCCCGGGCTCTGGGGAAGTCCTGCCGATGTTCCCCGTGGCAGTCGCCTGGATGTTGGGCGGCGGTTGTAGTCAGGAACGACGCAAACAGTGATCCGATCAAATAGGCTGAAAGAGCGATGAATTCGGACAGGGCGGCACGAGAAGCGCGAAAGTGTCAGCGAGACCCGCAAGCTGTTGAAGCTCGTAACCGTCGGCTCAACAAGATGAGCAAGGACTCACGAGACCTTTTGGAGAGCGTCGCCGACCGCCTGCCTTCTGACCTGGTCGACAGCTACCGGACCTATAGCGACGTGGGTGAGTGGGCGATGCTCGTCGACGTGCTGTGCGCCATTCTCGTCAAGCGCCGGATCCCGGTCACTGAAGCGGAACGCGATGCCGTGGCGAACGTGCTCGGCCAGTTCGATCTCCCAGTGGAGGGATATCGCTACCTCAACGATCCCCAAGGCGTGCTGTCTGAGCTCAACGTGGTGACCGCGTAAATTCGTGATCCCATCGGGGCCAAGCGGCCGAGTCGTCCTCGGCGGCGACGCTTTGAGCCAGTTACTGAAAAGCAAGACATCCTGATTGGGTGTAAACCAAGCCCAGGGCGGGCAGTCCGAAGCCCCTACCCGATGATCTCTAGCCGACCGGTGTATCGCCCGCGAGCCGCCACTGCCCGGCGGCCTCCAACGCACCTCGGTCGGTAGCATGGTCGCTGATTCTCAGGATCGCAACGTTGTCCGGTAGGTGTCGCGGAACGCTTCGCGCACCACGGCCGCGTCCGGTGCGCGCCGGCCCTCTATCCCCGCGACTACTTCAGACACGTCAGTAGTTCGACGGGACCAGACGCGCCGAGGTCACCGCAGCCAGGGCCACATCCGCCGCTTCCTCCGGCTTGTCGGCCGCGACCAGGGCCAGGCCGAGGTCCACGTTCGCCGACGCGATCCGGCGCGGCCGGACGGTCGGGGAGCGCAACAGGTCCGCCACGACGTGCTGTGCGTAGGACTCCGCCGCCGGATCACCGAGCAAGGACAATGTGGTAGCCACGTAGGCGTCCGACTTGGCCGGGTCGTATCGGAAATGGTGCTCCGGCCGGTCGGGCGTGCTCAGGCCGGACACCAGCCGTGCGACTCTGCGCAGCGCTCCGTATGTGCCCTTGTCGTCCCCGAGCCCGTGCCGAATTTGGTCTCCGACGGGTAGCCTCTGCGAAGGTTGACCGCAGACAAGGCCCACATCACAGCCGCGACCGGTACCGACGGGACCATGACCGCACAGGCGGCGGCGCGATCGCCGCCGGCGCTGTCGCCGCTGCATCTCGGGTATCGGCGAGCCGTGGTCAGGTCAGGCAATCCATTTCGTCGCCGCGGCAACGCCATCAAAGGCTGCTGGAAACGGGTGTTCGGGAGCCAGCCGGTTGTAGGCGGCGGTGAGCATTACACCCTCCGTCGACACGACGACACCGCTGGCCCCCGAACTGATCAGTCCTAGCAGCAACCTCTTCACGTGCGGGAAGTCCGCCAAGTTCGGTCCACGGGCTGCGGTCTCAGCTTGCGCGAAGTGTATCGGGATCGGTACGCAACACACGATCCGCGAACGAGCGATATGTGGCCTGGATGACACTCGGCTGCAACAAGAAATCCTTCGCTTCCAGGGCCAAGTGCTCAGGGATCGGTCTGATCTCGCCGATGGCTTCGGCGCGCACCTGCATTTTCGCGGCGTGCTCGAGCATCAACGCGAGGACGGTCGCCTCCTCGATCGTGCGGCCCGTGGTAAGCATCCCGTGATGAGCCAGCAGGATCGCCCGCTTGTCGCCCAAGCCCTCGGAAATCAACTCACCTTCGTGATCGGCGACCGGAACGCCTGGCCAATCGGGGAGGAAGGCCACGTCTTGATAGAGCGGTGTTGCGTCCATATGCGAGATCACCAGAGGACGGCCGATCATCGACAGCGCGGAGATATAGGGTGGATGGGTGTGAATTATGCAGTTCACGTCCGGACGTGCACGGTACACCCAGTAATGAAACCGGGTGGCGGGATTGGGTTGTGCCGAACCCTCGAGAGTGTTGAGGTCGTCATCGACGCGAATGACGTCGTTGACCGTCATGGCATCGAAGGCCGGGCTCCACGGCACCGTCCAGAAGCTTCCGTTGTCCGCTCGGCTGGTCACTTGCCCCGCCAACGCGAAGCAGTGCTGCTCGGCGGCCAGTATTCGACATGTCAGCGCTGTCAGTTCGCGGGCCGACCATGCCAAGCCGCTGAGCTGATCAGCCAATTGGGGCCGAATCGCCGTCGTCAGGTCTCGGGGCTCGGTGGATGTCACGATCATCTCCTGTCGGTCACAAAGTCGTGTCGGGTCCCGACCTCTCGGCAGTGTTGTAAAAGCAACTCAGCGGTCTCTGCCGGGTGGGTCAACGGCGCCAGATGCGCCAAGTCGGCGCGTTCGACGGTCCAACCCGCGTCGTCGAGTTCGGTCGCGAGCACATCGAAGAAGTGGCCCGCGGCAAGCTGGATGAACGCGGTCTCGACCGATTCGGGCACACCGGGCGCCGTTTCGGTGTGCGTGGCCAACGGCCACGGGCGAAGTTTGGACTCGATCCAGGCCGCCATTTCCGGATCGCTGATGCCAAAGGCTGTGAGAGGCAGTGGTAGTACGTAACCATCTTCGGTGGCCATGGCCTCAAAAGCTGCCCTGAGATCGGGGAGTATATCGAAGGCGCACTGTTCGCCGCGAGGTACATAGGCGTCCAGGTAGATGATCTTGGCGATCGCGCCGGGACGGTCGACCGTGGCGGCCGTCGCCGGCATTCCGGCATAGCTGTGGGCGACCAGGATGGCACCTGTTTCGATCTCGCCCGAGTCGATCATGCCGGTCAACTCGCCCCTGTGGGTATTCATACCTCCACTCGAGCTGAAGTCCGGCGCGAGGACAGGATGCCCGTTCTCAGCCAGCCGGGACGCCACCTCCGACCATGCCCAACTACCCAACCACGACCCATGGAGCAGAACTATTTGTGTCATGTCAGATGACCGCCACAACTTCGATTTCGACGAGGAAGCCGTCCGCGTAGAGGGACTCCACGCCGACCGCGGTACTGGCGGGCGGCGCTGGATGACCTGTGCGAGCTTCCACGAGGTGCCCGATCAGAGCTTCGGCTTGATCGGTGGTGTAGCCGGGGAGAAAGATGGTTTCCTTCACGATCTTGTCGCGGGAGGTGCCCCCGGCCTCCAGGACTCTGTCGATGTTCTCGTACGCCTTGCGGAACTGCTCGGCCAGATCATCGCCGACGACATTGCCCTCCGCGTCCCAGGCTACTTGCCCCGCTGTGTAGACCAACCCGACGTCGGGGAGCTTCACGCCGTGCGATATCACGCCGGTGAGAGCGGGCAGTTCTGGTGGATTGAGAGGGATTATGGCCATCGGAGCTTCTCGTTTCGAAGGGAAGGGCAGCTGTAGACTCGACGCTCCGATTATCCTATAGATCGAACGTGGTCGTCAACACATCGAATGTTCGGTCATATCTGTCCGGTTCGTGTGGTTACGATGAGCGCCCGCGCCGGCTTCCCGTCGAGCGCCGCTAGGCGATGCCCGCGCCGCTCGCCAATGAACAGAGAGTCACCACAGTCGAGAATGACCGGAGCAGTGCCGATCAGGTCCAGTTCGAGACGGCCCTCGAGCACGAACAAGAACTCTTCCCCCGCGTGACGAGACCAATCGCTCATCGTCGAATCCGCGCTGAACTCCACCACCAGGGGTACGAAGGTCCTTCCCCGATCCCGCGTTGCGAGAAAGACTTCGATCCCTGTGGCCGCCGAGAAAGCTACAGGACGCGCACCGCTACGTACGACACGGTCGGCCGGCTCCGCGGGACCCGGCAGCACATCGGACAGCTCGACCCCGTAGTACCCGAGGAGCGGAAGTAGCCGTCCCAGGCTGACATCCGTGCGCCCCTGCTCGAGCAGAGAGAGAAAAGAGGCCGAGATTCCGGTCACCTCGCTGACCGCAGCCAGCGAGACCTTGCGGGCATCGCGCAGCGCGCGCAGTTTCTGCCCCAGGCCCGCAGTCCAAGCAGGCGAGGACTGACCGGTCTGAGATGACTTCGCACGAGACATGCATCCAGTTTATGGAACGCGGATCCCCCCATATGGTCGTAGCAGCCCCTGTCGTGTCCGACGAAATACTGCCTCTCCGGCTTCTTCAGCCAAAGCGGATGGACGGACCGAGGTTCGGCCGACGTCGGCAGTCGGACGGTCCGGATGTGCTCGTCGTAGTCGTCGAGCTTCAGTGAATCCGACATCTTGATCTGTCACCGTCCAGGCCAATGCCGGTTACGGCGAGATAGACTTCCGCACCAGAGAGTGCTCCTCACTTACGAAATTCTGTCTTCAGCAAACAGGATTATCGCAGTTCGGGGCCCCCTTCTTCGTTTCCGGCACACTGCCACCAATTTCGGTGAATCCGTGAGGTCAATGGAACGGTGATGTGGTCCCCGCTGGCTGACGGTGCCAGCGAACTCACGGGGCAGCGAGACCGCTGCTCGGCTTCCTGCATGCTGTAGATCACTTGGTCCACCGGGCGAAGTGCATTCGCAGGTTCGCGACCTCAGGAGTCGAACCTGCGACATCTCACCTGGGGTTGCGTCCTGCGGCGGCATCGCGTGGGAGCATGCTGACCCGAAAAACGTCCTGACCTGCGGAAATCGTTGTCCCAGGTTCGTGCCCTCGGCAGGACACGCAGAACATGGGCAACTGTAAAACGCCTGGTCATAGCGGGTGCGTATTTGATCTGACGATTTGCGGTGCGTCCGCCCGGATCGGTTTACCGTTCCCATGTTCGTCGTGCCCACGGCGGGCACATCGAACGTGGGAACGTGGACGACCTGCGGTTTTCGCATGGTCGGCTGGTGATCGAAGTCGACTACCAACTGACGGCAGGCTTCTGATTCGAGTCGGCCGCGATCCGGCACGGACAGGCCGAACTTGTAGAAACTCTGCTCCCGGACTGTCCCTCCGAACTCAAACCCCGCCTCCACGCTATCCGAGCCTCGCTGGCGCGGGTGATCGGCTGGCAGGCATACGACTCCGGCGACACGCGCGCAGCAGCCGACCACTACGAAGTCGCACGCACAGCGGCCGACGCCGCCGCCGACCCGGCGCTGACCGCTCTCGTGCTGTGCAACGCCTCCCTCGCTGCGACCCGCGGCGGAGACCCAGGACTCGGAGTCGACCACGCCGCAGCCGCCCACTGGTGGGCCACCCAATCCCGAGACCGACTGCTGACCGTCTACGCCCTGCACATGGCCGCCGAGGCCCAAGCCGAACGAGGCGACGCCCGCCAATGCCGCAGCACATTGGATGAAGCCAACGACCTCATCGACAGCGCAGACTCGACTCCGCCGGCCACCGCCTGGCCCGACGACAAGATCGACTACACCCGGCTGCTCCGTGAACAGGGAAACAGCCTCGGCGAGATCCCGAGCAAGACCGGTATCCCGAAGACATCACTGCACCGCTACCTCACACCGACGCCCGAACCGGAGTGACCCGGGCGGCTACCTGGCCAAACCGGGCTTCGTGTACCGGGTGACACGATCGTTAACAGCACCCGGATTGCCAGCACATCAGCGGAGCTGGACCGTCAGTGGTCTCTGTTCGGCTGGAAGCCACCCATACGGATACCGCTACCCCGCAGGTAACAGATACCGCTACCCCCAGGTCCTCGACCGCAACTCCATTGGATGTTCCGGCGGAGCCCCCTACCAGATCCCCAAGCTGCCAGCTCGACGACTGGGCCGCCGCTGACATGCAGCGAAGAACCGACTGAAGCATTCATGGCGCCCGGCGCGGCACATTTCTCATTCCGGCAGTGGTCTCGCCGCTTGATTCGTCCGAGCGACACGCTTTGCCGCCGCATCGGCACTGATCGGTGTGCCGACATCTACCCTTTGCCTGTGGCGAGCACCCCTCCAGAGCTGCATACCCACTGGGATATGGGCGCATCCAGCGCCCCAGGCGCGCAGCCCCTCGACGATGCGCCGCCTCGGCATATGACCGCGGCGGAGTTTCGGGAACACGGCCGCGCGGTGGTGGATTGGGTGGCCGACTACTGGGAGCGGGTGGAGTCGCTGCCGGTGTTGTCGACGCTGCCGCCCGGTGCGGTGCGTGCGCAACTGCCTTCGTCGCCACCGGAATTGGGCGAGCCGTTTCCCGACCTGCTCGATGATATGGATCGCGTCATCGTGCCCGGGCTGACTCATTGGCAGCATCCTGGTTTCTTCGCCTACTTCCCGACGGGCGCGTCGGGTCCGGCGGCGCTGGCCGATCTGCTGGCCTCGGGATTGGGTGTGCAGGGGATGCTCTGGCAGACCAGCCCGGCCTGTACCGAGTTGGAACAGCATGTCCTCGATTGGCTCGCCGGGCTGATCGGCCTGCCCGAACGCTTCACCTTCGCCGGCACCGGCGGCGGGGTCGTTCAGGACAGTGCCTCCACCGCGATGCTGGTCACGATGCTCGCGGCGTTGCACCGGGCCTCCGGCGGGCAGGTGGCACGCGACGGTATCGACCGTGGCCGCTACGTCGTCTACACCTCCACCGAGGCCAACTGCGGCTTCGAGAAGACCGCGCGCATCACCGGTATCGGCGCCTCGGCGGTGCGCTTCATCCAGACCCGCGCCGACCTGTCAATGGACCCGCAGGCACTTCGTGCCGCGATGGAACACGACGCGCGAGCGGGGTTCACTCCCGTGCTGGTGATGGCGACGGTGGGTACTACCTCTACCGGTGCGATCGATCCGGTGGAACTCATCGGCCCGGTCTGTCGCGAGTACGGCGCCTGGCTGCATGTGGACGCGGCGTATGCGGGCGTCGCGGCGATCTGCCCCGAGTTGCGGTGGATCCATGCCGGCGTGGCCGAGTTCGCCGATTCGTATGCGACCAATCCGCACAAATGGCTGCTCACGGCCTTGGACTTCGACGCCTGCTACGTCGCCGATCGCGGAGCTCTGACCGGGGCGCTGTCGGTGCTGCCGGAATACCTGCGCAACGGCGCCAGCGAATCGGGTGTGGTAGTGGACTACCGGGATTGGCAGGTGCCGCTGGGGCGTCGGTTCCGGGCGTTGAAGCTGTGGGCGGTGATCCGCTGGTACGGCGCGGCCGGGTTGCGGGAGCATATTCGGCACAGTGTGGCACTGGCCCAGCAGTTCGCCTCCTGGGTCGGAGCGGATGAGCGCTTCGAAGTGCTGGCTCCGCATCCGCTGTCGCTGATCTGTTTCCGGTTGCGCGGCGACGATTCGGCGAATCGGGAACTGCTCGATGCGGTCAACGCGACCGGACGGGTGTTGCTGTCGCACACCAAGGTTCGTGGCGCATTCGCACTTCGGCTGGCCATCGGCGGCACTGCCACCCGGCGCGAGCATGTCGCCGCGGCGTGGGCGCTGCTAGCCGAACACGCGAACATCGCACGACACAGCCTCGGACGCGGTCACCACACCGAGGCGGTGTCGCCCGAGACCGGGTGATCAGGCCACCGCCGCCTACAGAGCCCGGCGGTCTCGAATTCGGCCCGATTGCCAACCCGGTTCGAGCGTCGCCGAGGAGTCGTTGCGTGAGACGCAGCGGTAAACAGACGCGCAGCCAACCATCCAGCACCGTCAAAACTTGGTGCAGCGGAGCGGGACACTGCGTGGCGTGTGCCGCCGAAGCACCCTTCGGCGACGTTCGCACCTATCTTGGTTCAGTCGACGGTGAACGTGCCGGTGAGCTTTGCTTCGGTGACGCCGGGGCAGGACTGCGCGGTGCTCACGGTGTTGTCGTCGGAGGCGGTATGTCCCGCGTAGGTGCCCGATGTGATCACGATCGGGAACAAGGCCGGACCCGAGCCCTTGGATTTGCTCTGATTGCCCGCGGCTGCGCTGCTGATCGTGCTGGTGCTGCCATCGGACCAGGTGATGGTCCCGGTGCCCTGGTGGACGCTGACTTTCCCATCACACGAGGCGACTTCGAAGCCCTGCTCGTCCATGCTCACCGGGTACGGCTTCCCCTCGTCGACGGCAGACCCCATACAGTCGGTGAAGCGGGTGGTGGCCGTCCACTCGATCCTCGACGGTATCGCGCCCAACCCCGAGCCGGCCCAGTGCACGGTGCCCTGCTCGGTGCAGGTGATGACGGCGGCCGCGGTTGCGCTACTGGGCGGCGCTGCGACGCCCGGAGCGGCGAACGCGACCACCCCGAGCGACACGCTTGCGAGAACAACAACTCCGGCCAGACGATATCGAGCGAACATGCGTCTCCTTGATCGTTCCTGCTTGCCTGATGTCCGGACCAGACATTAACCGGCTACCGACCTCGGATCTGGTTCCCCACGCCCTGCGGCGTTGCGCAGACGCCCTGCGCACCGCACGCGCGCACTCGACCGCCGACCAGGCGAAACTCGCAGTCCGGCCGCACCCGCGTACGACACGAGCGGCAGAGGCGAGCAACACTCGCTATACCTCTCTCCGCGCTCGGCCGATCGTGGCCGGTCTGGCGCAGCCGCGGCGCCGGACTCCGGTCCCTGCACGGAGCCTTGGCCACCGCTGTGGGCGGGCGTCTGGTGTTGCATCTGTTCGCGGCACGGGCGGTGTTCATTCGCGAGTTGATCGTCCAAGGCAATCACGAGGGTCCTGGATGCTGTCCGCCCCGTGGGCAGCGTCCGAGGCACCTGCGGGGCGAAGACAGCTGAGCAGGTCCCCCAGGCGCGCGATCCTCAACTGTCCTTATGAAACCACCTTCTCGGTTACTCGACTGGTGGGAATGTCGCGATCGACGATCCACTAGTACGACCGTCGACGCGCCCGACGTCTCGTCGCCATCGGTTGCGCGCCAGTCATAGACACTGTTGCACTTGCGGGTGCCGGCAGAGTTCACCCGCAACGAGTGAAAGGCCACACCTACTACCCCCGGGTTGCTCTCGACAAGGGAGTTCCAGGCATTCATCGACGCGATCGGTGCCCAGTGCAGGGCAGGCATGGAAGCGGTCGCAGCCGGTCACGACGCGCCACCGGCATACCAACTGCCCGGTTACCTCACCCGAGCGCAACTCGATCAAATTCCCAGCCCGGTCCTGCAAGTCCTCGACACATACAGCAGGCGTCCTACCGAAGACCAGCTCGCCGACAATGTGGCAACTGTCGCACCGGCTGCCGAACGGTGCGCGGACGGCGGCATGAGCCCGACGGACTTCACCAACCTCGTCGATCAACAGATAGAAGAGAATCTCTCGCGATTCCACCAGGCGATGGACGTGCTGGTCACGAACCTCGAGGTCCTGGGTCAACAGCACCAGGACTGGCGGGAGGTCATCATGCAAGTGTTTTCCGCGGTGTCCGATTTCGAGACCGGGCTCTGGCAACAGGCGACCACCTACCTCTACAAACTCGGCCAAGACCCGCGGAATCTCTATCGCGGCGTTGCATCCACCTTCGGAGGCTTCGAACAGCAGGTAGGGAACTTCTTCGCGAACCTCGAGGATGGATAGACGACCCCTCCGAAGCGGCCGGAGGGCACTGGGAGAAAGTCTTCGGCAATGGCGGGGCGGGGGAAAAAAGATCGCCTGATCCCGCAACGGTCAGGCGGCCCGCTGGCTACGACCCGACGCCTAGCCACGTCGGCGGATGACCCGGAATGCGACGGTGAAGGCGCCGCAGGACCGCGGCCGTCGAGATCGACCGAGACATCACGGTTGTTCACCTTCGGTTCACTGCGCTCCCAACGCTGCCCGTCAGGCCGGGTGACAGTGAGTGCGGCGAAGCTCGGCTGAATCGGTTCGCTGAAAGTGAGCTTCACCTGCGGAGGTGCGGTCTCTAGACAACCGTGCACCTTTACGCTCACCGGTGATCGTGCCGCCGACTGGCGATCAGAAACGTCGCCAGCGCAGCCCCCACAATGGCCAGCCGCTCCCGGCCAGTGGCTGGAACACCGCCGGTATGGATTCTGCGGTGGTCCTAGTGGCCCCTGGACCGACCGCCGTCGAACCGCCAGATCGCGCGGGTCATCGAACTCGTTCTCTCATGGATGAAGTCGGATAGGTGCGCGGGCACAGCCTGCGAGTCGGCGCGGCCACCGATGCCTGCGACCGCGCCAGATCGTGTGGCAACAACCGCACGCACATCCGGTCACCAGCACATACAAGCTGGTGTCGACGATCGGGCAGCGATGTCTTACGTCGACCTTCTGGCAGGAACTGGCTGGTCAAGATGTTGATGCCATGAGTCGTGCCTCGCGTAGCTGTTTGTGGGGCGTTGTTGGTACTTCCGCTTACACCGTATGGAGGCGCTCGTACGCCGGGATTTGTCGTCCCTGTCGGGTCAGGCCGGGCGATTTGCCGGTGACCGGATTTTCGAAGAGCGCTGACACGATTGCTTGGGCGTCGGGTGCATAGCCCTCGAGGCGCACCGAGGCACCGCTTGATGAGGAACGCTCCGGTGTTCTCGGTGACGACCCAGGGAGAAACGGTGTTGTAACCCTCCGGTGCTGCACTGGGTTGTTCGAGCGTCTCGGTCCTTTCGTTGTCGATAGCAGAGAAGATAGACCCCGTAGCGGTCGGAAGCTGACCCGAATTTCCGCCTGCACGTCTCGGTCGGTGGCGACGCCGCTATCGCTGGTCTGCGGTTGCTGCCGTCTCCAGTGCCCGATGTATGACGGTTGATCCCTGGTCGACGAATTCGGCAATCGGTGTGGCGAGCGCCTCTGGCAGGACGTCGGTGTGCCAGATGAACAGGGTTTTGCCGTTCTCAGCGGGCAGGGCCTGCATCGAGGCGTGGTGATGGGCGGGGTGAAGATGCCCGCCGACGACCGAGTAGGCGACTCGCCTGCTCGCCGGATCGAGGTCGACGAGTCGTTCGGCGACGATGGTGCCGTCGGCGAACGTGACTATTCGAGTGTCGGCGTCGAGGCGAGTATCGATGACGAAGCCCGGGGCGAGACGCTCATGCACCGCGCCGAAATCGGCGAGCACATCCCAGACCTGCTCCGGGGTGGCGTCGACGACGAATTCTTTGTGAATGGATGCCATGGAATCCTCCTGATCAGGCCGCAGCGAGGCAGAGCAAATGGCCTTCGGGATCGGCGAGAACCGTCCACTGTCCCTGCCCCGGCTGGAAATCGGGTATCGTCGCGCCCAACGTGCGCAGCCGCTCGGTCTCGGCCGGTACATCGGCGACCGTGAAGTCGAGGTGGGCGTGCTTACCGGAATCGGGCCAGCCGGGACCCTGGTATCCCTCGACTCGTTGGAATGCGAGCTGGATCGGGCCCTCACCGAGGTAGGCCGAATCATCGTCGACATGAGTGATCTTCCAGCCAGTGACCTCGCGATAGAACTCCGCCATTACCTTCGGTGCGGCACAGTCGATGATGATCGCGGCCAGGCTCGCGTGGACGGTCATATCTCGTTATCTCCCTGGTGTAGTCGGTGTTGCCGTCTCAGCATCCGTGCCCGAACCCGCGCAGGTCTTGAAGATTTTTGCGGGCAGTTTCTTGTCGTACTCCGGGCGTACGGTCCCGTGGGTGCTGTCCGCCACGACCCTCGCCGCCCGGCCGGAGTTCACCATCACCACCGTGAACTGCCGCTCCGACCACACCCACTTCTCGGCTCCGGAAGCCCGCGACGACCATCGGCTCGTGCTCGTGCGCCGAGGCCGGTTCCGGCGACAAGCCGACGGCGAACTCGCCGACCTGGACCGCACCGTCGGCTACATCGGCGCACCGGGTGAAGAGGAAGCTTTCTCCCACCCCGCCGGCGGTGACGTCTGCACCGCGGTAACCATCGAGCCCGGCCTTCTGGAAGGAGCGGTAAGCCCGCGCGCGATCTACGTCGATGCGCGTATCGAACTCGCGCACCGCCGCATGCTGACCGCTGCCGCGGGCGGCGATATCGACTACGCGGTGACCGAGGAATTGGTCCGGCTCGTCGCACTCGCCGCCGAACAGCCGATCCCACGGCCGCGGCCCGCCGACCGAATGCTGGTCACCGCGGCCCGCGACGCGATCATCGACGGGGCACCGGAGTCGGCCGGGCTGCGCCCCCTGGCCGCATTGCTGAAGGTCTCGCCGTATCGGCTGAGCCGCGTGTTCTCCCAGCACATGGGAGTGTCGCTGACCCGCTACCGCAACCGGATACGAGTCGGGCAGGCTCTCGACCGGATCACCGACGGAGAAACCGGCCTCGCCGACCTCGCCGCACACCTCGGCTTCGCCGACCAGGCACACCTGACCCGCACCGTCCGCGAACACCTGGGCCACACCCCCACCGCCCTGCACGGGCTTCTCCGAACGGATGTGCGATCTCGGCGACGACGGTGAACACGCCGCCGGTCACGAGACCCTGTGCGACCTGTACATCGGGGCGGTGCGACTGGGGGTCGATCCGGTGAAGCTATTCGAATCCTTCGACGTCTCGGAACGCTAGGCGAGCGGCCAAGTCCCACAAGGGCAAACACCGAAAGCGTGGTAGACACAGGAAGCAGTAGCCGATAGGGAGGCGGACCGGATAGCTCGTAACTACCCGGTCCGCCAACCACCAAGTGTCCCACCCTCGCGAGTTGTTGAACGACCCCCATCGAACAAAGGAACCCGACATGAAAATCCGGGTAACCACCGCCGCCATACTCGCGATCCTCGCCACACTCGGCGTCCTCCTGCTTCTCGACAACTGGCACCCCATCCGCGCCGCCGGCTATCTCGCGGTCTGGTCGATCACCGCCGCACTGCTGATCTGCCACGACCGGCGCCGCAACCATGCCTAGGACAGGGCCGCGGCGCCCGATGATCGGCCTCCGCGTGACGGAGGAGGAAATCACCGCGCTCGACGAGCAGGCGGTCGACGAAGGGCTGGTGACGAAGACCGGCGACCCGAACCGATCCGCATCATGGTCGAATACGCGCGCCAGCACATGCCGGCGGGATGGCGCCCGGAGGGTGGGGAGTACCGCGACTGAGATGACGAAGCCCCCGCGAACTCGCGGGGGCTTCGTTGCGTCTAGAGGTGGATAGGTTGCCGTGTCGGCTGTGGCCTTCCTCTCGTTAGTCGAGGAAATAGGCGTCGAGTTTCTCGTCGGAATCGAGGATCTCGTCCGAAGCCACGCCGAGTTCCGTCGCTAGTTCGACCGATCCGGTGAGCGCGACTTGCACGTCGGGTGAGAAGGCTCGTTCGAGCAGCCCGAGATAGTCCGACATGCTCTGGTCCAGCTTTTCCAGTGTGGCCTGGTATTCCGCGGCGAGTTGTTCGTCGAGTGTGCGTTGCTGGTCGAGGTAGCGCTGAATCAGCGCCGCCTCTCGCTTCGTCAACAACGATGCGGCGGCCTTGTACAGCACAGTGCCGACCGTGGTGCCGATGACGGCGCCGAGGACCGGGATGGGGATGGTCGCCTGGCCGACGCAAGAGGCCAGCGCGCGTACTGCGGCCTCCAAGGCGATGAGTTCGGAGTTCTCGATGAACTCGAGTTCGTCGATCTGGCCTCGGCGCAGCTTGTTCGCTTGTTCTGCGATGCTGAAGGATGTGGTGACGATCGAGCTGGCGACGGCTGCGGAGGTCGCCGTGAAATTGGTGAGCGCGTAGATGCTCAGTCCTCGGACGCCGCCCTTGCCGAAACCCGAGCCGGTCTCGCCTGCGAGGTCGATCCAGTCGCGCTCGCTGAATTCACTGAGCCGCTTGCCTTCCCGACGCTTGGCGACCACGGCCAGTACGAATGCGGTCGCGCCCGCGGTCGCGGCGGCCGTGAGTGCGGCTGTGCCTCCTTCTCGCAGTGTCGGACGGCTGTGCTGGTAGGCATCGTCGCGCAGGGACCGGTTCGTGGCGTGGAGCGAGCCCTTTTCGGCCGCCATGGTCGAGGTGTAGGCATCGCGCTGCACTTCGTTGTACTCGAGCGTCGAGGGCTCGAGCGAATCGAAGCCGACCGATCTGGTTTGGAAGAAGGCCTGGACCCGCTGCCAGTCTCTGAGGGAAGGTCCGTCGCCGCTGCGTGACAGTAGCTTGCTCGCTTCCTCGGGCGACAAGGCATGTAGCCGCTGGATCACCTCGAAGTGATCACGGGGGATCTGGTATTTCCCACCGTTGCGCACGTATTCGGGATACTTCTGGAGGTGCTCGGCGATCGCGCCCAGTGAGAAGCGGCCACCTGCTGCGACGAATTTCTGCTGGATCTGGACACTTCCGCGCATCAGGTCGACGGGCCCGTTGTCGTTGACCCACTGGTAGACGGCCTCGTGGCCGAGGATCTGGTTTCGGGCGTTGCCGATCCCGACCTCGGCGATCTCGGCGATGAAGCCGTGCATGCCATGCTGTCCGCCGCGGTTGGCGGCGACCACCTCGAGGTCGATCTTCTTGACGGCTTCATCGACGCTGGTGAGCGCGTCCCGAAGGTGCTCGTCTTGCTGGCTGAGCGCGCTCAGAAGGTTGTCTATGCGGAGCTGGTTGAGATAGCTCACCCAGGAGGCAACGGCCTGCTCTTGGGCGCCCGTGACGAACTCGGCAGCGTCACGCACTATCGGCATCCTGTTCGATGCGCATGCTCAGCATGCTCGCGCACGACTTCGTGTTGTTCACCAACGTGGCGAGTGTCGACCGCTCGGTAGGGGCGAGCGCGTGGAAATCGGCGCGGAAGTGCACCAAGGCTTCGCTGTAACTCTTCACCAGCCCTTCGCGCAGCGAGGTCGTCCGCTGGAGGAGGTCCTCGATCTGAGCGTCCATGCCTTCGACGAGGGCGGTGTTGCGCTTTATCGCAGTCAGCGCTGCGTGCTTCGCCTCTCGATTCTCGAACTTCTTCTTCGCGAACAGGGCGATCGACGCGAGCAGGGTTGCGCCCGCGATTGTCCAGCCGATCGGGCCGGCAAGCGCGAGCAGTGTGGTGCCTGCCGCAGTGCCGCCGCCACCAGCGGCCAGCGCGCCGCCACCGAGCCACGCCAGTGCTGCCTGGCTGGCCGCCGCCCCGGAAAGGGTCGAGATCGCGGTGCCGGTCGACGCTGTCCCGAAGGTGGTGGCGACCCACATCGCCGCCGACGGAGCCAGGCCCGCTACCGCGGTGCCCGCCGCGAACCCGGCGCCGGCGCCTGCAGCCGACAACCGCGCCGCTTCCAGCTCTTTCTGAGCGAAATCCTCCGCGCTCGAGAACCGTTTCCGATGTACCTCGATCTCGTCGAAGTCGGTATCGAATGATTTCGGGATGTTGGCGATGCTGTTCACCAACTGCTCGACCAGCTCGATCAGGTCGGTCGAACGTTCGCGCTGACGCAACAGAGACAGGCCCCTGTCGGCCATCGCCGTGAAGACGCGGTTGTATTCCGCTACGGCCACTTCGTAGGGGTCCGGCCCTTTCGCAGTCAGCTTCTCGACCCTGCCTCTGGCAGCGTCCTTGACGTTGCCGACCTGCCCGGCGAACTGTGATGAAGCGGTCCGCGCCGCCTTGCCGATACCGTCGACGGTCCTGCCGATGCCCTCCTTGGCGTTGCCTACATTGAGCTTGGCATTGCCTACGTCGAGCTGTTCTACCATCGCACCCCTCCAACACCATTGCGGCTCAACAACGTTACGGAGATTATCGACCACATGTGACTGATTGGACGGTTTGCACACTCCGATCCGCCCAGGGCGGCGGCCCCTCGGGTTGACTCACCGAGTGCCTTTGCCGACCCGCTCTCCGGCTCTCGCCCTCGTAGGGCCGGGCCCCGCCGGGCTGCCCCTACGATCGAATCGAGATACCCACCGCCGCAACAACAGAACCCCAACCCACAATCCCGCCACGATCCCAGCGACCCCACCACCAGCAAGCCCGAACCTCTGAGCTGTCGATACTTTCAGCAGCGAACCGAGCCACAGCCACCGTCGTGCAGGCTCTGTGCTCCGGAGACAGGGCAGAGGATCGCGGAGACGAGGGTGTGCAGTGCCGACGCTCGCGTCTAGCGAGAAGCTGGACTGCGCTCCTGGGAGGCCGTCTCGAGCGTTCTGCTGACCAGGAAACTTCGCGTAGGAGGATAAGCCATGACGGCGGTCGAGAATGTGTTCAGACGGGCTCGTTATCCAAGCCGTTCGGCACATGGCTGCACGCGAGTTGCCTATCCGCGCGACCACGAGGTCCAACTGACTGCCGGCAGGGTTGATGCCATTGCGTTTGGGATCGGTCGTGGCTAAGGTCTTCCTGATGTCTGGAGGAGGGGGGTCGTGTGTCAACCGAGCAGGGTTCGCCCGGAACAGATTTCGCGATTGTTCCGGACGAGGTGACCGATGCGGGCGTCTACGTCGAGCAAGTCGCTAGTTCTCTGATGAACGGGTTGAATTCGCTCGACCGCGAGGTTTCGAGCGTCCTCGACAATTGGAAGGGGTCGGCAGCAGACGCATTCGGTGAAGGCTGGACGGTAGCCAAGGAGGGCGCTGCCACCGTACTGGATGCGCTCGCGGCCATGGGCGGACTTCTTGGCGTAGCAAGCAAGACCATTGCTGGCAGCGATATTTCCAATGCAACGAGTTTTAATTCGCTAGACCTACCGGAGCTGAATATGTGATGGCCGACGACTTCCGGGACTTCACGTTCGATATCGATGAGTTGGACCAGCTCGTGACCCGCGCCCTTGGATTCATTGGGTTCCTTACCGAAAGTCTCGACGGACTCAACCACCGAATCGCCACCATCCAACAAAACTGGCGGGGAGCCGCTGCCACCGCCCAGGAGGAAGCCTACCGAGAATGGGCAACCGGGGCTGCCGCAATGGTTGAAGGAATCACTGAGATGTACACCGCCGCCGTCACTGCCCGTGACGCCTACAGCGCGGCAGCGGAAATAAATTTGAGAATGAGTGGCGGCTGAACTCAGTGGGCTCAATTTCCCCACAGTCCTATGAGAGCGCGGCCAAGGAATGCTACGACCTGTCGGAGAAATTCCAAACCGTCTACAACGCGATGCAACGTGTCCTTTTGGAAACCAGCGCGATGGCCGGTGGCTACCAGGCGGTCAAGACGTGGTCGAAAGCCTATGATGACCGCGCCGGCGCAGTGACGCTGGTGGCGACCAGCTTCGCGCGGGCATTGCAGCACTTCGGGGACGTTTTGACTGCGGCTGGCTACAACTGGAAGTACGCGGAGTACAAAGCCAACCGCGACCCCAACAAGGGCGCCCCACCATCGTTGCCCAGCGGTTTCCCCTCGGAACTACCTTACGGCCCCGGCATAGTTAACGGTGTCGCGTCATCGGGGACTTACAGCCGCGGACTCGAGACGGACTGGACCGAACTGCAGGACAAGGTCACTGCGCTTGTCTCTGGCGGCGAAGTCCCTGACGGGGACACCGACAAGCTGGCGCGCGCCGCAACCGCATGGAAGACCTTCGCTCATTCAGACCCCGTGTACACCGGTAAGGGACGACTGTTAGTGGTCGCCTCCGGGCTTGAGCGTGGCTACGGATCCAACGTCCCGAAAGACATCCCGAACCTCGTAGGCCACCTTCGCACGCTCGCTGACAGCGTCGGCGACATCGAAGCCGCTGCCCGCGACATCGCAGCCGCAGTCGACGCCCACAAGGTTGCTTTGACCACGATGCGCTCGGACATGAACACTCAGTTCACCATGGTGGTTGTCGTCACCGCCATTCAGATCGGGCGTTCGATGGTGCAGGTCAAAGAGCCACCAACAAAGCAAAAGACACCGAATGGGCAAAAAACACCCACCGATCGCCAAGAAGAGATCGATTTCCTGAACCAGGCTGCCGGAGCTTTGGCTGGTCCTGCCAACACATTCCTCACCGCGCTCGGCGGCTTCGCCTTTTCCGTGGCTGCTCTGACGACGGGCGGGCTGCCCACTATTGTCGGACTACCGATACTCCTCACTACATCGGACCCAAAAAAGGATGTCACGTTCACTGATCCACGCCGACCACACCTGGGGAGCGACGGAAAATATCATGTGAAGGACGGGGATCGAGAAGTGCAGATCGACAATCCGAATGATACGTCCAAGACAATCACCGATATTGATGAAGTCGATAATGGAGTCCTATGGGAGGAGAAGTCGGCCACGGATGCCGCCGATGTTGACAAATGGATTGCGAAACAGGTGGAAAAGAAGTTGGGGTCCTACATCGAGGCTCGACAGTATATCGATGGCTATGAGCAGGCTCCCATCGGACTCCGGTTCACGACCCCTGGCGCCGATCCCAATTTCCAGGCGCAGGTAGAGGCTGCAGTGGAGAAGATGCGTATCAAAAATCCTGGCGTCCAGATTCTAGTAGAGTGGGCATGATGAGCTACGCATTCGAGGTTGGTGACCAGACAGTATGGAGTCCGTCGTTGCGGGTAGGCGACCTGTTCGTACGCATGTATACCGACACTTGCTCGGTGTTGGGTACTGCAACCGGCTTGACAGCGATCGCCAGCGATATGTACGAGATAGATATCGAAGTCTTCGAACGCGCGACGTTGACAGTCTTCGATGAGTACTCCTCGTCCCAGAATGCCACTTTCAAGGCAATGCTGGGCGCAACGCTGGGCCCAGCGGTTAATATCCTCAACTACTGCCAGCGTCCACTGACCCCTAGGTCCAATGAAGAAAGCGCTTTTATCTCCTGGGCAAATGGCCTCAGTATGCCCAGATAGTGCTGGTCGCACAGATCGCCCGCGCGTTGCGGAAAAGTTGCTGGGCGTGCCACTGTGGTGCGAGCTTCTCAATGAGCACCTCGCCGAATGGGAGTCGATGCTCGGCCCTCTAGATGAGGACCCGACATCACTTCGGGAAGCGCTGCTCTTGCTGCCGATCGTGCGGCACAGCGTGAGGTGGAGCGGCGGTCACGATCCATCGACGACTGATCAAGCCCTGCCGGTTTCCTCTTGCAGGCCGGAGGAAGCAGGCGCCGTCTATCGAATCGATAGTTCCAGATATGCCAGTACCGTATCCTCACCTCGCGGATCGTCATCTTTCGATAGTGGTTCTCGGCCAACACTTCTGACTCTCACCGGTAGCTAGGGCATGCAGTGGCGAAGCAGTAGATGCGCCTATCTCGTTGCCGCACTTCGAGAGCCGGTACCCGGATTCTGAACCAGGCTGCACTTCGGGGCGCTACCTCGCTGCCGATCAACTGGTTGAGGTCGCCGAAGATATCGGCGAACACCGCGACGCGCACGGTCCGGGGCAGTCAGAACACCGCTCTGGAGGCCCTGCGCGAACAGGCCGCCCGACGACCACCGAACGAGCCCGACCTGATCGAAGACCTACCCCGACTCGCGCTGCAACTCACCAACGCCCCCGACGCCCTGCAACGCGACCTGTACGAGGCGTTCGGTCTCGAGATCGTCTACGACCACGACACCAAACGTGCCACCATCCACGCCACACTGACCACGGAAACACTCCCCGCCGCCGCACAAGCCACCGCCGCGCTGACCGCTATCGCACCCCCGGAACCCGCCGCCGAACCGCCGCCAGCATCAAACCAAACCAGCACACGGCCCGTCGCAGGTAGGGCAACAACTGAAAAAGTTGCCCATGATGTTGGTGCCCTCGGCAGGATTCGAACCTGCGACACCCGCTTTAGGAGAGCGGTGCTCTATCCCCTGAGCTACGAAGGCTGGGTGGGTGGGTTTGTGGCCCGCCCGGGACGTTCGCAGTCTACCGGGTATCTGGCTCGGAGTCCGCATCGCTGTCGGGAGGGCTGGTGGAGGGGTCAGAAGCCTCCGTCGAAGCCGCCTGCGTCGAAGCCGCCGCCTGCGTCGTAGCCGCCGTCGTAGCCGCCTCCGCCGTCGTAACCGCCTCCGGCGTCGTTGCCGCCGGAGTAGTCGCCTCCGTCGTACCCACCGGAGTAATCCCCACCCTGGTCATACCCGCCGCCGTCCGCGGCCAGTCCGTCTTGGAAGCCCTCGCCGTAACCGCTCTCGAAGCCGTGGGCGTCGTAGCCGACTCCGGACATTCCGGAGAACAGGGAGGTGAACAGGAGGGCGGAGCCGATGCCCCAGGCGCCCGCGACCATCGCGGGCTTCCACCAGGGCTCGGAGTACCACCCGGCGGGTACCGGGCGTCCGGCCACTCGGCCGCCGGGGTAGTAGTTCGGGGTCGAGGCCGAGGGGTCGGGGGCGGCTGCGATCTGCCTGCCCTCGTACTCGACTACGCGTTTCTCGGTCACCTGCCCGGCGGTGTCTTGGCCGTCGAGGCCGGGGATCGCGGGGCCGGGGTCCATGTGCATCGCGGTGCGTGCGGCCCTGATGTAGTAGAGCCCTTCCAACGCGGTCTGTTTCGCCAGCCGGGCCTGGGTGGGCGTGCGGGCCTGATCGAGTTGCGCGCCGGCCGCGAGATGTCGTTCGGAGGCGTCGGCTAGTGCCTGCGTGGCGGCGTCGTTGCTGCCGGAGAGGCTGTAGACCTGGCCGCCCAGCCGTTCGTTCACTTGCCTGGCGTCGGCGAGCGCGTCGGCCAGCTCGGTGGCTCTACGCTGTTCGCCCTGTTGTGACTGCCATATCAGGAGGACGATCAGCGCGCCGAGGACAAGGGCGATAAGCAGCCACAACATGGGCACCTCTTCCGCGGGATCTCGGACAATGCCAGTTTACTGTCGGCTTGCTGAGGTCTCGCTGAGTGTGCGGTCACGGCTTCGCGGGCGCCTGCGCCTCGTCGTAGTCGGCGGGGTCGAAAGTCCTGGTCTTCCAGCGGTAGAGCACGGTGGCCCCGGGCCAGTTGTTGGTGATGCGGCCTGAGGCGTTGCGGTACCAGCTGGAGCAGAAGTTCCACGGTGTGTCCTTCAACCGCTTCTGCAACCAGGCGTCCCAGCGCTGCTCCGCGGCCGGGCGGGCGGCGAGGTAGCGGCCGGGGCGATCGGCCAGGTATTGCACGACCTGGCGGATGTAGCGGGCCTGGGACTCGAGCATGTAGATGATGGAGCCGGCGCCGACGTTGGTGTTCGGGCCGTACATCATGAACAGGTTGGGGAACTGGGGCACCGAGAGACCGAGGTAGGCGCGCGCGCCTTCGTCGCCCCAGACATCGGCCAGCTTGCGCCCGCCGAGGCCGTAGATGTTGATCGGCGCCAGGAACTCGGTGCCCTTGAAGCCGGTGCCGAAGATGATGACGTCCACTTCGTGCTCGACGCCGTCGGCGGTGCGGACGCCGGTCGGCGTGATCGCCTCGATGGCGGTGGTCTCCACGGTGACGTTCGGCTGCGCCAGCGCGGGAAAATATTCGTTGGAGAACAGTCCGCGCTTGCACCCGGCCGCGTAGTCAGGGGTCAGCTTCGCGCGCAGTTCCGGGTCGGGGACCTGCTTTTCCCGGTGCCGGTCGGCCAACGCGATCACGGGAGTCTTGATCGACGGGATGTCGGTCAGGCCGAGGGCGAGCAATTCGAAGATCGACCAGATGGCGAAGCGCTCGGCGAGCCGGCTGGGCGGGAAGTATTTGAACAGCGCATGGTGTACAGCGCTGTACTCGACGTCGGCCTTCGGCAGCACCCAGGCGGCGGAGCGCTGGAACAGCGTGAGGTGGCCCGCGGTCGGCTGGATGCGCGGGATGTACTGGATCGCGCTGGCCCCGGTGCCGATGCAGGCGATGCGCTTGCCGGTCAGGTCGACGTCGTGGTCCCATTCGGCGGAGTGGAAGGCGGGGCCGGTGAAGGTGTCGATGCCGGGAATGTTCGGCAGCGCTGGGCGCGACAGCTGGCCGACGGCGGGGACGAGGATGTCGGCGGTCAGTTGCGCCCCGTCGGCGGTGCGGACGGTCCACTGGCCGGTGCGCTCGTCGAACTCCGCGTCGGTCACTTCGGTGCCGAAGCGGATGAAGCGCCGTAGGCCGTGCCGGTCGGCGACGCCACGCATGTAGTCGTGGATGTCGCGCTGTTCGGAGAAACGCCGCGGCCAATCGGATTTCGGCTCGTAGGACCAGGAGTACAGCGGGGAAGGCACGTCGCAGGCCGCGCCGGGATAGGTGTTCTCGCGCCAGACGCCGCCGAGGTCGGTGGCGCGCTCCAGGATAGTGAAGTTGTCCAGCCCGGCCCGCCGCAGCTCCAGCGCGATGCCGAGCCCACCGAATCCGGCCCCGATGATGATGATGGACGGCGTCGTCATCTTCTCAGGGTACGAGCCGGTATCCGCAGGTCCGAAGACATCCGCGGTCATTCAATCGGCATTTACGGCCACCTGTGGCATCAGTTCCCGGCGAGCTGGCGCGCGATGACCAGACGCTGAATCTGGTTGGTGCCCTCGAAGATCTGCATCACTTTGGCTTCGCGCATGTAGCGCTCGACCGGGAAGTCCTGGGTGTAGCCGTAGCCGCCGAAGACTTGGACCGCGTCGGTGGTGACCTTCATGGCGGCGTCGGTGGCGACGAGCTTGGCCACGCTGGCCTGGCGCGAGTACGGCAGGCCCGCGTCGCGGCGGCGGGCGGCGTCGAGGTAGGTGGCGCGAGCGGAATCCACCGCGGCGGCCATGTCGGCGAGGACGAAGCCGAGCCCCTGATGGTCGATGATGTGGCGGCCGAACGCCTCGCGCTCCTTGGCGTAGGCGACGGCCTCGTCGAGGGCGCGCTGCGCCAGTCCGGTGGCGACCGCGGCGATGCCGAGGCGGCCGGAGTCCAAGGCGCTGAAGGCGATCGAGAGTCCCTGTCCCTCGGCGCCGACGCGACGTTCGGCGGGCAGGAACGCGTCGTCGTAGGCGGCGGTGGTGGTGGGCACGGCGCGCAGGCCCATCTTCTCCTCCGGTTTGCCGAAGCTGAGCCCTTCGGTGTCGCGGGGGACCAGGAAGCAGGAGATGCCGCGGGAACCTTCGCCGGTGCGGGCGAACAGGGTGTAGAAGTCGGCGCGACCACCGTTGGTGATCCAGGCTTTGGCGCCGGTGATCCGGTAGCCGTCCGCCACCGGGGTGGCGCGGCAGCGCAACGCGGCCGCGTCGGACCCGGCGTGCGGCTCGGACAGGCTGTAGGCGCCGATGGTCTCGCCGGAGAGCATGTCGGCCAGCCAGCGTTGCTTCTGCTCCTCGGTGCCGAAGGTGAACAGCGGATGGCACGACAGGCTGTGCACGCTGACGGCGACCGCGACGGCGGCCCAGCGGGCGGCCAGTTCCTCGAGCACCTGGAGATACACCTCGTAGGGCTGCGCGCCGCCGCCGTATTCCTCGGGATAAGGCAGGCTGAGCAGCCCGGCCGCGCCCAGCGCGGGGAAGACGCCGTCGGGGAAGATCCCGGTCTTCTCGCACTCGGCCACGCGCGGTTCGAGCACCTTGTCGGCGATGTCGCGGGTCAGTTCCAGCAGGTCCCTGGCCTCGGGGGTGGGCAGCATTCGGTCCACTGGCATGTCGTCTACTCCACGGTCGCTCGGTGCGTCTCTCGTGATTCACAGTAACGGGGTAGTGGTCGGGCGCCCGACGGCTCGTTCATGTCGGCGGGTGGCCGTCGAACGGGTCGCGGCCGGGCCGCACGGCTCGGGCCGGATCGCGCCGGATACCACGGATCGGTGCGGAATGTTCCGATCGGAGCGCGGTGCAGCGCCGGAACGGCCGTACTGCACGTGCAGCTGTGCGCGCAGGTGCGCGTGAACGTCGCTGCGACGCTGAGGCATTCACACTGGTCACCGCCACCCCTCCGGACGTATGCCCACATGGCGGGAACGTCGTGCCGATCGGTTTGTCTCATTCAGGTGATATCAGTCCGCTCGCCTGGCGCACCGACGCGACCGTCGACTAAGACAGAAGACCTGTTCGGGTTTCGGGGTCGACCGGTGTGTCGGCGGCAACGCAGGGGGTGCCGCCGCCACATCGGCCCGGAGCGCTGGTAACGGTGCCCCGTCCTGCTCTAGTATCTGCGTATGAATGCAGATAACCAGGAACTGCGTCCGCGTCTCGCGGAGGATCAGGTCGGACTGGTTGTCGAGGTGTTCCGGATGCTCGCCGATCCCACTCGGGTGCAAGTGCTCTGGGCGCTGGTCGACCGCGAACTGTCGGTGAACGACTTGGCCGGCCAGGTCGGCAAGCCGGCGCCTTCGGTGTCGCAGCATCTGGCCAAACTGCGCATGGCGCGGTTGGTGAACACCCGCCGAGCGGGGACGACGATCTTCTATCGCTTGGAGAACGAGCACGTCCGCCAGTTGGTGGTGGACGCGGTGTACAACGCCGAGCACGCGGGGCCCGGTGTTCCCGCGCATCATCGTGGGGCCGGCGCGCTGCGCGAAGTCCCCGGCCGAGACGAGGCGAGCGCATGACCCATCGGCACCACCACCACGACGGACATCACCGGCATCGTTCCGGTCCGTTCGGCGTTCTGCGGGAGATCTTCGTCCCGCACAGCCATGACGCCGCCGACAGCATGGACGACGCGCTGGAATCCAGCGCGATCGGCATCAGGGCGGTGGAGATCAGCCTGGTCGTGCTCGGGTGCACCGCGGTGCTGCAACTGGTGATCGTCGCCGCGTCCGGCTCGGTGGCCCTTGCCGCCGACACCGTGCACAACTTCGGCGACGCGCTGACGGCGGTCCCGCTGTGGATCGCGTTCGCGCTCGGCCGCAAGGCCGCGACCCGTCGCTACACCTACGGCTTCGGCCGCGCGGAGGACCTGGCCGGTCTCTTCGTCGTCGCGATGATCGCCTTGTCGGCGTTGATCGCCGGATACGAGGCGGTGCGCAGGCTGCTCGATCCGCAGCCGCTCGAGCATCTTGGCTGGGTTGCCGCGGCCGGGTTGGTCGGGTTCATCGGCAACGAGACGGTCGCGCTGTACCGGATCCGCGTCGGCCGGCGGATCGGCTCGGCGGCGCTGGTCGCCGACGGCCTGCACGCGCGCACCGACGGGTTCACCTCGCTGGCCGTGCTGTTCGGCGCGGGCGGAGTGGCACTCGGCTTCCCGCTCGCCGACCCGATCGTCGGGCTGCTCATCACCGTCGCGATCCTCGCCGTGCTGCGAACCGCGGCACGCGACGTGCTGCGTCGTCTGATGGACGCCGTCGAGCCGGGGATGGTCACCGCGGCCGAGCGGGCGCTGGCCGCCGAGCCGGGCGTGCAGAGCGTGCGCAGCCTGCGGATGCGCTGGATCGGTCACCGGTTGCACGCCGATGTGGAACTCGACGTGGCCCCGACGATCACGCTGGCGCAAGCCCATCGCGTCGCGCACGAGGCCCAGCACGCCCTGACCCATGTGGTGCCCGAGCTGGACACGGCGGTGGTGCACGCCTACCCGGCGCACACCGAAGTGGTGGTCGACGGGACCGTTCGGACCTGAGATCGGAGCGCCGAGCTGACCAGCGGAAACTGATGGCGTATGCCCTCGGATGGATGCGCGGGTCTTGGCTCGCCACCGCTGCCCGAGGCGGCCTACCGTTGGGTAGCATCCCCCGTGTGATGTGGCTCATGGTCGATGCGTGCTGAACCATGCCGCCGCGTGTCCCGACTTTCCCTGACCTGCCCGACCTGGTTCTCCGCGGTCACGACGCGGAAGATCGCGACCGCGCCTCGATCGGCCCTGAGGCGCATCCGGCCGCTGTCGGCTTCGTCCGCGAGAACGCCGAGCGCGAATTGCAGCGCCGCATCGCTGCGCAGCCGGCCCTCCGGGCCCGTGGGCGAGCCGTTGTCCAGCGGGCGCCGGGCCACGCGCGCGTTCTGTCTCCCGAAGTGACCCGCGGGGTGGGGTTGCCGCACGGGAGCGCATCGAAGCCCCGAAGGTGGCCGCAACCGACTTGGCTTTCTGACGGGAAGTCACCGAAGAAAAAGGAGTTCCGATGTTGAGCACTATGCAGGACGAGCCGTTGTCGTTGGCCACGTTGCTGCGCTACGCATCGACGTTCGCCGGGGATTCCACCGTGTCCACGTGGACCGGCACCGGCGTGCGCACCATGACCTATCGCGAGGTCGGCGCCGAATCGGCGCGGTTGGCGAACGCGCTGCGCGGGCTCGGCATCGGGGTCGGCGACCGGGTCGGCACGTTCATGTGGAACAACAACGAGCACTTGGTTGCCTACATCGCGGTGCCCGCGATGGGCGCGGTGCTGCACGCGCTGAACATCCGGTTGTTCCCCGACCAGGTCGTGTACGTGGCCAATCACGCCGAAGACCAGGTGGTGCTGGTGGACGGCACGCTGGTGCCGCTGTTCGGCCAGATCCTGCCGCACCTGACGACCGTCCGCCACGTCATCGTGGTCAACGGCGACGCGGCCACGCTCACCGCGCCGGAGGGTGTGCAGGTGCACGCCTACACCGAGTTGCTCGGCGGGCAGCCGGACACCTACGACTTCCCGGTGATCGACGAGCGCTCCGCCGCGGCGATGTGCTACACCTCCGGCACCACGGGCGACCCGAAGGGCGTGGTGTACTCGCACCGCTCGAATTGGCTGCACGCCATGCAGGTCGCCGCGAACAACGGGATGGGCCTGTTCGAAACCGACAACATCCTGGCCATCGTCCCGCTGTTCCACGCGAACGCCTGGGGCCTGCCGTACGCGGCGCTGATGTCCGGCGCGAATCTGCTGATGCCGGACCGGTTCCTGCAGCCGGGGCCGCTGCTGGAGATGATGGCCGCGCAGCAGCCGTCCTTCGCCGCCGCGGTGCCGACCATCTGGGGCGGGGTGCTGGCGGCGCTGGCGGCGAATCCGCAGGACATCACGCATCTGCGCGCGGTGGTGGTCGGCGGCTCCGCGGTCCCGCCGTCGATGATGCGCACCTTCGAGGACTCCCACGGCGTGCGGGTGCTGCACGCGTGGGGCATGACCGAGACCTCGCCGCTGGGCAGCGTGGCGCATCCGCCCGCCACGGCGGTCACCGACGAGCAGAAGTGGGCCTACCGGGTGACCCAGGGCCGCTTTCCCGCCGGCGTGCAAGCGCGTCTGGTCGGCGACGACGGCGTGGTGCCCAACGACGGTGAGTCGCTGGGTGAGCTGGAAGTGCGCGGTCCGTGGATCACCGGCTCGTACTATTCGCCGGACGGCGCTGCGGTCGATCCGGAGAAGTTCCACGACGGCTGGCTGCGCACCGGCGATGTCGGCAAGATCAGCCCGGACGGCTATCTCACCCTGGTGGACCGGTCCAAGGACGTGATCAAGTCCGGTGGCGAGTGGATCTCGTCGGTGGATCTGGAGAACGCCGTGATCGGGCACCCCGCCGTCGCCGAGGCGGCGGTGATCGGCGTGCCGGACCAGAAGTGGGACGAGCGCCCGCTGGTGGCGGTGGTGCTGGCCGAGGGAGCCGAGGCCAAGCCGGAGGAGTTGCGCGACTTTCTCGCCGACAAGTTCGCCAAATGGCAGCTGCCGGAACGCTGGACCTTCATCGCCGAGGTGCCGAAGACCAGCGTGGGCAAGTTCGACAAGAAGCGGCTGCGCAGCCAGTACGCCGACGGTGAGCTGGACGTCAGCACGCTCGCCTGATATCGCTGCCCCGCGTCACCACTTCAGCATCGGCAGTGGTGACGCGGGGTGGCTGCGCAGCCGCCGGCCGGCGAGGGTCACGAGCCTGCGGTGGAAGCCGTGGTCGGGATAGCGTTTCGCCAGCTCGCGGTAGGCCCGGCGGGAGACGCCGAACCGGCCGAACAAACCGAGTTCGACGTCGATCGCGTCGGCGCGCCGGAAGATCTCGACCGGATCGTGCGGCCGGCCCGCCGGGCGGAGCTTGTGATGCTGGTCGATCATCGCCACCACCAGTGCGGTCAGGTCGTCGCGGTCGATGCTCGCCAGCCAGGCGCGCGCCTGATCGCAGGAGGGGGCGAGGTAGTCGAAGGTGCCCGCCGACCAGATGCCGATGTCGTGCAGAACGGCCGCGGTCAGGAATTCCTCGCGGGTGCTCGGCGGAGTTCGCCGGTCGTCGGCCATGAGGTCGCACAGCGCCAGAACGCGCAGCACGTGATTGGTGTAGGCGGCGCGGTCCGCCCCGAGCTGTTCGCGCCACGGCGCGAGCCGGACCTCGACCTCATCGCGAAGATCGTTGCTGCTCATGGCGGTTCACCCTACGCGCAGACCGCCGCGGCGGGCGGCGGCGACGCGCGGGCGCGGCGCCGGACACACGAGAACACCCGGCGCGGGCGAAACTGTTTGCCGCGCCGGGTGTTCGGTTCGTGGATCAGCAGTTGCGCAGTTCCGGGCTCTGGTTGAGCAGCTGGGCCCTGGTGCCGATGAACGTGGTGTAGGTATCGCCGCCGACCGCGGAGAGCGGGAACGCGGCGACCCGGTGGCAGTTCTGGAAGGCGAGCTTCACGCCGAAGTGCCGTTCCAGTCCGCCGCGAATCGCGTCGGAAGCCATGGCGCGCAGCAGTTGTCCACGCGCCGTCTCGTCGGGCGGCGCGATCGTGTTGTCGGCGAATTCGGCCGTGCCGGAGCGCAGTTCACCGGCGACGCGGCTGACCACCTCCCAGGCGTATGGCAGCGAATTGCGCACGACCTCGACGAAGTCGGCGTCGTCGACCTCGCCGCGTTCGGCGCGTTCGAGTAGTGCGGTGGGGACATCAAGGGACATGGCGCTCTCCTCCAGTGCTGGACGTCGATGCGATGCCACTGAAGTCTAAACGAAAGTCGTTGTCAATAATGCTGGATTCGGCGTGAAAGAGCTTTTTCCAGTGCGGCTTTCGTGTCGGCGGCCAGGGTCGCGACCAATTCGCCCGCGGGTAGCTCCGGTGCCAGCTCGTGGGTTTGACCCGCCCAGAGGTTGACCTCGTCGGGGTTGCCCGCGGCCCGTGCTGCGGCGCGCAGCGGGGCGGTGGCGTAGTGGATCTCCGGGTATCCGGTCGGCGCTGTTGCGGTGTGGCGCACCAGGAATCGATTGCGCAACCCGCGTGCCCTGCGCCCGGTGAACGCGCGGGTGAGCATCGTCGGAGTGTCGGCGGTCAGCGCGGCGCGGTGCACCTGGCTGGTGCCCGCCTCGGGGCAGCGCAGGAACGCCGTGCCCAGTTGCGCGGCCGCGGCGCCCGCCGCCAGCGCGGCGGCGATGCCCGCGCCCGTCGCGAGGCCGCCGGAGGCCACCAGCGGCCGATCGGTGGCGGCGGCGAGCAATTGCAGCAGCGCCAGCAGGCCGAGCGGGTCGGTGGCGTCGTCGGCGCGACGATCCGTGAACGTCGCCCGGTGGCCGCCCGCCTCCGCACCCTGGGCGATGAGCACGTCGGCGCCCGCCTCGACCGCGATGCGCGCCTCGGCCACCGAGGTGACGGTGACCCAGACTTCGGAGCCGGCGGCGTGCAGCCGTCCGATGTCCGCTGGGCTCGGGCAGCCGAAGGTGAACGACACGGCTGCGACCGGATCGGCGACGAGCAGGTCGAGTTTGGCGTCCCAGTCGTCGGTGTCGAAGCGCGGATCGCCGAGGTCGTGTTCGGCGCCGAGTTCGTTCAAGTAGTCCGCGAGGTCGGCGGCCGGAGTCGGCGGTCCTGGCACGAAGAGGTTCACGCCGAACGGCTTGCCGGTGGCCGCGCGGGTCGCCGCGATCCGCGCCGCGGTGTCGGCGGCGCTGAGATATCCGGCGGCGAGCTGGGCGAAACCGCCCGCCTCGGTCACCGCGGCGGTCAGCTCGGGGGTGGAGGGGCCGCCCGCCATCGGGGCGAGCGCGATCGGAACGTCCAACTCGTCGATGATCACGGTCCGATTGTCGCGCATGCGCTCATTTGGACATGTGACCCAGGCCTCACCAGCGTTTTTCCGCCGGAAGGTTGCGGAATGGTCACGACGCGGTAGAGTTCCCGTCACAACGGATGCCAAACCGTTATTTGCCCGGCTTCATCGGAACGTTATCGAACCGGTTCGGCTCGGGCCCCGGCATCCCGGACCCTGTTGTACGACCGAGGACTCAGCTTTGTCGCAGCACCGTGTAGGCCCCAGTTCCATTACCGTCCAGAGCCTCCTCGGCGACGGCGGCGAAACGGGCCGTCCGACGCGGCACCGCGCCGAACCGTCCGCCACCGAGCGAGTCAAGGCCGCCGCCACCGCCGCGGTCGCCGCAGGCGCCCTGATCGGCGCCGCCAGCCAGGTCGCTCCCGCGCTCGCCTACGCGTCGCCGCTGCTCCCCGGTTCGCACGATACCGACGAGGAAGCGCAGTCCGCGCCCGCCACGGTGAAGGGCACGAGCATCCTCCCGGTCGCCGAGGCGAAGGCCGCCGCCGAGCCGGTGGCGCTGCCCGCGCCGGAGCCCGCCGCGGTGGCGGGCCAGATCGCCGCCCCGGTCGCCGCGCCGTTCGGCATTCCCAATCTTCCTCCGGAACTCGCCGCCCCCCTGGCGCAGGCCGAGCAGGCCCTCAAAGGCGTGCAGCAGCAGGTCGCCCCGGCGCCCGCGGTGCGCCCGGTGGCCGGTGAGATCAGCTCCGGCTTCGGAAGCCGTTGGGGCGCCATGCATTACGGCCTCGACTTCGCCGACGCGCTGGGCGCGCCGATCCACTCGGTCAGCAACGGCACCGTCATCGAGGCCGGTCCCGCCTCCGGCTTCGGTCTGTGGGTGCGCGTGCTGCAGGACGACGGCACCACCGCGGTCTACGGCCACGTGAACGAGATGTTCGTGCACGCGGGCCAGCGGGTGAACGCGGGCGACGTGATCGCCACCGTGGGCAACCGGGGGCAGTCCACCGGTCCGCACCTGCACCTGGAGATCTGGGACCAGTCGGGCACCAAGATCGACCCGATGCCCTACCTCGCCGCCAAGGGCGTGCCCTTGGAGTGGGGCCCGTCCGCGCACTGATTCTCCTGTCCGGCTTGCTATTCCGATCAGCGCATGGTTGCGCGCCGCGTAGCCTCCCGCGTCCCGGTGACGTGGGAGGCGGTTCGCGCGCGGGTCTCGCGGAGCTGACCCATGGGCACCGGTCGGTCGCTAGGCTCGGGCCGTGATCGAGCTGGGCGACATCTTCGAGCCTGGGTCACCGCACGGCCGCGCGTACGCCGTGCTGGTGCACCATCCGCGGTCGAGTCTCGCCGATATCGCGCAGTACCTGGGCGTTTCGGAAGACCTGGCCGCGGAATCGCTGGATGTGTTGTGTGAACTGCACGCCGCGATCCGCATCGAGTCGCCCGAGGGCGAACCGCTGTGGGACGCGCACGCGCCGGAATCGCTGTCCGAAGCCGAGGCACGGCGAAGGCAGCAGGAGATCAACCAGATGCACGCTGCCGCAGCACGATTGAGCGAGACGTTCCGCTCGGTGCGCCGCTCGCCGCGCGGCAACGGCGCGGTGGTGCCGGTGTACGAGCGGCTGGAAATGCTGGCGGATTTCGAAGAGATGCAGACCGGCGCGCGCAGCTGCGTCAAGCTGGTCGAGCGCGGGCCCTATCTCAGCGATCCCGAGCGCGAGCGCCAGCTGTTCGAACTCAAACGGACCAGGCTCGCCGAAGGCATCCGCTACCAGACCTTGTACCAGGACACCGTCTATCAGGACCCGGAGCGCCTGCGCCACGCGCTGTCCACCAACGCGGGCGGCGCGCAGGCCAGAACCCTGCCTGAGCCGCCGTTCAAACTGATCATCAGCGACGACGAACGGGCCAGCCTGGTGCTGCACGCCGACGACCGCAGGCCCGACCCGATGGGTTTGCGCATCACCGGATCGCCCACGCTCGAGTTGCTGATCAAGACCTTCGACGTGCTGTGGACGATGGCCGCGCCCATCTCGGTGAATCCGACCGCGGAGGCGCTGGACGAACGCGATCGCGCGATCCTGACCCTGATGGGACTCGGCGCGACCGACGACACCATCGCCCGGCGGCTCGGGATGTCCCGGCGCACGGTGGTCCGCCGGACCGCACGGCTGCTGGAGCGGCTCGGGGCGAGTACGAGATTCCAGGCGGGGGTGCAGGCCACGCGGCGCGGATGGCTGTGAGCAAGCTCACCGATCGGGGTGGTCCTGCAACACGACGGCGTCCGTACCGATATAACGGCAGGAATCAGGCAAGACACCGATTCCAGGGGGGCGGATGGTGTGCGACGAGAGGACAGCACACAACCAGGGGGCGCGGGGCCGTAGCGACGGCACCCGCGGCAATCCAATACAGCGCGCGGGTTCAGTGGTCAGCCCCTTATATGATTGCTCGGTCCGCGCTGGCCCCGGTTAACAAGCCCTGAGCAGGGTAGAGCCCGGGTCCTGGCTCGATGCGAGAGGTGAATGCACTCGAATGGAAACCGCCCGTCGCTCTGCTCGCAGTAGCCGTCGCCGCAGGTCGGGCAGTCCGCTCTTCGCGCAGCTGCTCACCGCCGCCGTCGAGTCCGCCGCCACCGAAGTCGCGATCCGGTTCAACCCGACGGGGGACCCGGCCGACGATCGCGAGCTCACCTACGCCGAACTGGACGCGGCGTCCTCGCGGCTGGCCAGGGAGCTGATCGAGCGCGGTGTCGGGCCCGGCGACGTGGTCGCCATCGGAATCTCGCGCAGCGTGGAGTCGGTGCTCGCCGTCTGGGCGATCGCCAAGACCGGCGCGGCCTACGTGCCGGTGGATCCGACCTACCCCACCGACCGCATCAACCACATCGTCGCCGACTCCGGCGCCACCGTGGGCCTGACCACCTCGGCGCACCGCCCCGTGCTCGGCACGGGCGTGTACTGGATCGAGCTGGACGACCCGGTGCAGGCCGCGCGCATCGCCGCGCGCCCGGAACATCCCATCTCCTACACCGACCGGGTGCGCCCGCTGGACGAGCGGCATCCGGCCTATGTCATCTACACCTCCGGGTCCACGGGCAAGCCGAAGGGCGTCGTGGTCACCCACAGCGGCCTGGCCGGGCTGGTCGCGGCGGAGCGCGAGCACTACGGCGTGACGGAGGACTCCCGCGTCCTGCACGTCTGCTCGCCGAACTTCGACGTCTCGGTGCTGGAACTGCTGCTGGCCTTCTCCTCCGGCGCGACGCTGGTGATCGCGCCGCCGACGGTGTTCGGCGGTTTCGAGCTGGCGGATCTGCTGCGCCGCGAGCACGTCACGCACATGCTCATCACGCCTGGCGCGCTGGAATCGGTGGACCCGGACGGACTGGACGACCTGCAGGCCGTGGTCGTGGCCGGTGACAAGTTCGGCCCCGAGCTGGTCGGACGCTGGGCGGCCGAGCGCGAGTTCTACAACGGCTACGGCCCCACCGAGGCGACGATCCTGGCCACCAGCACGCCGCCGATGACGCCGGGCGAACCCATCACGATCGGCACGGCCATCCCGGGAGTCGGCGCGTTCGTGCTGGACTCGCGGTTGCGTCCGGTGCCGGCCGGGGTGGTCGGCGAGCTGTATCTGTCCGGTCCCGCGCTGGCGCAGGGCTACCTCAACCGTCCGGGCCTGACCGCGGAGCGATTCGTCGCCAGCCCGTTCGGCGCCGACAGCGGCAACCCGGGCGCGCGCCTGTATCGCACCGGCGACCTGGTACGACGCACCGAGACCGGGGGCAACGACGGCGGTGTCATCGAATATCTGGGCCGCTCGGACTTCCAGGTGAAGATCCGCGGTTTCCGCATCGAATTGGGCGAGATCGACAACGCCCTCACCAGCCATCCCGACATCGACTTCGCGGCCACCCTGGGCAAGACGCTGCCGTCGGGCGCGACCGCCCTGGTGGCCTACGTGCTGCCGCGACCCGGCGCCGACGTGGACACCGATGCGCTCGCGGAACACCTCGCCGAGTCGTTGCCCGCGTACATGATTCCGGCGTCGATCATGGTGTTGGATGAGATTCCGTTGACGCCGGTGGGGAAGTTGGATCGGGCGGCGTTGCCGGAGCCGGTGTTCGCGGTGCGGGAGTT
>NZ_JAYKYQ010000020.1:0-90219 GCF_035544775.1 Nocardia implantans | reverse complement strand
TGCCCGACCAACGCCGCCGCGTCCATCAACTCCGGATCCGGCCTGCCCTCTCCCTGCACCCAAACATTCTCCTCGAACCGGCCCGCAGGGCCGGGTCGACACCCCGCGTTATTCAGCAGCGTCCTAGCGTCCGGCGGCACGAGCGCGGTCATGGCAAGT
Source organism: Nocardia implantans (assembly GCF_035544775.1). Classification (NCBI taxonomy): domain Bacteria; kingdom Bacillati; phylum Actinomycetota; class Actinomycetes; order Mycobacteriales; family Nocardiaceae; genus Nocardia; species Nocardia implantans. The sequence goes on along the minus strand of NZ_JAYKYQ010000020.1, from coordinate 90,060 downwards.
GCCGGACGAAACGCGAGCCCGGTCGATGCGGCGTCCAGCCGGTGTCGGCGATCCGGCCGGTGCGCACGAATTCACCCCAGTACCGGCGGGTTCCGGCACCCAGCTCATCGATCTGCGCAGGGGTGAGCGGCGCGAGCATCGGGGCGGCGCGCCAGGTGTCGCCGTCGGCGAACAGCAGCGGCAGATCGATGCAGTGGCAGGCGCCGTAGGGGTTCTCCGGGTGCAGCTGTCCCATTCGATAGCAGTACACGCGCGCCCCGGCGCCGGCCAGTTCATCGGCGAATCGGAACATGCCGTCCTCGAACGCCTTTCGCCCGATCAGCCGCTGTGCCGCCGAGTCCAGCCGGGCTCCGAGCGCCGGTAGTCGCCGGAGCCTGCCGAAGACCGGATGCGGGCCACCGTAGAAGGCGCGCGCCTCTTCTTGCGTGCAACCGAGGAGGACCGGCAGATCGGCGGCGGCGGCGCGCGCCGCTGCTCGCCAGGTGTGCTCGCCGGGCAGCGGTCCCGCGTCGGCCACGGGCAAGAAGGGCGGCGCCGAATTCAGCGCGCCGGGCCCGGCGCAGCGGCGAACGGTGCGTCCTTGCGCGGCGAGCAGTTCGCGCAGGGACGCGGTGCGGGGATCGGCGTCGAGTTCGGCGAGGAACATCGCTCCCACCCGCTCGGCCCTCCGATGGCTGTGGAATCCGATGCCGAAGGGCGCGCTCTGCACGACAGCCCCGGCGAACAGCGACCGTGCCGTCGCGATCCCCAGCAGCGCGACGACCGACTGCCCGCCCGCGGACTGTCCCGCCACGGTGACGCGCCGCGGATCGCCGCCGAATTCGGCGATGTGCGCGCGCACCCACCGCAGCGCCGCGATCTGGTCGAGCAAGCCGAGATTCCCCGCCGACACGCCAGGGGCACGGAGATAACCCAGCACGCCGAGCCGGTAGCTCACCGACACGACGACAACGCCGGTCTCGCCCACGAACCGGACCGCGTCGTACAGGTTCCACTGCCCGCTGCCGGCCAGGTAGGCGCCACCGTGCAACCACACCAGCACCGGACGTCCGCCCGGCTCGGCGGCCACGGGTGCGGTGACGGTGACCGCAAGGCAGTCCTCCGACTGCTCGAGCGGGTCCGCCCGCCCCATCACACTCTCGAGCCGTCCCGGCAGCTGCGGCGCGATCGCGTAGGGGCGCGTCGCGTCGTACACCCCCTCGGGCGGCGCGACCGGCTCGGGCGCACCGAATCGCTCGGCCCGCGCGTAGGGGATGCCACGGAACACCGCGACCTCGCCGCGAGCCTCACCCCGCCAGCGCCCGGAAGGCGCGATCACCTCGTCCATACCACTCTCGCCTTCTATCGCAAGTCGACTTGCGATAGCACACGCTAAGGGCCGCCGCCACATAACGCAAGAGAACTTGCGATAATCGCCCGGTGAGTAAGCCCCCCGCGCAGATCCGCGGCGCGCGTCTGCGCGAAGCCGTGCTGGACGCGACCCTGGCCAGGATCGAGTCGGCGGGCATCGGCGCCGTGCGGGTCGCCGACGTCGCCGCCGACGCGGGCGTGCACGAGACATCGATCTACCGCCGCTGGAAGACGCTGCCCCGCTTGCTGCTGGACGCCTTGCTGTCCCGGGTGGCCGAAGAGATCCCGCTGCCGGACACCGGGTCGTTGCGCGGCGATCTGGAGCGGTTCACGACCGATCTCATCCGATTCGCGCGCACGCCGTCCGGCCGGGCCCTGATCCGCGGCAGCGTGCTCGTCGAATCCGATCCCGGCGTCGAGGCGATCCGGCGCGAATTCTGGGTCCGGCGGCTGGCGTCGTCCGAAGAGATCGTCCGGCGCGCCGTCGCACGCGGCGACGTGGCGGCGACCGTGGATCCCCGGCTGACCATGCTGGCCCTCGGCGGGCTGGTCCACCTGTACGTCACCCAGTTCGACGGCGAGCTGCCGCCGGAGCTGGCACGCGACGCCGTCACGCTCGTGCTCATGGGCATCCTGCCGCGCTGAACGGGGCCGGATCGGGTTCGCGGCGGCAGGACCGGATATTTCGGAATCTCTCAGGTAGGCCGACGATGATGACGGCTGTGGGCCGATCACCCGGGGAGATGGTCGGCGGATCTACGATCGTGGCGGCAGGAAAACCGTCCGGCGAGCGAAAGGCGTGGTGAGCGCACGGTGAGCAAGAACCAGGGTGGGAAGTCGAACCCGCTGCTGGCGGCGGAACGCGCCGACCGCAACCGCAAGATCTTGATCCAGGTGGCCGTCGCCGCCGTGCTCGTCGCGCTGATCGCGGCGATCGGCATCGGCATCGCGGTGAAGAAGAACCGCAAGGACGATCCAGGACCCACCCCGTCCATCGCCGCGACCGCGGGCGCCGTGCCCGCCTCGATCACCGACAACGGCGCCGTCCGCGTCGGCAAGCCGGACGCGAAGGTCACCGTGCGGGTCGTCGCCGATCTGCAGTGCCCCGCCTGCAAGGCGTTCGAGGCGGCGAACGGGCAGGTGCTCGAGGACGCGGTCGCCAGCGGCACCGCGGTCGTCGAATACAACGTGATCGCCTTCCTGGACAAGGCGTCCACCACGCGCTACTCCTCGCGCGCGGCCAACGCCTCCTACTGCGTCGCCGAAGCCGACCCGTCGAAGTACCAGGCCTGGCTGAAGACGATGTACGCCCAGCAGCCCGCGGAGGGCGGCGCCGGCCTGCCCGACGATCAGCTGGTCCAGATCGCCAAGAGCGCCGGCTACACCGACGACGCGGTCGCCCAGTGCATCACCGACCACAAGTACGACAAGTACGTCCAGGCCCGCACCAAGGAAGTGCTGGACAGCGGCATCCAGTCCACCCCGTCGGTGTTCGTGAACGGCAAGAAGGTCGAGTCCAGCCAGCAGATCTTCGGCGCAGGCGGCCTCGCACCCGTGATCAGCGCCGCCGCGGGCCAGTGATCGCCGCGGGGCCCCGGGCCGCGTGGGTCCTGTTGATCGGCGGGCTGGCCGGCTGGCTGGCCGCGGTGGCGTTGACCGTGGAACGGTTCAAGCTGTTCACCGATCCCGGTTACACGCCGTCGTGCAGCATCAACCCGATCCTGTCCTGCGGGTCGGTGATGGTGACCGATCAGGCCTCGATCTTCGGGTTCCCGAACCCGCTGATGGGCATCGTGGGGTTCTCGGTCGTCGTCACACTGGGCGTGCTGTCGGTGGCCGGCGTCGGCTTCCCGCGCTGGGTCTGGGGCGGGATGTGGCTGGGCACCCTGCTCGGCGTCGGGTTCATCTGCTGGCTGATCTTCCAGAGCCTGTACCGGATCAACGCGCTGTGCCCGTACTGCATGGTGGTGTGGGCGATCATCACGCCGCTGCTCGCGGTGAGCACCGACCAGCTGTGGGGGCGCTCGCGCGGTCCGCTCGGCGTGCTCGCCGAGTGGCGCTGGACGATCGTCGCGCTGTTCTTCGCGGTCGTGCTGGTGCTGGTGTTCCTGCGCTTCCAGGACTACTGGCTGTCGCTGGTCTGAGGCCGATCAGTTCGGCGGTCCCTGGACCAGCGCCACCGGCACGGTGCGCGCGCCGCCGGCGCCGGTGATGCCCAATCGGACGGTCTCGTTGGGCTTGCGCCTGTTCAGCGCGGTGCGCAGCGACTGGGCGCTGGTGACGGTGTGGTCGTCGAGCGAGGTGATCACGTCTCCTGCGGCCAGACCGGCGGCAAAGGCGGGCATGCCGTAGATCGCCATGTCCACGCGGGCACCGGTCCCAGCGGGCAGCGCGTTGGAGACGAGCACGCCGAGCGTGGCCGTCGGGCCGATGTGCACGGTGTCGGTGGGGGTTCCCGAGCGAATCTGCTGGACCACTCGCATCGCGGCGTCGATCGGCACCGCGTAGCCGTTCGCCGGATGGTCGGCGGTGCGCGCCCCGTCGCCCGACGCCGCGGCGATCACGCCGACGACCGACGCCTTGTGGTCGACCAGGGCTCCGCCGGACTGTCCCGGCGTGACCGCCGCCGCCACCTCCAGCATCCCGTTGAGCGCCTTGCGCGACAGATCGGCGGCGTTGATCGCCACGATGGCGCTGTCCAGGTCGGTGAGCGGGCCGTGCACCGCGGTGGGCGGCCCGCCGGCGCCGCCCGCGTTGCCGATGGCGAGCACCTCCTCACGCAGCCGCAACGCGCCGGAACTGCCGATGGTCGCGGTCGGCAGCCCGTCGGCCGCCGACAGGTCGAGCAGGGCGATGTCGGCCTCGGCGTCGTAGCCGAGCACCACCGCGTCGTAGGCCTTGCCGTTGCCCACATCGGTCGCGGTCACGGTGTCGGCGCCCTTGACCACGTGATGGCTGGTGAGCACCTCGCCGTCGGCGGTGAGGACGATGCCCGACCCCGCCGCACCCGGCCCGGATCGTTCGGCCGAGGCGTTGATGTTGACCAGCGCGGGCCGCACCGCCGCGGTGACCACTCCCGCGTCGAGCGGCTCGGGCGGAGCGAACACGACCGAGGCCGCCGTCCCGGCCGGGCCGGTCCGATCGCGGGCGGGGAGATCGCCGCGATACCCGAGGAACGCGGCGATCATGATCATGAGCGTGACGACCAGCACGAACACCCGGCCACCGCCCGGCGCGCGGCGCGCCCCGATCCACTGCTGCCGTTCTTCGTCCATGGCTCTCCCGCCTCGGCCGAACCTCCCGAACCCATTGTCGCCGCTGCGCGCGCCGAAGATCATCGAACCGGGCAGCCCGCCGGAAAAACGGCCCGTGAGCGTGTCTTTTTCGTGTCACAGTTGGCAACCGCACCCATGCGGCGGTAGGCATGTCCTCATGAGCACTGCCGCCGCCTACGCCCTGTCCACTCCCGATGGCTCGTTCGAGAAGGTCACGATCCAACGCAGGGACCTGGGCCCGCGCGACGTGCTGATCGACATCAAGTTCGCGGGTATCTGCCATTCCGACATCCACACCGCGCGCGACGAGTGGGGCCGCACCCGCTACCCCTGCGTGCCCGGTCACGAGATCGCGGGCGTGGTCGCCGCGGTCGGATCCGCGGTGACCAAGCATCGGGTCGGCGATCGCGTCGGCGTCGGTTGCATGGTCGATTCCTGCGGCGTCTGCGCGCCGTGCCTGGCCGACGAGGAGCAGTACTGCACCGCGGGCGCGACCATGACCTACAACACCCCGGTCGACCCGGCGGTCGAGCCCGGCGGGCACACGCTCGGCGGTTACTCGACGCAGATCGTGGTGACCGAGAACTTCGTGGTCGCCATCCCCGACGGCATCGGTCTGGACGTCGCGGCGCCGCTGCTGTGCGCGGGCGTCACGCTGTACTCCCCGCTGCGGCACTGGGGCGCGGGGCCGGGCAAGAAGGTCGCCATCATCGGCATGGGCGGGCTCGGCCACGTCGGGGTGAAGCTCGCGGCCGCGATGGGCGCCGAGGTCACCGTGCTGAGCCACTCGCTGAGCAAGCAGGACGACGGCAAGCTCTTCGGCGCGACCGGCTACTACGCCACCAGCGACAAGCAGACCTTCCGCGAGCTGCGCGGCCGGTTCGACCTGATCCTCAACACGGTCTCGGCGAACCTGCCGATCGACGACTACCTGCGCCTGCTGAACCTGGACGGCACCCTGGTGATCCTCGGCCTGCCCGAGCACCCGATGAGCGTCAAGCCGTTCAACCTCGCCGCGTACCGCCGCTCGCTGGCCGGCTCGATGATCGGCGGGATCGCGCAGACCCAGGAGATGCTGAACTTCTGCGCCGAGCACGGCATCGGCGCGGAGATCGAGCTGATCGCCGCCGACGAGATCGACGGCGCCTACGACCGGGTCGTGGCCAGCGACGTGCGCTACCGGTTCGTCATCGACGTCTCCACCATGTGAGCCCGCTCTCCGCACCGGCGCGGCCGCGCGGTGTCTGGCCGCGAACCGCTCCCGGCGTGGGTACCTTGGCCTTGTGCCCGCGGAGGACGAAGACGAGACGCCACAACCGGCCATCGCCGCACCCGGCATGCCGCCGTGGCTGCCACGCGCGTTCCTGCTCGCCGCCGCGACGGTCACCGGGTTGCTGGCCGCCTTTTGGGTGCTCGAGCGGCTGCGGAGCCTGCTGACGATTCTGCTGGTCTCCCTGTTCCTGGCTTTCGCGATCGAACCGGCGGTGAATTCGCTGGCGCGGCGCGGCATGCGGCGCGGCCCCGCGACCGGTTTGGTGTTCCTCGGCCTGACCGCCCTCGTCGTCGCCTTCTTCTGGACGCTCGGTGCGCTGCTGGTGGAGCAGGTCACCACGTTGGTGCAGCACGCGCCCGAATACGCCGACCGGGGCGTGGACTGGATCAACCACACTTTCCACAAGGATCTGTCCAGTACGGACATCCAGAAGTACGCCACCGACTGGAGTTCGACCCTGGAGGGCTATCTCACCGGGTTGGCGGGCAACGTCTGGGGCATCGGCACGGCCGCTCTCGGGGCGCTGTTCCAGGGTCTCGGCATCCTGCTGTTCACCTACTACTTCGCCGCCGACGGGCCCCGGATCCGCACCGCCGTCTGCTCGCTCCTGCCGCCACGGCGGCAGCGGCACGTCCTGCGCGCCTGGGACATCGCGGTGGACAAGACCGGCGGCTACATCTATTCCCGCGGACTGCTCGCGCTCGCCTCGACGCTCGCGCACTACGTCATGCTGCGACTGCTGGACGTGCCGTCGGCGTTCGCCCTCGCGCTGTGGGTCGGCGTGGTCTCCCAGTTCATCCCCACGGTCGGCACCTATCTCGCCGGTGCGCTCCCGGTGATCGTGGGTCTGGTGCACGGGCCGAGCACCGCGCTGTGGATCCTCGGCTTCATCGTGCTCTACCAGCAGTTCGAGAACTATGTGCTGCAACCGCGCATCACCGCCACCACTCTGGACATGCACCCGGCCGTCGCGTTCGGGGCGGTGCTGGCGGGCGCCGCGCTACTCGGCGCGACGGGCGCGCTGCTCGCCATCCCGGTGACCGCGACGGTGCAGGCGTTCTCCGGCGCGTACATCCGCCGCTACGACGTCCCGGCCGACGTGGAGGCCGACATCGATCGCCGGACGGGCTCGCCAAAGCGCCGCAAGAAGTTCGCCAGGCAGTTGACGCTTCGTTTCGCGGGTCGTCACGACCGCTCGGACTGACTCGCGACCGGGTGAGACGACGCATGCCGTGGCGTTCGAATGATCCGGCCGAACCCGGCCGGGCGCTCCCTGCGTGATCCGCTGAAGTCACGAGCTGTCGGTGGTGCGTCGGCGCGTAGCTAGGCGGCGCGGACGGTAGCCAAGGTCCGGATCAGCGCCTGGCGTACTTCGCCCAGCTGCGCCGGGCTGTGGCGCGCGGTGTCGTATTCCACTTGGATGGTCATCCGGTCGCCGATGGTGAACACGGTGAGTTTCGGCGGCATGCCCGCCACCATCGCGAAGACGTCGTTGCGGACGATCCGCAACCGCGGCGGAACCGAAAGGGCCTGCAGGCGGCCGATGTTCGAGATGGCGAAGGTATTCGGCGCCGAGAGCAGTGCGGCGGTCGCCGGGTCGCCGACCTGCTGGGCGGCGAGCATCATCAGCAGTGCCTCCTTGCGCTCGACCGAGGCGCGCATGCCCGACGCCACCGCGTGTGCCAGCGCGATCGGGTCGGCGTCCGCGTCGACGAGCGCGAATGTGCCCACCCCCGACACGCAGTTGAGCACGGTGCTCGCGGGCAGCGGCGGCACGAGATCCGCCCGGACGTCGACCGCGTGGCCGCAGACCATCGGCAGCGCTCCCGCCGACGGCTGCAGCCGGGCTCGGAAGGCGGCGAATGCCGCTCCCGCGACGAGGCTGTTCACCGAGACGCCGTGGACTCGGGCGGCGGCGATCACCGCGGCGGTCTCGATGTCGTCCAATTCGATGCGCTCCAGCGTCAACCGGTTCGGCCGGTGCGCGCCCTCACCGAGATGGGGCAGCTGTCGCGGCGTGAGATCGGCGGTCATCATTTCCGCGCCCGCGCGCATCAGGTCGAGCAGCCCGGCGACCTCCTCGGCGGAGACGATGCGCGCCAGCCTGGTGTCCATCGCCTCGGGCAAGCTCTGATCCGGATTCGCGTGTGGTGCGGGCGCACCCGTCACCTGGGCGGTGTACCGCTCCCACAGTTGCGCGAGCAGCGCGAAAGCGGATCTGCCGTCGGCGATGCCGTGGTGGATGGCCAGCACGATCCGATCGTGCTCGCCGTCGCGCAGGAGATGCGCGTGGAACAGCCCTCCGGTCCAGTCCTGCGGCGTGTTCAGCAAATTCAGGTACTCCGGCTCGCCGCCCTCGGTGATCGTCAAGCGGGGCCGGTAGGAGTCGTCGCGCCGGAAGCATCGCACTCCCCCGGCGTCCACCTGTTCGCTGCGCAGGAGCGGATGCGCGGCCGCCAAGTCGGCGATCACGCGGCGTAGCGCGGACACGTCGAGGTCGCCTCGCACGGTCGAACCGATGAACAGCGGCATGCCGCCCACCGGGATGCTGCCGATTCTGGTGTCGGAGCCGAAGTAGCTGCTTTCGAAGGGGGACAGGGGGCGCTGATCGGTCATCATCTCGTTCCTTCTCGCGGGGATGAGCCCAACATACGCATGTTTCAAACGCTTGTCACATACAAACGTTTGAAACGATCGTCATAAACGTCCGTATGGCCCCTTGCTAAGGTGCTGGGGTGGGAACCCGCGAAGACCTTCTCGCCGCGGCCAAGCGGTGCTTGGCCGAGCGCGGCTACGCGCGCACGACCGTGCGCGAGATAGTCGCCGCCTCCGGCAGCAACCTGGCCGCGATCAACTACCACTTCGGCACCAGGGACAAGCTGCTCAACCAGGCGATGATCGAATCCAGCGCGGAAGCGGTACAGCGGATCGCCGCGGCGTTGCCGCAGGACGACCCCGTGACACCGGCGGCGCGCCTGGAAGTCTTCTGGCGCGAGCTCATCGCTTCGTTCGTCGAGGACCGTCCGCTCTGGTCGGCGAATATCGAAGGTATGGCGCAGGCGCTGCACTCCCCCGAGGTGCGCGCCGAGCTGGCGATCGCGGAGGAAAACGCTCGCGAGCAGCTCTGGCAGCTGTTCGGCCCGACCCGAGGCGCGGCGACCGACCGCGCCGTCGGCGCTGTGCTGCACGCGTTGATCGGTGGTCTCATGGCCCAGTGGCTGGTCGATCCGGAACACGCGCCGTCACCCGACGAGGTGATCGCCGGATTGCGCGCTCTCGCAACCGAACTCGGCGACTGAACCGCCGGTCGTCCCGGCGTATCCCACGCCTCGGGTAGCCATGGGTCGCCCGCCGATGTAGAACTTCTCGGAAAAGGATCGCACCACTCGGTGCCGAGGCTGGATGGGAACAATGCTGAAGCGGCCGCCGGACCTGGCCTTCGACCTCGGCAAGATGCACCGCAGGCGCAACGACGTGGCGGCCGCGCGCGAGGCGTTCCAGATCGCCATCGCCTCCGGCCATCCGAACTGGGCGCCGTTGGCCGCCGCCGAGCTCGGCGGGCTGCTCAGCGCGACGGGTGACAAACCGGCCGCGGAAGGCGCCTACCACGTCGCGGTCGACTCAGGCCATGAGGACGCGGCGCCGCGCGCGGCCTACAACCTCGGCCTGCTGCTGGCCGAGCGCGGCGACACCGCGGCGGCCGAAGCGATGTACGAGCGCGCCGCCGAATCCGGTCATCCCGACGCGGCGCCGCGGGCCTGGATCAATCTCGGTTATTCGCGCGCCAAGCGTGGGGACGCGGACTCGGCGCGCCTGGCTTACCAGCACGCGATCGACGCGGGCCCCGGCGACATCGCGCGGCTCGCCCTGTCCAACCTGGCCTACCTGCTGCGCACCGCCGACGACCTGGACGGCGTCAAAGCCGCCTACCGCACCGTCATCGACGGCTGGCCGGCGGAGCAGTCGCTCATCGTCGCGGGCGACCTGGTCCAGCACCTGAGCGAGGCGGGCGATCTGGCGGGGGCCAGGGAGGTCAGCCGGTCCTTGGCCGAAGCGGACGATCCCGCCGTGGCCGCGCGGGCCAGTTTCGACATCGGGGTGTTCAGCGAGCAGCTCGGCGAGCCGGACGTGGCGCTGGCGGCCTTCCAGCGCGCCCTCGATTCGACGGATGCCGAAGCCCGCGTCCGGACGGCGGCGGCGCTCGCGCCGATCTACCACGAACGCGCGGCGACCGTGCTGCGCGAGACGGACTGGGCCGGGCTGGCGCACGCCCACGGATCGGCGAGCGACGCTCCCGCCATGCTCGCCGACCTGATCAGCGCGGCCGTCGAGGAGCAGGCGCGCGGGATCGTCTTCCTGTACTCCGCCGTGCTGCACCAGGGTTCGATCTACTCCGTCACCGCGCCCGCCGCCGAGGTCGTGCTCGGCGCCCTGCTGCACGAGCGCACCGACGTGACCTACGCCCGCGCCTGGCTGCGCGAGCCGCAACCGCTGCGCCTGGATCTGCTCAACTGGCTGCACGAGGTGATCGCCACCGCGGCATGGCAATCCGCCGCCGAGGACGACGCCGAGCTCACCCCGGCCGACCGCGCCGCCGCCGCGGCCTGCTTGGCGCTGCTGCCGCGCGTGCGTGCCGCCACCGCGGCCGCGCTGGCCATGGCCGAGGCCGCCGCGGTGGCCGACGCCGCCACCGAGGTGCTCGCGACGCTCAGCACGCTGCCCGCCGTCAGCGGCTGATCGCGCGCAGCACGGCCGCGACCGACCGCTCGGCGAGTTCGTCGGTGAGCGGCAGGTGCCCGAACAACGCCCGGTAGTAGATCGGCGCGGCGACCGCGTCCAGCACGAAATCCAGATCGATGTCCGGGTCCACTTCGCCGCGCGCGATGGCCGAGCGCAACGCCGTCGCGGTGGTTTGCCGCCGCGGTTCGAAGACGGTGGCCAGGAAATGGGCGCGCAACCGCTCGTCACCGGACAGGTCGGCGACCAGCGCGGGCAGCACCCGGTGCAGCGACGTATCGCGCAGGGCCGCAACCAGATCTCGCATGGCGCCGGTCAGGTCGGCGCGCAGGTCGCCGGTGTCGGGGGTCGGTCGCACGCCGAGCAGTCCGGCGACCACGTCCACCACCAGGTGCCGCTTCGACGGCCATCTGCGGTAGATCGCCGGTCGGTGCAGGCCCGCCCTCGCCGCGACCCGGCCGATGGACAAGTCCGCGTATCCCACCTCGTCGAGCAGTTCACGCGCGGCGGCGAGCACCGCGGTGTCGATGCGGTCGTCACGGGTTCGCCCCGCCATCAGAACACCGGGCGCGGCATCAGGACAACACGCCAGCCGTCCGGATCGGGAAAGGTCAAGCCTCCGTTGGCGGCCCAGAACGGATTCTCCGCCTCCACCGGTTCGACGCCGAACTCACCGAGCCGCTGTGCGACGTCGTACATGTGCGACTCGCCCGCGAAGTAGAGCACCAGCAGGTTCTCCCGGCTCGGCGCGTCGCCAGGGCTGCCGTGCACATGCGTGGTGAATTCCAGGTGGTACCCGGCTCCTGGCAATCCGACCATCACCCCGTCGTAGCCCGCGTGGTCGTGGAAGCGGTAGAGCTCGCGCAGGCCGAGCCCTTCGACATAGAACCGCACCACCTCGTCGAGCCGGTCGGTCGGGCGGGCGATACGGACCTGAGCGACGCGCAGAGAGTCGGGCCAGCTGTCATCGGTGTCCATAGTTCAACGATACAGTACGGACTGTACTGAAATCGGCACCGAAGAAATGCCGAGGGCCGTCCCCGTTCGATCGAACGAAGACGGCCCTCGGCACCTTCTGATCAGCTCACTCGGCGGACTCCACGCGCCTGCGGACGCGACGCGCCGCCGCGACCATGTTGCGCAGCGACGGCTCCAGCTGCCAGTAGTGCCGGGTCTTCAGGCCGCCGTCCGGATTCGCCCACAACCGCTGCGGCGTCACCGCTTCGGCTGCCGCGGTGAGCAATTCGTCCAGCTCGTCGATATCCGGGATCCGCGCGGACCGGCTCTCGTACACGCCGGGGCCGACGCCGTGGCTGAGTCCGTGACCGGTGGCGCAGTCCTCCTTCAGCGCCCGCAGCACCCAGTCGATCGAGCGCGTCGCGACGATGGCGGTGACATCGGCGTCCAGTTCTTCGATCGCCTCGACCACCTCGGCGCGGCCGGAATACCCGATGTGCGTGTGGATCTGGGTCTCCGCCTGCACCCCGGACGTAGCCAGGCGGAACGCGCCGATCGCCCAGCGCAAGTACTCGGCGCGGCCCTCAGGGCGCAGCGGCAGCATCTCCCGGATCGCGGGCTCGTCGACCTGGATGATCGCGATGCCAGCCTTCTCCAGGTCGACCACCTCGTCGCGGATGGCCAGCGCCACCTGGTCGGCGGTCTCGTGCAGGGGCTGGTCCTGCCGGACGAAGGAGCGGGCGATCATGGTGACCGGCCCGGTGACCATGCCTTTGACCGGCTTGTCGGTGAGCGACTGCGCGTAGGTGATCCAGTCCACCGACATCGGCGCGGGCCGCGACACGTCGCCGTAGATGATCGGCGGCCGCACGCAGCGGGAGCCGTACACCTGCACCCAGCCGAAGTGGGTGGTCGCGAAACCGTCGAGCAGCTCGGCGAAGTACTGGATCATGTCGTTGCGTTCGTGCTCGCCGTGCACCAGCACGTCCAGGCCGATGTCCTCCTGCAACCGGATCGTGGCCTCGATCTCGGCCTCGATCCGCTTGCGGTACTCCTCGTAGGACAACCGGCCCTGACCGAGTTCATAGCGCGCCTGGCGGATGCGGGCGGTCTGCGGGAAGGAGCCGAGCGTGGTGGCGGGCACCGGCGGCAGGTTCAGCTTGCGCTGCTGGGCTTCCCGGCGCACCTCGTAGGGCTCCCGCGAGCGCATGTCCGAGGTGATGGCGTAGACCCGCTGCCGCACGGCGTGCTTCTGCTTGAAGTGCACCTCCGTGGGCCGCTTGCGCCACTTGTCCGAGGGGCCTTCGGTGAGCGCCTTCGCGAGCGAGACCACTTCGCCCACCTTCTGTTTCGCGAACGCGAGGCGGTCGGCGACGTGCCCGTCGAGGTCGTATTCGACCAGCAGGTCGTAGGGCACGTGCAGCAGCGTGGTGCCGGTCGAGACCACCAGATCGGGGCACACCTGCGCCAGCTCGTTGAGGTATTCCAGCGTGACGTAGCGGTCGGCGCGCCAGACGTTGCGTCCGCTGATCACGCCCGCGTACAGGCGCTTGCGGCGGATGCCGGGCACCCGCGCCAGATCCTCCGGGCGCATCCGGTGGCTGGCGAGGTCGAGGCCGATCGCCTCGATGTTCGTGCTCGCGAGGATGGTCAGCGCCTCGCCGAAGTCGCCGTACTGTCCGGTGACCAGGATGCGCGGGCGCAGCGGGGCCTTGCCGAGCCGCTGATAGGCCGACTCGAACGCGGCCAGTTCCGCGGGCGTGCGCTCGCTGGTGAACGCGGGCTCGTCCAGCTGCACGCAGGTGGCGCCGCGCTTGGCGAGGATCTCGAACAGTTCCTCGTAGACCGGCAGCAGCTTGTCCAGCAGGCTCAGCGTGTCGAATCCGCCGGACTCACCGGGGATGTGCCCGGCCTTGGACAGCAGCAGCAGCGACACCGGGCCGATGACCACCGGCCGCAGCTCGATGCCCACCGCCTTCGCGCGGTCGAATTCGTCGAGCAGCGCCTCCGGGTGCAGCGAGAACTCGGTGTCGGCGTCGACTTCCGGCTGGCGGTAGTGATAGTTCGTGCCGAAGAACCGGACCAGCTCCAGCGGCGGCAGGTCCGGCCGGCCGCGGGCCATCAGGAAGTAGAAGTCCAGTGGATGCAGGCCTTCGCGATACGGCTCGAACCGCTTGGGCACCGCGCCGAACAGCAGCGCGTTGTCGAGCACGTGGTCGTAGAAGGAGAAGGTGTTGCCGGGCACCTGGGTCAATCCGGTGGCGGCCAGCTCGTTGAACTGGGTCTCCTGGATCTCCCGGCCGACCGCGAGCAGCTCCTCGCGCTCGAGCGAACCGTGCCAGTAGGCCTCCAGCGCCCGCTTGAGCTCGCGGTGCGGCCCGATCCTGGGATAGCCGAGGATGCTCGACCCGTAGCCGTCGGTCACGTTCACCATGAGCGGGATACCTTCTTTCGATCACCTGCGCGGCCCTTGCCGGGATCGACGGATCGATCCGGCGCTGCGCTCCGGATACCCAGCCGAACCGTCGCCATTGCCCGGCTGTTGCAGCTTATGCCGATTGCCGTCACCGGCTCGGCGACACCGATCTGGTCGGCTCCGCGTCGAGGTCGGACAGCGCCACCGGCTGGGAGCCATCGCCGCGGCGCACCCGCTGGCAGATAGTTGTGCTCGCATTCTCAGCCCCGTCGGGTGCGAGTCTTACGAGCACCGTTCGCGGCCCGTCTCGCGTCCGAGTGTCCGTCACGCATGCGCCGCAAGCGCGAGCGGCGGACGCTCGGACGCGAGACTCCCAGGGGCCGCGAACATGCAGCGCCGCAGGCGCTGCAAATCAAGCACGGTACTGGTAGAAGCCCGCGCCGGTCTTCTTGCCGAGCAGTCCCGCCTCCACCATGCGCATCAGCAGCGGAGGGGCCGAGTACAGCGGCTCTTTGAATTCGCCGTACATGGAGTCGGCGATGGACTTCACGGTGTCCAGGCCGACCAGGTCGGTCAGCGCCAGCGGGCCCATCGGGTGGGCGCAGCCGAGCACCATCGCCTTGTCGACGTCCTCCTTGGTGGCGAAACCGGACTCCACCATGCGGATCGCCGACAGCAGGTACGGCACCAGCAGCGCGTTGACGACGAAACCGGAGCGGTCGGCCGAGCGCACGACCTGCTTGCCGAGCACGTCGCCGGCGAAGGCCTCGGCCCGCGCGGAGACCGACTCGCTGGTCTTGAGCGTGGTGACCAGCTCGACCAGCGGCAGCACCGGGACGGGATTGAAGAAGTGCATGCCGACCACGCGCTCGGGGTTCGCCGTGGCGACCGCGATCTTCATGATCGGGATGGAGGAGGTGTTGGAGGCCAGCACGGCCGAGGGGTCGGTGACGACCTTGTCGAGTTCGGCGAAGATGCTCGTCTTCACCTTCTCGTCCTCGAGCACCGCCTCGACCACCAGCTGGCGGTCGGCGAAGTCGCCGAGGTCGGAGGTGAACCGCAGCCGCCACGCGGCCTGTTCGCGCTCGCGCTCGGTGATCTTGCCGCTGCTCACACCGCGATCGAGGGACCGCAGGATGCGTGCGCGGCCCGCCGCGGCCAGTTCCCGGGTCTGCTCGTACACCAGTACGTCGACGTGCGCCCTGGCACACACCTCCGCGATTCCGGCGCCCATCTGGCCGGCGCCGATGATGCCGACGCGTTGGATCTTTTCGCTGCTCACGTCCCGCTCCTGCTGGGTTGTCTGGCTCTGGGGTGGCTGGTCTGCGAAGGTTTCGCTCCGGTGTGAGCGCGTCCTTCGATGGTCCAAGGTATAGGGATGCCCTCCCCGCCGGGGCTGTTCAGCGGGGAGGGCAGTACACCCCTACCGGAGTAGAGGAATGTCGGTTTTCACGTCGGGAACCTCACTTCCCTCGGCTAGTACCGGTTGTGGGCATCGGTTCGTGAGTTCGGCTGCTTACGCAACCACCCACGCGGGGGGCCATCTAGGGCCGTTGGCGGCCCGTCTCGCGTCCGAGTGTCCGGTGCGCATGCGCCGCAGGCGCGAGCAGCGGACGCTCGGACGCGAGACTCACAAAGGCCGCGAACACGCCGCGCGGAGTCGCGGCTTAATGAAACTGACCCTCTTCGGTCGAGCCCTTCAGCGCGGCCGTCGAGGTGTTCGGGTCGACGGTGGTGGCGATGGTGTCGAAGTAGCCCGCGCCGACCTCACGCTGGTGCTTGATGGCGGTGAAGCCACGCTCGGCGGCGGCCTTGAACTCGCGCTCCTGCAGGTCGACGAAGGCGGTCATGCCCTCGCGGGCGTAGCCGTAGGCCAGGTCGAACATGCCGTAGTTGAGCGAGTGGAAGCCGGCCAGGGTGATGAACTGGAACTTGAAGCCCATCGCGCCGAGCTCACGCTGGAACTTCGCGATGGTCGCGTCGTCCAGGTGGGCCTTCCAGTTGAAGGACGGCGAGCAGTTGTAGGCCAGCAGCTGGTCCGGGAACTCGCCACGGACGGCCTCGGCGAACTTGCGCGCGACCTCGAGGTCCGGCACGCCGGTCTCCATCCAGATCAGGTCGGCGTAGGGGGCGTAGGCCTTGGCACGCGCGATGCAGGGCTCGATGCCGTTCTTCACACCGAAGAAGCCCTCGGGGGTGCGGGTGCCGTCCAGGAACTCACGGTCGCGCTCGTCCACGTCCGAGGTGATCAGGGTGGCGGCCTCGGCGTCGGTGCGGGCGATGATCACCGACGGCACGTCGGCGACGTCGGCGGCCAGACGCGCGGAGGTCAGGGTGCGGATGTGCTGCTGGGTCGGGATCAGCACCTTGCCGCCCAGGTGGCCGCACTTCTTCTCGGAGGCCAGCTGGTCCTCCCAGTGCACACCGGCGGCGCCGGAGGCGATCATGGCCTTCTGCAGCTCGTAGGCGTTCAGCGCGCCACCGAAGCCGGCCTCGGCGTCGGCGACGATGGGGGCCAGCCAGTTCGACACGGAGGTGTCGTTCTCGATCTTGGCGATCTCGTCGGCGCGCAGCAGCGCGTTGTTGATGCGGCGGACCACGGCCGGAACCGAGTTGGCCGGGTACAGCGACTGGTCGGGGTAGGTGTGGCCGGAGAGGTTCGCGTCACCGGCGACCTGCCAACCCGACAGGTAGATGGCCTTCAGACCGGCGCGGACCTGCTGGACGGCCTGGTTGCCGGTGAGGGCGCCGAGGGAGTTGATGTAGTCCTCGTTGTTGACGAGATCCCAAAGGATCTCCGAGCCGCGGCGGGCGAGGGTGTGCTCCTCGACGACGGTGCCCTGGAGCTTCGACACCTGCTCCGCGGTGTAGTTACGGGTGACGCCCTTCCAGCGGGGGTTGGTGTCCCAATCCTTCTGGATTTCCGCGGCGGTCCTCGGGGTGCCGGTGGTCGACATCTGTGACTCCACTTCTTCGTTCGGTGCCGCCGCCCGGTTCGAGCTACGAAACAGCTCGTACTGCTGGAGCGGCGATTTGCAGGCTTGCTAGGCCCTTGGGGTGTACTTCCACACGATGGCACACGAAGAAATAGCCGTCTACCTGTTGTTAGTGTGAATCTAAGCTAGGTTTTCCACCCCCTTTGCTAACCCTGCAAAATTTGCCCTTGAATTGCAGCAGTGCAATCTACCGGCCGGTAGCTCTGACATGGGGTTTTAGCGTAACGCTCGTACTGTTAGCGATCGGCGAGCGGCCCCCTTTACCCCGGCGCTGCCATTCCCAACTGTGAGGACCTTCACAGAACTCCTGTGGTCCATGCCACGCGTCGATCACCGGCTCCGATCACCCGGCCTCCTCGGTTTCCGAACCCCGGAGCGTGCCTGCTCCGCCCGCCCTGCGCGCTCCGCAGCCGCCCGCCACGCCCACTGCCCGGCACCGCCATCCACGCTCCGCAGCAGCCCGCCATGCCCGCCGCCCGGCACCGCCATCCGCGCTCCGCAGCTGCCCGCTACGCCCACCACTCGGCACCCCGCCCTGCGCGCTCCGCAACTATCCGTCATACCCGCTGCTCGGCAGCCGCCCTGCGCGCTCCGCAGCTGCCCGTCATGCCCGCCGCTCAGCACCCGCCATGCGCACCCCGCAGCTGCCCGCCATGCCCGCCGCTCAGCACCCGCCATGCGCCCGAAGGCCGTCAGTCGGATTCCTCGGACCATCCCCATAGCCGGGGTCGGCGCGCGGAGTCCGGCGTGATGCGCCCGGCCGCGATCAATGCCGCGAAGGCGGCGCGCTTGCGGGGGCAGTCGTGGTCGCGATGCAACTGCATCGCGCGATGAGCGTCAGCGAGCGTGAAGGCTTGCCGCGGTCGGCTACACGTCCACGCCTCCGGCCAGGTCACCGGCCGCAAGGAACAACGGGCACGGGCGGGATTACGCGGGCGGTCGGGACGGCGCGGTCGGGCGATCGGCCAGACGCATGCGACACCGACCGCGGCGAACGCGCCACCTCCGACCACGGCGAGAATGCTGTGCACTATTTGCCACATGCCCACGGCCGCTCGCCTTCCGCGACACAGCCGTTGTCCGCGCCCGCCGGAGGCAGCGCCAACTGCGCGAGCCCGTCGAGCACCTGTTGAAAGGTCACCACGTCCGGCGTCCCTCGAGCGCCGGTCCACGCTCGCTGTCGTCGAGCGGGAAAGCGACACCGCGACGATGAGCACGTTCGCGCGGACTGAACTGCTGCGGAACGATCCGGCCGCTCTGCACCAGCGTGCAGTAGGCGACCCACTTCCAGGCGCACTGCTCGATCCGGCAGGCGCGGTGACGCTGCATCTGCCGGTGCGCCAACCCGAGATCAGCGGATGCGCAGACGCGCGGCGGAGCCAGGATCACGTGTCGATCCATCACGCCGCCCCGACTCCGACCCTCGGCGCAGCCTGCGCCGACCGCGCCCAAGTGCACTGTGGGCAAACGGTTTCCAGATCGAACCCCGCCTCACAGACCAACGCGGGCCGGTTGTCCACCTGCTCGAGATCGAAAACAACGAGCACTTCGATCGCGAGCCCGCCCGCGATCGAGAGCACGTACCCGATCGGATCATCGACATCGACCGGTGGACGAACCGTGTAGACGTATTGATAGCCGAGCGTGCGAGCATGCCGCTGCACCGCGTAGGCATGCCGCGGCGCGTCCGCACCGGACACGTCACCGCGAACGAGCCCGATCGCTTTCGGCTCTTCCCCACTCGCGGCCGAGCGGAGACCCGAGCCGACATCCACGACTTGCCTGTTCATCCATAACCCCCAGCATTTTCGTAGCGATACGTCCGACCTGCGGCACCGGCGCGGTTCCCGCGAGCGCCCCAGCCGCCTGGCGCACTGAGTACAGCACGATTCGGCCCGAAAATGGAGTGATAACAATATGATTGGACACAGGAAGATTCATTCCAGATCAACTGGAATGCTTTCATAGCACTGCTAACGAAAGGTGGGGGTTCGCGTGGCAGCCCAGACGACGACTCTTCCGCGCAGACTGCTGGCTCGGCGCCTGCTCGAGCTGCGCGAGAACGCCGGACTCACCAGGGACAAGGCGGCCAAGCTGTCCGAAATGAGTTCACAAACGTTGTGGCGCTTGGAGAACGGCCAGGTCGCCATGGTCAAGAAGATGGTGATCCGAACACTGTGCGACGTGTACGACGCGAATGACGACGACCGGCAAGCGCTGCTCTGGCTGGCGGAAGAGGCACGAAAGACGGGTTGGTGGCAGTCCTACAGCGACGCGATGTTTGCGAACACAGACTTGTTCGTCGTCCTGGAACAGGCTGCCTGCCATGTCACGTCGTTCCAATTGACCTTGCTGCCAGGTTTGGTGCAGACAGCCGACTACCGACGTGCCGTTGCCAAAGCTTTCATCCCAGCGTTGACCGATGACGCAATCGACCGGCACATAGAGTTGCTCACCAAACGACAAGCACGCCTTCAGGAACGGCCTGACCGATTCAGCCTGGACGTGAGACTGAGCGAGGCGACGTTGCGCCACCAGATCGGTGGCACTGCGGTCATGGCAGCCCAGTCCAGTCATTTGGCGGAACTGAGCGGCTTGCCGAACGTATCTATCCGAATCGTTCCACTGAGCGCCGGTACCTACCTCGGACTGGAGGCAGGTTCCTTTGTATTACTGGAGTTTCCCGACCACCCGAACCCGTCATTGACCGAGCCGCCCGTGATTTACGTCGAGGGCTACACTGGGGCCCTGTACCTGGACAAACCCGACGAGATCGATCAGTACCAGACCGCGCGGTCAAGTGTCGAGAGTGCGGCACTGAGCGAGGACGAGTCCCGAGCGCTGCTGGTGGCAATTGCAGAGGAGTACGGAGCGTGAGTGCCGACCTATCGACGGCGAAGTGGTTTAAAAGCAGTCGCAGCGGCACCGGCAAAGACTGCGTCGAGGTCGCACATCTCACCGGAGGCATGGTCGGTGTCCGTGACTCCAAGAACTCCTCCGGGCCAGCGTTGATCTTCACGCCCTCCGATTGGGACGCCTTCACGTCAACCATCACCGATGGTGGGTTCGATTTCGCAGAGTGAGCACGCTTCCCGCTCGCCAACACGCGGCCCGTACCAGGACATGCATTCTCAGGTACGGACCGCTGTCGTATCGACTATTCCGGCTCACGAGTGGCACATGAGCGAGAGCCCTTCTCGCGTTTTGCCGCAGCCTTGTGCCACTCGTGGCGGAAGCTGGTCGATCTGAAGGGCCGGGTTCGGCCCTGGGGGTGGATGGCAGGATGGGCATGGGCATGTTGCACGAGCGCTCCCGAAGGCCCTGTCTGTCAGCGCCATGATGTGACGAGCCGCGCAGGCTCTGTCCCGCCGATAGCTAGTGGTCTGACAGGTTTTCGCCGACTCGCGCGGCCCATCCCGCCGGATGCGTCAGGTTCCCGTTGTGCCCGCCGGGGAATTCCACCACCGGCACGCCGCGCAGTGCCGCCAACTCGTGGGCGGCTTTGTAGTCGAAGACGTGTCGTGGGGTGGTCTCCCCACAGGCCGGGACGATGCGCACCGGGGATTGCCGCAAGGCCGCGACGTCCAGGTGGTCGGCGCGGATCGCGGCGAAGTCGTGTCCGAGGAAGTATTCGAAGTTCGCGGCGCGCTCTGGGCCGAGCGGGGCGGCGGTCACGCCGGGTTCGCGGTCCTGGTTCTGCGGATCTATTCCCAGCGTCCGCACCATCGGGGCGAGCGCCGCCTGCCAGCCGCGCTCGGCGAACACCTGCTCGCAGTGTTCGAGTTCGCCGAGTTGGGTGGCGCGGTCGGCGGCGGCGAGCAGCCACGGCGTGACGGGCTCGTGTGCGATGAGAGTGTGCAGCCGGTTCGGGTGGTCGACCGCGAGATGCAATCCGATGGCCGCACCCATGCTGCACCCGAGTATTGCCACGGGCTCGTCGGTCAACGCCGAGAGCAGGCGGTGGACGTCGTCGGCGTGCGTCGCGACCGAGGCGGGCACCACCGGATCGCGAAGGACACTGCGAGACAGGCCGCGCCGGTCGTAGGTGACGACGGTGAAGCGCCGCTCCAGATGACCGACGAGATCCTCGCTGCGCCGCGCGTCCCCCTCTCCGCTCTGCGCGATCAGCAGCATCGGACCGCTGCCGCGCACTTCGTAATACAGGTCGGCTCCGCGAACCTCGAGCGTCCCGGTGGAAATCGTGTTCATGCAGAGAAGGCTAATCCATCAATTAAGATACATCAATATTGATACATCTGGATTGATGTAAAGTTCCCCTCGTGGACGGAGTCGAACTGTTCCTGCTGGGCCGGGCGTTGATGAAGATCGGCGAGCAGGCGTTGCCGACGGCCGGACTCGGCGGCGGGCACCGCCCGGTGCTCGTGGTGTCAAGCGACATCCTCGAACACCCCGACAGCACCGTGGGGGAAATCGCCGCGCGCACAGGGTTGCCGCAGAGCGCGGTCTCCACCGCGGTGGCACGGCTCAAAGAGGCCGGAGCGATCGTCTCGACGGTCGACCCGCGCGACCGCAGGCGCACCCTGATCCGCGCGGCCGACGAAGCTTCACCGCGAGTCGCCGAAATCCGCGCCGCCCCCGTGGATCAAGCGGTAGCAGCCGCACTACCCGACGACCCAGCCACCGTGCGCGAGGTCCTCGAAGCCATCGCCACCCTCACCCGCCACCTACGCCCCCGCGAACGCCGCGCCGACCTCTGACAGCCACTCCGAGATTCAGTGCGCCTCGCGCGCAGACCAAATGGCCAGTTCCCCGCCCGGCATACAGATCACACGATAGCCGCCCGGCCCGACGACTCCCCATGCCTCGTATTCTTCATCGACAGGAACGTGAATCCTCGCCCCGGATTCGAAAACAACTATCAAACCGGACCCGTCTTCAGCGCTGGAGGATGTCACAGCACCCCCGATCAGCGCGTTCAAATCGGTCGCGATACTGCCGTAGTCCTCGGACGACGCGCTCGACGTCTTCCCGTCCGCGGTGGTGAACTCGATATCGCCCTCGATCTGGAGTTCGAACTCCGAGTTCGGGCCGAATCGAATCGTCAGCGCGTATCCTATAAGAACTTCGGATACGCGCTGACCTACCAATGATATTTCCATTCTTACCATCCTTGGGGCGTCGGAAATGTTCCGTCCGGATTCTTCGGTATGTGGGTCGCAGCCTTGCTTCCAGGTTTTCCGTCGAGTCCGATGGGTTGGCCGTGCTCATTATAGAAGCGAACATATCCGTTCGGGTATTGCGCGGTCGGCTCCGCGTCACGGAACATATTCGCATTCCCCTTGGACCCCGGCTTCTGCCAGACCCACCCCTTTCCGTTGTCCGCTCGCCTGACCTCCCACCCCTCGGGAACGTGATTCGGCCGCTTCGGGGTTCCCGCGCCGATGATCTTTTTGCCGAGCTCCCGGAGTCGTTGCAGGACAGACCGAATGTTGGTAGGGAGTTTTTCGAGAGCCTTCAGTACTTTGAAACCGATGCCGGCGAGGATCGTGCCGACTCGGGAAGCATAGTTCTTCACCTTGAGCGCGATCTTCCCCGCCTTCGCGGCAGCAACCGCCGCAGCACCGAAACCTGCCGTCAAAGCTCCGGCGACGATACTGAAGGCAACACTTGTCGCGATCTCGAGGGCGATCTCCTCGGCGAGTTCCCTGAGGAGATCCTTGAGTTTCTCGCGGAGGCTGTCGATCGCCGCTTTGTGGTCACGGCACGATTGCGCAATCTCCGCATAAAGACCGAGAATACTTTCGGCCGACGACTTCATCTCCCGGATATCTTCGTCGACGTACTCCAAGTCGGGCGCCGTCTCGGTATCAAAATTGCTTGCGAGACTCTCGAGAAGAGCAGGCAGGTTGCCCGCCCCATCAGCGGATGCGAACTTCGACCAGACATCGGCGGCGATTTGCAATTTATCGGGTTCGCCGTCCGGGATCGAGACACCGAAATTCTCCAGTGCGGAAACCGCAAAACCGACATCATCGAAGAGCCCGCTCCCAGGACCGCCGGCGGATGGAGGTGGAACTACACAGGCGGCCCAGGCCGGAGGAAACTGTGTCGGTTCGACTGGCGCCGCGCGGCCGCTTCCTTCCTCATGATCGGCGAGGGCGTAGTTGTAGCCGCAAGCCTGTAACACGTTGGCATAGTTGCCCATCGCCTCGACGAGCGACTGCGTCAAGGTCATCGCCTCGGTGACGGTTTTGTCGTATGAGGTTGCCCAATCCTTAGACGCCCCCACGTTGCCGCCCATAGCGTCTGTAATGCGCAGAGCGGCCATCTGATCGGCGAAAATCTTTTGAAATGAGCAGGCGTAACTGTTGAGGCTGGCACCCGCCAACGCATACACCAGCGGATCCACGACGAGTTCGGACATCGGCGATGGGGCCTTACCCGCGTCCCAGCATTTGGAGATTCGCGGCAATCGCCGCGGTGTATCGGTCGTGGGCAGCTCGAGCGGCCCCTTGCATGGCCTGAATGCCTTCGGCTACCTCGGTGGCACCAGTGACCCACTGGCGGAACGCGTCGGCTTGGGCGTCGGCAGCCAGCCGTTCCAGTTCTGCTGGACCGTATCGATGCGCTGCTGCAGTCCGGCGAGGCTGTCGTTGAGAAACCCGACGAATGCACCCACGCGTGCGGTGATCTGTTCGAGCTCGGACAGCTTCACTCGGAAAGGCTGTGCGTTTTCCACCATCACAGCTCCGGAAGGTCGAGCGAACTGGTCAACGACGCCGTGACCGATGCGCGGGAGGAGTCCTCGTCCGTAACAACCTGGCTGGTCACGCCGAGCAGCTCTGCCATCGCGGCCAACGCGTCCAACACCGTGTCTGCACCTTGCTTGGTTTCGATCCATCCCGCCGAGTACGCGTCCGCAGAGGTACCCTTCCACGACTCGAGCAGAGTGGTGATATCGGAATCCAGGGATCGCAATCCGTTCACCAACGACTCGGCCACCCGCTGCACATACTTACCCGCGTCGGCGACCTCGGCAGGCACCACAGCGAAATCTCGACCAGACCCATCCGGACTCGAAGTCATCGTGCCCCTCCCCTCTTCGAGCAGGTCAACCCCGCATCGACGGTACCGAATTACGAACTGGCTCAGCAAGTACATCGGGACAGACCACAAGACGACAGCGGCCCAGCACGAGTTCCTATCGTCTTCGACATTCGACGGTTCGCTGAAGTGCGTGCAAGCTCGGATGCGCTCGTCGATGCAGGAGTTACCAGTCCTTCATGCCAGGACGGGGTGGTGGGTGGACCGTGCGCCAGTGGCGGGCTATGTCGATGCGGCGGGTTATCCAGACCTGGTCGTAGGACTGGATGTGGTCGAGCAGGCGTTCCAGGGCGGCGGTGCGGGCGGGGCGGCCGATGAGGCGGCAGTGCAGGCCGATGGAGAGCATTTTCGGGGTGTCTTCGGCGCCTTCGCGGTAGAGGACGTCGAAGGCGTCGCGGACGTGCGCGAAGAACTGCTCGCCGGTGGGGAAACCGGCGGGCGAGGCGAAGCGCATGTCGTTGGTGTCCAGCGTGTACGGCACCACCAAGTGGTCGCGGTCGTGCACGCGCACCCAGTAGGGCAGGTCGTCGGCGTAGGAGTCGGAGTCGTAGACGAAGCCGCCGTGCTCCACCACCAACTCCCTGGTGTTCGGCGAGTCGCGGCCGGTGTACCAGCCCAGCGGCGGCGAGCCGGTCAGTTCGGTCAGCACACGCACCGCCTCGGCCATGTGCGCGCGCTCGGTGTCGCGGTCGGTGAGCTGGTAGGACTTCCAGCGCAGCCCGTGGCAGGCGATCTCGTGGCCGAGTTCGCGGAAGGCCGCCACCGCCTCGGGGTTACGTTGCAAAGCGCGGGCGACCGCGAAGATCGTCAGCGGCAGCCCGCGCCGCTCGAAGACGCGCAGCACCCGCCACAACCCGGCGCGTGAGCCGTACTCGTAGAGCGATTCCATGCTCATGTGGCGGTTCGGGAACGCTTCGGCAGGAGTCATCTCCGACAGGAACGTCTCGGAGAACTCGTCACCGTCGAGGACGTTGTTCTCGCCGCCCTCTTCGTAGTTGAGCACGAATTGCACCGCGATCCGCGCCTCCCCCGGCCACTTCGGGTCCGGCGGACGCGGGCCGTAGCCGACGAAATCTCTCATAGCCGCGCCTCACGCACACACGGCTCCGTACGCCCCGCCGATATCGAGCGCCGCACTCGCCGGACAGACGCGACCGCACGCGACACCGTCGTCCACGCGCTCAGACCCCGAGTCGACCGAGAACGCACAGCTGCACGCGCCGCCGATGTGCGCACGGGCGGGCGGCACTTTCGCCGAGAAGCCGCGACCGCACGCGGCACCGACGCGCTCGAACGCCGAGTCGGCCGAAAAGACGCGACCGCATGCCCTGCCGATGCCCCGGCGTTCATGCGCCCAGCTCGCCGTAGAGGCGCAGCCGCGCCAAGCCGCCGTCCGGATAGATGTCCAAGCGCACCTCCTCCACCGACGCGGCCATCGGCGCGATCGGAAACCGGTGCCGAGTGTCGGGTTGCAGTGTGGTGCGCGGTAACAACTCCAACTCGGTGCCGTCGTTGGTGCGACCGGTCAGCCGGGCCGCGCCGGGACTGTTGCCCAGGAAGTACGACGTGTCCAGTTCGGCGAGCCGGATGAGTCCCGGCCCGGCCAGGCGGATGCGCACCCAGTCGTTCCCGTCGTCCCTGCGGCGGGCGGTCTCCCAGCCCTCGCCCATGGACCTGGCCCGGCCGGGATACAGCAACTGGTTCGGTGAGCTGTAGAAGCGATTGGAGCAGTCCAGCACCAGCGCGCCGTTCTCCAGGGCGGCCAGGTCCAGCGGCCCGAGGCCGAACAGGCGCGGATCGGGCCTGCCCTCTCCGTGCACCCGCAACCTGGCCACGCCGCCGTCGGGGTGCATGGTGAGCTTCACATGGGTCCAGCGCTTCTCGTTCTCGACGGTGAACAGGTTGCGGCTGTCGCCCGCCACGGGGGAACGATCGACCAGCATCACCCAATCGTCGCGCGCGGCGATGGTCTCGGCGGGCGGATAGTCCTCGATCTCCAACGCGGACACCGAGACGGCGGGCGGGTAGTTGCCCGTGAACCAGGCCGTGTCCACCACGATCCCGCGGATCACGCCCGGCACGCCCAGCCGCACGATCGCCGTATCGTCGCCGGGCTGCCCGCGATGTCTGCGGGTCTCCCAGCCGTCGTAGATCTGCCCTTTGTGCCCGAAGTCGGAGGGCCGGTGCCGGGCGGGACCCGGATTGATCAAATTCTCCTTCTCCGCGAAGAATTCGTCGTTCGCCCAGATCACCGAGCCGCCCAGCGGCCGGACCGCCAGGTCCGGCAGCAGCGTGAACTCCTCGTCGCCCCGGTCGCGCATCGCGCCTCCTGTGTCGTGCGGGATCGCCCCGTTCGGATGGACGGTCACGGCGCCTCCGGTAGCGGCGCGCGCGCCGCCAAGGCCCGCAGCACCGGCTCGGTGAGTTCCGGCGCGCCCGCGTCCGGGCGGGCGCCGCAGTCGATGCCGCGCAGCACCGTGGCGGCCAGCGCTTCGGCCGTGGCGGGCTCGTCGACGACGTCGCCGCCGCGGCGGGCGAGATAGTCCCGCAGACGCGGCACCGCGACGTCCATCGCCCGGCGGAAGAAGTCGTAGGTGGCCAGCCATCGGGTGACGAGGTGACCCGGATGCATGTCCCAGCCCTGGTAGTACCCGCGCCGCAACGCCCGGACGACCAATCGGTGGTGGTTGCGCAGCGCCGCCTCCGGGTCGGCGTCGGGCACGATCTGGGTGGAACCGTCGCACACCCACACCCCGGTCTGCGCGGCCGCGACTTGCATCACCGCCTTGGCGTGATCGGCGGCCGGGTGGTCGAGCGCCTGATCCGGCGCGGCGACGCCACAGGCGGCGGTGTAGTCGTAGGTACCGAAATGCAATGCGCTGCAACGTCCTTCGGCGACAGCGAGCATGGCGGCCACCGGGGCGGTGCCGTCGGCGGCGATGATCGCCTGCGGGCTCTCGATCTGTAGCTCGAAGCGCAGGCTGCCCTCCGCGATGCCGTACCCGCGTTCCAGCCCGACGCACAGTTGCACCAACGCCGTGACCTGCTGCACCGCGCGAATCTTCGGCACGGTGAACACGAATCCCCCGGGCACGCCGCCCGCGCCCGTCAGCACGAGGTCGAGCGTGCGCAGCGCACGACGGCGTTCACCGCCGCCCAAACCCTTCATCCGGATGCCGCTGCTCGCCGGGCCGCCGGACCGCCGCGCCCAAGCCGCCAGCACCTCGCCCGCCGCCGTGGCCGCGCGGTCCTCCTCGGCGTCGGCGCGCAGACCGTAGCCGTCCTCGAAGTCGATGCGCAGGTCCTGCACCGGATCGGCTTCCAGCCGTTTGCGCACCTCGGGCAGCGAATCGGTGCCGTCGAGCGTGCCGAGCAGATCGCGGTGGCGGTCGAGCAGTTCGACCGCGGCCGCACCCCAGGCTTCGGGAGTCTCCTCGGCGAGGCGGTCGGCGGGGACGTACACGGTGTGGATCGGTTGTGCGCGGCCGTTCGAGCCGGGATACCTGCGGCGCAGCTCGGCGTCGACCCCGTCGAGCAGCGCCTCGATCCGGGCGCGGACGTTCTCCGGCACCTTCGTCATCGTGACTCCCTCTCCCGCAAGGCGGCCCACACCCGGTCCGCGGTCATCGGCAGCCGGTACAGCCGTACGCCGACCGCATCGCGGATCGCGTTGGCCAGCGCGGGCGCGACCGGGTTGTACGGCGATTCGCTCATCGACTTGGCGCCCAGCGGGCCGAGCGCGTCGGACGTCTCGGCGAAGTAGACCTCCGTGCGCGGCACGTCGGCGAACTGCGGTATGTGGTAGTGCCGCAAGGTCTGTGCGCCGATCACCCCGTCCGCGCTGCGCATGTCCTCGTACAGCGCGGTGCCGATGGCCTGCGCCGCGCCGCCCTCTACCTGTCCGCGGCACTGCGCCGGGTTGAGCACCGTGCCGGCGTCGGCCGCCTGGATCGACTGGAGAATGCGCACCGCCCCCGTTTCGGGGTGCACGGCGACGCGGAAGGCGTGCACGTTGAAGCTCACCGACCTGGGGCTGCCGCCGTGCTCGGCGTGCGCGACGAGCTCGCCGCCGGTCAGCAGTTCGGCCGCGGTGAGCACCCGGTCGCCGCAGTGCACGCCGCCGGAGTTCAGCACGCAGTCCCGCTCCGCGACGCCGGCCAGTTCCGCCGCCCTGGCCAGCAGCCGCCCGCGCAAGCCGCACGCCGCCGCGTACACGGCCTTGCCCGCGACCACGATGCCGGTGGAGCCGAACGCGCCGGTGTCGTGGTCGACCAGGTCGGTGTCGCCGTGCCGGATCACGATGCGATCCACCTCGGTCTCCAGCGCGGTGGCGGCGAGCTGGGCGTGCACCGTGGTCGTGCCGTTGCCGAATTCCGCTGTGCCGACCCTGATCTCGTAACGGCCGTCGGGCAGCAGCGCGGCTGTCGCGGTGGATCGGTGACCGCGCGGCGGGACGGTCGCGATCATCGCGGCGGCCATGCCGGTGCCCACCCGCCACCCCGGGCCGGGCGCGCGCACGTCGTTGCCGCGCAGCAGGGCTCGTTCGGCGAGGTCGAGGCACTGGTCCAGGCCGTAGCTGCCGAACATCAGATCGCTCTCGTTCACCGCCGCGCCGACGAACCGGTCGCCGGGTACCACCGCGTTGCGGCGGCGCAGTTCG
Organism: Nocardia implantans; assembly: GCF_035544775.1. Classification (NCBI taxonomy): domain Bacteria; kingdom Bacillati; phylum Actinomycetota; class Actinomycetes; order Mycobacteriales; family Nocardiaceae; genus Nocardia; species Nocardia implantans. The sequence goes on along the minus strand of NZ_JAYKYQ010000020.1, from coordinate 61,331 downwards.
AAGGGGTCCATGCCGAGCGCGTGCGCGAGTTCGTCCAGAGCCGATTCCACCGCGAAGATCACCTGCCCGAGGCCGTAGCCGCGGAACGCTCCGGAGGGAACGTTGTTGGTGTACACCGCGCGCGCGTCGACCCGCTTGTTGGCACAGCGGTACAGCTCCACCGACTCGCCCACGCCGTGATACATCACCCCGCCGCTGTGATTGCCGTAGGCGCCGGTGTCGGCGAGCACGTCGACGGCCAAGGCGGTCAGCACACCGCGCGCGTCGGCCCCGGCTGTCACCTCGACGCGCATCGGATGACGGCAGGTCGCGGCGACGAACTCGTCGGAGCGCGTGAATTCGTACTGCACCGGCCTGCCGGTGCGCAGCACGGCCAGCGCGATCAGGTCTTCGGCCAGCAGCTCCTGTTTCGCGCCGAATCCGCCGCCCACCCTGGCCGTGAACACCCGCACCTGCGCCGGCGACCGGCCGAACAGGCGGCACAGTTCGTCACGGACCAGGAACGGGACCTGGGTGCTGCACCGGATGACCAGGCGTCCGGCGTCGTCGAGCCAGCCGACCCCGCCGTGCGTCTCCAGATGTACGTGCTGGCCGCGCGGCGAATCCCATACGCCGCGCACGACGTGCGCCGCGGCGGCCAAGCCCGCGGCGACGTCGCCGACCTCGCCGTGCAGCTCGGCTGCCAGGTTGCGGCCGGGATCGGTGATACGGGCGGAGGCCGGTTTGTCGCCGTGCAGTTTCGGCGCGTCGGCGCGCAGCGCGTCCCGCGGATCGAACACCGCGGGCATGACCTCGTAGTCGACCTCCAGCAAACGGCACGCTTCGCGGGCGATCGCGACGCTGTCGGCCACCACCGCGGCCACCCGCTGACCTACGAATCGGACCGTCCGGTCGAGCACGTAGGTGTCGTCGGGGTCGTCGGTGCGCAGCTCGTGCCGTGCGGTGGAGAACGGCATGTCCGGTGCGTCGGCGTGGGTGAGCACCGCGTGCACGCCGGGCAGCGCCTCGGCGGCGGTGGTGCCGATCGAGCGGATCCGCGCATGGGCGTGCGGGCTCCGCAGCACCGCGATGTGCAGCGGGGCGGCCGGCGGCGCGGTGTCGGCCTCGCCCGGTCGCGGCAGGTCGAAGGTGAACGGTTCGCGTCCGGAGACGATGCGCGGCCCGGCCGGGGCCACGACAGCCGCGGCCGGATCGGGGGCGGCGGCGGGATCGTCCGGAGTGAGCTGTTCGCCCAGCGCGGCGCGGATGGCGCGGTAACCCGTGCAGCGGCACAGGTTGCCTTTCATCAACTCGGCGAGTTCGTCGCCCGGCACGCCGACCTGATTTTCGGCGGCACACCCGAGCCCCGCCGCCGTGACCACCATGCCCGCGGTGCAGAACCCGCATTGGAACGCGGCCTCGGCGAGGAACCGGCGTTGCACCGGATGCGGGTGCTCGGGGGTTCCGAGTCCGGCGGCGGTGGTGACCGATCGTCCGGCGGCGCGATAGGCCGGAAAGACGCAGGAGTGCACCGTCATTCCGTCCACCAGCACCGAGCAGGCCCCGCAGTCGCCCGAGTCGCAGCCCTTCTTGACCGCCAGCGCGCCACCGTCCCGCAGCGCGGTGCGCAGGCACTGCCCCGGCCGCGCCTCGATGTCGACGGGCCTGCCGTCCACTTCGAAACGCATCAACCACCCCGCAATTCCGCGGCAACCTCGCGGGCGAGCAATCCCGCGACATGTCCGCGCCACTCCGGTGACCCGTGCGGATCGTCGAACCACAGCGCCGGATCGATCGTGTGCACGGCATCGCGGATCTCGCCATCGGTGGGCGGTGCGGCGAAGTCCAGGACGACGGGCTTGATCGTGGCGGCCGTGATCGTGACAGCGCTGCGGCCGCTGCCTTCCCGCCGCCCCATGACGACGGCGCCGGACCGGCCGAGCGGGGCGAGCGCGATCTTCCGAAAGCTGGTTCGCGCCAGCAGACTCGACCGCGGCACCCGAATCGAGCGCAGCACTTCTTCGCGCCGCAACGCCGTTCGTCCCGGCCCGAGGACGAACTCCCGCAACGGGATTCGCCGATCCGAACCGTCCGCGGCCCACACCAGCGCCGTGGCGTCGAGCGCCGCCAGCGCGCCGAGCACCGCGCCCGCGGGCAGCGCGAGGCAGACGTTGCCCCCGACGGTCGCGGTGCGCCAGATCTTGTGCGAGGCCAGCAGCGCCCGGCAGGCCGGGGCGAACAGCGCGGTCCCCGGCCACGGGTCGCGCAATACCCGGGCCCCCAGCTCACGGCCGGGCGCTGCGCCGGCGAACTCGGCCAAGGTGCAGGTCGCGGCGATGTCCAGTCCCCCGTCCACGATGTCGAACGCGGGCCAGCCGAGGCCGGTGATGTCGACCAAGCGCAGCAGCTGATCCTGCGGCTCAGAGAACAGGAAGGTTCCTCCGGCGAGCACCGCGGTGGAAGCGCCGAGCGAGGCCAGGTCTTCGCGCTCGCGCGCGATCACCACCTCGCGAATCGTGTCCAGGTCCACGTCTCACCTCGTTCCTGCCTCTCGGTCACGGTAGAGCCAGTCGGTTGCCGCCATATTGCGCGCGACGCATGTCGGATTGCGCGGCTGTTACCTCGCCGCGCGGCGGCCACCCGCGAGCGGGAGCCGTCCCGGCCGCACACTGTGGGGCGGTGCCGTTCACGACACCACGGCTCCCGCCTCGGCGGGCCGTCCGAGCCGACACTGCTTCAGTATTGCTCGTCCCGCCTGACCAGGCTCGACACCTCGCCCAGATCAGCGAGGCGAGCGTCGGTGACCCGCCCGGCAACCACACCCTGGACGGTGGCGATGAACGGGAGGTTCGCCCCGTCCGCCCCGCTGCTGATCTCGTAGTCGCCCACGCCGGGGGCCGGAGTGGGAACGCGGACAGATGACGCGGCTTCACCGCCGCCGGGCGTCCCCCGAAACGCCGCTGAGCGCCACTCCGGGCGTTCCGGTCTCGACCCGACCCGCGCGAGTCGCTCAACCTGCCTTCGCCAGCAGCGCCGCCTGCGCGCGCCTCACCTCGGCGGCCACCACGTCCGTGTCCACCGTCCTGACCTCGCCGTCGCGCACCACCTCGCGCCCGTTCACCAGCAACGCCGCCAGCGGTGGTGGCGAGCCGAGCAGCAGGGCGGTCACCGGATCCGCGATCCCGGCGTGCGCGGCGGTGTCCAGCCGCCACAGCGCCAGGTCCGCCAGTTTGCCCACCTCGATCGAGCCGATGTCGGCGGCGCGGCCGAGCACCCGCGCGCCGCCCATGGTGGCCAGTTCCAGGGCGGTGCGCACGGTCATCGCGTGTGGTCCGCCCCGGTTGCGGGCCCACAGCAAGGCGTGGCGCGGTTCCTCGATCATCGACCCGGCCTCGTTGCTCGCCGCCCCGTCGACGCCGAGCCCCACCGGGACGCCCGCGCGGACCAGGTCGGCGACGCGGGCGACGCCCGCGCCCAGCCGCGCGTTCGACGTGGGACAGTGCGCGACGCCGGTGCCGGTCGCCGCCATGACGCCGATCGCGTCGTCGTCCAGGTGGACGGCGTGCGCGTACCAGACGTCGGGGCCGAACCAGTCCATCCGCCGCAGGTACTGCGCGGGCGCGCAGCCGAAAGTCGCCAGGCAGTAGTCCTGCTCATCGATGGTCTCGGCGAGGTGGGTGTGCAGCCGGACCCCGGTGTCGCGGGCCAGCGCCGCCGACTCGCGCAGCAGGTCGGGCGTGACGGAGAACGGCGAGCACGGCGCGAGCGCGATCCGCAGCATGGCGTCCGGCGACGGATCGTGCCAGCGCGCGACGGCCGCCGCGCTCGCGGTGAGGATGTCGTCCAGGCGCTCCACCAAGTGGTCGGGCGGCAGCCCGCCCGCGCTCGCGCCGAGATCCATCGAGCCGCGACAGGGATGGAACCGCAGGCCCACTCGCGCCGCCGCCTCGATCTCGGCGGCGAGCGGGTCACCGCCGTCGCGCGGAAACACGTAGTGGTGATCGGTGCTGGTGGTGCATCCCGTGCGGGCGAGGGCGGCGAGCGCGCCCGTGGCCGCCACCCGCACACCGTCCTCGTCGATACCGGCCCAGACCGGGTAGAGCGTGTTCAGCCATTCGAACAGGGTGTGGTCGGTGGCCAGGCCGCGGGTGATCCATTGGTAGAGGTGCTGGTGGGTGTTCACCAGTCCGGGCGTCAGCAGGCAGCCGCGCCCGTCGATGCGCCGCGCGTCCGGGCCGAGGTCGGGCGGATCGCCCGCCCCGACCGCGTCGATCCGGTTGCCGCGCACGACGACGTGTCCGCGGGCGTATTCGGTCCCCTCGGCGTCGACGGTCGCGACGGCGCAGCCCGCGATGACGGTCACCTGGTCCACGCGGGACCCGCTTCCGGCGCGTCTGCCCGCGCCACGGTGGCATGGATCAGTCCGTAGGGACGGTCGTCGGCGTGATAGACCTCGCCGTGGTTCTCGATGCCGAAGCGGCCGAGGTCGTAGTCGAAGTGATGCTTGTTCGGCGCGGCGAGCCGGATCTCGGCCAGCACCGGGTAGGCGGTGAGCGCGGCCTTGCCCATTTCGAACAGCGTCTGCTGCAGGGCCTTGGAGTGCAGCGTCGCGAAGGTCTCCACCAGCCGCGCCCGCACGCCGGTGTAGACCTCGTCCCAGTCGACGCCCGTGCTGCTCGCGAACCGCCACTCGGCGACCAGCGCGGTGGCCAGCATTCGATCGCTGGTCGGCGCGAGCACGGTGAACTCGTCGGTCAGGAAGCCGGCGAACTCCGAGCCGGTCGACTTGAGGATGGTCAGGTCCTTCACCCCGCCGACGACCCAAGCCTGCCGTTCGGCGCCTTTCCCCGCCACGGTGACCGCCGCCGTGCGCACTTCCGGTCCCTGCCGCACCCAGGTGTGGTCGTGCTCCACACCGCCGACGGTGACGCGCTGCCAGGCGTATTCGTCGACCTCGACGCGCGCGCTGCGCACCGGCTCGATCTCGGTGACGAAATGATCGGCCAGCGCGAGCGCGTAGTCCTCGATGGCCCGCAGCCCGGGACGCTTCGCGAAGGCGTAGGCCGTCTGCTTCTGCGAGTCGGTGGGCAGGACCTTCGCTTGGTCGCCCGCTACGTACGCGTCGGCGAAATCCCCCCGCAGCACCGTGGAGACGTTCACATCGCGGATCTCGTGCCGTGCGCCGCGCCGGTGGATCCGGACGATCCGGTTCTCCGCTTTGCCGTAGCGGTGGTCGGTCAGCACGATGGGCCCGGTCAATTCCATGCTCAGCTCCCTCGATAGGTGGAAAAGGCGAAGGGCGACAACAGCAACGGAACGTGATAGTGCCGTTCCTCGCGCACCGCGAAAGCGATGCTCACCTCGGGATAGAAGGTTTCGACCCCTTGGCCCGCGAAGTAGGCGCCGGTGTCGAACACCAACCGATAGGTCGCGGGTTCGAGCGCTTCGCCCAACGCCCCGATCCGGCCGTCCGCGTCCGTTTCGCCCGAATCGAGCCGATGCGCCTGCCGGTACAACGTCACCGTGACGCCCGCGGCGGGCACACCGCGCATCGCGTCCAGCACATGGGTGCTCAGCGTGCTCACGACCGCTCCAGCAGCGCGTGCAGCCGGATCCGATTGATCTTGCCCAATTCAGTTCGCATTACCCGCCTTTCGGTCTCGGGATCATTGCGCAACCGGGCGGTGAGCAGCGCGAGCAGCTCCTCGCCCGACTTCCCGCTCGCACTCACCAGATAGACGTGCCCGAACCGTTCCTCATACGCGCGATTGCCCTCGGCGAGCGCCGCGCGCACCGCCTCGCCCGCGCCCGCCACCCCGGCCTGCTCCCGCGCGGAGGCACCGGAATGCGGCCGCTCCCCGATCCTGGGGTGTCCCGCCAGCGCGCGGTCCAGCTCCCATTCCGGCAACCCCGCCAGCACCTCGTCCGCAGCGTCGAGCAGCGCCTCGACGCTCCCGTACGGACGGCCCGCGACCAGCGCCCGCGCGAAGTCCGGCGACGAGCAGCACCCGAGCACCGCCCGGTAGGCCGCGTCGTCGGACAGCGCGTCGAACGCTGTGATTCCGCGTCGCTGATCCGTCATCGGACCAGCATCGAATACGACCGGGGCCGCCGCCACCGGAAGCGGAGGGATCGCCTTCGGCGTGTCGCTCACGAAACGCCCTTGACCACCGGTTTCCCCCCGTGCGGCGCAGACCGGCCGGTATTACCTTTTAGGCATGGCCGACCCTGATCGCTCCGCCGTCGCGGCCTGCGCCGGCGTCGTGCTCGCCGCGGGCGCCGGGACCCGCTACGGAAAACCGAAAGCGCTCGCCGAGGGCGGCGCCTGGCTGCGGTCCGCGGTCGCCGCGCTGCGCGACGGCGGCTGCGACCCGGTCATCGTCGTGCTCGGCGCGACCGGCCCGACGCCGCGGATCGTCGATCTGCCGCCGGGCGTGCGGCACGTGTGGGCGGCGGACTGGGCGACCGGCCTGAGCGCGTCGCTGCGGGCGGGCTTGATCGCCGCCGCGAGCACCCCTGCCCGCTATGCCGCGATCATGCCGGTCGACACCCCCGATGTCGGCGCCGACGCGGTCGCCCGAGTGCTCGCCGCCGCCCTCTCGGCCCCCAGCGGACTGGCTCGTGCCGTGTTCCACAACACACCGGGACACCCCGTTGTCATCGCCCACAAGCACTGGAACGCCGTTTGCGGATCGGCCTCAGGAGATTCCGGCGCCCGCACCTATTTGACCGGCAGAAACGATATGGTGTGCGTCACGTGCGACGATTTGGCGACGGGCGTCGATCGTGACTTCCCGGCCACGACCGCACGGTGATCGGAGCTAGCTGATGCGGGACATCGTCGACGACCTGTTGCGGGTGTGGCACTCGGGCCGTACCGGCGGACTCGGCACCATCGTGCGCACCGTGGGCGCCGCGCCCTTACCGGTGGGCTCGGCGATGCTGGTCGACCCGGACGGGGGCGTCTACGGATCGGTCGCCGGGAGCGGGCTGGAGGACATCGCGTACGAGGCCGTGCTCCAAGCGGCGCGTACCGGCCGTCGTGCGATGCACCGTTTCGGCGTGGGCGGCGGCTTGGACGGCGAGGGGATGATGGACGTCTTCACCGAGCCGTTCTCCCGAAGACACTTCCCGGAGTTCCCGGATGTCGCCGCCGAGATCGCGGCGCACCGCAGGGTCACCGTCTTCACGGTGGTGTGGAACTCCGATGCCGACCTGATCGGCCAGCACCTGATCACCGACAAGAAGCACGCCACCGAATTGGTCGCGCTCCCCGATTCCGACGTTTTCGTCAGCTCGTTCGCCCCGCCGCCGCGCCTGATCATCTTCGGCGCCAATTCCTTCGCCGCCGCGCTCACCGTGCAGGCGAAGTTGCTCGGCTACCGGGTGACCATCTGCGACTCCCGCCCCAATTTCGCCACGCCGGAGTCGTTTCCCGGCGCCGAGGTCGTGGTCGACTGGCCGCACCGCTACCTCAACATCCTCTCCGCCGCCGGGGAGATCGACAGCAGCACTGCCATAGTCGTGCTGTCGCACGATCCCACGTTCGAGATTCCGCTGCTCACCGTGGCGCTACGACTACCCGAGCTCGGCTATCTCGGCGCCGTAGGGTCACGCCAGGTACACATCCGGCGCATGGAAGACCTGCGCGCGGGCGGATTCGGCGAGGAGACGCTGTCGCGGCTGCACTCGCCCGCCGGTTTCGACATCGGCGCGCGCACCGCTCCCGAGATGGCCGTCGCGATCGCGGCCGAACTGCTGGCCACCCGCGCCGCGCAGCCGGTGCGGGCGGTCGATCCCTACAGCGGTGAAATCCCGATCACGCCGAAAACCGCTGTAGGACTGTAGCTATTTCAGGGCGGGGTTCTCGGCGTACACCTCGCGCAGTACCGACAGGTCGAACAGTTGCGCGGCCTTGATGTCGATCTTCGCGGCGCGCAGCGCGGCGATGTTCTGCTCGATCAGCGCATCGGTCATCGACAGCAGGCCGCCGGTGGCGGTATCCGCCGAGACCACCAGATCGTTCTGCGCGGCAGCCTCTTTCGTCTGCTCGTCGAGATCGAGCTTCTGGTCCTTGCCGTACACCTCGACCGCGAGCCGGGCCGATTCGGCGGGATTCGCCACCGCGTCCTTCCAGCCTTTGATCTCCGCGGTGAGGAAAGCCTTCAGCTTGTCGCGCTCTTTGTCGATGGTCGATTGGGCGACCGTGAGTGTCTCGGCGACCAGCGGCAGGTTGTAGTCGGCGAACAGGAAATGGGCGGTCTGGAAGCCTTTGGCCGCGAGCGTGATCGGCTCGTTGGTCACGTAACTGACCCAACCGTCGACCTCCCCGTTGGCCAACGGGGTCGGGTCGAATTGCGCGGGTACGACGGTGACATCCCCCGGCTTCATCCCGTTGGCGGTGAGCAGCGCGTTGAAGATCAGCTGGTTGGTGTCCTGCACACCGATCTTGCGGCCCTTCATGTCCGCGGGCGTCTTGATCGGTTTCGCCGCGGCGGACACGATCGCGAACGGGTTCTTCTGATAGGTGGTGGCGACGATCTTGGCGGGCAGGCCCTCCAGGATCGCGGGCGCGGTGGTCTGCGGCGCGGACAGGCCGAGCCACACCTTCCCGGTGTCCAATCCGGCCTCCACCGACGTGCTGGCCGCGCCGCCCGCGATCAGGTCGACCGAACCGAAACCGGCCTCCTTGAAATAGCCCTTCGAGTCGGCGAAGTATTCTCCCGCGAATTCGATGTTCTTCAGCCACGACAACTGAACCGCGACGCGGCCGTATTTCGAGCCGTCCGCGCTGCTACCGCCCGGCGCATCACCGGAACTCCCGCCGCAGGCGGCCAGCGCGCCCGCACCGCCGAGCGCCGCGCCGGCGAACGCGGAGTAACGGAGGAACGAGCGTCGGTTCAGGTGCCCGGACGTGGAGCGGTGCGCGGGTGTCATGGGCCGAATCTAAGTGCAGCGCGTTTCATTTTCTTTACTTCGGCGTTCCGAGCGAGGAATTCGTTTCGGTCAGAGTCGCCCCGCTTCCGGCCCGAACCGGGCGAGCACCAGGTTCTCGACGACGCCGACGATCGCGTAGAGCACCACCGAGACCAGCGTGACGACGACGATCGAAGCCCACAACTTGCTGTACTGGAACGTCGGGATCGCTCGGATCAGGGCAGCGCCCAAACCCGTGCCGCTGCCGAGCCACTCACCGAGCAACGCGCCGATCAGCGCGCCGGGCACCGAGATCCGCGCGGCGGCGAACACCGACGGCAGCGCCGCGGGCACGGCCACCATGCGCAACCCGGTCCAGCGCGACCCGCCGTACGCGGCCACCAGCTCCAGGGCCTGGCGCGGCGCGGCGCGCAATCCCGCCATGATCATGACCAGCGCGGGGAAGAACACGACGATCGCGGCGAGCACCGCTACGCCCGCCAGACCGCGACCGAACACCAGCACGATGATCGGCGTGAGCGCCACCAGCGGCACCGAGCGCAGCAGCATCGCCACCGGCAGGAACGTCTGCTCCACCGCGGCGATCGACACGAACAGCGCGGCCACCACCAGCGCGGCGAGCATGCCCGCGCCGAACCCGATGGCCGCGTCACGCAGCGTGATCTGCAAGTCGTCCAGGATCGCCTGCCGTGCGGTCGCGGCGTTGGGCGCGGTCACCAGGTAGGTCCAAATATCGCCCGGCGTCTTGCCGACCCGCGGGCCGACCTGCGGGAACGCCTTCAGGAAGACGTACCAGATCACCAGCATCAGCAGCAGCGAGGTGCACAGCGGGAATAGGAAGATCCCGATCCGGCGCAGCAGCTTCATCGGGCGGCCCCCGTCATCCAGTCCAGCGCACTCTTCATCGCGCATCCCTGGCGGTCCACGGCACGGCCAGGCGGGCGGCCAGCGCCACCAGCGCGTAACCGAGTCCGGCCAGGCCCGCGGCGGCCAGTGCCATGCCCCAGGTGCGCGGCACGTTGTAGGAGGTCTGCGCGGCGGTCAGCGCCACCCCGATGCCGCTGTCGACGCCGCCGAGGTACTCGCCGATGATCGCGCCGAGCACGGCCGACGGCGCGGCGATCTTCAACGCCGCGAACGTGCTCGGCAGCGCCGAGATCGCTTGCACCCGGTACAGCTGCTGCCAGCGTCCGCCGCCGTAGGCGCGCACCAGTTCCAGGCTGGTCCGGTCGGCCGAGCGCAGCCCGGCGACGGTGCCGACCATGGTCGTGAAGAAGCAGTACATCGCGGCCAGGAAGACCGTCGGGGTGCGTCCGCCGAACACCACCAGAATGATCGGGCCCAGCGCGAGCAACGGGGTGCAATAGCTCAGGATCGCCAATTGAGTGGCCAGCGACTCGATCGGCGGGACGAGCACGATCAGGACGGCCAGCGCGATGGCCAGGCCGTTGCCCCAGACGAAGCCCTGCAACGCGCCGAGCGCGGTGATCCGGAAATTGGGGCCGTACAGGTCCCATCCGTCGGTGTACATGGTGTGCAGCACCTCCCATGGGCTGGGTATGGTGCCGCCAGCGACCTCGAACGACGCGAGAGCCCACCACACCGCGAGCAACCCCAGCACGCCGACCACACCGCCGAAACGCTTCACGCCGTGTCCCCCGTTCGCCGTGCGCAGCGCGCGAACCGATACCACCGGGCCGGGCGGCTCGTCCGCTGCCGGCGCGGTCTGGCCTGGCGCCGGCAGCGTTCCGGTTGATCGGCGTTCACGCGACGCCTCCTTTGCCCGCGGTGCCGAACAGCAGCTCCGACAGATAGTCGTGCAGTTTGTGGAATTCCGGTGTGCGCATCATCTCCGGCAGTCGCGGTCGCGGCAGATCGATGTCGACCAGCTCCAGGATCCGCCCCGGCCGCGGGCTCATCACGGCCACCACGTCGGACAGGAACACCGCCTCCGCGATGCCGTGGGTGACCATCAGCGTCGTCGCGGGCTTCTCGGTCCAGATCCGCAGCAGCTCGAGATTGAGTCGCTGCCTGGTCATGTCGTCGAGCGCGCCGAACGGTTCGTCCAGCAGCAGCACGGTCGGCTCGACCACCAGTGCGCGCGCGATCGAGACGCGCTGGCGCATACCGCCCGACAGCTGCGCGGGCTTGGCCTTCTCGAAGCCATCCAGCCCGACCAGGCGAATCAGCTCTTCGATCTGCCCGTGCTTCGGCGCGATGCCCGCGACCTGCAGCGGCAGCGCGATATTCGACGCCACCGACCGCCACGGCAGCAGCGCCGAATCCTGGAACGCGATGCCGAACGCGTGCCTGCCGCGCAGCTCGGCAGGCGTCGCGCCGTCGATCAGGGCCGTCCCTGCGGTCGGCGTCTCCAGCCCCGCGAGGATGCGCAGCACCGTCGACTTGCCGCAGCCGGACGGTCCCAGCAGCGACAGGAACGCGCCCCGCTCGGTGTGCAGATCGACGCTCGCCAACGCCTGCACGGTCTTCCGCCCGACCCGGAAGGTCTTGGTCAATCCTCTGAGATGAATTCCGGTCCCCCCGGCGGTACCGCTCTCCGTGCTCATGACGGCCACCATAGGAGCACCCCGTTGCACGGACATTGCGAATCGCGTCGCCGGATTGCGCAATCGTTACGGTTCGCACCGCGCATTTCCGATCGCGGCGATCCGATCGGATGAGATGCGCCCCGCCGCGGGTTACACGACAGGTGAACCCGATCCTCACGCTGCTCGACGCCAAGCTGCACATCGCGGGCTCGGAGATCCTCTGGCGCGAGGTGATCGGCAACGGCTTCGGCCTGGCCTCCGCGATCGGCGGCATGCGGCGGCGGGTCTGGGCCTGGCCGGTCGGCATCGCCGGGAACGCCTTGCTGTTCACCGTGTTCGTCGGCGGGGTGTTCCATACGCCGCAGCAGCTGAACATGGCCGGGCAGGCCGGACGCCAGGTGATGTTCATCGCGGTCAGCGTGTACGGCTGGTGGAGCTGGCACCGGCACGCGGCGCGCGGGACCGCCCTCGAACACCGCGGCGTCGATCCGCGCTGGGCGAGCACCCGCGAACGCGTCGTGCTCGTGGCGGCGATGTTCGCGGGCACGGCGGTTTTCGCCCAGCTCTTCGAGTGGCTGGGTTCCTACGGCCCGTGGGCCGAGGCGTGGATCTTCACCGGCTCGGTGCTGGCCACCTACGGCATGGCCAGGGGTCTGGCCGAGTTCTGGTTGATCTGGATCGCGGTCGACCTGGTCGGCATTCCCCTGCTGGTGCGGGCAGGCTACTACCCCTCGGCCACCCTCTACCTCGTCTACGCGGGCTTCGTGGCCTGGGGATACCTGGTCTGGCGACGCGGCATCCGGTCCGCCGCGGAGGTCTCGCCACCGCTGGCGCCGGTCACCGCGAAGTAGATCGGGAAGTCGACATCGCGCCGGGCGGTGTTCCCGGCTAGACCACCTCGACCCGCACGCCCGCCGCCCGGATCGCCTCCACCGCGGCCGGATCGGCGCCGGTATCGGTGACCAGCACCCGCACCTGCTCGATGCCGCAGATGCGGGCCAGCGCGGTGCGTTCGAGCTTGTCCCCGGTGGCCACCACGATCACCCGGCCGGAGCGCCGCACCATCTCGGCGGTCACCCCGGCCTCGTCGAGGTGCCTGCATTGGGCGCCGCCGTCGGCGGAGATCGCGTTCACGCCGAGCACAAGATCGTCGAGCCGCAGTTCGGCCAGCGCCCGTTCGGCCAGCGGGCCGTGCAGTTCGTAGGACTCCCGCCGGGCCACGCCGCCGAGGACGATCGTGCGCACATGCGGCCGCAGCACCATCTCCCCCGCGATGTTCAGCGCGTTGGTGACGATGGTGAGTTGCTCGTCACCGGCCGACCCGAGGTCGGTGCGCCCGGCCAGCGCCCTGGCCACCGCCGTGGTGGTCGTGCCCCCGTTCATCCCGACCACCGCGCACGGATCGACCAGCGACGCGGCGTGTTCGGCGATGCGCTGCTTGGCCTCGCCCGCGCTCTGCCGGTAGCGGGCGGGCAGGTCGTAGGCCACCGAGGTGGCCACAACGCCGCCGTGCGTCCTGGTGGCCAGCTGCTGTTCGGCGAGCGCGGTGAAATCGCGGCGCACCGTCGCGGCCGACACGCCGAGCCGCTCGGCTGCCTCCTCCACCGAGAGCCGCCCGGATTCGGCGAGCAGTTCCAGCAGCCGGTTCCACCGTTGCGGACGGTCCGTCGGTCCGGTCATCGCGCACCGCCCCGGCCGCGCGGGACCCCCACTGTTTCGGTGAACACGCGAACAATAGGAACACACGCACCCGCCGACCGCGGAAATCCGTACCGCCGGTACCGGCACGGTCTAGAACACATCGGCCTCGACGACGGGCCGGTCCGGAAGCGCCGCGGGATCATCACCCCGCGTGCGGGAAAGACCGGAATTCACGAAGTAGGCGATCTCTTCGCAGATCTCGTCCAGACTCACCACCGAATCCGGCGCCGTGCCCTGCACCAATTCCTGGGCGAGCGAGGTCACCGCGCCGATCACGGCCAGCGCGAACAGATCGAAACGGCGCGGACCGGTCTCGCCGCGGCCGACGGCGCGTTCGGCCTCGCTGATCAGCAACGCCGACAGCAGACGGCGCTGCTGCCTGCGCCACTCCTCCACCGCCGCGCTCACGCCGACGACCTCGACATAGAGCACCCGCGCGGTCCTGGCGTCGGCGCACGTGACGCCCAGATACGCGCGGAAACTCGCCACCACGCGGGTGGGCAACGGCTCGTTGCGCGTGGCGGCGAGTGCGGTGAGCGCGCATTCCAGCGCGCGGGAGGTGATGCGATTCGCCAAGGCGATGAGCAGAGCCTCGCGGCTGCCCATGTCCTCGTAGAAGCTGCGCGTGGACACGTTCGCCACCGAGCAGAGGCGCTCGATCGAGGTGGCCGCGTAACCCTGGGTGCCGAATAGTTCGAGGGCGGCGTCGATCAGGCGGGTCTGCCGCTGGGCAACCCGCTGCTCCTTGGACAGCCCGCCGTAGCTGCGACCGTCCTTGGGTCCGTGATCCCGCCGTGTCACCGTTCGATGCTACCGCGCGGCTACCTCGCCGCAGCGCGCCGAACGCCGGCGTCGCGGCAATTGCGCCGCCAGTGCTCGCAGGCTATTTCACGCTGCCCGCGGTCAATCCGGCCACGAGTCGCTTCTCGATGAGAGCGAACAGCAGCACCACCGGAACGATGCCGACGGTGGAGATCGCGAACACGTACTGCCACGCGGTGTCGTACTGGCCGACGAACTTGGTCAGCGCCACCGACAGCGGTTGATTCTCCGGCGTGGTCAGCACGACGAGGCTGGCGGCGAATTCGTTCCAGCACGCCACCGCGACGAAGATCGTCGCGGTGACGATGCCCGGCCAGACCAGCGGCAGGCTCACCCGCAGCAGGATCTGCGCGCGGCCGAGTCCGTCGAGCATCGCGGCTTCCTCGATCTCCACCGGGATCGCGGCGAAGAAGCTGTGCAGGATCCACACCGCGAAGGACAAGTTGAACGCGGCGTTCACCAGGATCATCGCCAGCCAGGTGTCGTTGATGCCGAGCGCGAAGAACTCCCGGATCAACCCGGTCACCAGCACCGTCGGCTGCAACATCTGGGTCACCAGCACCACGCCGAGAAACACCGCGCGCCCTGGAAAGCGGTGCCGCGCCGTGTAGTACCCCGCCGGGATCGCCACGGCCAGCACCAAGAGGGTGGCGCAGACCGCGATGACGATCGTGCTGACCAGATTGAACGGCAGCGGCGTCTCGGGGGTGTCCCACATCGTCGCGTAGTTGTCCGGATGCCAGGACTGCGGCAGATACGTCGGCGGGATGCGCAGGATCTCGGCGCGGCTCTTCAGCGAACCGAGCACCATCACGACGAACGGCAGCAGGAACACCGCGGCGAGCACCGCGCCGACCGCGGTGAGCTCCCAACGGCGTCGCGCTGGCGCCGCCGGAGCGACCGGCGTCACCGTGGTCTGCTCGCGTACCCGCGTCCGCGTCGTCATCGGTCGGTCTCCGCGGCCGGGCGGACCAGTTTCACGTAGATCGCGATGATGACGGCGATCAGCGCGAAGTTCAGCACGCTCATCGCCGCGGCGGTGTCGACCTGCTGGTTCTGCCGGATCAGCTTGAACGTCAGCGTCGTGGTGGTGTCGGCGGAGAACCCGGCGATGCTGCCGGTGATCACCTGCAGGATCGGCAGCGAGTTGAACACGTTGATGATGTTGATGATGGTCGCCACCGCGATCGCCGGACGCAGCTGCGGCAGGGTGAGATGGCGGTAGCGCTGCCACGCGCTCGCCCCGTCGACCCGCCCCGCCTCCTCGATCTCCGCCGGAATGGATTGCAGCCCGGCCAGGATCGTGTAGGTGGTGAACGGCACCGAGACGAACACCGCCACGCCCATCGCGACGAGAAACGCCTGCGTCGGCTGCTTGGTGAAGCCGTAACCGCGGTCGAGCAGGCCGATGTCGACCAGGAACCGATTGGCGATGCCCACGTCCGGATCGAGCAGGTAGTAGAAGATCGTGGTCGTCATCACAACCGATGCCGCCCACGGCACCAGGATCGCCATCCGCACCGCGGTGCGTCCGGGAAAATCCTTGTTCAGGAACTGGGCCAGCGCCGCGGACAGCAGCAGCGTGATCAGCACGACGCCGACCACCCAGACCACCGTGTGGCCCAGCACCGAGCCGAGTTCCGAGATCGCGAACAGGGCACGGTAGTTGGCCAGACCGGCGCTGCCGCGGTCCTGGCCGTAGGCGCTGAGATCCCTGGTGCTGGTCCACACCATGTAGCAGGCCGGAAAGGCGACAACCGCCGCGATCAGGACCAGCGACGGCCCGATCCACGGCAGCGCCGCCGTTATTCCTCTGCGTCGCACCTTATTTCGTGGCTTCCTGGATCCGTTGCAGCACCTGAGCGGGGTCGGCGCCCTGTGCGATGGTGCCCATCTGCTGACGGATGACGCCCTGCGCCACCGCCCATTTCGGGTTGTCGCTCGGGTAGAACCGCGCCACCGGCAGCGTGGCGGCGAATGCCTTGGTCACCGGGTCCTCGGCGAGGGCGGTGGCGGCGCTGTGGGTGATCGGGATGAATCCCTCGTGCTTGACGAAATCCGCGTACACCGCCGCCGAGTAGAAATAGTCGAGGAACTTCTTGATCGATTCGGCCTTGGCGCCGTCCTTCTTGAACGCCATCAGGTGATCGGCCACCCCGAGCGTGACCGGATTCCCGGTCTTGGTCGGCGACGGCGCGGTCGCGTAGCGCAGGCCCGGATTCTTCGCCGCGATCTGGCCGATGGTGGGCGGCAGGGCTTCGACCATGCCGATCTTGCCCTGGATGAAGGCGTTGAGCACGTCCTTGCGGTCGGTGGCGCCCGGATTCGGTTGCGTCGCGCCGGCGTCGATCAGATCACGCATGGCCCGCACCCCTTCGAGGTTCTGCGGGGTGTCCACGGTGATCCGATCGCCGTCGGCCCACGAGCCGCCCGCGCCGAAGGTCCAGATGGAGGTTTCGCCTTGGGCCTCCTCGCTGCCGAGCGGAAGCCCGTACCCGGAGACGCCGCCGCCGAGCGCTTGGATCCTCTTCGCCGCATCGGTCAGTTCGGCCCAGGTCTTCGGCGGCCGGGCGATGCCCGCCTTCTCGAACAGTTCGGTGTTGTAGAACAGGGTGCGGGTGGAGGCGAACAGCGGCAGCGCGTATTGCGTGCCGTTCAGCGAAGCGTTCTGCGCGAAAGCGGGCTGGATGTCGGCCAGGACCGGCGCGGAGACGATGTCGGTGGCCGGGTAGAGCAGGCCGTCGCCCGCGAAGCTGGCATAGGCGTCGATATTGAGCATGTCCGGCGTGGTCGACTGCGATTGCAGCTTGGTGCGCACCACGTCGTTGATCGAGTTCCACGACTCCATCTGCAGATTGACGGTGATGCCAGGATTCTGCTTCTGGAATTCGGCGATGATGCCGTCCCACAGCGCCTTGGTGCCCGTGGCGCCGTCGCTGTAGGCGGGGGCGAGGAAATTGATCGTGGTGGCCGAGTCCGCACCGCTTTTCGAACCGAATCCGCAGGAGGACAGGGTCAGCGCGACGCCGGTGACCATCGCGAGTCCGGCAAGCACGCGGTGGAATGGTCTTTTCACGAGCAGAACCTTTCAGATTTACCCACCGGGCGCCAGCGGAGCCGCCGATGATGGGAGGACGCACCGTCGGTGCGGCTCAATCTAGTCCGAATTGTGATCATATGTGACCGATTTCGTCAGATATTTGACATAAATGATCACTTGGCGTGAAGCTGTCGGAGTGCCTACGTCTGCCGACCACACGCCGCATCTGGCTGCCGAGGTGGCCACCCAGCCGGACGACTGGACGCGCGCCGCGGCCGTCGCCGCGGATCATCGCGCCGTGCTGCCGAAGCCGGGTGAGCGCGTCGCCGTGATCGGCTGCGGCACCTCGTATTTCATGGCTCGTGCCATCGCGGCACTGCGCGAGGGAGCGGGACAGGGGATCACCGACGCGTGGCCCGCCAGCGCGGTCCGCGCTCGCGAATACGACCGCTACCTGGTGATCTGCCGCTCCGGCACGACCACGGAAGTGGTGCGCGCGATGTGCGGCATCCCGGCGCGCATCCCGCGGGCGGTGATCTGCTCCAGTCCCGGCACGCCCGTCCTCGAACTCGGCGACCCCATCCTCATCGACCAGGTCGATGAGCGGTCGGTGGTGCAGACCCGCTTCGCGACGACCACCCTGGCCATTCTCCGCACCCATCTCGGCGATGACCTCACCTCCGTGATCGCCCAGGCCCGCGCGGTGCTCGCCGAGGACCCCGTCGTGTCGCTGGCCGCGGTGCGCCGCGCCGAGCAGATCAGTTTCGTCGGCATGGGATTCGCGGCGGCCATCGCCGACGAGGCGGCGCTCAAGCTGCGCGAATCCTGCCAGTCCTGGACGGAGGCGTATCCGGCGACGGAGTACCGCCACGGCCCGATCGCCATCTCGGCGCCCGGACGAGCGGTCTGGGCGTTCGGGCCGCTGGAGCCGGGCTTCGCCGACGACGTCGCCGCCACCGGCGCCCATCTGGAACATCGCGACATCGACCCGATGGCGGACCTGATCCGGGTGCACCGGCTCTGCCTGCTGCGCTCCGCCGACCTCGGATTGGACCCCGACCACCCGCGCGGCCTGAATCGCTCGGTGGTTCTGAAGTCGTGACCGAGGACGCGCGGTGAGCATGGGCCGGGATCTCGGCCCGCCCTGTTCCGGCGGCTTCCGCTGCCCGGCGATGGTCTCCGCGAAAACTCGCCTGCCGTCGGCGACGGGGCACGTCCGCACGACGGCGACCCGTCGCCGTAGGGGCTCACCCGCATGGCATGTCCGGACGACGGCCATCCCTGGCCACAGCGCCACAAGCACACCGCACGCCCACACGACCCCCACCCCTGGCCGCAACGCCACACGCGCACCGGCACCTATCGAATGCCCGCCGGAATGCGCGCGACGCGGCACGACATCGCCGCAGGCCGAACCGCGCCGTCGTGGAAGCGGCCACGAACTACTGTGCCGAGAATGGGAACCGAACAGTCGGGTGCGTCCGGATCACCCCGCGTGGGCACGGACCGTGCCGGGACGACCGGATGACCACGCGACGAGATACGGCCGGGCGATCCGCCGACATGTCCGCATCACGCCGTGCCGGAACGAATTACGCGCACCCAGACGACCGGACGACCACGCGACAAGAATCAACCCAGCGACCCGCCGACATGCCCGACTCACCCCGTACCGAGACAGACCGCGCACGCCCAGACAACCGGACGACCACGCGGCGACATTCGGCTGTGCAACCCGCGAACGTGTCCGGCGCGGCGGCGCTGCCGGACGACGCGCTCGTGCTCGGCATGGATGTCGGCGGCACCACCATCAAAGGCGAGATCACCGACGCGGCGGGCACGGCGCTGGCCGTGGGGACGGTGGCCACGCCACTCGGTCCAGCGGCCTTCGATGCCATGGGTGAGCTGGGCGAGCGGTTGCTCGCGGAACTAACTGACTCCGATCGCCGCCGAGTGGGTCGCGCGGCAGTCGTACTGCCCGGCATCGTCGATACCGCCAGATCCGTCGCCGTGTTCAGCAGCAATGTCGGCTGGCGAAACGTGCACGTTGGCGACTTTTTCCCCGCGCGCTGGAATCTGCCCACGCTGATCGAGCACGATGTCGCCGTCGCCGGTTGGGCGGAATGGCGGTACGGCGCCGGGCAAGGTCACGAGAACGTGTGCGTCGTCATTCTCGGCACCGGCATCTCGGGCACGCTGTCGGTCGGCGGGAGGTTGGTGCGCAGCGGTTACGGGCAGGTCGGCGAGTACGGGCACGTGCCGGTGCGGCGCGCGGGCGGATTGCCCTGCCCCTGCGGCAACACCGGGTGCGTGGAGACGGTCGCCTCCGGCGCGGCCATCGCGCGGGCCTACACCCGGCGCACCGGACGCGAGATCAGCGGCGCGGCAGAGGTTTTCGCGCTCATGTCCACCGACCCCGACGCGGCTGCCGTGGTGGCCGACGCGGTCGACGCGCTCGCCGACGGCCTGGTCGGCATCGTCCACGCGGCCTGCCCCGAACTGGTCGTCCTCGGCGGCGGACTCGCCGGAGCGGGCGCGGCGCTGACCGACCCGCTGCACCGCGCCCTGTCCGACCGCCTCCGCCTGGTCCCCGCGCCCCGAGTCGTCCTCGGCCACTTCGGCGCACGCGCGGGCCTGACAGGCGCCGCCCTCTTCGCTCGCCACGGGGCGTTGGCATGAGGCCACGCGCATCGAGAGAACCCGCACACACGACAACGGCCTCGCACAGACCGTCGGGGCTGCTTCGGCGCACCCGTGGGCAGGCGCCGCCTTTTCCGCCAGGTGCGGGGGATCGGTACGACGCGCACGCACATCGGGCGCAACCGCTACGCGCGACGATTGCCTCGCATCGGCCGCGAGCGGAAGCGTTCTCGATCACTTGGGCGCACCCGCCCCGCAGACGCCGCCCTTCTCGCCCGGTGTGGAACGTCGGCATGACACCGGGCGCCGAGCCGACGATCCGCCGGCACCTCGTCACGGCGAGCGTGTCGCTGATCGAACCGCGGCACCCGCGGCGCGGTCGCGCATCCGACGCACCACTCCTGGACCGTTGCGGGTGTACCACCGTTCGTCGCTCGGCGAGCCCGGTCGGCAACGGTGGACATCCCTATTCAGCTCATACCGCGCGGGTCACGAGACGAGGGGCATTCACATGACAGCACGCAGCCAGTTGATCCGGGGACGCATCGTCTCGGCGAGCGTCACGGTGGACGACGGCGTGGTGCTGATTTCCGGGGACCGGATCGAGGCGGTGCGATCGTTCGCGCAGTGGCGTGCGACACATCGCGATTTACCTGAGCCGCCATTTTCGGGAACCGTGCTTCCGGGGCTTGTGGACATTCACAATCACGGTGGTTTCGGGCACCGGTTCGATACCGTGCGCGGCGAGGACGCGCGGGCGGCGGCGCAAGGCCACCACATGCGCGGCTCGACCACGGTGGTGGCGAGCGTGGTCACCGGGCCGGCAACGGAGATGGTGGCGCAGACCGCCGCCTTGCGCGAACTCGCCGAGGAAGGCGTGCTCGGCGGTATCCACATCGAGGGGCCGTTCCTGTCCGAGGCGCGCTGCGGGGCCCAGGACCCCCGATACCTGCGCGACCCCGATCTCGGCCTGACCGACCAACTGTTGGCCGCAGGCGGCACGCGCCTGCGCGCGATGACGCTCGCGCCGGAGCGACCCGGCTACGCGGCCGTCGCGCGGCGGCTGGCCGACAGCGGTGTGGTGGTCGCACTCGGCCACAGCGACACCGACTACGCGTCGTTCCGTGATGCCTTGCCGCCCAATGGTGCAGGACGCCTCGTGACGCACTTGGCGAACGGGATGCCGCCGCTGCATCACCGGCGTCCCGGCCCTGTCGCCGCCGCGCTGGTGGCCGCGGCGGCCGGCGACGTGATCGTGGAGTTGATCAACGACGGCGTGCACGTGGAACCGGGCTTCGCCGCGCTGGCGTTCGCGACCGCGCCGGGACGAGTCGCGCTGGTCACCGACGCCATGCAGGCGGCCGGACTCGGTGACGGCGAGTACCAGCTCGGACCGCAGCAGGTGAGCGTCCGCGCCGGGGTGGCGCGCATCGCCGACGGGTCGATCGCGGGGGGCGTCAGCACGCTGCTGGAATGCGTCGCGCGGGCCGTGCGCGACGCCGGCGTCCCGCTGCGCGAGGCGGTGCTGGCGGCCACCTCGGTTCCGGCCGCCGCGCTCGGGCTCGCCGACGTCGGTGACCTGCGGCCCGGGTATCACGCCGACATATTGACAGTCAGTGACAATCTCCACTTGCGCGGGGTGCTCAGACGTGGACAGTGGTTGAGGTGATCCTCACCGTGACAATGAATCCCGCGTACGACATGACCTATCGGGTCGAACGCTTCGAACGCGGGCAGGCCCACCGGGTCCGGTCGGTGGAGCAGCGCATCGGCGGCAAGGGCATCAACGTGACCCGGGTGCTGAATCAGCTCGGCAAATACGCCAGGGCCACCGGGTTCTCCGACCACGCCTTCGCGGCCGCCGCCGAACTGGAGATGCCGGTCGACTTCGTGCACGCGCTGCCCTGGGTGCGCCGCACGGTGGTGATCAGCGAATCCGAGGACGGCACGGCCACCGCGCTGTGGGAGCCCGGCGCGCGGGTCTCCAATCCGCACGCCGCCGAACAGTTGTCGGTGCGGGTGGCGGGCATGCTCCCGGAAATCGCCGGGCTGGTCATCTCCGGGTCGCTGCCGGGCGGCATCGAGCCCTCGCTGCCCGCCGAGATCGCCCGCACCGCCATCGCGGCCGACGTGCCGACCATCTGCGACGTCGACGGCGAGGCGCTGCGCTTGGCCGCCCAGGTGCCAGGGATCGTGCTCATCCCGGACGAGACCGAACTGCAGCGCCTCACCGGCACCCGGCCGACGACCGCCGACGACATCGTCATCGCCGCGAAGCCGCTGATCGACAACGGAGTGCGCGCCGTGATCGCGACTCGCGGTGCCGAAGGGATCGTCGCGGCGACCGCCGACGGCGCGTGGTCGGCGGCGCTCGCCGAACCGCTCGCCGGAAATCCCACCGGCGCGGGCGACGCCGCGGTGGCGGCGGTGATCGCCGCCCTCGCCTCCGCGTCACGCCCGGACTGGCCCGCCGTGCTCGCCGACGTGGTCGCGACCTCGGCGGCCGCCGTGGTCGTCCCGGTGGCCGGTGAGATCGACCGCGGCCTGCGCACCCGCCTCACCCCGACCATCCAGGTACGAGAGCTCGGCACCCCATGCCGCTGACCCCGATACCGGATCTGATCGCCACCGCCCGACCCGGCGGACTCGGCGCGTTCAACGTGATAACCCTCGAGCACGCCGAGGCGATCGCCGCCGCAGCGGAAGCAGCGGAAAGGCCGGTGGTGCTGCAGCTGTCGGAGAACACCGCGCGGCATCACCGTGGCATCGCCCCGCTGGCGCTCGCCTGCCTGCGCATCGCCGCCGACAGCGCCGCCGCGATCGCGGTGCATCTCGACCACGCCACCAGCGCCGAATTGATCCACGCCGCCGTCGATCTCGGCATCCGGTCGGTCATGTACGACGGCTCGGCCCTCGATTACGCCGACAACCTCGCCGCCACCGCCGCGATCACCGCCTGGTGCCATGAGCGCGGCGTGCACATCGAAGCCGAACTCGGCGAAGTGGGCGGCAAAGACGGCGCCCACGCGCCCGGCGCGCGCACCGATCCCGACGAGGCGGTCGAATTCGTGAGCGCTACCGGCGTCGACGCGCTCGCGGTCGCCGTCGGCTCTTCCCACGCCATGCACACCCGCACCGCCGAACTCGACAACGACCTCATCGCCCACTTGGCCGCGAAGGTCCCCGTCCCCTTGGTGCTGCACGGCTCCTCCGGCGTCCCCGACCACGGCCTGCGCGCCGCCGTAGAACACGGCATGACAAAAGTCAACATCGCCACCCGCCTCAACATCCGAATGACCGCCGCCATCCGCGACCGCCTCGCCACCACGCCCCACCTCACCGACCCCCGCGAATACCTCACCCCCGCCCGCACCGCCATCCAGTCGGAAGTCGAGCACTTCCTCCACCTCCTCGCGGGCTGACCCGCCACGAGTGGCACACCATCGAGAGCTCTTCTCGCGTTTCGCCGCAGCCATGTGCCACTCGCGAAACCTGTCGGGGGTGGCGGGGAGGATGGGGATATGGGGGAGATCATGGGGGAGGTTTTTCCGGGGAGTTGGGCGGTAAGGGCGGGGGTGGTGGGTGCTTGGGAGTTGCGGAAGGACTTCGAGCGGATTTTTCCGGATGTTTATGTGCGGAGGGGGGTTCGGCTGGACGCGCGGGGTCGGGCGCAGGCGGTCGGGCATTGGGCCAAGGGGGCCGGGATTCTGGTCGGATTCTCCGCGGCGGCTCTGCACGGGGCGCTGTGGCTGGACGACAGCCCGCTGAAATCGTGCTCCCGACTCGTGCCAGGCCGCCACGGCATGTGCTGGTATACCGGGATGCCATTCCGGCCGACGAAGTGTGCGCCGTTGGCGGGTTCCGTTGCACGACACCGGCGCGGACCGCGTTCGATCTGGCGCGACGCCTCGAGTTCGATGAAGCGGTCGAAGTCGTCGACGCCCTCTGCAACGCGACCCGGCTGACCACCGCGGACATCGAACGGCTGGCCGCTCGGCACCCGCGCGCACGCGGCGCCAAGAGCCTGCGGCGGGCGCTGCCCTACATCGACGGCGGCGCGGAGTCCATCCAGGAAACACGTACGCGCTTGCTGCTGCGCCGAGCCGGACTACCCGCGCCGGAAACCCAGATCCGTGTCCTCGGCCCGGACGGAACGACTTTCGCACGCTTGGACATGGGCTGGCGCAAATGGCGAGTCGCCGTCGAATACGACGGAGCCCACCACTGGGCCGACCGCGACCAGCGCGCCTGGGATATCGACCGCGCCGCCGCCCTCGAATCCCTCGGCTGGACCCTCATCCGAGTAAGCGCCGCCCTCCTGACCCACCGCCCCCACACCATCACCACCCGCGCCCTCGACGCCCTCCGCCGCCACGGCGCCGACATCTGACGAGTGGCACACCATGGAGAACTCTTCTCGCGTTTTGCCGCAGCCATGTGCCACTCGCGGAAAGCGCTCGGCCGGCGGCGCGTGCGAGGGTGGCGCGCCGCCGGCCGAGCGGGGTGGTGGGCAGGGCAGTTGTCCACCGGTGGAGCAGTCGATGGATCGCTTCGCATCGACGGGGACACTCTTCCCGGTGGAGCTGTGTTTCGGGTGTAGTGAAGCTGAGAGTCGGCTGGGAGTACGTGTCAGGCGAGGGCGGTGGTGCGGATCGACGTGGTGAATGCCGCCCACTGGGTCGGCGTGAACGCCAGCATGGGCGATGCGTCCGGCGCACCAGGAAACTTGCTGTCTCGAACCAACACCCGACCGCCGTCGAAACAGACTTCGACGCATGCGGTGCTGTCGTTCGAATGCGATGACTTGAACCAGCTGCGCGCGCGCCCCATGCCGTTCACGCTACAGCGCTGCGAGTCTGCGTTCGATCAACGTTATCGACTCGTTCCGCGGGAGCGCGTGCTCGACCGCGGTGGTGGCGAACATGGTCGCGAGGTGACGCACCGGTTCGGCCTCCTCGGTCACCCCGAGATGGACCAGTGTCTCGGTCCACGCCACATCGGGAAGAAGTGCGTTGTCGAACCCGAGCAGATGGAACGACGCACCGGTGAGCAGTACACCGCCTGGCGCGTCGAAGGGTACGACCCGGATGTCGATCGTGTCGGCATGCGTCTCGGCAACCGATAGCAGGTGGCGCAGTTGCCCTTTCAAGACAGCCGCACCTCCGGTGCGCTGGGTCAGCGCCGCCTCGTTGATGATCGCCGTGACCTGCAGCGGCTCAGAGTCGGTCAGCCGTCTCTGGCGCCGCATGCGAATCTCTACCCAGCGATCGATTTCCACTTGCCGAATCCGTGCCCGGTCGTTGGCGATCACCGCTCGCGCGTAGTCCTCGGTCTGCAAGAGGCCCGGAATCAATATGCTCGTATAACTCCGAACACTCTGCGCCCCGTGCTCCAACCCGTAGAGACGGATCACCTCGTCCGACAGCAAATCCGCGTACTCCGACCACCATCCGCGTCGCTTCGCGATGTCGCGCAGTCGCAACATTTCCACGCGCTCATCCTGGTCGAATTCGAGCAAGCTCATCAGCTTTCGCAGCTTGTCCTCGGCCAGCACGCGTTCCTTCTCCACCTTCGACCAGTACGACAGCGTGAAGCCGAGTTCCTTGGCGATGACGGAGGCGGAGACGTCGAACTCGGTGCGGCGGCGCTTGATCCGGAGCATGAGCTCCCAGCGCGCCACCGTGGGCGAGAGTGGTGCCATCGTCCGATGAGTCCTTCCCGGCTCCGGCTGTTCGTGCAGATGACCGTACCCCCATCCACAGGTGGCCGAGTTTGTCAAATGGACCGGTCAACTTGACCTGTCAGCAGTCCGGCGCCTACTCTTCTTGTGTTGCGCATCACAGCGGGGGCTCTGGGCAGACCCCGCTCCGGCGGGGAGGGGTTCTGATGTCCGTGCATGTCGTCGACCGCACGTGGATCGTGAGTGATCGGACGCCGCATCAAGCGCGGCGGGTCAGTGACGACGCGTGGGTGGTGTCCTATCTGCGGGGGCGGATGGTGAACACCGAGCAGGCGACGGCGGCTATCCAAGCGGCGGAAATGGTTTCGCTGACGGAGGACTTGGTGCGCCCTTTCGGGCTGACCGCCCTGGAGGCAGTCGGCCTCGTCGTCCTCGAATCACCGTGGGACGCCGCGCCTTCGCAGACTCGGTACCGATTGCCGCGTCCGGGCGGGCGGCAGCGGCTATGACGTTCGCGCCCGGCGCGACCATTCGATTCAGGGGGTTGACGCGGTGGAACCACTGCCGACCAAAGAACTCGTCCTACAGGCTTGCCGCACGGCGCCGCGCCGCGCCCACCCGGTCCTGGAGTCCGCGCACCTACTGGCGGGATTACACCAGCGCCGCCTGCGCCGTGAACTCGGTAGCGACATCGATCGGCACCGCGCCCGCCTCGTACTCGCCATCGACCGCTGGGTCGCCACCCAGACCCCACCGCCGCACGGCGGCGCGCACATGCACACCGAGACCGTGGGCATGGTGGTCGACCGGCTCGCCCAGTTCTCCGCCTGCGCGCACGACATCCTCGCCGGCGCGCCGGAATGGGCCGTGCACAACGCCTGGGAACGCCTCGCCGAACTGGCGCTCGGCTATGAGGATCTCGCCTACGAGGTGGTGGCGGGCGTGCGCCGCCTCCCCTATCTCAGCGGCCCGCGCGAGCAGCCGTGATCAGTCCTCGCCCGGCCACGCGTTGGCCTCGACCCGGGCGCGCACCCTGGCCACGTCGGCTTCGGACGGCATGTCATTGGTGATCTTGGTGATCATCACCTGGATGTCGGTCTGATCGATGTCCGCCCCGCCGGAGCCGGCCAGCTCGGCGGCGATCCTGGCCACCTCCTCATCGGACAGGCGGCGGCGCAACAGGGCGAGCAGCGGGATGTAGTCGGCTTCCGGGACACCGTCCGGGTATCCCACCCGCAGCCAGCTGATGATCGCGTGCAGGAAGGGAGGCATCGGCGGCGGCTCGGTCAGTCGGAATCGGCAGGCGGATCGGCCAGCGGCCAGCCGCCCGCGGCCAGGTGGGAGGCGACGCGAGCGACGTCACGCTCGTCCGGCTGCTCCTTGGCGAGCCGGGCGATGGCCTGCTCGATCTCGGTGTGGGTGATCTCGCTGCCCGAGTTCGATGCGACCAGTTCCTCGGCGATCGTGACCACCTCGTAGTCGGTGAGGTGCCGGTGCAGCACGGCGAACAGGGCCACGTAGTCCGACTGCGGCACGCCCTGCGGGTATCCCGCGCGCAGCCAACCCACGACCTTGCCGAGCAGTTTCGGCCGGTCCGGAACTGGTTTCACTGGATCGGTCACGCTGGCTACTCCTCACGCCTGCCCGAACAGATGGATGCCGAATCTGGCCGCGATGAACGCCTTGGCCGTGTACAGGATGCCGCTGACGATCGCCACCACGACCAGCACGAAGCACGCCAGCGCGACCGCGAGAGCGGGATAGTTTCGCCGCACCGTGCCCGTACCGGCGTCGGTCGTCACGGTCATCGACCAGAACCGCACCCCGATCGAGAAGATCATCGGCAGGCCCGCGCCGAGTACCAGCCCGGCCAGGGTGACTTTCCACAGGGCGTTCAGATTGGTGACGAGAGTGTGCACGCCTGGTCCTCCTACACCTGAGCGGATCGGTTCGGGTCCGGTGACGCCGCCGGGTCGCCCGCGGGCGGGTCGGTCCCCTCGCCGGGCCACTCGTTGACGTTGCCGGTGTGCACCGGGTCGCGCCGCGACCGCAGGTACATCAACGCCGACAAGCCGATCAGCAAGGCGAAGACCACGAGCACACCGGCCAGCCCGCCGATGAGGTGGGCGATGGCCCAGCAGATCGCCCCGGCGACCGCGGCGAGCGGCAGGGTGAGCAACCATGCGACCACCATGCGCCCCATCACGGCCCAGCGGACTTCGGCGCCCTTGCCGAGCCCGGTGCCGAGGATGGAACCGGTGGCGGTCTGCGTGGTGGACAGCGGCAACCCGAAATGGGCGGAAGTCAGGATGATCGCGGCCGAGGCGGATTCCGCCGCAAGCCCCTGCGGCGAGTCGATCTCGACCAGGCCCTTGCCCAGCGTCCGGATGATCCGCCAGCCGCCGAGGTAGGTGCCCGCCGCGATGGCGAAGGCGCACGCGGCCATCACCCACAACGGCAGGTCGTCGTCTTTGGTGAGCGTCCCGTGCGCCACGAGGGCGAGGAAGATCACGCCCATCGTCTTCTGCGCGTCGTTCGTGCCGTGCGCCAGCGAGACCAGCGAGGCCGACCCGATCTGACCCCAGCGGAACCCCTCGGTGACCTTGTCCTGTTCGGCGCCGCGGGTGATCCGGTACACCAGCCAGGTGCCGATCGCCGAGACCAGCGCGGCGACGATGGGCGCGAGCACCGCGGGCAGCACGATCTTGGTGAGCACGCCGTCCGACCCGGACGCCCAGATCACCCCGCCCCAGCCGAGCGCGGCCAGCGTCGCACCGATCAGACCGCCGAACAGCGCGTGCGACGAACTCGACGGCAGGCCGAACAGCCAGGTGAGCAGGTTCCACAGGATTCCGCCGACCAGGCCGGCGAACACGATGACGATCAGGTCTTGGCCGCCGACGGCGTCGAGCCGCACGATGCCCTTCGCGACGGTGGCGGCGACGGCCACCGACAGGAACGCGCCGACCAGGTTCAGCACCGCCGAGAGCGCGACAGCCACCCGAGGCCGCAGCGCGCCGGTCGCGATCGAGGTCGCCATCGCGTTGGCGGTGTCGTGGAAGCCGTTGGTGAAATCGAATGCGAGCGCCGTGACGATGACGATCAGGAGAACCAGTAATTCGACGGTCACGCCTCCAGTGTGCTGCACCCCCGGATGGCACAGCCATGCCGGTTACCGGAAGTTCGCGCGACCTGCATGGACTAGTCTGATCAGTCCTGGTCAGCGAGATCGGGTGCAGTGCGCGGCGACCGGCCTTCCCGCGAACCGATCATCGATCCACGAGTTCGCGCCCGGGATGCCGCTGAGCCCGACCGAGAAGTGCTCGCCGAAGTAGACCTGGAAGTCCACCGGCGTCCCGGCGCCGCACCAATCCGCGTAGAGCTTTTCCGCGCCCGCCAGCGGCACCCACGGATCGTGTGTGGCGTGATAGAGGAACACCGGCACCGTCGGCGCGCTCGCACCCAGCCGGTTGGCGGCCAGGATCTCCCTGACCATCGGCAACTCGGTGGGCGCGGCGGCATGGGTCAGGGCTTGGACCGGAATCGGCGCGAAGGCGCCGCCGAACTCCTCCGCGGTCATGCACAGGTCTTTGCCGACCTGGGCCAGTCGCCAGCCGTCGTCGTTCATCAAGGCGAGCAGTTCGGGATACTCCCGCGCCAGTCCGAGGGTCGCGGCCAGGAACACTCCGGACGCGGCGTTGCGCCCGTTCATGGTGGCCAGCAGCAGGTCGAAGTCGGCCGGGACGCCGCCGAACGCCGCCCCCACCAGATTCAACTCGGGCGCGTATCGCGGGGCCAGTTGCGCGGCCCAGCCGCTCGCGATGGCCCCGCCGGAGTATCCGGTGACCACCGTCGGCGCATCCGGGCGCAATCCGAACTCCGTCGTGTGCACCACGGCCCGGATCGAGTCGAGCACCGCGTGCCCGGCCATCAGTCCCGCCGCGTACGCCTGCCGGGGGCCCTGATGGTCGGGCACGAGCACGGCATAGCCCTTGGACAGCGGAATCTGAGCGGCCCACAACTCGACCGTCGGCTCGTTCCTGAGTTTGTAGGACGGTGCGCACCGATGTCCGAGCGAGTCGATCGCGGCATTGAACGACAGCACCGGCCGCGGCCCCGGTCCGGTCCACGGCGCCTGCGGCACGAGCAAGGTCGCGACCACGGGCACCGGCTGGTCCTTCGAATCGGTGGACCGGATCAGCAGTTCGGTCGACCGCAACGGGAACGCGGTGAGGCCCGTGCCCCCGGCACGAGAAGCGAGAATCGTGCCGGGCGGCAAGCTCTCGAAGTCCGGCGGCGGCGTGTAGAACGGATCGTCCAGCGGTGTGGGCAGGATCCCGGAGTACTCGCGCGACGGCGTGAGGAACAGCTCGATCGGATTGGCCAGCGCGGGTGTGCCGACCGCGCTCACCGCCAAAGCGCCCAGCAGCGCCGCCACCAGCCGGGCAAATCGTCCACACAGTGATTTCCGCATCATCCCGCCCGCCCGCCGATTCCATGTCCGGAAGCACGAACCGGCCGGACCACTGCATTGTGGCGGCCATCCGGAACCTTGCGCGCCCATATCTACCGTGGCTCGACGCGGGTGGCACGCGCGACACGCGCCCGGCGCGGGAGCGACCGCGCTTCACATCACGGCAGCAGCGCACGCACGGTGTCGATGGTGTCGGCGTCGGCGGGTTCTTTGTCGGGGCGATACCGCACGACCCGCGCGAAACGCAGCGCGACACCACCGGGGTAGCGGGAACTGACCTGCACGCCGTCCAAGGCGATCTCCACGACGAGTTCCGGCCGCAGATACACGGTGTGCTGATCGCGCGAGCGCTCGTGACGGGGGAATTCCTCGGTCTGCCATCGCAGCAGAGCGTCGGTGAGACCTTTGAAGGTCTTGCCCACCATGACCGGCTCCCCTCCGTCCGGGTCGCGCGCGCCGAGGTGCAGGTTCGACAGATAACCCGTGCGGCGTCCGTAGCCCCATTCGGCGCCCAGCACGATCAGGTCGATGGTGTGCGTCGGCTTGATCTTCTGCCAGGCCCGGCCTCGCCTGCCCGCCGCGTACGGCGCGGTCAACGACTTGACCATGACGCCCTCGTGCCCCGCGGCCAGCGCGGCGTCGAAATATTCCGCCGCCGCTTCGGCATCCGGCCGCAGCAACGCGGGGATGGTGTGCTCGCCCGCCACCTTCGTCAGCGCGGCGCGCCGCTCGGACAGCGGAGCGTCGAGCAGGTCACGCCCGTCCAGGTGCAGGCAGTCGAAGAAGTACGGATGCAGCAGCAACTCCCGGGTGGAGCTCACCTCGGCGAAGCGGCTCATGGTCTCCTGGAACGGGCGCGGCCGTCCTGCGTCGGTGAGCGCCAGTGTCTCCCCGTCCAGCACCACGCTGGCGCAGTCCAGGCCCGCGACCAGTTCGACGAGTTCGGGAACGCTCGCGGTGATCTCGCGCAACGTCCTGGTGAAGATCCGGACCCGGTCGCCGTCCCGGTGCACCTGGATGCGGGCGCCGTCCAGTTTGTGCTCGACGCTCACTTCGCCGTGCGACTCGACCAGCGCCTCGTCCAGCGTCGCACCGGGAGAGGCCAGCATCGGCTGGATCGGGCGGCCGACCTCGAGCCGGAACTCCCCGAGCGCCGCCGCGCCGCCGGACAGCGCCGCGACGGCGGTGACCGGCAACCGCCCCGACAACATGTACGCCCGGCGCACCAGATCGGGCGGCACGTCGGCGGCCACCGCCACGGCTTCGGCGACCACGGCCGCGAGCGCTCCTTGGCGCAGGTCCCCGGTGAGCAGGCGCACCAGGAAGCCCTGCTCGTCCTCCGTCGCCGCGGACCACAGCGCCGCCAGCAACTGCTTGCGCCTGGCCGTCGAACCGGCGCCGGAGGTGACGGCCAGCTCGCTCAGCGCCGCGTCCACCGCCGAGACGGTGAGCGTGGGCGCCGGGGCGGGCGCGTGGTCGAGCGTGATGAGCGTGCGCCATCCCGTGCCGATCCGCCCCTGCGACAGCTCGCCGGACGCCCAGGCGACCACGGGCGCCAGCTCCTCCGGCGCGGCCGCGCTCAGCAGCTCGGCCAGCGTGGCGATCTTCGTCTTGCGCGACCTGGTCGCCCGGACGGTCTCCGAGGCGAGCACGACATCCGAGAACAGCACCTTGCCGACGGTAGCCGCCGGGTACGACACCTGTCTGCAAGGAGTGTTAATCGCTGATTGGCACGGATGCGAAAGCACCCATAAACTGGACGCATGGCCAAGACTTATGTCGGCGCTCGGCTGCGTCAACTGCGGACCGAACGCGGGCTGAGCCAGGTCGCGCTGGCCCAGCAGCTGGAGATCTCGGCGAGTTACCTGAACCAGATCGAGCACGACGTGCGCCCGCTCACCGTCCCGGTGCTGCTGAAGATCAGCGACGTGTTCGGCGTGGACGCCACCTTCTTCTCCGCCCAGGACGACACCCGGCTCATCGCGGAACTGCAAGAGGTCGTGATGGACGAGGAACTGGGCATCGAGGCCGACGCCCAGGAGATCGCCGACATCGTCTCGGCGCACCCGAGCATGGCCCGCGCCCTGGTCAACATGCACAACCGCTACCGCAACACCTCCGCCCAGCTGGCCGCCGCCACCGAAGACCGCTTCGCCGACGGCGCGGGCAGCGGCGCGATCAGCAAGCCGCACGAGGAAGTGCGCGACTACTTCTACCAGCGCCAGAACTACATCCACGAGCTGGACACCGCCGCGGAGGAGCTCACCGCGCGCATCCGTTTCCACGGCGGCGACGTCAACAGCGAGGTCGCCAGGATGCTGCGCGCGCACGACGTGCGGATCACCGAGCGCATCGACCTCGGCGAAGGCGTGCTGCACCGCTACGACCCGCAGACCCGCAATCTGGAGATCGCCCCGCACCTGTCCGGCGGGCAGCGAACGTTCAAACTGGCCGCCGAGCTGGCCTACTTCGAGTGCGGCGAATTGCTGGAAAAGCTCGTCGAGGAAGGCAATTTCGCCTCCGAGGACGCCCGCAAGCTCGCCATGCTGGGGCTGGCCAACTATTTCGCCGCGGCGACGGTGCTGCCGTACACGCATTTCCACGAAGTGGCCGAGGACTTCCGCTACGACATCGAACGACTGTCGGCGTTCTTCACACAGAGCTACGAGACGATCTGCCACCGGCTCTCCACGTTGCAGCGCCCGTCGCTGCGCGGCGTGCCGTTCTCGTTCGTGCGGGTGGACCGGGCGGGCAACATGTCCAAGCGCCAGTCCGCCACCGGTTTCCACTTCTCCTCCAGCGGCGGCACCTGCCCGCTGTGGAACGTGTACGAGACCTTCGCCTACCCGGGCAAGATCATGACCCAGATCGCGCAGATGCCCGACGGCCGCAAATACCTGTGGGTGGCGCGCACGGTCGAACGCCGAGCCACCCGTTTCGGCCAGCCGAGCAAGACCTTCGCCATCGGCCTCGGCTGCGAATTGCGGCACGCCGCCCGCGTGATCTACGCCGACGGCATCGACTTGGACGAAGTGCAGCCGACGCCGATCGGCGCGGGTTGCCGAGTCTGCGAACGCGCCAACTGCCCGCAACGCGCTTTCCCGCCCCTGGGCAAAGTGCTCGACATCAGCGAACATCGCAGTTCCGTGTCCCCTTACGTGCTGAAGTAGCCGCGCGGGTTCCGTAAGTTGTCGCCATGGCAGGACCGCGCTACCCCATGCCCGCCTCGATAGCGCTGATCGCGACGCCGGAGGGCTGGCGCCACAGCGTCCAGGACACGCGAGGTGGAATGCTCTGTGGGCGTCTGGCACATGTCCCCGCCGATGCCGCGCCAGACCAGGCGCGGGCAGCCGCTGTCGCGATGCTGCGAGAAGTGGCTCGGCAGTTCCGCGGCGTGGAGATCGACGTCGCCTGGGACGCCCAGGAACCGCTGACCGGCAGGGTGATCGCGCTACATGACCGATCCTGAAGACACGTCCGGCCGGTCTCGCCACATCGAGACCGGCCGGACGTCAGGGTCAGGCGGCTTGCGCCCTGCGTTGCATGCGGAGACCGACCAGCGTCATCCCCAGCGCTGCGACGAGCAGTAGCGCCAGCGTCCAGGCCAGGGCAGCGAAGCCGTGTGGCGCGGCGGTCGCCGCGACCAGCGGACCGATCGTCGCGCCCACGTAGAAGGAGAACATCGCGACCGACATGGCGGCGGCCCTGGATTCGCCGCCCAGTTCGCCCGCGCTCTGCAACACCGCGGGAGCGATCACGCCCAGTCCGCCGACCAGCACCGCGAGCAGCACGGCGAGCACGGCCGGATGCGTCCCCTCGAAGGTGGCGATCACCATCGCCGCGGCGGCGACCAACGCGCCGAGCACGATCTGGCCGTGCTTGGACAGCCGGGCCAGCGGCACCGCGAGCAGGGGAAGCGCCACCATGACCGGCAGCGCGCCCGCACGCAGCGCGAGCAGTTCACCCGAGCCGCGAACCACTCCGGTCAGCTCGAGGCCGGTGTACACGCCGACCATCACCGCCATGCTCATCGCGCCCGCGATCAGCATCGGCACCAGCGCCCGGATGCGCAACACCGCGGGAATCGCGGCGTAGCTGTGCCGCAGCGGCTTGTCCAGATCCGTGGGCGCGTCGGCCAGCAGCGCGGTCCGCACTACCACGGCCAGCACGGCGAACCCGATCGCGGAGGCGACGAACACGGTGCGCCACGGGAACGCGCCGATCATCCACTGCGACACGATCTGCGCGATCACCGTCGCCGCGAGGAACGACGTGGCCACGGACATGGTGGCGACCGAACGGTGCGCGGGAGCGACGCGGGTGGCCACGTAGGCCATGATCGCGGGCGGGATCGAGCCCACCACCAGCCCCTGCGCCACCCGCAGGCCGACGGCCAGCGGAGCGCTGACCGCCAAACCGGTCAACAGTGTGACCACTGCGGCCACCAGCATGCCGGTGACGAGCACTCGGCGGTGACCATAGCGATCCGACAGCGGCCCGAACAGGACGAAGCCACCGGCGTAACCGAAGGCGAACGCGCTGATGATCCAGGTCATCACGCCGGGACCGACGTGCCAGTCGGCCTGCATTGCGGTGAAAAGCGGGATGGGGACGTACATCTGCCCGGTGGCCAGCAGGGCGGCCAGAACGAAGAAGGGCACGGTGCGCCCGGTGTGGGCACGCGGCGAGACGACTCGGGTGCGCGTCCGGACCGGAGCCGCGGACTGGAGAGTGAGCATTGCCATGGGTTGAAGGTAGGCCCGGACGAACCGAGTTGTCAACCAAATAGTTGGTTTAATGAAATGGTAAAGTGTCCGTCATGACCGCCACGATGAAACGCAGTGACGCGACCAGGCAGGCCCTGCTGCGCGCCGCCCGCGACGAATTCGCGCAGCACGGGCTGGCCGGCGCGCGGGTGGACCGGATCGCGGACGCGGCAGGCGTCAACAAGGAGCGCATCTACGGTCTGTTCGGCAGCAAGGACAAGCTGTTCGACGTCATCCTGATCGACACGCTGCGCGAGTTCATCGACGTGGTGAAGCCGCTGGCCGACACCGAACCCGGCGCGTACGTCGGCAAGCTGTACGACTACCACCGGGACAACCCGCAGCTACTGCGCCTGATGCTCTGGGAGGCGCTGCACCGCGGCGCAGACGCGCACGACATCGACGGCTGGCGCGCCGCGCACTACGTGCGCAAATTCGACCGCGCGCAAGAGCAGTTCGACGTGGACTCCGCCGACGCGGGCCGTCTGCTGCTGGCCCTGTGCGGCCTGGCCAACTGGTCGCTCGCCGTCCCGCAGACCACCAAGCTGCTGCTCGGCGAGGCCGCCGCGGAGGACAGGAACGCCACCAGGGCGTTCCTGATGGATTTCGCCAGGGCCGCCATGCGCCGCGACGCGGCTCCCGGCGAACGGGAAGCACGCCTCCCCGAGGTAGAACTGGTCAAGGACTTGACCGACGAGGACGAGTCGTCAGCAGTCGACCGCGCCGCCCAGCGCCTGCGCGACGCTCAAGCCGCCGCCGACGCCGCCCGCGAAGAACTCGCTACCGCCCTACGCGCCGCGCACGCGGCGGGCGCGAGCGCCAATCAGCTCGCCCGTCAGGTATCCGGCACACTGTCGCGGCCCGTGGTGCTCAAACTCCTGTCCCAGCCCGAGCCCCAGCCTTGACCTACCTCCTACCGAGCATTGATCGCCGTCACCCGCCACGAGCCAGGTGCGCACTTGGTCCCTGATTTCGTATACCAACGTGCCCGGCTCACCGAACCACGTCTTTCGAGCGAAGCGAGACCTAGCATGCGCCGTTCGCAGCGCCGCAGGCGCTGCAATCAGAACGCAGCCTCGTCCAAGTTCATGATGTCGTTGTCCAGCGTGGCGACGATGCCGCGCACCGCGCTCAGCGTCGGCAGCACGTTCTTCGCGAAGAAGCTCGCGACGGCGACCTTTCCCGCGTAGAAAGCACGGTCCTTCTCCGAGGGGCCTGCGGCCAGTGCGGCCGCCGCGATCTCCGCTTGGACCAGCAGCCGCCAGCCGATGAGCAGATCGCCGACCGCGAGCAGGAAACGCACCGAACCCAGGCCGACCTTGTACAACTCGGTGGGCTCCTGCTGCGCGGCCATCAGGAAGCCGGTGAGCGAGGCGGCCATCGCCTGGACGTCTTCCGCGGCCGTGCGCAGCAGCTCGCGCTCGGTGTCGAACCGGCCGGTCCTGGCGTCCAGGAACGCCGCGATCCGCGCGTTGACGTGGCCGAGCGCCACGCCTTGGTCGCGAATGATCTTGCGGAAGAAGAAGTCCTGCGCCTGGATGGCCGTGGTGCCCTCGTACAGCGAGTCGATCTTCGCGTCCCGGATGTACTGCTCGATCGGGTAGTCCTGCAGATAGCCGGAGCCACCCAAGGTTTGCAACGACTCGGTCAGGTACTGGTAGGCCCGCTCCGAGCCGACGCCCTTGACGATCGGCAGCAGCAGATCGTCCACCCGGTGCGCCAGCTCCGCGTCGGCGCCCGAAACGAGCTGCGCCACATCGGCGTTCTGATGGGCGGCGGTGTACAGGTACACCGCGCGCAAACCCTCCGCGTACGCCTTCTGCATGGCCAGCGAGCGACGGACGTCCGGGTGGGCGGTGATGGGCACGCGCGGCGCGGCCTTGTCGGTCATCTGCGTCAGGTCCGCGCCCTGCACCCGCTGCTTGGCGTAGTCCAGCGCGTTGAGGTAGCCGGTCGACAAGGTGCCGGAGGATTTGACGCCGACCATCATGCGCGCGTTCTCGATCACCTGGAACATCTGCGCGATGCCGTTGTGCACCTCGCCGACCAGCCAGCCCTTGGCGGGCCTGCCGTGCCCGCCGAAGGTCAGCTCGCAGGTGGGCGAGGACTTCAGGCCCATCTTGTGCTCCACCCCGGTGACGTACACGCCGTTGCGCTCGCCGAGTTCCAACGTCTCGGGGTCGAACAGGAACTTCGGCACGTAGAACAGCGACAGGCCCTTGGTGCCCGGTCCCGCGCCCTCGGGGCGGGCGAGCACCAGATGGAAGACGTTCTCGGCGGTGTCGCCGACTTCGGCGCCGGAGATGAAGCGCTTGACGCCCTCGATGTGCCAGGAGCCGTCCTCTTGGCGGATCGCCTTGGTGCGGCCCGCGCCGACGTCGGAACCGGCGTCGGGCTCGGTCAGCACCATGGTGCCCTGCCAGCCCTTCTCGAAGCCGGCCGTGGCCCAGCGCCGCTGCTGCTCGGTGCCGACGTTGTACAGCACGGACGCCATCACCGGGCCCATGTTGAAGAACGACGCCGACGGATTGGCGCAGGTGATCATCTCGGCGACCGCCCAGACCAGCGCCGCGGGGGCCGGAGTGCCGCCCATGCCCTCCGGCATGCCGAGCCTGCTCCAGTCCGCGGCCCGCACGGCGGCGACGGTCCTACGCAGCGGCTCCGGAACAGTGATCGAGAAGGTGGTCGCGTCGTAGGCGACCGGATCGCGGTCGGCCGCGGCGAAGGAGTCCGCCACCGGCCCCTCGGCCAGTCGCTGAACCTCGGAGAGGACTTCCCGGACGGTGTCGGAATCGAGGTCGCCGTAGGCTCCGGTATCGAGCAGCTTGTCCAGTTCGAGCACTTCGAACAGGTTGAATTCGATATCCCTCAGGTTCGCCTTGTAGTGGCCCACCTGGTCCTCCTCGACTCGAGTCCGCGGCCCGCCGCCGCGGCATGGGACGGTTCAGACGTCATACGAATCGAAGCGTGCCGTATCGCGGCGACGCTACGCAACCGTAGCCACATCCGCCCCGGCCAGCGGGTTTGCCGGGATCTCACAACTGTTCACCGTCCGTTTACGGAAAAGGTTCACACCGGCGAAACAGACGAAACGGACTTGTCACCGAGAGATATTCCGGCGCAACAACTCCTGTCTACCGTTCGCATCACGAATACAGCCGCTGTATACAGCCCCGTCTACAGCCGTGACCGGGGCGAAGGCGGCGGTGTTCGATGCGGCGCCCTGCCGACGCCGCCGCGACACCTGATGAGGAGAGGGCTCGCCCCATGCCAGATTTCCGTGCCACCCATCGCTCCGGGCGTTTGGTGCGAGCGATGACGGTACCCACCGCGATCGCGCTCGCCGGCCTGTTGCTGACCGCCTGCGGCGCCAAGGACGACGCCTCCACCACCGGCTCCGGCGCCGCGTCCTGCGTCGACACCTCCAAGGACACGATCAAGGTCGGTTCTCTGCACTCCCTGTCCGGCACGATGGCCATCTCCGAGGTCACCGTCGCCAACTCCACCAAGCTCGCCGTCGACCAGATCAACGCCGCGGGCGGCGTGCTGGGCAAGAAGATCGAGCTGGTGCTCGAGGACGGCGCGTCGGACCCGAAGACCTTCGCGGAGAAGGCCGAGAAGCTGATCAGCTCCGACTGCGTCGCCGCGGTATTCGGCGGCTGGACCTCGTCGAGCCGCAAGGCGATGAAGCCGAAGTTCGAGAGCCTGAACTCACTGCTCTACTACCCGGTTCAGTACGAGGGCCTGGAGGACAGCAAGAACATCTTCTACACCGGCGCGACCACCAACCAGCAGATCGTCCCCGCGCTGGACTACCTGAAGCAGAAGGGCATCACCTCCCTCTACCTGGTCGGCAGCGACTACGTCTTCCCGCAGACCGCCAATCGCGAGATCAAGGCGTACGCCGCCGCCAACGGCATCGAGATCAAGGGCGAGGACTACACCCCGCTCGGCTCCACCGATTTCTCCACCATCGTCAACAAGGTCCGCGCCGCGAAGGCGGGCGCGGTGTTCAACACCCTGAACGGTGACTCCAACGTCGCGTTCTTCCGCGAGTACAGCAACGCGGGCCTGAAAGCAGCGGAAATGCCGGTGGTCTCGGTGTCCATCGCCGAAGAGGAAGTGGCGGGCATCGGCGCGCAGCACATCGCCGGGCAGCTCACCGCGTGGAACTACTACCAGACCGTCGACAGCCCGGTGAACCGGAAGTTCGTCGCCGACTACAAGGCCGCCTTCGGCGCCGACAAGCCGACCTCCGACCCGATGGAAGCCGCCTACGCGTCGGTCTACCTGTGGAAGAACACCGTCGAGAAGGCGAAGTCGTTCAAGGTCGAGGACATTCAGGCCGCCGCCGACGGCGTCAGCTTCGACGCACCCGAGGGCCTGGTCACCATCGACGGCTCCAACCACCACATCACCAAGACCGCCCGCATCGGCGAAATCCGCCCCGACGGCCTGATCTACACCGTGTGGGATTCCGGCAAAGCCGTGACGCCGGACCCCTATCTGAAGTCCTACGACTGGGCCAAGGGCCTGAAGTAGTCCGCGGCTGTCCGCGGCCCAGCTCCCAGCGCCCGCCCCGGCGGTCACACGGAGCGTAATGAGGGGGGCCGCGGACAGCATCGGACAATGAACACAGGAGCTTTCCCCATGGATGTTGTGATCGGACAGCTCTTCACCGGGCTGAGTCTGGGATCCATTCTCTTGCTCGCCGCGCTCGGTCTGTCGCTGACCTTCGGTCAGATGGGCGTGATCAACATGGCGCACGGTGAGTTCATCATGGCCGGCTGTTACACCACTTACGTTGTGCAGAAGGTTATTTCGTCGGCAGGCGTCTCGCTCGTCGTGTCGCTGCTGATCGGTTTCCTCGTCGGCGGCCTGCTCGGCGCCGCGCTGGAGATGGGCCTGATCCGCTGGATGTACGACCGGCCGCTGGACACCCTGCTGGTCACCTTCGGCGTCGGGCTGGTGCTGCAACAGCTGGCCCGCGACATCTTCGGCGCACCGGCCAAGAACGTGATCGCGCCGGAGTGGCTCAGCGGCGGCGTCACGATCCTCGGTGCGGTGGTGCCGAAGACGCGCATCTTCATCCTCGTGCTGGCCGTCGTCGCGGTGACCGCGCTGGCGGCGGTGCTCAAGGCGACGCCGCTGGGCCGCCGCATCCGCGCGGTGGTGCAGAATCGCGGCCTGGCCGAAACCTCTGGCGTCTCGAGCCGTTTCACCGACATCAGCACGTTCTTCATCGGCTCCGGGCTGGCGGGCGTGGCCGGCGTCGCGCTGACGCTGATCGGCTCGACCAGCCCCACCATCGGCCAGAGCTATCTGATCGACGCGTTCCTCGTGGTGGTCATCGGCGGGCTCGGCCAGATCAAGGGCACGGTGATCGCCGCGTTCGCGCTCGGGCTGCTCAATTCCTACATCGAGTACTCGACCACCGCGTCCATCGCGAAGGTCATCGTCTTCGTCGTCATCGTGATCTTCCTGCAGGTCCGCCCGCAGGGCCTGTTCACCGTCCGGACAAGGAGCCTGGCATGACCACGCTGGTACCACGGTGGCGCGTACGCTCCTCGTTCGGCGCGCCGGCCGGATTCGCCGTCGCCGCCGTCCTGTTGTTCGCGGTCGCGCCCGCCGTGCTCAGCGACTTCCGGCTCAACCTGCTGGCGAAGTTCCTGTGCTTCGCGATCGTCGCGGTCGGCATCGGATTGGCCTGGGGGCGAGGCGGAATGCTCACTCTGGGCCAAGGCGTCTTCTTCGGCGTCGGCGCCTACATCATGGCC
Organism: Nocardia implantans; assembly: GCF_035544775.1. NCBI lineage: Bacteria > Bacillati > Actinomycetota > Actinomycetes > Mycobacteriales > Nocardiaceae > Nocardia > Nocardia implantans. The sequence goes on along the minus strand of NZ_JAYKYQ010000020.1, from coordinate 20,966 downwards.
ATGCATCTGCAGATGGCCGACGCCGCCAGGCTCGGCAACGACGTGCCGGAATTCATGGAGATCGCGGGCATTCGCGAGTTGCCGTCGTTCTGGAAGCCGTTCGCGTCGGCTCCGGTGGCGCTGCTGGGCATCCTCGTGCTGCCCGCACTGATCGCCGCCGCGCTGGGTTACGGCGTGTTCAAGCGCCGGGTGAAGGGCGCCTACTTCGCCATCCTCAGCCAGGCGCTCGCCGCCGCGCTGGCCATCCTGCTCACGGGTCAGCAGAGCATCGGCGGGTTCACCGGTCTGTCGGATTTCCGCGCGTTCTTCGGGTTCAAGCTGTCGGATCCGGTCAACCGGCGCATGCTGTTCTTCTTCGCCGCGGCCGCGCTGCTGCTGGTGGTCGCGCTGGTGCGGCAGTTGATGCACAGCCGCTACGGGGAATTGCTCGTGGCGGTTCGCGATCAAGAGGAGCGGGTGCGCTTCCTCGGTTACGACCCGGCGAACGTCAAGATCGTCGCCTACGTGGTCGCCGCGTTCTTCGCCGGCATCGCCGGGGCGCTGTTCACCCCGATCGTCGGCATCATCTCCCCCGCCGATATCGGCGTCGTCCCGTCCATCGCGTTCCTCATCGGTGTCGCGATCGGCGGCCGGACCACCCTGCTCGGGCCGGTGCTCGGCGCGATCGGCGTGGCGTGGGCGCAGACAGCGCTGTCGGAGGAGTTCCCGTCGGGGTGGACATATCTGCAAGGCGTGCTGTTCATCGTGGTGGTCGGTTTCGTCCCGGCGGGACTCGCCGGACTGTGGCCGATGCTGAAGGGCCTGCTGGACAACAGGCGTCGCGCGACCCCACCCGCGCCGGTGGCCGAGACGCTGCCGGAACCCGCGACGGAGAAGGTGGAATCGCGATGACCGAGACGACCCACGAACCGAAGCTCGGCGGCAACGCCGGAATGTCCAGCGAGTACCTGGAGATCCGCGGCCTCTCGGTGAGCTTCGACGGTTTCAAGGCGGTCACCGATGTGGATCTGACGGTGTTGCAAGGCGATCTGCGCTTCCTCATCGGACCCAACGGCGCCGGCAAGACGACGCTCATCGACGCGATCACCGGCTTGGTCCCGGCGACCGGGTCGGCGCAGAAGACCGGCGTGGAACTGCTCGGCCAGAAGGTACACCGGATCGCAAGGCTCGGCGTCGGAAGAACGTTCCAGACCGCGAGCGTGTTCGAGCAGTTGACCGTGCTGCAGAACCTCGACATCGCCGCGGGCGCGGGCCGTTCGGCGCTCACCATGCTGCGCCGCCGCAAATCCGTGCTGCCCGCGATCGAGGACGCGCTGGAGACGACCGGCCTGGCCGACCTGCGCGACAAACCCGCCGGGGTACTCGCACACGGGCAGAAGCAATGGCTCGAAATCGGCATGCTGCTGGTGCAGAACGCGTCGGTGCTGCTGCTGGACGAACCGGTGGCCGGGATGAGCGCCGAGGAGCGGGAGGAGACCGGGAACCTGTTGCGCCGCATCGGCGGCGACCGGGTGGTCGTGGTGGTCGAGCACGACATGGATTTCATGCGTGCCTTCGCCACCTCCGTCACGGTCCTCGCCGGGGGCCGCGTGCTCAGCGAGGGAACCGTCGAACAGGTGCAGGCGGACCCGAAGGTCCAGGAGGTCTACCTCGGCACCGCCGCTGCCGTCGGGACCGAACTGGAGGACGCGTCGATCGCGCCGGGTCCGGAATCCGCCCAGAAGGAGGCCAGCGATGCTTGAACTCACCGATATCCACTCCGGCTACGGCCGCACCGAGGTGATCCACGGTGTCTCGGTGACCGTCCCCGACGACAGCGTGGTCGCCGTCATGGGCCACAACGGCGCGGGAAAGACCACGCTGCTGCGCACCGCCGTCGGGCTGATCGGCGCGAAGTCGGGCCGGATCGAGTTCGACGGGCAGACCATCACCAAACTGTCGCCGTCGCGCCGGGTCCGCCGCGGAATCGCGTACGTGCCGCAAGGCCAGCAGAGTTTCCCGCAACTGACCACCGCGGAGAATCTGCAAGTGGTCGCCGACGGCCGCAAACGCGGCAAAGCGCTGATCGATGAATCGCTCGACCTGTTTCCCGCGCTGCGCGAACTGCTCACCCGCAAGGCGGGCCTGCTGTCGGGTGGCCAGCGCCAGCAACTCGCCATCGCGCGGGCGCTGATCACCGAGCCCAAGCTGCTCATCCTGGATGAGCCGACCGAGGGCATCCAGCCGTCGGTGGTCGCCGAGATCGAACGCACCATCATCGATCTCACCCGGCGCGGCGGGCTGAGCGTGCTGCTGGTCGAACAGCACATCGGCTTCGCGTTGCAGGCGGCGCAGCGCTACTACGTGCTGCGATCGGGCCGGGTGACCTCGACGGGCGCGGGTGGCGCCGGCGCCGAGCGCGAGGTCCGCTCGGCGATGGCGATCTGAGCGCCGCCGTGCCCCGCGACAGGGGCCGGATTCCGTTGCGCGAGCAGGTGTACGACTCGCTGCGCCGGGATCTGGCCACCGGAGCCATCGTGCCCACCGAACGGCTCGGCGAAGAACGCCTCGCCGAGGCGTACGGAGTCTCGCGCACCCCGGTGCGCGAGGCGCTGGCCCGATTGCAGGCCGACGGCCTGGTCGAGCGGCTCGCCGACGGCCTCTACCCGTATCGGCCCCGGCTCGACGAACTCGATCACCTCTACGAGCTGCGGCTCGTGCTGGAGGCCAGGGGCATGCAACGGGTGACCGTCCCCGGCGAGCAGCCCGCGCACGATCTGGCACTCGTGCGGGCGGAACTCGACACCTGGCGCGCACTGCGCGACCACCCGCCCGAACCCGGGCCCGCGCTGGTGGCCGCCGACGAACGGTTCCACACCACCCTGCTCGCGGCCGCGGGCAACGCAGCGCTCGCCGACGCGCTCACCGCCGTGCACATCCGGGTGCGTCCGGTGCGCACGCTGGACATGCCGACCCCGGAACGCATCGCCACGATGACCGCCGAGCACATCGCCATCGCCGAACAGCTGGTCTCCGGCGCGGTGGACGCGGCGCTGGCGACGCTCACCGCCCATATCGACACCTCGCGCACGCACGTGCTGGCCCGCGCGCAGCACGCCATGCGCCTGACCAAACTCGGCCGCGCCGTGCGGGATTGACCGGTCAGCAGCTCTGCTGGAACGGGAAGCACTGGGTGGGCCGGTAGGCGGGCGGCGACGGCGTGGGACTCGTCGTGCCGGTCGCCGGGATCGGCTGCGCGGAGTCGTGCGCCAACGCGGTGGCGATCACCCCGAGCACGAACAGCACCCCCACCACGGCGATCACGATGACGGACCACCCCGCGTAGGCCTGGCTCTTCGTCGCGGGCCCCGGCGTGGGCGCGACTCGCGGCGCCGGTGTGCGGGGAATGGTCGTGACCGGCTCCGGCGCGTTCTCCTCGAAACCCGCCTCGAGCAGTTCCGCGCGGGACGGGGCGAGTTCCGCCAGACCGAGCGCGCCGCACGCGCCGATCACCCGGTCCGCGGTCCAGTCGCGCGGTCCCGCGGAGAACCCTTCCAGATAGATGCGCAGTTCGGTCGCGTCGGTGACGTTCCCGACCACCACGTCCAGCCCCGGACGCAGGTTCGTGCGCGCCGGGCGCACCACCGCGCCGCGGAACGGGACGAGCACGACCGCGCCGCTGATGTGCCCCGGATCTTGCAGTGCCCGCTGAAGCATGTGCTTGACCGCGTAGATGCCGTGTTCCACCCGTTCGGCGGGGCTTCCGTTCTCCGGGTCGTCCAGTTCCACCGGCGCGTCGCTGATCTTCCACGGTCCTTCGGCCGGGGTGCTGAGGATGCCGCTCTGCCTGCGCTGGAAACCGTGCACCTCCAGCACGGTCAGCCCGCGCGGGGTCCACACCACCGCGTCGACACGCCGGTTGTCCGCCTCGAGATCGATCACGGCCAGACCCGTCGTCGGATACGACCGCAGGCACGCGACGAATTCCCGCTCAGCACCGGACAGCTCCGCTCCCGGCCTGATCCTCACCAGCATCTTTTCCCCTGCCGACCTGTTGTCCACACCTGACGCCGCGGAAAACGCGCTGCGGCCGCGGCGACCCGCACCGGTACTGATGATGACGGGGTACCCCGCCGAAAACCACTGGAAAGCAAAAGAATGGTGGCGCGCCGGACGGGATACTGCCAAGTAGGCTCTCATCTCGGTCGGCACCGACGCCGGCCGCACGACCACGCGGAGGTGGCAACCGGCATGGTTTCAGCGCTGCAACCACGCATCTCGCCCGGACGGCTCCGGGAACTCGGTGCGCTCAATTGGGTTGTCTGGCAGGTACTCTCCCGCGCCGCGGGGACGCACGACGCCCATTTGTTCAGCACGCTCGGGCGTACCAAGGGTCTGTTCCGCGGCTGGCTGCACTACTCGGGCAAGCTCATGCCCGGCGGGCGGCTGCCCCGGCACGAGTCCGAGCTGGTCATCATCCGGGTCGCGCATCTGCGCGGCTGCGAATACGAAATGGACCATCACATCCGGCTCGGCCGCCGCGCGGGGGTGACGAGCGAAATCCTGGAGCGGCTGCGCACCGGCCCTGATGCGCCGGGGTGGTCGGACAAACACCGGGCGCTGCTGGCGGCCGTGGACCAGTTGGTCGAGACCCGCGATCTCGACGACGACACCTGGGCCGAACTGGCGAAGCACTACGACGAGCGCAGCCTGATCGAGATCGTGCTGCTGATCAACCAGTACGACGGGCTGGCCACCACCATCACCGCCCTGCGGATCCAGCGCGACCGCCTCTAGGCGGACGGGCCCTCGATGCGGCGCGCGAGTCCGTCGAGCACCAGCGTCAGCCCGAACTCGTAGGCGTGGTCGGCGCTGTAGGCGGCGTCGTGCGCCTGGCCAGCGGCCGTGCCGACGCGCGCGGCGAGCGGGTATCGCCGCGCGTCGAAGACCTGCGCCAGAACCGGCGCGGCGCGCTCCCACCATTGCTCGTCGGACATGGCGCTGTCGGCCGCCGCCCGCGCGCTGTCGATGGCGATGCGGGCGACGGAGGTGACGAAGCCGAGCACGAAGGTCAGGGCGGCGTCCATCGCGACGTCGTCGAGACCGAGGTCAGCGAAGGCTTCGAGTTCGTGGTCGTATTTGGCGGCGAGGCCGGGCCCCAGCGGCGGACGGGTGGTCGGCAGATACGCCACCCACGGATGACGAGCCAGCATGGCGCGATTCTCGGCGGCGATCAGGGCCACCCGCTCGCGCCATGGCAGACCCGTGAGGTCGGCCCGCTCCATCCGCGCGTAGACCGCGTCCAGCATCAGGTCGATCAGCTCGGACTTGCCCGGCACATACGTGTAGGTGGCCATCGGGGTCAGGCCGAGCCGGTTGGCGACCGCGCGCATCGTGACCGCTGCCAGCCCCTCCGCGTCGGCGATCTCGATCGCGGCGGCGACGACCGCCTCGACGCTGCTGCGCTGTTTCGGCCCACGGCCCGTGCCCGGCTCGGACCGCACCCGCCAGAGCAATTCCAGCGTGCGCACCGGGTCGCCCGCACCGCTGCGCTCCTTGGGCTGTCCCATCGCCACCTCCTCGAACCACCGATCGTATCGATGTGACCCAGCTCATGATGCGGCCCGCCCTTAAATGCTCTACAAAGTACAATGTACATAGTACAGAGTTTTGCTGTCGAGGAGGGCCCATGAACATCACCGCTTCCGCCATCTCGCTCAACGTCCCCGACCCGGCCGCCTCGGCGCGGTTCCTCATCGAGCACCTCGGCTTCGAGGAGAAGATGTCGGCCGACGGGTTCGTCTCGCTCGACCGCGGCGACGCCGGACTGAACGTCATCTACCTGCGCACGGGGCTGGCGAGCTTCAAACCGAAGAGCGCGGCGGGCAGCGCGGGCGAGGGCCTGCTCGTCGTCTTCGTCGTCGACGACATCGACGCGGAGTACAGCCGGCTGCGAGCCGAGGGCGTGCCGATCGTGACGCCCATCGAAACCGAGGAGTGGGGCGAGCGGTACTTCCAGATGAGCGACCCGAACGGGATCATCATCCAACTGGTGCAATGGGTGTGAGTCGCGGGTGATCGCAGCGGCTCGGCGCTGCGGATTCACGGGCCGGGTGTAGCGGCGAGGAGCCACCACACCCGGCCTTCGCGATGCCGCGTCGGAGTCGACGCCATCACCGCGGGGGGGTGACGGCGAACGCCCGATCAGGCGAGTGCCGCGCGGAAGACGTCGACCGCCGGGGTCGCCGGGCGGCCGAGCAGGCGCGCCAGGTCGCCGGAGCGCACGTCGAGGACGCCCTGCGCGATACCGGCGTCGGCGTCGGCGAGCGCCTCGGCCATCTGGGCGGGCAGTCCCGCCGCGACCAATCCGGCCGCGTAATCGGCCTGCGAAAGGTTCTCGTAGCGCACCGGCTTGCCCGATGCCTCCGAGATCGCCTCGGCCAGTTCGGCATAGGTGAGCCGCTCGTCGCCGCCCAGTTCGTACACCCGGCCCGCGTGGCCGTCGGTGGTGAGCACTCTGGCGGCGGCTTCGGCGTAGTCGGCCCGCGCCGCGCCCGCCACGCGGCCTTCACCCGCCGCGCCGTGCAGCACACCCGACTCCACCGCGTGCGCCAGACCGCCCACGTAGTTCTCCCAGTACCACCCGTTGCGCAGGAGAGTGTGCGGCACAGTCGATTCGGCGAGCACCGCTTCGGTCCCCGCGTGCTCCTGCGCGAGGATGAGCGGATTGCCGGTCGCGGCGGGAATGCTGGTGTAGGCCAGCAATTCCACCCCGGCTCGCTCCGCCGCGCGGATGACGTTGGCGTGCTGCTCGACTCGCGCGCCGAACTCGTTGCCGGACACCAGCAGCACTCGATCGACACCGGCGAGCGCCCGGTTCAGCGCGTCCGCGTCACCGTAGTCGGCCTGCCGGACGTCGACGCCGCGCTCGGCAAGGTCGGCCACCTTCGCCGGGTCGCGCACGATCGCCACGACCGGTGTCGATCCCACCTTCAACAGCGACTCCACAACGAGTCGGCCCAGCTGCCCGCTGGCTCCGGTCACCGCGACGGTCATGACTACCTCCAAAGTTCGGCATGTTCGCAAGTACTAACTATTCGTAAGCACTATGCATTCTGGAACCACTTTGGTCAAGGTGGGTACTATCGAGGCATGTCCAGCCAGCGCATTGCCTCGGCGGACGCCGACGATCCCACGCTGGAAGCCGACGTCTTCGCCCGGAACTGCACCTCGCGACCGGTCCTACAGAATGTCGCCAGCCGCTGGGGTACCCTGGCGCTGGTCGCGCTGCGTGAGGGGCCGTACCGGTTCAGCGCCTTGCGGCGGCGGGTAGACGGCGTGAGCGAACGCATGTTGTCGCAGACCTTGCAAGCACTGGAACGCGACGGAATGGTGCACCGGGAGGTGCAGGAGACCATTCCGCCCCGGGTCGAATACACCCTCACCGACCTGGGCGTAGAGGTCGCCGACCGTCTGGAGGCGCTCATCCGGGTGCTGGAGACCAACATGCCGAGGGTGCGCGAGGCGCAGGCGGCCTACCACCGCGACTGACCGGCCCGCGGGAAGAGAGCGACGCGGCCCCGGGTTACACGGGCATGGAACTCGCCGCCGCAGTCGATTTCGCCCGCGACCACCGCAGGTCCGTGCTCACCACGATCCGCCGCAACGGACGCCCGCAACTGTCCAACGTCCTGCACGTCGTCGGCGCCGACGGCCGCATCCGCATCTCCATCACCGCCGACCGGGCGAAATATCACAATCTCGTCCGGGACCCGTGGGCGGCGCTGCACGTCACCCGCGAAGACTTCTTCGCCTATGCCGTGCTCGAAGGCACGGTGGAACTCACCCCCGTCGCCGCCGCGCCCGACGACCCCACCGTCGACGCGCTCGTCGACTACTACCGCACCGCCACCGGCGAACATCCCGACTGGGACGAGTACCGCAACGCGATGGTCACCGACCGCCGCGCTTTGGTGCTGTTCACGCCGACCCATGCCTACGGCATGCTCCCAGCTGCCGGTTGACCGAGCGGATTCCGCCACGAACACCGCTCCTGAGTCCGTCGGCGCCTGCGATCACCCTGGAATCGGCCCATCTGCCGCGCACGAAACAGAAGTCGAAGCCACATCGGCAGCCTGTCGCGCCGGCGGCCGGTCCGGGAGCGACTGACCAACCACGCGCCTACCGAGCAGGCCGCGTTCGAGCCCCGGACAAGATACTGCGCGGCCGCGTCTTCACCGCACCGTCGACCGGCACCACAGCGCCCATGCAGCCGATGCTCGCGCTGCTGGTCGACATCCGGCACAATCCCCCAGCCCGCGTCGTGTACGGCGATTCGGACGCCATATCGCGTCCACCGCGTGCAGGCTGATGCTCGCAGCCGACCCCGACTTCGCCGCACCGGCCGTCGCCCGGCGCCGCGGTCGACTTTCGCTGCGTGGAATCGCGCCGTTGCTCAGCCCACCGCGCACCGCGCACGACCGTCCGTCGGGCCGGTCGGTCAGCGCGACATCAAATCCGACACCGTGACGAATTGGTATCCCGCCGCACGCAATTCGGCGACGATGCGCGGGATGGCGGCGATCGAAGGCTCGGCGTTGCCGTGCATGACGTGCAGCAGAACGATCGACCCGGGGCGCACCTTGCCGAGCGTCTCGGCGACGATGTCGTCCGCGGTGACGTCCGCCCGGCCGGAGTCGGGCTCGACGTCCCAGGTCACCGTGACGCGGTCGTGCTCGGCGAGGTAGTGCGGCAGCACCCACAACTTCTTGCCATAGGGCGGACGGAAGGTGATCGGGCCCGCGTAACCCGTCTTCATGATCTCGGCGTCCGTGCGCTCCACTTCGTCGCGCACCGTGCCGGGCGTGACGAAGACCATCCGGCGATGTGAATAGGTGTGGTTGCCGATCTCGTGGCCCGCCGCGGCGATGGCTCGCCCGTACTCCGGGTGTTCGGCGAGATCACGTCCGTTCAGGTAGAAGGTGGCCGGAACCTGCGCGTCGGCGAGCACTTTCAGCACCTCGGGCGCGCGATCGGACGGGCCGTCGTCCAAGGTCAGCGCGACCACCCGCGCGTCGGTGTCCACCCGGCTGACCACGTGACCGGCCAACTGGAAGGTGCGCGCCTTCATCAGGTAGAAGGTGCCCGTCCCCAGCAGCACCACCACGACGAGCACGGGCACACTTCCGATCAGCCACCTGCGAAACATGCACGCTGTATAGCAGAACGCTCGCGCCGATGCCGATCGCCGACGACCCTACCGGCGCGGAAACCCTTGCCCTACAGCCGAAAGGGCGTGCGATCACCGACCGCACGCCCCTTCTCCGCGAAGGATCAGAAGTTGATCATGTGGCCGGCCAGGCCGTGGAAGGCTTCCTGGAGGGCCTCGCTGAGCGTCGGGTGCGTGTGCACGTTGCGGGTCAGCTCGTTGACCGTCAGGTCCCACTTCTGCGCGAGGGTCAGCTCGGGCAGCAGTTCGGAGACGTCGGGGCCGATGAGGTGCCCGCCGATCAGCTCGCCGTACTTGGCGTCGGCGATCAGCTTGACGAAACCGGTCGGGTCGCCGAGGCCGTGCGCCTTGCCGTTGGCGGTGAACGGGAAGGTCGCGACCTTCACGTCGTAGCCCTCGTCCCGGGCCTGCTGCTCGGTCAGGCCGAAGCTGGCGACCTGCGGCTGGCAGAAGGTGGCGCGCGGCATCATGCGGTAGTCGCCGAGGGGAACGGTCTCCGCTCCCGCGATGGTCTCGGCCGCGACCACGCCCTGCGCCTCCGCGACGTGCGCGAGCTGCAGCTTGCCGGTGACGTCGCCGATCGCGTAGATGTGCGGCACGTTGGTGCGCATGTAGTCGTCGATCCCGATCGCGCCGCGATCGGTGACCTGCACGCCGGTGGTCTCCAAGCCGTAGCCGTCGACGCGCGGGGCGAAGCCGACGGCCTGCAGCACCTTGTCCACGGTGACGGTCTCGATCGAGCCGGACTTGTTGTCCTTGATCGAGACGGTGACCTTGGCGCCGTCGTCTTCGATGGACTGCACGGCCGCACCGGTGGTGATGGTGATGCCGAGCTTCTTGTACTGCTTGGTGATCTCCTTGGAGACGTCCGCGTCCTCGTTCGGCAGCGCGCGGTCGAGGAACTCCACGATCCGCACATCGACGCCGTAGTTCTTCAGGACGTAGCCGAACTCCATGCCGATCGCGCCCGCGCCGACGATGAGGATCGAGCCGGGCAGCTCGCGGGTGAGGATCTGCTCCTCGTAGGTGACCACGTTGGCGCTGAGCTGGGTGCCGGGCAGTAGCTTGGTGACGGTACCCGCCGCGATGATCGCGTTGTCGAAGGTGATCGACTCGGCGCCGCCCTTGGTGAGCTCGACCGAGAGCGAGTTCGGGCCGGTGAAGGTGCCCTTTCCGTCGAACTCGTCGATCTTGTTCTTCTTCATCAGGAAGTGGACGCCCTTGACCCGGCCGTCGGCGACCTTGCGGCTGCGGTCGAAGGCGACTCCGAAGTCGAAGTTCACCTCACCGGAGATGCCGAAGGTCTTCGCCTCCTTGGTGAAGATGTGGGCGAGCTCGGCGTTGCGCAGCAGCGCCTTGGACGGGATGCAGCCGACGTTGAGGCACACACCACCCCAGTATTTCTGCTCGACGATCGCTGTTCGCAGGCCGAGTTGAGCGGCGCGGATCGCGGCGACGTATCCGCCGGGACCAGCACCGAGAACGACGACATCGTAGTGGGAAGTCACGCCCCGAGCCTAACTCCGCACCGGGAACTTCACCCACCCATCCCCCACCCAGGTGAGGCGTGGCCCACACCCACCCGCGAACTCCTCGCGAGCCGGACCTCCGCCGCTGTGCGCGAGCGGCGCACGGCTGCGGCGAAACGCGAGTAGACGCCGCGGTGATGTGCCACTCGCGGAAGGTCAGGCGGTGCGCCAGACCTGGGCGGCGACGCGGCGGAAGTTGCCGCCGAAGATCGCGGCTCGGTCGGAGGGGGTGAAGCCGCGGTCGGTGAGGGCCTCTTCGAGGGTGGGGACGTCGGAGGGGCCGATGAGGTCTTCGGGCGGGGTCCATTGGAGTGGACCCCACTGCGTGTAGGCCTCGGAGAAGGCGTCGGGGTTTTGCTGGAGTTCGGCGTTGAAGTCGTCGGCGTCGAAGGAGTAGTCCGAGCCGATGCCGATGTGCTCGATGCCGACCAATTCGGCGCCGTACTCGATGTGGCGGGCCATCGCCGCGACGCGCTCGGCGCGCTCGTGCGGCGCGTTGCGGCCGAGGAAGATGCCGACGCCGTTGACGCCGATGACGCCGCCGGTGGCGGCGCAGGCCCGCGCTTGGTCGTCGGTGATGTTGCGCGGGTGGTCCCAGAGCGCGGCGAAATTCGCGTGGCTGTAGATCATCGGGACGACGCTCAACTCGGCCAGCTCCAGGCCGGTGCGCCGGGAACAGTGCGAACCGTCGGCGAACATGCCGGCTTCGTTGAGCGCGTGGACCAGATCGCGTCCGTAACCGGTGAGCCCGGTGTCCTCGGTGTCCAGGCAGCCGCAGCCCGCGGCGTTGGCGTGGTTGTAGGTGGGCAGCAGCGACCGCACGCCGAGGCCGTAGAACCGCGCGACGTTGTCCAGATCGCCACCGAGCGGCCCGGCGTCCTCCAGATCGAAGGCCAGCGCGATCGTGTCGGCGGCGCCGACGTCCGCCACGGTCTCGACCAGACGGAACCGGCCGTCGGCCAGGGCATCTCGGCGGAATCGCTCCAGCAGTGCGATCGAGTCGGCGGTCGACTGCCGGGAGTAGCCGACGTTCACCGACAGATACGATCCGGCCGGGTAGCGCGCGAGATCGCCGATGCGCGCGGCGGGCGACAGCGGCAGGCAGCAGTGCTGCTCCCAGAGAAAGGGTGGCAACCTCGAACCTCCTGGTCGGATAGGCCTCGCCAGCAGCGATCCTACTGTTCACGGCGAATGCGCGGCGCGACCCAGCGAACGGCGAGCCGCCTCGTGTCCGAGTTGTCGCGAGAGCCAACGTTTTTCGTCCTCACCGCCGGTAACGAGGCACCGACCTGGACCGATGCAGGTAATACATCAATCCCTCCTGTGCCAGAAGGCGGTGCGGCCATGCGTCGCTTGCTTCTCCTGTTCGTTTCCGCTGTGACCCTTGCCGGTCTGTTCATCGCCCCCGCGCCCGCGTCCGCCGCCCCTGGATGCGCCTCCGGCTGGGGTTCGATACCCAAGGTGAGTCGCGCCAGGACGCTCGCGCCGCTGACCGGGGTCCGCGCCGGGCGGCACGACTGCTTCGACCGCCTGGTGCTCGACATCGTCGGGCCGGTGACCGGCTATCACGTCGGCTATGTCGAGCGCGTGGTCATGGACGGCTCCGGCGCACCCGTCCCGCTGCGCGGCGAGGCGTTCCTGAGCATCGCCGTCTACGCCCCCGCCTACGACGACGGGTTCAACCCCACCTACACCCCCGCGAACCGGGCCGAACTCGCCGACGTGCGGGACTACCGCACCTTCCGCCAGGTGGCCTGGGCCGGTTCCTTCGAAGGCCAGACCACCCTCGGTTTGGGCACGCGCGCGCGATTGCCGTTCCAGGTCTCCACCCTCGGGGGACCCGGCGGCGGATCGCGCGTCGTGATCGACGTAGCACACTCCTGGTGACCCCGCGCCGCACGGCTCGGCCACAATGTGGGGATGAGCGGTGTTGAGCGGAACGTGACCGATCCCTACCTCTGGCTGGAAGAAGTGACCAGTGAGCGCGCTCTGGACTGGGCTCGCGCGCACAACACGGTCGTGCACGCCCGGTTCGCCGACTCCGATCGCTTCCGTGACCTGGAGCGCCGCATTCTCGACATGCTCGACACCGACACCAAGATCGCCTACCCCGCCCGCCGGGGGCCCTGGCTCTACAACTTCTGGCGGGACGCCGAGCACCCGCGCGGTCTGTGGCGGCGCACCACCTTCGCCGAGTACGCCGAGGAAGCGCCGGACTGGGACGTGCTGATCGACTTGGACGCGGTGGCCGCCGATGAGGACGAGAACTGGGTGTGGGGCGGGGCGACGGTGCTGCGCCCGGAACAGTCGCGCGCGCTGATCAGCCTGTCGCGCGGCGGTGCGGACGCGAAGGTGGTCCGGGAGTTCGACCTGGAGCGCAGGGTGTTCCTCGATCCGGCCGACGGCGGGTTCTTCCTGCCCGAGGCGAAGTCGGAGATCCGCTGGATCGACATCGACTCGGTGTACGTCGGCACCGACTTCGGCCCCGGCTCGATGACCGATTCGGGGTATCCGCGGATCGCGAAGCGCTGGCGTCGCGGTACCCCGCTGGCGGAGGCGACCACTGTTTTCGAGGGCGAGAGCGGCGATGTCGCGGTCTCGGCTGGCTACGACCGCACGCCGGGCTACGAACGGCACTACGTCGGCCGCGCCACCGATTTCTTCAACGAAGAGGTCTACCTGCTCGAGGACGACGGCGCCCTGCGGCACCTGGACATTCCCAGCGACGCCAGCGAGTCCTGGTACAAGGACTGGCTGCTGGTGCGCCTGAAGTCGCCGTGGGAGGTCGGCGGCGCGAGTTACCCCGCCGGCGCGCTGCTGGCCACCGACTTCGAGAAGTTCCTCTCCGGCGCACGGGAGTTCGAGGTTCTCTTCACCCCGGACGCGCGCACCTCGCTGCACGGCTACGGCTGGACCGAGAACCACCTGTTGCTGATCACGCTGGAGGACGTGCAGACCAAGCTCCACGTGCTGACGCCCGCCCGGGAGGGCTGGCGCCGCGAGCCGCTGGCCGACACCCCGCCGATGGCCACCACCAGCGTGCTGAATCTCGACCCGCTGGAAAGCGGTGACGAGTTCATGCTCAACACCAGCGGCTTCACCACCCCGGCGACGCTGCTGACCAGCTCGGTCGGCGGGCGCACCGAGCGACTCAAGCAGGAACCCGGCTTCTTCGACGCCGACGGGGTGGAGACCGAGCAGTTCTTCGCCACGTCCGACGACGGCACGCGGGTGCCGTATTTCGTGATCCGCCATCGCGACCGGAAGGGCGTGCCCGGGCCGACGGTGATGTCCGGCTACGGCGGTTTCGAGATCTCGCGGACCCCCGCCTACAGCGGCGCTTCGGGCATGGGCTGGCTGGAGCGCGGCGGCACCTGGGTGATGACGAACATCCGCGGCGGCGGCGAGTACGGGCCGCAGTGGCACACCTCGGTGCAGAAAGCCAACCGGCACAAGGTGTACGAGGACTTCTCCTCGATCGCGAAAGACCTCGTCGCGCGCGGCATCACCACCGCCGACCAGCTCGGCGCGGTGGGCGGGAGCAACGGCGGACTGCTGATGGGCGTGATGCTGACCCGCTACCCGGAACTGTTCGGCGCGATCGTCTGCCAGGTGCCGCTGCTGGACATGAAGCGCTACCACCTGCTGCTCGCCGGCGCTTCGTGGATGGCGGAGTACGGCGACCCCGACAAGCCGGAGGAATGGGAGTACATCGGCAAGTACTCGCCCTACCAGAACGCGCGCGCCGACCGCGCCTACCCTCCGATCCTGCTCACCACCTCGACCAGGGACGACCGCGTGCACCCCGGCCATGCCAGGAAGATGGCCGCGCTGCTGGAGGAACAGGGGCACGAGTTCTGGTACCACGAGAACATCGAAGGCGGCCACGGCGGCGCCGCCGACAACAAGCAATCGGCCTTCCAGGCGGCGCTGATCTACGAGTTCTTCACCCAGATGCTGATCGAACGACGCGCCTGAGCGGCGCTCAGCGGTCGCGCAACCACTTCTCGATCTGGTCGACGGTGCTGGTGTACTGCCGGATCCAGCCGTTGTGGCCCAGCGGCTCCGGCTGCCGCCAGCGCGTCACCTCCGCGTTGGGCAGCTTCTCCAGCAGGTGTTCGGCCGAGCTGGGCGGGGTGAGGTCGTCGCCGGTCATCGTGATGGACAGCACCGGGAGCTTCAGCCGCGCGATGCGCTCCTCGTAGTCGATGTCCGCGCCGACCGGGACGAACCGGCCGGTGCGCGCCAGCCGGGCCCAGTCGGAGATCAGCACCTTGGACTGGCGGCCGAAACCCATGGACACCCGGTCGCCGGGCCAGAAGCCGGCCAGGTTCGCCGTCAGCGAGATCGCCGCGGTGCCCACCAGCATGCCCGGACCCGAAAGTCCCCGGTAACCACGGTAATACGGGGTGCCCGAGGCGACCAGGATCAGCCCGCCGAGCCTGCCGCGGACGCGCGCGGCGTACATGACGCCGAGCTGTCCGCCCATGCTGTGCCCGAGCAGGTACGGCGTGCTGTCCGGGAACTGCTCGCGAACCACCTCGAAGATCGCCGGGAAATCCACCGAGACCAGCTCGTGGTAGCCGAAAGTGCTGGCGGCGCTGGGTTTCGGCCTGCTGTCGCCGTTGCCGCGCAGCTCGCCGATCGCCACGTCGAACCCGCGTGCGGCCAAGCCGGAGGCGAACAGTTCGTAGTAGCCCCCGGGAACGCCGAGTCCGGGCACGATCACCAGCACCGGTCGTGGCGCGTCCGGAGTGACCGCGTGCCGGTGCGGACCCCCGGCGGGGATCAAGCGCACCGGAACCGTGGTGCCGTCCGGCATCTGAATCGGAACTGTCTGCATCCCCGGCACGTTACCGCGCTGGTCGCGCCCGGTCGCGCAAGCCGGCGACGCTACGCGCGGACCGCGCCGATGATCACCCTGCTGAGCACCCGGATCACGTCGTCGAGCGGTGGGCGCGGGTCCGCGCCGCTCCAGGAGTCGACCACGTAGTTGACGCCGCCGATGATGGCGAGCATCCGCATCTCGTAGTCGCCCGCGGGTATCTCGCCGTGCAGGGCGGCGTCTTCGGCGGCGCCAGCCAGCAGCGAACCCCACTCCCGGCGCACCGCGAGACGGAACTTCTCCACCTTCGGGCCCGCGCCGACCACCTCCACCAGGGCGACGCGCGCCTTGCGCGGATCGGAACCGATGGATTCGACGTAGGCGCGAACGGCGGCGTCGATGACGTCCAGCGATTTCGCACCGGACTTGGCGTCCAACGCCTTCTTCACGGCGTCCCGCGACTCCCGGTCGATCTGCTCGTACAGCTCTAGGAGCAGGGACTCGCGACCGGTGAACTCCTCGTAGAACTGCCGCGAGGAGAGTCCGGCGTCCTTGCAGATGGCGCCGACCGAACTGTTGGCGTAGCCGTCCCGCGCGAAGACCGTCAGGCCTGACTCCAGAAAACGCGCACGCCGCTGACGTTGCCGGTCCTCCACGGGTTGCCCGGCATACATTCGACCCGTATTCGCATCCTGTGACATTGGGCCAGACAATACAGAAGGGCCCGAACTCATCGTCACGGATCGGGCCCTTCGTTACAACCCTCGGCCGACCTCGAGTTAGCCGAAAGTTGGCTGAGCAGTTGCTACCTCATCAAATGGTCGCCGGGCCGAAACCCGGCGACCATAGTAGCTTGTGCGCAAGCACGCCTATCCACGGATCGAGCATTCGGCAACTCCGATCTGGCCGTAGGAGATTTCTTGTCACTGGCTATTTGCCGGAACAGACCATACCTAGCAGCGGCGCGGTTGCGGGCAATTTTAGAGGGAATCTGTAGAATTTTTTGTTTCATTCCGATTCGTCGGTTACGGCGGATTCGCCCGCTCCCGCCGAACCGGCCAGCAATTCCGGCAGATCGGCCACGGAATCGATGACGTGATCGGGCGCGCGTTCCGCCGACGCGAGCACTTCGGGCCGGAATTTTCCGGTGCGCACCAAGACGCCGGTCAGCCCGGCGTCCTGTGCCGCAAGCACATCCGAGTACAGATCGTCACCGATCATCACGACCTGCGCCGGGTCGAGCCGCATCAGCGCCGCCGCGGTCCGGAAACCAGGCGCCGCGGGCTTGCCGACCACCTCGATGCGGGCGTTGCCCGCCGCCTCCAAACCGGGCAGGTACGCACCGGTGTCGATACGCAACCCGTCCGCGGTCGCCCAGGTCGAACCGCTGTGCATGGCGACGACCGGCACGCCGTCCAGCATCAGTTCCACCACCCGGCTCAGCGCCGCGTGCGTGAATTCCGCTCCCGCGCCGCCGAGCACGACCACGTCCGGACGTCGCTCGTCGAGCCGGAGACCGGCGAGGTCGGCCTCGATGTCGCCGTGGTTGAGCACCCAGACGGCGGCGCCGGGGTATCGCTCGCGCACGAACTCCGCGGTGAGCCTTGCGGCGGTGACGATCTCGGCGGGATCGACCTCGATATCGGTGTCCCGCAGGCGTTTCGCGATCTCGGCGCAGGTTCGCGAGGTGGTGTTGGTCAGAAATGCCCTACGCAGCCCGCTCTCCCGGATCCGGCGCACCGCCGCGGCGGCGCCGGCGATCTCCCGCCAGGAGGTCACCAGGACGCCGTCGATGTCGTAGAGCACGCCTCGGATCCGACCGCGGTCAGGCATGGCTTCAGCGTACGGCCGACTCGCGGGCGGGGCACCCGCTCAGCGCCGCGCGCCGTTGATGACCGCGTCCAGCAGGCCGGGGAAGCGTTGATTCAGATCCTCCCGCCGCAACTGGACCAGTCGGTTGCGGCCGGAGACGAAGGTCGTCGTGATGCCCGCGTCCCGCAGGACCTTCCAGTGGTGCGAGGCGGTGGCCGCCGTGATCTCCACGTCGAACTCGCGGACGTTGCAGCTCAACGGTTCTCGTTCGCCGGCGAGCGCGCGGACCAGTTCCAGCCGCACCGGGTCGGCGAGAGCGCTCAGCACACGGACCAAATCGATGTCGGCGGTACTCGGCTGTGGCAGCGCGCGCATCTCCATTCTCCGATCGTTTGACAACAATCGAAGAGTACCGCACCCTCATCCTATGATGCTTCGACAACCATCGAATGATCTATACCGATCGCTGTTGCCGCTCGCCGTGGGCACTTTCGTGCTCGGCACCGACGGCTTCGTACTCAGCGGGCTGCTTCCGCTGATCGCCGCCGACCTGCACGTCACCGTGTCCACCGCCGGGCAGCTGACCACGATGTTCGCCTGGACCTACGCCATCGCCGCACCGCTGATCGCCGCGGCGACCGGCTCCTGGGATCGCCGCGTGCTGCTCGGCGGCGGCGCCGCGCTCTTCGTGATCGGCATGATCGGGCAGGCCGCCGGGGAGAGTTTCGCGGTCATGGCCACGGCGCGCGTCGTGGCGGCCATCGGGGCGGCGGCCTTCCAGGCCAACGCGTTCGCCGTCGCGGGCGTCGTCGCCGATGACGCCCACCGGGGACGGGCGCTGTCGATCGTGACCGCGGGCATCACGCTGTCCAGCGTCGCGGGCGTGCCGATCGGCATCTTCGCCGAACGCTGGATCGGCTGGCGTGGCGTGCTGTGGGGCATCGCGGTCGGCGGAGCCGTCGCGGCGCTGCTGGTCTTGCTGCTGCCGCGGGTGACGCTGCCGAGCACGGGACTGCGCGCCCGGATCGGCGTGCTGACCCGGCCGCCGGTGCTGCGGGTGCTGATCGTGACGACGATCCAGATCACCGCCGTCTACACCACCACCGTCTACCTGCCCGTCGTGGTCGCGGCATCGGTGCCGCAGAGCATGCTCGCCTGGCTGTTGCTGGCCATGGGCGTCGGCCAGGTGATCGGGAACGCGCAGGCCGGGCGCGCGGTCGACCGCTACGGCCCACAGCGCACGCTGACCGTGGGCCTGGCGGGCGCGCTGATCGGCCTTGCGCTGCTCGGCGTGGCCATCCATGCCGCGTGGGCGGTGTTCGTGATGCTCGCCCTGACCGGATTGTTCGGTTCTGCGGTCCTGGTTCCGCAGCAGTATCGCCTGTTCGGCATCGCCCATGACGCGCCGACGGTCGCCCTCGGCCTGAACGGATCGGCCATCTACCTCGGCGCGGGAATCGGGTCGATCATCGGCGGCACCGTGCTGGATTCCTCCGGCAGCCAGTGGCTCCCGTGGACCTCGGCGCTCATCGCCACGCCGGCCCTGGCTCTCGCGCTCCAGAAAGCTCCGTCCGCCACCAAGGCTTCGGCTCCGGCTCCGGCATGACCCATCCGCCGGCGGCGCGGCATCGGGTCCCGCCGCTGGCGGCCTCTCCCGCTCCGGCCCATACGGCGGAATCCGGGAATCTATTACGAGGGCGCGCACCGCCTTCAGCGCTCACAAACGCGGCGTCGCTGCGCATCCGGGGCTGCGCCTCGTCATCGCAACGGATACGGGAGAGAACGGGCGCGAATCAGTGAAGTCATCGATCCGGACTGGCGAAATGGCGGCACTGATCGCGACCGCGTCCCGGTGACGAACCCGTCGCAGGATCGGCGGGGCACTTCGATACACGGTGCCCCCGCTTCCGGCGGCTAAGCGGCAGGGCCGGGGCGGATCGAGTCCAATCGGTCGGCGCAGCGGGTCAGCAAGTCCTGCAAGGCGGCTCGCTCGGCGTCGGTGAATTCCTCGGCCAGGGCGCGTTCGACGCGCACGGCGCGGGCGTCCGCGTCGCGCATCACCGCCTCGCCCTTGTCGGTCAACGTGGTCTCCAGGACGTTCTTGTGCCACGGGTG
This sequence comes from Nocardia implantans, assembly GCF_035544775.1. NCBI lineage: Bacteria > Bacillati > Actinomycetota > Actinomycetes > Mycobacteriales > Nocardiaceae > Nocardia > Nocardia implantans. The sequence goes on along the minus strand of NZ_JAYKYQ010000020.1, from coordinate 1,477 downwards.
CGGGGTGCGCTCGATGAGCCCGCGGTCCTGCAGATTGCTCAGCACGGTGTTCATCGACGGCGGGGTGACGCCGCAGAGCCGGGCCAGGGCCGCGGCCGAGATACCGGGGTTCTCGGCGAGGAACAGCAGCGCGGCGTACTGGGGCACGGTGACGCCCGCCGGCTTCAACGCGGCGTTCTTGGCCGTGTTGAGGGACTGCTCGGCACGTTTCACATACGAGCCGATCCGTTCGGCGGCGGGCATCGACGTCATAACCGCATGGTATCCGCACGTCCTCTTGTTTGACCCTTGACTGATATTAGAGTTCTAACTTAAATTCGTGCCAGTTGCTCAATGCGGGCACATTCTCATGCACGGACTCTAAGAGGTAACCCCATGCCCCACCGCCTGTCCCTCCGCCTGCTGTCGAGCCTGGCCGCAGGCTCCGCCTGTCTCACGCTCGCCGCCTGCGGCACGAGCGATGCGCCGAGCGCCGCAGTTCACACCGCCTACGAGTTGCCGGGCGACCGGGCCTACCCCGAAGGCATCGCGGTGGACGCGCGGACGGGAGACAGTTACGTCGGCTCCTACACCACCGGCGCCGTCTATCGCGCGACGCCGAACGCGCACCGAGCCGAGGTGTTCCTGCCCGAAGGCGCCAACAACCACAAGACCGCCAACGGCTTGAAAGTCGATGCCGCCGGACGGCTGTGGGTGACCGACTCGACCACCGGCGTCGCGGTCTACGACATCGCGACCCGTTTCCTGCTCGCGGACCTCACCGTGCCCGGTGGCGACCCCCGCTTCGTGAACGATCTCGCCATCACCCCCGACGGCACGGCGTATCTGACCGACAGCACACGGGCTGTCGTCTATCGCGTGACGCCCGATCAACTGGCCGCCGCCAGAGCACAAGGCGGCCGCGCCGAACTGACCCCGCAGTTCGACCTGCACTCCGTGCTGCCGCCGATCGAACCGGGCGGCTTCAGCCTCAACGGCATCGTCGCCGACCCGGCGGGCCGCTACCTGCTGACGGTCGACATGCCCCGTGGCGACCTGTACCGCATCGCGTTGACTCCGGACCAGAACCCGATCCGCAAAGTGGCCTTGCGCGGCGGCGATCTGCGTCAGGGCGACGGACTGGAACTGCGCGACAACACCCTGTGGGCCGCGCACAACACGACGAACACCATCAGCCGCTGGACCCTCACCGACGACGGCGCAACGGCGACGCTCGCGCAGCAGCGCACCGACGAGAATCTCGCCATCCCCACCACCCTGGCCCGCGCCGGTGACCGAACCCTGATCGTCTCCTCCCAGTTCGACAAGGGCGGTCCGATGGCGCCCGGCACACCGAAGACGCCGTTCACCGTCGTCACGCTGGACGGAATCTGACGCCGGAACGCCGGAAGCCGGCCCACCTCGCGGTGGACCGGCTTCCGGTTCCAAATGTGTTGCGCGGTGGCGGGACTCAGAAGTCCATGCCGCCCATGCCACC
>NZ_JAYKYQ010000019.1:0-92633 GCF_035544775.1 Nocardia implantans | reverse complement strand
GCGGGGAGTACATTCACTGTCGTTGGAGATGAGATGTCTGGTTGGCCGGGCAGGTGAACTGCACCGGAAGCAAGATCCACCATCCCCTCCGGCGGAGAAGAGAATCCGGTGCAGTCGGCCGGACCGCCGGAGGGGATGACGAACCCCCGCAGACACGTCCGGCAACCCAGGAGGTGGTTACTGAACAGCTCTTCCCAGATTCCGCGTCCCGGGCTGTTGGCGGGCGCGGTCCCCGCGGTCGGCGCTACCGCCCGACCAGCGGGAGCGATGTGAAACCCCCCTCGATCCCAGGCCCCGGCGCAACAGGCGCCGGGGCCTGCCGACGTTGAAGCCCCAGAGGTGTTGTGCAGCCACCGAACGACCCCACCCGCCCCATCGACCCCGCCGACGTTTCCGGTGCCGCCGACCGGCTGGACGACGAGGACTACCCCGCCTACAGCATGGGCAGGGCCGCGGAAATCCTCGGCGTCACCCCCGCCTTCCTCCGCGGCCTCGATGCCGCCGAACTGCTGACCCCGCAACGCTCACCCGGCGGGCACCGCCGCTACTCCCGCTCCCAGTTGCGCATCGCCGCGCGGGTCCGCGCCCTCGTCGACGCCGGCACACCCCTGGAAGCGGCGTGCCGGATCGTCGTCCTGGAAAACCAACTCACCCAAGCCCGCGAACTCAACGCCGAACTCACCCGACGAAACCCGCCCGAGCCCGACCACGACAGCTGAACTCCGATCAGCCGCCGCAGCGGGTACCCAGTTCGGCCCACACCGTCTTGCCAGGCCCGTGGTAGTCCACACCCCAGCAGGTGGCCAGCTGATCGACCAGGATCAACCCCCGCCCGCCGGTGTGGTCGGGTCGGCGCATCCGCGCGGGCGCGGGTGAAGCGTCCTCGACCTCCACCCGCAACCAGCCGCCGTGGCCGGCCACCGTCAACCGGCAACCACGCGGGGCGCGGGCATGCACGACAGCGTTGCTGGCCAGCTCGTCACACACCTGCACCGCGTCCTCGACCCCGATACCGGCGAGCGGGGCGAGCAGCCGCCGCACCGCAGCCCGCAGCTGCCCCAACGACACCACCTCGAGATCCCACTCGACAACAGCGCCCTCGGCGCGTTCGTCGGCACGCACCGCATCCAGTGTCGAAACACCCACCCTGCACCCCCTCCTTCCACTCGCCCAGTACCGGCCTCCACACGGACAGCACTACTTCGGCCACGACATACCCTCACCCACCCCCACGAAAACACCGCACCCACGCTCACCACGGACCGCGTTCCAAGGACAAGTCCCGCTTCGCGGGGGTGTCGAGCGGGGCGAATACCCCGCACGGGTCGGCGCCGGGGCGGGAACCGCCGGGCGGCGGCAGGTCTTCGGCGTGACGTTCAGCCGTCCGCACCCCGTAGGCCCCAACCCTCTGATCACTGCGTGCGGCGAGCCGAACGGCGACGGTTGTGGCATAGTGAGAGGTTGAGTACGGGCTTCTCACCAAGAGTCTGCTCGGCTCACTACAGAAAAGAAGTTGTTTACAGCATGGCTCAAGGCAGTGTGAAGTGGTTCAACGGTGAAAAAGGCTTCGGCTTCATCGCTCAAGACGGAGGCGGCCCGGACGTCTTCGTGCATTACTCCGCGGTGAGCGGCTCGGGTTACAGATCCCTCGACGAGGGTCAGCGTGTCGAGTTCTCGGTGGAACAGGGCCAGAAGGGCCCCCAGGCCCAGGACGTCCGCGCCATCTGATTCCGCGCGATCGCGTGATCGTTTGTGAAGAGCTTCGCACCGAGGTCGGTGCGGAGCTCTTTTCGTTGAACCCGGTACACATCGCCCCGTGCCCGCGGCGATGGCTGCGGGAGCCACAGTTCGACCTGGACTACCACAGCGACTGACTGGGCGTGCCGTCAACGATCGGGTCACCCGGTGCATGAAGCCGGGTCGGCCAGGTCGCTGCCGGGGTCACTCCTGTTCGGCGGTCGGTGTGAGGTGGCAGTGCAGTGATGTCTTCGGGATGCCGGTCTTGCTCGTGATCTCGCCGAGGCTGTTTCCCTGCTTGGGGGGCAGTCGGGCGTAGCCGATCTTGTCGTCGGGCCAAGCGGCGGGCCGGCCGATGTGGCGGCCTCTGGATTCGGCGACGGCGCGGGCGTGGGCGGCGCGTTCGGCGAGGTGCGTTACATTTCCGCGAACAGCGCCAGGAGCAGGAACGCGAGGCGGGCCATGCCTTCGTCGGCGGTGTCGAAACGGGGTGGGGTCGGCGAGGGTGCGCACACCGATTCCCTTCTCGCCGAGGTCGTGGACGAGGTTCAGCACTTCGCGCAGGTTCCGTCCGAGCCGGTTGCGGGTGTAGGCGACGACGGTGTGGCCGGGGCGTGCGTATTCGAGCAGTTTGGTCAGACCGGGCCGGTCGACGGTCGCGCCGGTCTTCGTGTCGACGTAGATCCGCTCATCGGGCAGTCCGGTGTCGGCGAGGGCGTCGAGATCGCGTTCGAGGCTCTGCTTGGTGGTCGAGACTCGGGCGTAGCCGAGTTCGAGTCCGCCGGCCGGAGCGTACGGGGGCTTTCGGAACGCTTTCGGTGGAACGACTCCGGAACGAATGCTGTGCCGGTTCGCCCAGGTCGCTGCTCACTGGCAGTGGACCCCACCCGCCATCAACACACACCCCACCACGGTGAAGGGCGAATGACATGGTTGTCGAGCACGTGATGTTCCGCAGTGACCACGTCCGGTGCGCCGGCGACCTGTGGTAGTCATGCGGTATTCGTCGAGGGGGCGGATCACTCGGCGGGCTGCGAGGAACGCGGCGAAGTGGGCCATTTGCCGCGTTCGGCGACGCGGCCGAGCAGGTCGCAGCTGCGGGTGTGCGCGTGGCGGGCGGTCACCCGGGCTGCTGGTGCCGAACGGGGGCCGGGAGGTTGGTTCGTGGCGACGGTCAGCGGTTGAGGTAGGCGGCCAGGCCACCGAGTTCCTCGTTGGCGATGAACACCGAACGGACGTTGATGATGGCCTCTTCGACGTGGGTGGTGCAGCCCCAGGCCGAGTCGCCCCACGAATCGGCGATCTTCAGTTCGGCCGGCGCGGTGCAGCCGGCGGTGCCGCCGAGCTGGCAGTGCTCAGGGTGCGGCGTGGTGGCCTGTGCGGCGGCCGCGGCTCGTATCCGGGCGGCGAGCTCGGCGGCGGCAGCGGCGCGTTGCTCGGCATCGTCGCGCAACTGGCGTTCGGCGCGTACCGCCTCGATGGTGGCCAGGCGCAGCTCCAGGTGCTGCGCGACCTGGTCGGCGAGATAGCCGAGCACGGTCTGCTGCACCTCGCTCAATTCCCGAGGCATGGCGTCGATTGCGGTAACGGTGCCGAGGTGGTGCCCGTCGGCGGTGACGATCGGGGCGGCGGCGTAGAACCGCAGCCCCAGCTCACCACGTACCAACGGATGATCGAGGGTGCGCGGATCCGTGAGCGCGTCGTTGACCACGTACGGGCCCTCGGCGCAGAACGCCGACGCGCACAGTCCCGGTTCCGTGCCGACCTGCGCGACACCATCCAGTCCCTTGGTCGCGGCGAACCAGACCCGGTCGGCGTCGACGATGCTGACCGTGGCGATCGGGGTGCCGCACACCGCTGCGGCGGTCGCCGCGATGGTGTCGAACTGGCCGTCGGTTGGAGCGTCGAGAATCTCGTAACGGCGTACCGCAGCTAGCCGGGCGGGGTCGGTGAGGGCGGTTCTGTCAGCGGTGATCGACACGGTGTGGTGCTCGCTTCCCATGGGAGTGTGCAGGCCTGGGTAGAGTACGTGGTCGCGGCGGTCATGTCGCATCCGTTGTGGCTGCCGTGATGCCGGCGCGGTCGAGGGCTCGGTACACCGTCGGGCGCGACATCTCGAACAGCTCCGCCAGCTCGGCGATGGTGTGCTCGCCGGCGGCGTGCAGATTCAGCGGGGCGCTTGCCCATCGGGTCGGTCGGGTCGTCGATCATCGTGCCCAACTGTAGGCGGATGCTGCGGGCGGCGAGGGAGTCACCGATGGCCCGAGCGTCGGGAACCGAGCGGGCGAGTCGGTCGAGTATCGGCACGACCAGGGCGTCGCCGGTGCGGACGGCGGCCAGGGCCGGGTCGTGCGCGAATGGTACCGGAGTACGCCTGCCGCGCCCGCGTGATCATCGCATCGACAGCGTCAGGGCCGGACATGAGGAGGACGCCGTCTGTGAGGTCTGCCGCGAGAAGGATCTGAGCAGCGGTGTGGATTCCAGTCCTGCGGCGGAATCGGGCCGGAAGCCGGAGGTCGCCCGCGGCCGTGATCCATAGGTCGGGCTTACCGAAGCTCCCGACGACAATTGGTTCACTACGACCACCTCCGACCGATGGGCCGGATGCGGCCTGCGCTCAGGCGTTGATGCGAGGTGTCAGATCTGTTGTAGAGGCCGGCCAGGTTGCGAGTTGGCTACGGAAAGGTGTCCTGAGCTTGGGGAGAGCGCGGATCACGAGTCCGGCTCCGCAACCGACCGTGATGGCGAACGCCGCCCATTCCGAGCCCGAGACCACGGTGACCGGACCCCAGTCGTGGAGATGGTGTGGCGACACCATCGTCCAGTCGAATGATTCGGTGCGGACCGGCGCCACCGTCGAGGGGCGCCACAGGATGGCGATCGCGAGAATGCTGCCCGCTGTTCGCGGCTGGATACCGGCCGCGCAATACCCCGATGCCACGGCCAGCGCGGCCGTGACCGTGTTGCGCATGCCACCGGCCGGAGCAACGGAGGCGAACAGGGCGACTGCGGCCAGCAATCCGGCGCCGACCAGCGGATTCGACGGCTGGATTCGGGTTCCGGCCAGATAGCCCAGCAGGATCAGGCCCAGCAGCAGCGGCACGCTCCATGCCGGTCGCGGCCCGTTGCCCACCGCGCTGCCGGTGGCGCTGAGCCCGACCGCGAGGTAGATCGCGATGCCGTCCCGGCGGGGTAGCAGCCAGGCGGCGACGGTCGTGGCGAGCAAGGTGCACACCGCCGTGACGATGAGCCCGATACTGCCGTCGCCATGCCGGAAGCGCCACTCCGCGACGCCCAATTCGGTCATGACGAGCACGATCGCGGCGACCACGGGGCTGAGCGGCAGTTCCGGATAGATCGGTTCCGGCGTGAACCGGTGCCGGGTCGCCACCTGGCACGCCAGGATGAGCCCGGCCACCGCCGCGAGCAACCACCAAGGCTGCGTTTCGAACACCGACCACACCCGAGGCTCGGTCGTCGCGCGATGGGGATTGCCCAGCAGTCCCGACGCCTGCGAGAGCGTGATCACCACGAAACAGCCGACAGCGCCCAGCACCAGACCCGTCGCGGGCACGCGGCGGCCGAGTACCGCCACGCCCGTCGCGCCGAGCAGAACGCCGCTGCCGATCGCGTCGAGGTAGGCGGTGGTCGTCAGGATGTCCGGGGAGGCGCTGTGCGCTTCCACCGTGTCCGCGACGAACAGCAACGACGTCGCCGCCAGAGCGATCCACCACGCGGTGCGCGCCCGGGCCAGGCTGACCGCGACCACCGCGGTGACAGCCGCCACCAACACACCGATCGCCGCCTCGCGCGGCACGCTCAGCACCAGCCGATTGACCTGATAAGGCGTGCAACGGCAGGTCCGGCCGAAGCTGAGCGGTACGACCAGCAACAGCCCGGCCACCGCGGTGGCCAGGAACGCGGTGACGCCTTCGAGTACCTCACGCCATCGCACCATTTCCCAGACGTACCCAGCCGGGAGAAACCGAACATCACCGCGCCGCGCCGCCTCGAAACGGGTACTGGCAGCACCTGGATACTTGTGTCACGGTCCGGGATGATCTCTGGAATGACCGATGTAGTCGACGTGCGGGCGGTGCGCAGAGCGCGGCGTGCCGAACTGGGAGCCTTCCTCAAGTCCCGGCGAGCCCGTATCTCGCCGGAGGATGTCGGAATTCCCACCGGGACTCGTCGACGCACACCGGGACTGCGCCGCGAAGAAGTCGCCCAATTGTCGGGAATCGGGGTGACCTGGTATACGTGGCTCGAGCAGGGGCGCGAGATCAATGTCAGTGTTCAAGTGTTGAACGCGGTGGCGCGGACGTTGTCGTTGGATGCGGCGGAGAAGGCGCATTTGTATCGGTTGGCGGATGTGCCGACGGTGCCTTCGGTGGATTCGGGGTCGGCGTTGCCGGAGGAGTTGCAGGTCATTCTGGACCATCTGGAGCCGTTGCCGGGGGTGGTGTTGAGTGCGAGATATGACGTGTTGGCGCACAACTCTTCGTATGAGGCGTTGTGCCCGGGGTTCTTGGCGGGGGAGCGGAATGTGGCGCGTCGGGTGTTTTTGACCCCGGAGTGCTGCAACGCCTACCGGCATAATTGGGATGATCTGCGGCGGATGGTGGGGTATTTGCGTGGGGCGTATGCGAAGAATCTGGGTGATCCGGGGTGGGAGGGGTTCATCGCGGAGTTGTGTGCGGAGAGTGAGAGTTTCGCGTCGTTGTGGGCGTTGAATGATGTGGCGGTGCCGGTGAGCCGGACGAAGGCGGTGCGGAATTTGGCGGTGGGGGAGTTGGAGATGTTTTTGACGAGTATGTCGTTGCCGTCGGTGCCGAATGCGTGGATGCAGGTGTATACGCCGGTTGATGAGGTGGCGTGGGGGAAGTTGCGGGAGTTGTTGGCGATGAGTCCGGAGGAGCGGCGGCGTCCGTGGGCGGAGCATCGGGAGTTGTATCACGCGGCGGCGGGCTGAGGGCCATGATTGGTTCGGTACCTCGGGGCTTCCAGCGTCCAGACCAGCGGCAGCAACGATCACGAAGTTTAGAATGACGATGTGCAGCGCGCTGCAGTGACCGATCCGTCGCGGGTCGTGGTCCTCGGGTCCGGGTTCGCGGGTCTGTGGGCGGCGCTCGCGGCGGCCCGGCGGCTCGACGAGCTCGGTGTGGCGGGCGAAACCGTCGATATCACGATGATCAGTTCCACGCCCTACCACGACATCCGCGTGCGTGACTATGAGGCCGATCTGAGCACATCCCGCATCCCGCTCAGCGTTCTTCTCGATCCGGTCGGAATCGAGCACATCATCGGCGAAGTGACGGCGATCGACGCTGCGGCGGGAATCGTGGAATCCACCGCGGGCGCTCACGGCTACGACCGGCTGGTGCTCGCGTTGGGCAGCCAGGTGGCCAAGCCCGATATCCCTGGCCTGCGAGAGTTCGGATTCGACATCGATACCCACGACGCGGCGACGAGACTGCAGGCTCACCTGCGCCGGCTCGCCGAGGGCCCCGCTGACCCTGCGGCCGCCACGGTAGTCGTCGTAGGGGCGGGTTTGACGGGGATCGAAGAGGCGACCGGGCTGCCCGCGATGCTCGCCGACGTCTTCGCCACGCGTGCCGTCGCACCGCGGGTCATCCTGGTCGACCGCAACCCGTTCGTCGGCTCGGACATGGGTGTATCGGCTCGACCGGTCATCGAGGCGGCATTGGCCTCCGCCGGGATCGAGACGGAGTTGGGCGTCGGGGTGGTGTCCATCGATGAACGCGGGGTGACGCTTTCCTCGGGTGAAATGGTGCCCGCCGCCACTGTCGTCTGGTGTGCGGGCATGCGGGCCAACCTGCTGACCGCGGAGTTCGGCGTCGACCGTGACCGGCTGGGGCGACTCCCCGTCGACGACTATCTGCGTGTCTGCGGTGTGCCCGGGGTATTCGCCGCAGGTGACGTCGCAGCCGCGAAAATGGACGACGCGCATATGTCGGTGATGTCCTGCCAGCACAGCCGCCCGATGGGCCGATGGGCGGGATACAACGTCATCGGCGATTTGCTGGGCGAGCCCATGATGCCGTTGAGGATCCCTTGGTATGTAACGGTTCTCGATCTGGGACCGGCAGGAGCGGTGTATACCGAGGGCTGGGACCGCCATGTGGTCGCGTGCGGTGAGGAGGCCAAAGACACCAAGCGCGCCATCAATACCCGGCGTATCTACCCACCGCTGAACCGCGACCGCGACGCATTGCTGGCCGCCGCCGCGCCCGACTTGCAGGCCGCACCCGAGTACGGACACTGAGACCACGTCTCATGTGGCGCATTTCGTGAGCTTCTCGAGGCAGGTCAGCGCCGCGGCGAGGGTGAGGAACGCGAGGAAGTGTGTGGCTTTGCGGTCGTAGCGGATGGTGAGCCGGTGGTAGCCGGTGCGCCAGGAGATGGTGCCTTCGATGACTCAGCGGTGGCGGCCGAGGCGCTGCGAGGAATCGATGCCGTCGCGCGCGATGCGGACGGCGATACCCCGATCGCGCACCCATTGCCGCAGCTCGGCGGTGTCGTACGCCTTGTCGGCATGCGGTCGTGGCTCGAACTTCGGCAGCAACGGCTCCGCCATCGCCCAAGCTCGTCCGGAACGAGACGTTTCGACAACTTGTCCGACACGGCCGACGCGTAATGCACCACAACCGATCACAGTCCAGACGGTCCGCTGGTCCCCGGGCTACCTACCTGAGTGGTGGACCGCAGGCGGCGTGATCCGGGCGTGACGCTACGGCGACTCCGTCAGGTTGCGAACACCTGGCCATGCATCGGCGAGTGCGAGTAGCCGGCGCAGCTCCGCGGTGAGGTCCCGTGCCCCCGGTTGGACTCGGTGCCGGGGCGTGGATCGGCTCTTGTTCGGGGGGTGGCCGGCGGCTTTGGCGGCAATGGCCTCCGCGACGCGTCGGGCATAGACATGTGGGTCAGCGCTGGTGGCGGTAGGGTCGTCGGGCCCTGCGCTGTAGCGCTCGAGGTGCAGCAGGCTGTCGCGGATCTCGACCGTCATGCGGTGCAGACGGATCGCCGGGTCCGTTCGGTCCCGCATCTCCAGGACTATTTCGGGTACGGCTGCGGTGAGGTCGGCCCACATCGGACGTAGGCGTCGGCAGTATCGGCCGGCGCGGTCCCATCCGTAGCGGGTGAGCAGGGTGCTGATCAGCGGCACCGTGACCGCGGCGGGAGCGCCGACGGCCGAGAGAAGGAAGCCGCACCAGGCTTTCCAACGCATCTGGGGATCGAATGACGGCCGGCCTGTCAGGACATTGCCGATGGCCTCGAACGGGTATACGACCGCCACGGCCGCGAGGCCCACCGCGGTGCAGAGCACCACTGTGTAGAGTGCGCGTTCTTGCCAGGTGGCGTCGCCTGCGGCGCGCAGCTCGCGCAACACTCGCCCGGCCGACGAGCAGGGCCGTAGCGCCGAGCGGCAAGGAGAACGCGACCCAGACCACGACAGCAGGCCAGCCGAGGGCTTGGTCGATCAACTGGTCTGCTCGGCGCGCGGGCGTCCCCGCGATCAGGATGACGGCGGTGGCGGTGATCGTGACGAGGTGATATCGCCGCTGCCTGCGCCACGTCTGGGCGGGATCGGCGCCTGCCCACAACTTGGCGATGCCGTAGATATAGGAGACGGCCAACACGGTTGCTCCCAGGGAGAGCTGCTGGGCGAGGTGCACCACGTCGCCGGCGTCGCCGGGCAGCAGCCAGGCCAGCGACCGTTCGAACCATGCCTCCCGCAGTAGGTGTTCGACGACAGCGGCGGCGAGCGCGCGGTTGACGAGCCCGTCGACGATGCTGTCCCGCAGCAGCCAGCACCGACCGGCGAACACCATGGCGAGACCTGTCAGCACAGGCCAGGTGATCAGACCCGGGATCGGCGAGGTCATCTCATCGGTGCCGCTGTCGGAAGAAGGTCGAGCGGAATCGGCTCGCCGACCGCTTCGGCAGCATCGCTTCCACCAGCAGCAGGTCGGCGAAGGTTTCGGCGGCGCGCTCGTGCTCGCTGTCGTAGTCCTGGCGGCGCAGTACGCTGCGGATGGTTTCCAGCGACAGTGAGGGCATCAATTCCCGCAACGGCAGGTCGGCCGCGGCATCATCGGGGCCGCTTGCGATCCCTCCGTGGCCGAGCAGCATGTGACCGATCTCGTGGGCGATGATGTGATCGGCATGCCATTCGGTGTCGGCCCCGTACATGATCACGTCGTCACCTTCCCGGGCGATCCACAGACCGCTTCCGGTGCCGCAGCCGCTGCCCGAAAGCGCGCCGATGCCGATAGGGCACAATGTGATCGGGCGCTCCCGGTACTCTGCCACCCGAGCGATGTATTCCGTTATGTCCCATGGGTGCGGGATCGGTACCAGCCGGCCCAGTTCCTCGAATCGCGCGGCGAGATCCTCCATTACGCCTTTCCTCCACCACGTGACCGATGCCGATAATGCGACGAGCGTAGTACCTACAGCGCAATGTCACGGAAGTAGGCTGTCGCGCAACCCTTCTCGCCTCGCTCATACTCCCCGAGCTGTTGCGCGAGGCAGCCATCCATGCCGCGACCTGTTGTGTCCGGTAGGTGGAACCCAGTTCGGTCAGCACGTGCTCGACAAGTCCCTGTGCGGTGCGTGGCGGCTGCCACCTGCTCATGAAGGAGGGTGGTCGCGCAGCCGGCCCCGTTCCTACCGCCATAGGCGCTGACGCGCGATGTCGTTCAGCGGCGCAGCGCGATCACTCCCGCGCGGAAAGATGGGGCAGGGATCGGCACGACGGATTTCGCGGATCGTCGCTGATCGCGAAGACCGGAAACCTGCCTTCCCTGGGATGGGCCTGGAATCGCACGCGCACCGAGCGGTCCACGGATGCGGGAATCTTCCCTTCGAGGCAGGTGTGGACCCACTGCCTACGCGAACTGCAGGTCATCAACGCGCCGCCGATCAGCGTCAGCGCGGCAACTCGCCGACAAGGCGTTGCCGGCAGTCGCGTAGGTCTTCACCCGCGGATCGGGCTGAACCGGTTGGGCGACTCGCATCGCGGGTGGGCAGGGTGCGTTCTGGCTGGATGCGGTGCGGGATTCGTCGGGAAACGTTCCTGAGCCCCTACCGCGATTGAAGGACCCCCGACACGCGCGAGCCGACCATATTGTGTGCCACACGGTGCTGCGAGCAACGTGGCGGATGGAACTGCGCGGCCACCGTTCAGCAACGTTGGAGGTGAGGTCAGCTGCGATACAGCCCGGGTTTGTTCGGTTGCTGCCCCGGTGTGGCTTCGATCCGGGAGGTGGGTTCCACAGGGCCCGGCGCGTCGGCTACGCGACGCCGACTGTCGGCCTCGGCGGATCGGGCGTCGACCTCGCGTCGCGCGAAGGCGATATCGCGCGCGCTGCGCACGGACAATCGGCCGAGCGAGGTCGCGGCGAAGAACAGGATCAGCGCCCCGAGACCATAGAAGTAGGCCAGTTGTAGCAGGGCCCGTTTCAGGTCGGACGTGGCGACGGGTTCGCCGACATCCCCGATTTTCAGGGTGTCCGCCAGTATCGGACCGATCACGAACCACAAGCCCGCCGCCACCGCCAGCCACGCGCCGAAGCTCGCCACGAGCCGGTTGCGGCTGGCCAGCATGAGCAATCCGCCGATGATCGCGGCGACGCCGGGCAACACCTGCAGCCACCCGCGCGCCGGCGTCCACACCCACGGGTCGTCCGGAGTGAACGCGAAGTCGAAGTAGGGTCCGATGAACGGGATCAGCGCACCCCAGAAGCCCAGCAGCAGCACCGCGAGCCCGCCGAGGGCTCCCCGGCTACGGGGAATTCGAAGGGGACGGCCGTGGCCTGCGTGAACGGTGTCGTCGACGTCTCTCATGACGCCTCCATTCATTGAAGTAGGTTGCATACGCGGCCTACCCTTTGCGCACCGCCATACGCACGGAAACGCGTGCAGTCCGTTCGCCCCGGGCGGCCCGCGGTGGCGGCGGTCTCCGGCTTTTCGTCGCTGCGGTTCGTAAGAATGCGATCGGTGCCTTGCCGGTGGTGACCAGCTACCGATCTCTGCGCCGCCGAAGTGACCGCACTGCCGCTACGCCGGCCACCGCAGAAGCTATCCAGGGGGCGGCGACGATGATCGGGTCCATCCACATATGGGCGCGATCCACGCGGCTGCCGGTGAAACGGTCCCGCAGTCCGTGGTGTGTGAATTCGGCTTTGACACCGGTCTCGGTGATCGGGTTGTCCGGCTTTCCGGCCAGTAGTGACCGGACGCGGTTCTCGGCCACGTCGACCCGGTCGCCGACGATCAACAGCAGCCAGTGGGCGGCGCGGGCTTCGCTGAATTTCGCATAGGCCGAGCGGCGGATCACACCGGACAGACCTCGCAGCGGCGTCGACGTACCGAATACCGGGGTCAGGAACTTGTGCTCGATCGAGCGTTCCCGCGGCGCGTTCTCCGGTTGACGGTCCGGAAAATCCCAGTGGGCGCCGGTGGCACCGGGATCGTAGCGGAGTTTGGGGACCGACGGCCGATTCTTCGGATCCGAATCCACGCCCCATCCGGGGATTCGGGCTCGCAGCTCATCGGCGGAAGGGACCGGCGGGTGTTCTTCGGTGTAAGGCATCGGAACTCCTGTCACGCGTACTGAGGGACGATCACCGGCTTGATGCATTCGTCGAGTTTGCCGGAGAAGATGTGATAACCCTCGGCGATGTGCTCCAGCGGAATGCGGTGGGTGATGATGTCGCTCGGCTTCAGATAGCCGCTCTGGATGTGCGACAGCAGGCGCGGCCACTGGCGTTTCACCGGGCACTGATTCATGTTGAGGGTCAAGCCCTTGTTCATCGCGTCGCCGAATTTCACGGCGCTGAACATGGGCCCGTAGGCGCCGACCACCGACACCGTGCCCCCTTTGCGGACCGAGTCGATGGCCCAGTTGAGTGCGATCGGTGAGCCGCCTTGGAGTTTGAATTTGGTCGCGGTGACGTGCTGGATCAAGTTGCCGTCGGCCTCGGCGCCGACCGCATCGATGGCGACATCGGCGCCCAGGTAGTCGGTGACTCGTTTCATCTCGACGACGATGTCGGCGCAGTCGGCCATGTTGATCGTCTCCGCGTGGGCGAAACTGCGGGCCTTCTCCAGGCGGTACTCCAAATGGTCGATCACGATGACGCGCCCCGCGCCCATCAGCCACGCCGACTTCGCGGCGAACAGACCGACCGGCCCCGCGCCGAAGACGACCACCACGTCACCCTCGGAGATGTCACCCAATTGCGCGCCGAAATACCCGGTAGCGAGGGCGTCGGTGCACATCAGTGCGTCTTCGTCGTCGAGTCCGTCCGGGATCTTGGCAGGTCCCACGTCGGCGAACGGCACCCGCACGTACTCGGCTTGGCCTCCGTCGTAACCACCGCACGTGTGCGAGTAGCCGTAGATACCGCCCACAGCGGTGGCGTTCGGGTTCACGTTGTGACAGTTGGAATACAGTCCGCGAGCGCAGAAGTAGCACGAGCCGCAATAGATATTGAACGGCACCATGACCCGGTCGCCCGGTCGCAAATTCTCCACGGAGCCGCCGACCTGCTCCACCACGCCGACGAACTCGTGCCCGAAAGTCATTCCCACCCGGGTGTCCGGCATGAGGCCGTGATACAGATGCAGATCCGAACCACAGATCGCCGCACGCTGCACCCGGACAATGGCGTCGTTGGGATGCTCGATCGAAGGGATGTCCTTCTCCTCGACGCGCACCTTGTACGGCCCGCGATAGACCATTGCACGCATACCGTTCCTTTCTCCGGGGTGCTGTCGTCCTACCCTCACCCGGCCGGGCAAAACAGAACGACCAGCCGCCCGCGGCCGGCGCCCTTTCACCGGAGACGTGTGGACGGCCGATCGAGTGCGACGAATTCTCGCGACCGCCGTCGCATGCCATCGGCACTACGCCACCGCGGGGGAGTTCTCCCCAGCCGCGCCGGCGCAAGTCCGCGTTCGCTCAGCGGGAGGATGGCGGGTTCGCTCGTAGGGAGGCGGGTGACGCGACGTCATGATCATTCCTCGGATGCTGCGGACGGTCATGGCTGCCGAACGGCTCGACCGGCCCGCCGCGTCGGTACGCCGGGTTCGACGCCGGGGATCGGGCACCGTATACTCGGCCGGCTCCGCGGGTCGTCAGGTCCGGCCGCCCCAGACCTTCCCCGTGCCGCCGAGTGGGCTGGTCGGCGCGGATTCCAGTCGGCCGGGCGCGGTGGCGGTCGGGGCTGTTGGTGGCCGACGACGGGCAGCCGGCGCCTGTGGTGCGGTCGCTGCCGTGGTGGCGAGGTTACGGCGTATAGCTCAGCTGAGGCCGAATCCGAGTCCGAACGTGATGGCGAGCCATCTGAGGAACACGTTGAGGCCGACGCCGAGATCGAGGCCGAAGGAGCCCATCGAACTCATCTCCTTCCGAGATCGAATATTGTGCGATTCCCCGACCTGGTGATGATTTTATCGCTGGTCACAGCCTCGCGGCAGCCTCGATCGGCCTTCATGGGAGGGTGGTCGGCGCGGGCGCGGCTCGAACCGGCAACCACCGCGATCGTGCCCGGGATGCCTGCCGGATGCGGTGTGCACATCGCTGGCTCACAGCTCTTGTGCGCGTAGGACCGGCTCGGCGAGGATGCGTGCGGCGAGGGTGTGGTCGCAGCCGATCACGGTGTAGGAAAGGTCGGGGTCGCTCGACAGGCACCAGGTGCGGTCGGCGGGCCAGAGCATCGTCACGGGTTGTTCGTAGTCCCAGCGGGCCTCCCACGCGGTGTAGACCAAGTCCTGGAGGGGGGCGGCGACGAGGAGGTAGGCGATGTGCCCGTTCACCCGCTCGGCGATTTCGCCGAGCGGCGGGTCGCCCAGGGCGTGGGCGGACACGGCGTCGTCCGACGGTGGCACCGAATCGGCAGACGTGGCAGTAATGAGGAGTGCCGGGCCGGGACCGGGGTCGGCGTCATAGGACGCAAGGCAGGCCGGGGCACCGGGGCCGGTGGTTGTGAGGAGGATTCGGTCGAGGACGGCCTTCTGCCTGTCCGACGGGTGCCCTTCGGTTCCGGACGATCCTTGGGAGGGCGCGGTCACGCCGCTGGTGGCCGGTTCGGCATCACAATGAAGCACCGCGATCGTATGGTCGTAGGTCGCCGGCAGCGGGGGGCCGTCAGCCTGTTCGGCCGAGTCGGCGACCCAGGCGGCGAACCAGGCGAGCTGATGCGGGGCGATGCGTTCGAGCACGGGACGAACCTATATTTCCCACCGCGCCGTCGCGACGAAACGCCTATCGCATACCGGCTTTCATCCATGCGCAACGCGATGGCTCAAGTCCTTGGAAACCACGGCATAGTCGTGGCGGCCGACTGCCGAGGCCGGCGCTGGACCGGATCGACGCTCGCGGGCCCCGAGTGCGGGGCCCGCGAGCATCAGTTCACGCGGAGGCGGGGTCGAACTCGGCGGTGACGCGGTCGACGAGTTCCTCGGCTTCGGGGCTGTCGTGGTCGGTAGGCAGCTCCACCGGCTGTCCGTCGAGCGGGACGGTTACCGGACGGCGGTTCGCCAATACCTTTCCGGCACCGTCACCGAGCGGTAGACCGCCCGCGGCCAGGATGCGGTTGAGCACGGTGTCGGTGCCGACCGGCGGGATGGCTACGACGCCCTGCGGCCACTGCACGCCTTTGATTTCGAAGAAATCATGGTAGCCGCCTATGTGCTGGTAGCCGACCTGTTTGAAGTACAGATCGTCTGACGTCGAGCCTTGCGTTTGATTGATGTCATTGTTGAACGTGCCTTGGAACACGCCGCTGGTGGGATCGAAGTGTGCGTATTGGCCTGACACGGACGCCTTTATCTTCAGCAATTCGAACACAACCTCCATGCCAGCGGGAGCAGGCTGGTTGTTCTTCGAGTAGAGAGCCTTGGCGTCCTCGATATCGGGCGGGTTCCACATGTGCGGGACGACGTCGAGGTCGTTGGCGTAGCGCTTCACTCGTTGCAGGCGTTGGGTGGTGTAGTTGACGAATTCCTGATTGCAGAAACTCGGTCCGGCGGTCGAGAGGACGCTGATCCTGGCTTTCTCGGAGCTGTCCCATAGCCACTGGGTGTCGCGCAGGAACAGGGCCAGCGTGAGTGACAGGGCGCCGCCGAGGCTGTGGCCGGTGACGCTCAGGTCGATCGCCTTGTCGCCGAGCGCGCTCAGGAACTCGGGCAAGGTGTGACCGGCGCCGGGACGGTTGCCGGAGGGTCTGATATTCAGAAGGGTCTTCACCCCGATGGCCGTGCCGATGTTGTGCCAAGCGGCGCCGTTCGCGAACCACGGCGTCTGGCGAATGAAGCAGTCCTCGACGAGCCAGTCGAACACCAGTGCGTCGGTGCTGCCGGCCATGGCGATCACGTACCGGGAGCGATCCTCGGTGCTTCGCACCATGTACAGGGCGTTGACCGCGTACAAGTCGGTGTCGAACAGCGCGACTCCCGGACCCCAGACGATCTCCCACCCGCCGATGACCTCTCGGTTGGTGTCGAGATACCGCTGGATCTGCTGAGAGAGCGTGGCCTCCAGGTCGCTGTCTTCTTTACTGATGCCGTTGACCAGATTCGCATACTCGCACAGCTGGTATGTGATCTTGTCTTGCAGCGTCGGCTCATTGATCGTCGTGGATTGTGCAGTCATGTACCGCTCCTTGCCGTATGAGTTTCATCCGGAACAGAGAGGAGAAAGCGGTGACGCGAATTCACACGCCGCGTCCGCATCGGGGGACGGAAACATCCCGCAACCGGTAGCCGTGTATAGGAGTCTAGACGATCCACCGGATGGTGACTGCTCGATCGGCAATCGCCGCCGCCAGGGCATCGGGTGATCCGGTAGGCGTGCTGCGATCGCCGGATTGCGCGGTGCCGTTGCCCTGCGAACGACCACCGCGGGGGTGCTGCCGCCGACACACCCCCGCTTGGTGCCGGTCTAACCGTTCGAACGCTGGGGGAGGAGACCGGATCTAGTGTCACTAGTTTGCCAAGCAATGCTATAGTCCGGATATGGGGACCCAGACGCGACGAGAACGAGAGCGCGCCGAACGGCATCGGTTGATCATCGACACCGCTCGGGAGCTTGCCGAGTCGCAGGGCTGGGACGCGGTGACTGTGCGCAGACTGGCGGAACGGATCGAATACAGCCAGCCTGTGCTGTATTCGCACTTCGCGGGCAAGGACGAGATCGTCACCGCGGTCGCCGAGGAAGGCATCGCGGAGATGGCGGCGTGGAGCCGCGAGGCATTGGAGTCCGCGGGCGGCGAGCCGCGCGCGGCGTTGGCGGCGGTGGCGCGGTCCTACCTCGACTTCGCGACTTCACGACCCGCGCTCTACGACGCGATGTTCCTGATGAAGGTGAACCTGGCGTTCGGCGAGAATGCCTCGCAGCCGCTGCGGGACGCGTTCGCCGTCATGTTCGCCGCCTTCTCGCCGTTCGCGGGCGAGCATGATCCGGAGACCTTCACCGAGGTCGGCTGGAGCGCCTTGCACGGCCTGGCGACCCTGGACCGCGGTGGACGTCTGCGGCCGGCTCAGCGGGACGCCCGCTTGGCGGTGTTGATCGATCAGTGGACCCGATAGACGCCTGTCGTGGTGAGCGCACCGATCCGGTAGCCGTCCTTGCTGCTCGGCTCGCGTCGAGCCATGGCCGGAACTCTTCTCCCGCAAGGGGGAGGACGATCGAGCCGCGGTAACCGCCGAGCGGCTACCGCCGGAGCGAGGCCATGGCGGTAGCGATCGCCGCCGTGGCGAGGGCGGCGGTGGCGGGCCAGCCGATCCAGCCGACGGCGGCGGCGCCGATCGCGGTGCCCAAGCTGCCGCCGACAAAGTAGACGATCATGTAGGCGCTGTTGAAGCGGGCCGGTGCGGCCGGGTCGATCGCCAGGACCGTGCTTTGATTGGCCACCTGGGCCGCGAACAGCCCGGCGTCGAACAGGCCGAGGCAGACAAGGGCGGCGACGGGATACGGCAGGAGGACACTCAATGCCGCCGTGGCGGCGAGAGCCGGCACGAGCCCTGCCGCGACCACCCGCCGCGCACCGACACGATCGGTCCACGTCCCCGAGACGCGAGTGGCGACCATGCCGAGCAGCCCGGCGACGGCGTACATGCCGATCTGCTCGGCCGAGTAGGAGTACGGCGGCTGCGACAGTGCGACCGCGAGTCCCGCCCAGATCGCGCAGAAGGCGAAGAACCACAGGGCGCCGCGAACCGCCGCCGACCGCAGCGCCGAGAACTCGCGGTAGAGCCCCGGAAATCCGCGCAGCGTCGCCAGATAACCGAAGGCTGCACTCCCGTGCACGACCGGTAACAGCAGGTAGGCAATTACTGCGACGACGGCGCATGCCGCCGCGAAGGCGAGAAGCATGCCGCGCCAGCCGATCAGTTCCGTCAGCCACCCTCCGACGATCCGGCCCGCGAGAATGCCCGCCGAAATGCCCGCGGTCACGATCCCCAGTGTCGTGGCCTGCCGCGACGGATGGGCGAAACGCCCGGCGATGGAACTCAATTGGGCGCCGACCGCCGACCCTGCCCCGGCCGAGCCGATAACCAGGCCGAGCAACCAGGGCGAACCGACCATCGCACTCGCCGCCGATGTGACGGCCAACGCGCCGAATTGGGTCGCGACCACGATGCGCGGTGCGAACTGGTCGACCAGCGGCACCAGCAGCGCCAAGCCCACCAGGTAGCCGAGCGGACCGCATGCCAGAGCCGTGCCGACGGCGGCGACCGAAGTGTGCAGCGAACCAGCCACTTCCGCGATGGCTGGCTGCAACGGATAGATACTCGCGGTGCCCAGCGCGGCCGCCGGCGCCATGAACCACACGACGGGTGTCCGCAACGCAGTGGTGACCGGTGCGCCGGGAACGAGATCGGTTTCCATGGCACCGACGTTATGAACACCTCGTCGAAGATTCCGGCGGGTAATGGACCCGATCGTCGCGCCCGTTTTCGTATCTACGTGCGGGGCCGTCGGAAGTGCCGGCCGAGCCGAACGGAATTCGCCTAGCTCAACGTCTTCAGCGCCGCCGCGTCGTACGGCTTCAGCTCATCGATCCGCCCCGCCAGCACCTTGGACGCCCACTCCGGGTCCTGGAGCAAGGCGCGACCGACGGCGACCAAGTCGAATTCGTCGCGCTCCAGGCGATCGAGGAGGTTGTCGAGGCTGCCGAGCTCGGCGCCCTCGCCCGTGAACGCACGGAGGAAGTCGCCGTCGAGGCCGACCGAGCCGACGGTGATGGTCGGCTTGCCGGTGAGCTTCTTGGTCCAGCCCGCCAGGTTCAGGTCCGAGCCGTCGAACTCCGGTCGCCAGTAGCGTCGGGTGGAGGCGTGGAAGACGTCCACGCCTGCCGCGGCGAGCGGAGCCAGGATCGCCTCCAACTCCTGCGGGGTCTCGGCGAGCCGCGCGTTGTAGGCCTCCTGCTTCCACTGCGAATAACGGAAGATGACCGGGAATTCGGGCGAGACGGCGGCACGAACCGCGGCCACGACCTCGGCCGCGAACCTCGTCCGGGCCACGGGATCACCGCCGTACTCATCGTCACGGCGGTTGGTGCGCGCCCACAGGAACTGGTCGAGCAAATAGCCGTGCGCGCCGTGCAGTTCGACGCCGTCGAAGCCGATGCGCTCGGCGTCGGCGGCGGCCTCGGCGAAGGCGCCGATGACGTCGTCCAGGTCACCGCGGGTCATGGCCTTACCGAAGCCCTCGGTGCCGTCGACGCGAATACCGGAGGGGCCGACGGCGGGCGCGTCGGGGTAGGGCGCGTCGCCCTGGTTGCGGACCATGCCGATGTGCCACAGCTGCGGCACGATCGTGCCGCCTGCCGCGTGCACGTCCTCGGCGACCTTCGCCCACCCCGCCAGCTGCTCTTCGCCGTGGAACCGTGGCACCCGATCACTCTGCCCGGCGGACTCGTGGCCGACGTAGGTGCCCTCGGTGACGATCAGGCCGACGCCGGCGGCGGCGCGGCGGGCGTAGTACGACCGCACATCGTCACCGGGAACGCCGCCGGGGGAGAACATGCGCGTCATCGGCGCCATCACGATGCGGTTCGGCACGGTCAGGCCGTTCAGCGCGACGGGCCGGGACAGGATCTCGGCGGTGCGAGAGGCGACGGACGTGGTGTCGGTCACTGAGTACTCCTCGGAGGTGCGACTGCGATGGTTGAGAACTTCAAGCAATGGCCACACACGCTAGGGGTAAATATTTGAGATAGTCAAGTTTCTGCGGATAGGCTGGCTGCCATGGCAGAAGCTCCCCGCGTCGACACGGCCCAGTTGATGGAGCTGCTGTCGGTGTCGCTCGGCGTCTACTACGGCGAGTTCACCGTCGCGGCGGCGAGTGAGAACCTGACGGCGAGCCAGGGAAAGGCGCTGACCGTGCTGCGCCGGGGGCCCGTCGCGATGCGTGCCCTGGCCGAGACCATGGCCTGCGACGCCTCCAACGTGACCGGGATCATCAACCGGCTGGAGAAGCGGGGGCTCGTGCGCCGGGAGACCAGTACATCCGACCGGCGGGTCACCAATCTCGTCATCACGCCCGAGGGTGAGCAGGTGATCGACACCATCCGGGCGAAAATGCGCGCCACCCAAGACGGGCTGAACAGGCTCGGTGATCAGGATCGGGACTGTCTGTACGCACTGCTGGAGCGGGTTTTCGTCGCTCGAGCGGACTCGCCCGCTGTGCCGTAGTGCTTGACGGCGTAGTCGGTCAGGCGGGGTGACCTGCGGTTTCGCAGGCCATCGATGACGGTTGCGCGCGTCCCCCAGCGATCGAGGAACGGTATCGGTTGTGCGGCGGATCGGTGGAGATGCCGGTCGTCGGCGTCACGAGCGGTGGGTAGCTGCCGCATGCTGTCGGACAGGTCGGCCCGGATCCGGAAGGGAGATGGACGGTGGCATTGCGACGTCGTCGGCTGCTGATCGGCTTCGCCGGTGCGGGCGGCCTCGCCTTGGCCGGATGGGGATGGGCGCGCGAACTCGCGCCGCCGCCCGAACCCGCCACCCTCCGATTCGATCCCGCACCCGGCGCCCGCGATGTCGACGCGCGCGGTCTCGGCACGATCACCGTCACCGACGGGACGCTGCGGTCGGTCGAATGGATCGATGAAACGGGCAGAGCGCTGCCGGGCGTATCGGCCCCCGATCAGCGGACGTGGACCAGCACCGAACCACTGGGCTACGGGCACACCTACACCGTGAAAGCCGTGGCGGAAGGCGAAACCGGCGATGTCACCGCGACGGCGACCTGCGCCACGGTGGCGCCGCGACAGCTCGTCGATGTCTCGCTGCGCTCCGCCAATCTCGTCGAGCTGGCCGACAACGACACCTACGGAGTAGGTTTCGTGCTCGTCGCCCATTTCGACGAACCCGTCGATCGGGCAGCGGTGGAACGCCAGGTGAGGGTCACCGCCCAGCCCGCGGTCACCGGCGGCTGGTACTGGCTAGACGACCAGAACGCGCACTGGCGGCCGGAGCAGTATCACGCACCGGGAACCAGGATCACGATCGAGTCCGAACTCTTCGGCGTCGCCCTGGGCGAGGGCCGCTACGGCCTACGCGACCAACGGGTCTCAGTGCTCATCGGGCCCGCGCACGTCGCGATCGCCGACGACGACACGAAACAGATCGAGGTCTTCGACAACGGAAACCTGGTGCGCACCATGCCTACATCGATGGGCATGGGCGGCACGGCGGTCGTCGGCGGCAGAACCATGTCGTTCTGGACTCGCCCCGGCGTCTACACCGTGCTGGACCGCAACAACCCGGTCATCATGGATTCCGCCAGCTACGGCCTGCCCACCAACTCCGCACTCGGCTACCGCACGAGCATCGACCATGCGGTCCGCATCAGCCACGACGGAATCTTCGTGCACGCGCTGGCCGCGAGCATGTGGGCCCAAGGCAACACCAACGTCTCCCACGGCTGCCTGAACATCTCCCCAGCCGACGCCGCGTGGTTCTACGATTTCGTCATCCCCGGCGACGTGGTCGAGGTCCGCAACACCGGCGGCGAACCCCTCGACATCTGGCACAACGGCGATTGGAGCATCCCGTGGACCGACTGGCTCCGCGGCGGCGCTCCCGCGTGACACGAACGAGAAAGCGGCGCTGAGCCGGTTCGCTCGATGAGTTCCCGTCCGGCGAGTCGGCGACGAATCGAGCCGCGAGCGCGTCCTGTTCGTACAAGCCGCGATACCGGTGCACCGCCGACGCCGCGCCGTCTCCGAGGTAGGCGATGTGCACCCTCAGTCGAGACAGAACTCGTTGCCCTCGATGTCTTGCATCACGATGCACGACTCGTTGTGGTCATCGGCGGGTAGCAGGCGCACGCGGACCGCGCCGAGGGTGATCAATCGTGCGCACTCGGCTTCCAGGGCGGCGAGGCGCTTTTCACCGACGAGGCCGGTGCCGACCCGCACGTCGAGATGCACCCGGTTCTTGACGACTTTGTTTTCGGGGACGCGCTGGAAGTACAGTCGCGGGCCCACTCCCGAGGGATCGACGCAGGCGAACGACGAACCCTGACGCTCGGGCGGCTGTGCGCGGGCGAAATCGTCCCACGTTGCGAAGCCCGCCGGTGGCGGCGGTACGACGTAGCCCAACACCTCGCACCAGAAACGAGCGACGCGTTCGGGTTCGGCGCAGTCGAAGGTGACTTGGACCTGCTTGACCGATGCCATCGATCCACTGTAAGGGGCGCGCGGGTCACCGCGGGCCCCGGACATCAACCGTCACTGACCGGTTGACGGGCCGCCTGTCCGACCGCACCCGGCAGCGGCGGCAAAAATTTCCCGCCGCGACCGATGAATCCTCGCGAGTGCCGCCGTCCTATCAGGTGAACGCGCTACCGAAGAGCGCGACCGACCCTGGAGGAAACAGCAATGACCACCATCGCCGCCGCGACCACCAACGCCGCCGCCACCGTCCGCCCCGGCAAAGTCCGCAACCGTGTGCTGTGGGGACTGCAGATCGTCCTGGGCCTGTTCTTCATCGTCGCCTCGGGCTTGCCGAAGGTGCTCGACATGGTTCCCGAGGAGAACATGGCCGCGATGCGGGAAGCCGGGTTCGGCTCGCCCTGGTTCATGTACTTCGTCGGCATCTGCGAGATCGCCGGCGGTGTCGGGCTGCTGGTGCGGCGCCTGAGCGGCCCGGCCGCGGTCGGCCTGTCGGTGCTGACCCTGCTGGCCGCGGCCACCAACCTCTTCCTGACCGATATGCCTGCCTACGCGCCTTTCCCGCTGGTGCTGTCGGGGATCTTCGCCTGGATCGCCTACGAGCGCCGCGACACCCTCGCTCTGCGCTCGCTGTTCACCCGGTGACAACACGACAGGCACGACAACGATCGGCAGGCTCCGGCCCGCCGATCGTTCGGCGTTGTCCGGCAGGGGCGTTCAGGGTCGGTTCGCCCTTGCCGGGAAACACGCTCGCTCGCCCCACTCGGGGGTGTGTCGCTACCGGATCCCAGGGGTCGCCGGGTGCGGCCCCACGCAGCCGAGGACGAAGCACCCCGGTGGCCAATTCGCGAACGGAGCGGACATGGGCTTGCCCAGGCAGGACAGCGGATTGCAGCCCGGGTAGGCCATCGGGCCGACACCGAGTGCGGCGAGGGTCGCGTCCGGATTCGAGATCATCGGATCGGACAGCTGGACATCCGATTGCTGTTCGTAGGGCGCCGCGGCGGGTATGCGGGGTTCCCGGAAGGCGGCGCCGACCGCACGCAGGACATCGTGCGGGAAGCTCAACGCGCTTCCCGGGACGGTGACGCCGGTCCAGCTGACCATGAGTCCGAGGCTCGGCACGATGTAATTGTCCTGGCGCATCATCCCGGACATCTGCATCGCATCCGGCGGCAGGCCAGGGAAGTAGTTGGCGCAGTCCGGCCCGTTCACGACGAACAGGAAGCCGTAGCACGGATTCGTCGGGGCGGGCCGTCCCGCCTGTGCGAGATAATCGGCCGAAATGATCCGGTGCTCGCCCCACTGCCCACGGTTGGTGAGCAGGAGGCCGAGCTTGGCGAAATCGTCCGGCGGCAGCAGCAGATGCGCGTAGCCGTAGGTGTTTCCGCTCCGGTCACGACCCCAGAAGTAGTCGGTCGGCGGAATGCCCAACGGATCGAACAGCTTTCGCTGAGCGTACGCCTGAAAGTCCTCGCCGACCGCACGCTGGATGACGTACACCAGCAGATCGACAGCGCGCTGACTGTAGCGCCACTCGGTGCCCTGCTGTTGATCGATCGGCATCGCCAACGCCTGCGCGACCACATTCGGATCGATCTGCGCCAACCCCGTGATTCCTTCGGAGGCCACCGCCACCTGCATGCCGCTGGATTCGATGAGCAGATTGCGCACCGTGATCGCGCGATGCCGGGCATCACCGAGCTCGGGCGGCAGATACGCGCCGATCGGGTCGTCGAGCCGCAACCGCTGCTCGTCCACCGCGATCCCGGCCACCATCGAAACCACGCTCTTGGTGCTGCTCCAGAGATTCCACGGCACACCGGCGGCCCTTGCGCTGTCCGGGCCGGTCGCGATCAGGCAGTTGTTCCGGAAGATCTGCACCGTCGTGCGGGTCGAATCCGCCGCGAGCGCCACCGCCTCGCGCAGCGCCGCCGCATCGAGTCCGACATCCTCCGGCGTCGCCGTTTCGGGGACCCGGCCACTGCTGACCGCGCAATGCCTCAACCCCTCCGGCGCGGCCTGCGCGACGACCGGCGCACCAAATCCCAGCATCGCGGCGGCCAGCGTAATGACCGCCGCCGCAATGCTTCTCATACCTCGACCCACGCCGCCCTCCGCTCTCGACGAACTCCACCTGGCTCATCGCCCCCGCCGCACCCCTGGTTACCGCCTCGGGTGCCCCCACTTGTAGGGGGCGGACCTGCACCGTCACCGCGGCCGCACGCCAGCCGATTCGCTCGCATACCGCGCGGCCGAACCTGGCCCGCGGAAGCCGGGCCGAGCAGTTTCAGCGCCGCCGCTTCGGGCACCACTCGTTCGACGCCGGAGTTCCGGCATCCGGCGTGGAACCGAGATGGACGTGTGAGTGGAGCAAGCCCATGACGACAGAGCACGGTGCAGGACAGCGGCACGAGGATCGGCGAGCCGACCCGGCGGATACCCGTGACGACCGCGAGCCGACGGTCGGTCCGACCGATACCGGAGCCAGGCCGGATCTGGACCCCGACGAGCCCCACAGCCCCGCCGACCTGTCGAAACCCTCGCTGCTCGCGGTGGTCAAGCGCGCGAGCAAGCAGTTCCAGCGCGACAACCTCACCGATCTGGCCGCCGCTCTCACCTATTACGCGGTGTTGTCGATCGTGCCCGGCCTGATCGTCCTGGTCTCCCTGCTCGGCCTGCTCGGCCCGAACGCCGCCGAGGAACTCGTCGACCAGGCCCAGCGGATCGCCCCCGGTTCGAGCGCGGACTTCGTGCGCACCCTCGTCGACCAAGCGCAGGCGAACAAACAGGGCGCAGGCTGGGGCGCCATCCTCGGTTTCGCCGTCGCGCTGTGGTCCGCCTCGGGGTACGTGGCGGCCTTCATGCGCGCCTCCAACGTCATCTACGGCATCGGTGAGGGCCGGCCGATCTGGAAGACCACGCCCATCCGGCTCGGCGTCACGATCGTCGCGGTGATCCTGCTGGTTCTCAGCGCCGCCATCGTGGTGGCGAGCGGGCCGGTCGCCCAGCAGATCGGCGACCTCCTCGGCCTCGGCGCCACCACGGTGACCATCTGGAACATCGTCAAATGGCCGGTGCTGTTCGTCCTGGTGTCGGTGCTGCTGGCCATTCTGTTCTGGGCCAGCCCGAACGCCCGCCAAGGCGGCATCAAGTGGATCAGCCCCGGAGGGGTGATCGCTGTCCTCGTCTGGCTGGTCATTTCGGTCCTGTTCTCCGTCTACATCGCCAACTTCTCGTCCTACGACAAGACCTACGGCTCGCTTGCCGGGGTGGTGATCTTCCTGGTGTGGCTGTGGCTGACCAATATCGCGCTGCTGCTGGGAGCCGAGATCAACGCCGAACTCGACCACGGCAAAGCCATCGCCCAGGGGCTTCCCGAAGAAGAACAGCCCTTCGCCGTCCCGCGCGACACCCGCAAGCTCGACGAGGCGGACAAGGAAGCGATCCGAGCCGCCGAAGCCGCCCGGCGGGAATGATCGCCACGCCTTGACCGGGCGATGCCGGGGGGTGCTATTGCGGGCCTGACGCGTCCTGACCCGGCCCCACTTGAATCCCCACCACGCAGGTGTCGTCATCGGTGTCGGCATCGCTGCCGTCGAGCAGGTCGTCCAAGCGGTCGTCCAGGCTGCCGGTGAGTTGCGCCGATGCCGCGAGCAACCGATCTATGCACTCGTCCAGAAGGCGATCTCGGCGCTCGATCAGCCCGTCGGTGTAGAGCAGGAGGGTGTCGTCGGTCTCCAGTTGCAGTTCCGCTTCCTCGAAGGTGGCCTCCGCCACGGCGCCGAGGAGTATGCCTCCGAGCATGGGCAGGCTGGAGGCCCGGCCCCCGCGCACCAACACCGGCGGCAAGTGGCCCGCGCGGGCCCAGCGCAGCACCCGGGTATGCGGATCGTAGAGCCCGCAGATCGCGGTGGCGAAGATGTTGTCGGTCAGGTGGTGGGCGACCTGGTTCAGCCAGGTCAGCAGCTGGCCGGGACCCGCGCCGGTGGCGGCGAGGCCGCGCAGAGCGTTGCGGAGCACGACCATGCCGGTGGCCGCCTTGATGCCGTGGCCGGTGATGTCACCGACGGACACGAGGATTTGCTTGGTGGGCAACACGATCGCGTCGTACCAGTCTCCGCCGACCGTGTAGTCCTGCTCGGCGGGTCGGTAGCGCACCGCGATGCGCAGCCCGAACGCCTCGATGGACGGCTGCGCGTCCGGCATGATCGCCTGCTGGAGCTGCCGGGCCAGCTGGCTCTGTTCGGCGGCGTGCTGCTCGGTGTGGGCCAGCCGGTCGCGCGTCGCGGACAACGCGACCTCGGTCCAGTGCTGCGCGGAGATGTCTTGATAGGCGCCGCGGATGGCGGCCAGATGCCCCGCCTCGAGGACCGGTTCGGCGACGATCCGGATGTGCCGGGTCACACCGTCCGGGCGGATCAGGCGGAAGGCCGTCGAGGCCGGGCGGCGGAAGCGCAGCAGGGTACGCAGGAATCGCCCCACCGCGTGCGCGTCGTCGTCGTGGACGTGCGCGGGCAGCTGCGACAGCGGAATCGGGTCCGCGGTCGGCGTCAGCCCGTAGAGGGCGAACAGCTGACTGCTCCACGTGATCTCGCCGGTGGCCGCGTTCTCCTCGAAGCCGCCGACGCGGCCCAGACGCTGGGCATGTTGCAGCAGCGCCGCCAATCGCGCCGTCTCGTCCTCCACCCGCCACACCATGAGCACCGTGTTTCCATGGCGGCTGATGCTGAGCGCGGCCGAGACGGTCAGCGGCACCTGGTCGACCAGCTCGGTCAGCATCACCCGGTCGGCGCGGTAGGTCTCGCCGGTGGCGAAGACGTGCTCGATCCGCTCGAACAATTGCCCATCGCTCGCGGCCATCGGGTACGCCTCCAGCAGCAGCGCGCCGTTGACCAGGCCGCGGGGGCGTCCGGCCGGGTCGACGAAGCAACTGTTGACGTGGTGGATGCAGAAGTCGACGAGCGCGCCGCCCTCGTCGAGGTGGGGCAGCAGCACCAGCGCCGGGTCGAAAAGGCCGTCCGCGAGCCGCACCAGGTCCGCGACGTCGGGCCGGTCCGATGCCCGCACCGCGGCCGAGTCCGACTCCAGCGTGTGCGCGCACAGCTCGGCCAGCGCGTCCAACTGCCGGTGCACCTGCGGCGGCTGCGGCGCGAGCGGCTGCGGCCAGCACACCTCCAGCACGCCGAGCAGCTTGCCCCCGGCGCCCGCCGGAATCGCCGCACGGCCGCCGTCGCGGTCGCCGATCGACGGCAGGCCGGACCCGCCCAGGTCCTGAACCCACACGGCGCTGCGCTGTACCAGCGACTGCCGGGCCGGGGTCGCCACCCCGGGCGGCACGTACCGCCATCGCTCGGCCTCCTGCGGGCTGATGCCGGCGAAACCCGCCAGGGTCAGCGACGCGTCGGCGCCCGCGGACCAGATCGCCACCGCTGTGGCGCCCAGCGGCGTCAACGCGTGCTCCAGCACCGACTCCGCCACCCGGTGGGTGTCGCCGGCCGCGAGCAACCCGCTTTCGGCGGTGCGCAACCGCACGGCCGCCGATGACTCCTCCGGGCTGGCGGTGCGCGACAGGAATTCTCCGACGACCGCGCTGACCTCGTCCTGGGCCGCTTGGTCGACGAGCTCGGCGGCCAGCTCCAGCGGTGTGATGCCCGCTTGCTCGGCGAGGGCCTCTAGTTGCCTCGCCGCCTGCGCAGGCCCGCAGTGCAGCCGTTCCACCAGCACGCCCTTGGCCATCTCGATCAGCGCGCGCCCGTCGGCGGTGGCCTGGGCCTGCTGGATCTGCGCGCGCAACCGCTCCACGGTGGCGGCGAGCCGGTGAACGGCGGGCCCCGTCGCCGGGTGAGCGTCCGCTGTCGTGCCTGTCTCGGCGTCGGTGCTGTCGGGGTCGGTCATCAGGCACCCAGCCAGTGCTGGATGCAGGCGATCAGAGCGTCCGCGTCGACCGGTTTGGTGACATAGTCGTTGGCGCCCGAGGCGAGGCTCTTCTCGCGGTCGCCCAGCATCGCCTTGGCCGTGACGGCGATGATCGGCAGACTCTCGTACTGCGGCATCTCGCGGATCGTCGCCGTCGCGGTATAGCCGTCCATCTCGGGCATCATCACGTCCATCAGGACCAGGTCGGTCTCCGGATGAGCGAGCAGTTTGTCGATGCCCTCGCGCCCGTCCTCCGCGTGCAGGACGCTCATGCCGTGCAGTTCGAGGATGCTGCTCAGCGCGAAGAGGTTGCGGGCGTCGTCGTCGATGATCAGCACGGTGCGGCCGGCGAGCCTGCCATCCGGCCGCTGCGGCGCGGCGGCCGGTGCGTCTTCCCGGCGTACCAGCGGCAGCATGTCGCCGGGCGCCTCGGCGGTGACGTGCAGCGCGATCCGTTCGCGCAGATCGTCCAGGCTGGACAGCAGCTCGAGCGGCTGACTCGTGGTGCGGTGTTGCAGCAGGCGTTCCTGTTCGGCGTCGACCCGGCGGTTGTGGACCAGTACCGGGACGCTGCTCAACGCGGCGTCCCCGTTCATCGTCTCCAGGAACCGCAGGGCGGCGCCGTCGGGCATGTCCAGCTCGAGCACCACGCAGTGGAACGCTTCGGCGGCCATCGCCGCCGCGGCTTCTTCCACCCCGACCGCGGTGACGACCTGAACCGGCCCGCGCGGATCATTGCTGTCCGCGAGTTCGGCGACGGCGCTCTGCGCGACCAGCGACAGCAGACCTTGCGGGCGTTCCTCCACGACCAGCAGCCGGCGGTGCTGTTGGGGCGTGGCGGCGGCGGGTGCGTGCTCGGTGCTGCTGTCGTCGGCCTGGTGCTCGTCCTCCCGCTCGCGCAGCGGCGCCTCCTGGAAGTCCGGCCGGGCGACCGGGAGATACAGGGTGAACGTGCTGCCCTGGCCGGGCGCGCTCTCCGCGGTGATCGCGCCGCCGAGCAGGTAGGCGATCTCCCGGCTGATCGACAGGCCCAGACCGGTGCCGCCGTACTTGCGGCTGGTCGTGCCGTCGGCCTGCTGGAAGGCGCCGAAGATCGACTCCAGCTGGTGTTCGGCGATGCCGATACCGGTGTCGATCACCCGGAACGCGACGGCCGGGCCGTGCTGGCGCACGGCGGCGGGCAGCTGGCTCGCCTCCGCCGGTTCGATCCGCAGCTGCACCGAACCGGTCTCGGTGAACTTCACGGCATTCGACAGCAGGTTCCGCAGCACCTGCCGCAGCCGCGAATCGTCGGTGATCAGCTCCGACGGCAGACCGGGCGCGGTCGTCACCTGGAAGCGCAGACTCTTCTGGGTGGTCATCGGCCGGAACGTGGCCTCGACGTAGTCCAGCAGCTGACGCAACGACACGCGCTCGGGCGCGAGGTCCATCTTGCCGGCCTCCACCTTGGACAGGTCGAGGATGTCGTTGATCAGCTGAAGCAGGTCCGAACCCGCCGAATGGATGATGCCCGCGTACTCGACCTGCTTGGGGGTGAGATTGCGGCTCGGGTTCTGGGCCAGCAGTTGCGCGAGGATCAGCAGGCTGTTGAGCGGGGTGCGCAACTCGTGGCTCATGTTGGCCAGGAATTCCGACTTGTACTTCGAGGCGAGCGCGAGTTCCTGCGCGCGGGTCTCCAGCTCCTGGCGGGCCTGCTCGATCTGCAGATTCTTGGCTTCGATGTCGCGGTTCTGCATGGCCAGCAGAGCCGCCTTGTCCTCCAGCTCCGCGTTGGAACGCTGCAGCTCTTCCTGCTGTACCTGCAACTCCTCCGAGCGGGCTTGCAGTTCGGTGGTCAGGCGCTGCGATTCGACCAGCAGCTCGTCGGTGCGGGCGTTGGCGATGATCGTGTTGACGTTGACGCCGACCGTCTCCATCAGCTGGTCGAGGAAGTCGCGGTGGATGCGGGTGAAGCGGTGCAGGGTGGCCAGTTCGATCACACCGAGGACCTGGTCTTCCACCACGATCGGCAGCATGAGCAGGTGGGCGGGCGCGGTCTGTCCCAGCCCGGAGGAGATGGTGACGTAGTCGGCGGGCACGTCCTCCACGGCGATCGTGCGGCGGCTGCGGGCCGCCTGGCCAACGAGGGATTGGCCGAACGCGAACCGCGGCGAGCTGCTCGGCTCGTCGGGGCTGCCGTAGGAGCTGATCAGCCGCAGTTCCGGCTGCTCCTCGCTGTCGTCGGCCAGGTAGAACGCGCCGAACTGCGCGGAGACCAACGGCGCCAGCTCGTCCATGATCAACCCGGCCACCACGTGCAGGTCGCGCTGGCCCTGCATGAGACCGGAGATACGGGCCAGGTTGGTTTTCAGCCAGTCCTGATCCTGGTTGGCCATGGTGGTCTCGCGCAGCGACTCCACCATCGCGTTGATGTTGTCCTTCAGCTCCGCGACCTCGCCGGACGCCTCCACGGTGATGGAGCGGGTCAGGTCGCCCTCGGCCACGGCGCTGGTGACCGCGGCGATCGCGCGGACCTGGCGGGTCAGGTTGCCCGCCAGCTCGTTGACGTTCTCGGTCAGCCGCTTCCAGGTTCCGGAGACGCCCTCGACCTCGGCTTGGCCGCCCAGTCTGCCCTCCGACCCCACCTCGCGAGCGACGCGGGTCACCTCGGCCGCGAAGGCGGAGAGCTGATCGACCATCGTGTTGATCGTGGTCTTCAACTCCAGGATCTCGCCGCGGGCGTCCACGTCGATCTTGCGGGTCAGATCGCCCTGCGCGACCGCGGTGGTGACCTGGGCGATGTTGCGGACCTGGTTGGTCAGGTTGTTCGCCATGGAGTTGACGTTGTCGGTCAGGTCCTTCCACGTGCCCGCCACGTTCGGGACGCGGGCCTGACCGCCGAGCATGCCCTCGGTGCCGACTTCGCGGGCCACGCGGGTGACCTCGTCGGCGAACGCCGACAGCGTGTCGACCATCGTGTTGATCACACCGGCGAGCGCCGCGACTTCGCCCTTCGCCTCCACCGTGATCTTCTGGCTCAGATCACCGCGCGCGACGGCGGTGGCGACCTGGGCGATGGAACGCACCTGGCCGGTCAAGTTGGAAGCCATGACGTTGACGTTGTCGGTCAGGTCCTTCCAGGTGCCCGACACACCCCGTACGGTCGCTTGGCCGCCGAGGTTGCCCTCGGTGCCGACTTCGCGGGCCACGCGGGTGACCTCGTCGGCGAACGCGGAGAGCTGATCGACCATCGTGTTGATGGTCTCTTTGAGCTCGAGGATCTCGCCGCGGGCGTCGACCCGGATCTTCTGGCTCAGATCGCCACGGGCCACCGCGGTGGTCACCTGGGCGATCGACCGCACCTGCGCGGTGAGATTGTCGGCCATGACGTTGACCGACTCGGTGAGGTCCTTCCAGGTGCCCGAGACGCCCTTGACGTCGGCTTGGCCGCCCAACCTGCCCTCGGTGCCGACCTCGCGCGAGACCCGGGTGACCTCGTCGGCGAAGGAGGAGAGCTGGTCGACCATCGTGTTGATGGTGTTCTTCAGCTCGAGGATCTCGCCGCGCGCGTCGACCCGGATCTTCTGGGACAGATCGCCCTGCGCCACGGCGGTGGCCACCTGGGCGATCGACCGCACCTGCGCGGTGAGATTGCCCGCCATGAAGTTCACCGAGTCGGTGAGGTCGCGCCACGTGCCGGAGACGCCCTTGACGTCGGCTTGACCACCGAGGATGCCTTCGGTGCCGACCTCGCGCGAGACCCGGGTGACCTCGTCGGCGAAGGAGGAGAGCTGGTCGACCATCGTGTTGATGGTGTTCTTCAGTTCCAGGATCTCGCCGCGGGCGCTCACCGTGATCTTCTGGCTCAGGTCGCCCCGCGCCACCGCGGTCGTGACCTGGGCGATATTGCGGACCTGATCGGTCAGATTGCCCGCCATGAAGTTCACCGAGGCGGTGAGGTCGCGCCAGACGCCGCCGACGCCGGGCACCTCCGCCTGACCGCCCAGCCTGCCCTCCGAGCCGACCTCCCGCGCGACGCGGGTGACCTCGTCGGCGAACGCGGACAGCTGGTCCACCATCGTGTTGACGGTGTTCTTCAGCTCCAGGATCTCGCCGCGGGCGTCCACGTCGATCTTCTGGGACAAGTCGCCCCGCGCGACGGCCGTGGCGACCTGGGCGATGTCGCGCACCTGGCTGGTCAGGTTGCCCGCCATCGCGTTCACCGAGTCGGTGAGGTCCTTCCAGGTACCGGACACGCCAGGCACCTCGGCCTGACCGCCCAGCCGCCCGTCCGTCCCGACCTCGCGCGCGACCCGGGTGACCTCCGAGGTGAACAGCGACAGCTGGTCCACCATGCCGTTGAAGACCGTCGCGATCTCGCCGAGCAGCCCGTCGGCGTCGGTCGGTAGCCGAGTGCCGAAATCGCCGTCGCGCACGGCCGTCAACCCGGCCAGCAACTGGCGCAATTCGACTTGGTCCGCGGCCGTGACAGCCTGCTCCGACGCGGTGCGGACAGATGCCGCCGTCTCCGTCATGCTCATCCTCGTTCTGCCCCACCCGTATCGGACGCGACGCCGCGCACGGCGGATCGCCGACCAACGATGCTGTGCTGGCTGCTGAACACGGACGCACCGGCGGTTACATCACTGAACGTATCATCAGTCGACCTGTCGCCCGGCATTCATCGCAGGTATCGGGGATGCACGGCGCTCGCAGGCCGACACCTTCGCCAACAGCGGCGAGGCGGGCGGATTCAAAGGTTCTAGAGTCGTGGCATGGCAATTCGGGACGACGGCGATCCTGTCAGAGGTGTCCGGGACGTCGTGGCCGTGCAACTGCCCGACTATCGGATCGACTCGATAGCGCTGCTCGGGGAGGGGGAGGACAACGTTGCCTATGAGGTCAATGGCGAGCTGATCGTGCGCTTCAGCAAGGAACCCGATCTCGGGAGCCGAGCCGCGCGGGTGATCAATGAAGCAGGTCTTCTGGCCGCGGTCGCGAGTGTGTCACCACTACCGGTTCCCGAGCCGTGTTTCAGCCTCGCCGAGCAGGGCTGCCTGGCGTATTTCGAACTCCCCGGCCGACCGCTGATCGACCTGCCGGCGTCACGGCGATCGGCCCATGTGAGGTCGATCGCCACGGCGCTCGGCCGGTTCCTCGCGGCTGTGCATGCCGTTCCGGTCGACCGGATGGCCGACTTCGTGGACGCCGACGACCAGCCGAAAGCAGTGTGGCTCGATGAGGCCGCACGGATCTACGAGACGATCGCCGACATGGTGCCCGAGGCGCATCGTCCGGCCGTGGCGGTCTTCCTCGACGCAACGCCCGCGGCGGATCGCTATGACTTGGTGTTCTCCCACAACGATCTGGGGATCGAACACGTTCTGGTGGAACCTGTTTCGGGGACAGTCACCGGCGTCATCGATTGGAGCGATGCCGCGATCGTCGACCCGGCCTATGACTTCGGTCTCATCTACCGCGATCTCGGCCCAGCAGCACTGGACATAGCGTTGGACAATTACCGCACCAGCGCCAACGACTTGCGGGCGATCCGGGAGCGCGCAGCCTTCTACGCCCGGTGCGGCGTGTTGGAGGATCTGGCCTACGGGATCGAGCACGGGTTGCGCAGCTATCTCGACAAGAGCCTTGCGGCACTGACATGGCTGTACCCGATCCCGGCGCGCTGAACCCGCTTCTCGACCCATCGGCCTGCCCGAGTCGTGGTTCGGAGCGGATGGCCGGTGGTTGTCGGAAAACGGTGCTGAGCTCACTTTTCCGCCACATCCGTACGGTCCGCATCCGTGGTCGCATCAGGACCGGTGGGTCGGAAGCGGTGTGCTCAGCTACACCGGCCGCACGACGCCTATGCGGTCTGGGCCTTCTTCCGCGATGGGCGATGCGATCGCTGGTACATCGACTTCGAGGCGCCCTACCGTCGCGGCGAAACATGCTTCGACACAGTCGACACGGACTGGATATCGTCATCGAAGACGGCAGCCGGCGATGGAAGGACCGGGAGGAACCTGCTGGTGGCTGCCACGCTGGCAAGACTGGCGTCACGCACCTTCCCGTCAGGCTCCCGAGTGCAGGTAGGCGGCCCAGAGGGAGGGGGTGCGGGGGAGAGTGCCGCGGATGGAGCGGATCGCCTCGTGCAGGGCGACGGGGGCTTTGTCGATGGCGAGATCGTCGACGTCTCGGGCGGATGTGAGGGCGGTGTAGAAGGCTTCGGCGACCTCGACGGCGGTTTCGTCATCGATGGTCCACAGGGTGCCGATGACATG
Source organism: Nocardia implantans (assembly GCF_035544775.1). Lineage (NCBI taxonomy): Bacteria > Bacillati > Actinomycetota > Actinomycetes > Mycobacteriales > Nocardiaceae > Nocardia > Nocardia implantans. The sequence continues at coordinate 58,003 of NZ_JAYKYQ010000019.1, read as the reverse complement.
GGGGTAGCCGGCGAGCTGGAAGGCGGAGGCGAGATGCGTTGCCTCGTCGAGTAGTTCGGCATGGACGATGCGCGCGGTCTCGCATGCCGAGAGGTAGGCCAGACGGGCGTGATCGAGCTGCACAGGTGCGAGAGCGGAGACTGTGAGCGGGTCGGTGGCGTGATCGTGCAACAACAAGCGGCTGAGGGAAGGGTCGCTCGGGTCGCTGGTGCCGTGGCAGATGAAGTGGGCGATCGAGCAACTGGACAAGCTCGCGAGGACGTTCGCTTTGGTAGGAAGCGTGCGCGCCGGGTCGCTGTCGGCCTCAGGGGCGGGGTCAGGCTCGGTGAGTACGACCGAGTCGGGCAATAGCCGTTCGACTATGCGGGCTTCGTCGAGTACGTGATGGAGCCGGCCGTCCACACCGGGGGTGGTGGGCATGGCGACGATCGCGGCGCGCGTCGCACCGGCCGAGTGTTGCCGGGCGCGGCGTTCCCGGGCGTAGCGGAGGGCTGCGATGGTGGGGGTGTAGGAGGACACGACCCGATCGAGGACCGATCGACCGCCGGATGTGGGCCCGCTGGAGTGGTAGCCTGCCGCGTGCACGGGCAGGAGACCGAGTATTCCTCCTGGTGCCCACCACACTCGTGGCCAGTCGGAGCCGGCCGGTGGAATCCGGTTGTGGCCCAGAGCCTCCAGGACCGGGCTTGCGGCCGTGTCCCACAGCCATTCGAGGCTGTCGAGCAATTGTCTTTCTGCCGCCCGCCGTTCGGCTGCGATCGGGGAGTAGCGGGTGACGTCCAAAGCGCGTTGGAAGTTCACCGCCCTGCCGACGACGTCGTCCATGGTCAAGCCGGGCAGGGCGAGACCGGTGACGGCCCCTTCGGCCAGCACGAGCGCGTCGCAGCGGTATCGACTGATGTTGAAGGTGACGATCGCTCCCTGTTCGGATTGCGCGAGCAGTTCGCCGATCGAGGGCGGCAGGGCGAAGGTGCGGAATCCGTCCTGTGCGCGGATTTCCGCGAGCAGTCGGTCGAATTCAGCGACGAGCTGCCTGCGGTCGCGTACGTGCCGACCGTTCTCGCTGATCACCGCGGCGGGATCGAGGGGGATATCGAGTGTGGTCGCGGCCTTGGTCTCGTGGTCGAGTCGCGCACGCAGCCGGGTGAAGCGCTGAGCGAGATCGGGGTGTCGGACCGCGAGTTCGGTCAGATCGCCGCGGATGTTCAGGGTGCGGCCGAGTAGTATTGCGCGACCGGCTTCGAGCAAGCGCAGCGCCAGTTCGGGCCGAGCCGATGCGGCGGTGGATGGATCGTTCAGCGCGAGCGCGGCGGCGTCGGCGGCGATCCCGAAACCGTTGCCCAAGGCGTGTTGCTGGTCGATTCGGTCCAGCAGCGGCGGTACCAGCTCCGGCAGTGTCCGCACCGCACCTTCGAGCATTCGTGCCGCCAGTGCGGGGTCCGAACCCGCGGCCGAGAGCGCCGCACCATGCGCTGCTCGCACGCGAATCGAGGGTGTCGCGGTCTTTGTGTCGATCGCGCGCCGGAATACACCGACCGCCTCGTCCCGGTCTGCTGCCGATGCGGTCCGCTCGAATCGCGCGTACAGTGCGCCACCGAGGCTGAGGAGCATGCCGCCCAGTCCGGGGCTCTCCGGCGTGGCGGCGGCTATGGCTTGCCTGCCGATATCGATGGCTTCGTCGATGTCGGCGAGATCGGCCGCCGCGGCGTTTTCGCGGAATCGGAACATCAAGGTGTTCTCGAAGGTGTGCAGTGTCTGCGCGCGGTCGGAATGATCAGCCGGGGTGGCGGCCACAGCCTGGCGCGCCGTGGCGATCGCTTCATCGAGATCGGCTGTGCCGGCCGTGCGTTCGAAGCGGGTGCGCAGAGCGAGGCCGAGGTTGGATCGGATGCGATTCTCCAGTCGCAGATCGTTCGATACCGTGCGAAGTGCGTCGCGGAGATGCTTGATGGCTTCGTCGATATCGGGCAGCGCCCCGATGCGTTTGAATCGGGCCCACAGGGCGGCGCCGAGCGCGGTCAGGATGCCGGCTCGGTCTGCGTGGTCGGCGGGTGCTTCGGCGAGCGCTCGGCGAGTGAACGCTACGGCGTTCTCCAGGTCGGGTAGCGCTCCGAACCGTTCGTACCTGGTCAGCAGGCACGATCCCAGCCCCGTGAGCCGTGCGTGCCGCTTCGGGTCGTCGGCGGGAGTCGCGGCCAAGGCTTCGGTGTGCAGGTCGATGGCTTCGTCGAGGTCGGTGGTCGCGGCGGTCCGTTCGAATCGGAGCATCACGCTGTAACCGTGATCTCCCGCCAGCATCGCCCGGTCGGGGTGGTCGGCGGGAGTGCGGGCGAGAGCTTGTGCGCCGACTTCGATGGCTTCGTCCAGCAGCGCTGGTGTTCCTGTGTGTTCGTACAAGGTCCGCAGACCTTGGGCATGTGCGTACAGCATCGAGAGGTAGGCGGGATCGTCGGCGGCTGCCGTGGCGACCAGTTCACCCCGCAGTCCCACCACCCGCCGCAGGTCCTCGAGAGCGCCACTCCGGTCGAAGCGCGCGTGCAGCGCCGTTTCCAGCGCGGCGACTATCGGCTCGCGGCCAGGGAGTCCGGGATCGCAGGCTGCCACGGCTTGTTCTCCGTAAGCGATCGCCGTGTCGAGATGCACGGGTTTACGGGTGCGTTCGAATCGCGCGCGCATGGTATCGGCCAAGCTGTGCAAGACCATGGGGCGATCGGGGTGCGTCGCTGAGATGAGCGGTTCCGCCTGCTCCAGCAGGTCTATGGCTTCCTCGAGGTCTTCGGGTACGGCCGTTTGCTGGTATCTGCTCCAGAGCGCGGCACCCAGCCCGGCCAGCCGTGGGCCGCGAGCCGGGTGCTCGTCCGGGGTGGCTGCCACGGCCTCGGTGTGCAGGTCGACGGCTTCGGCCAGATCCTGGGGGAATTGTGTGCGTTCGAAGCGAATGTGCAAGAAAGCGCCGAGATTGGCGAGCATGCGAGCGAGGTCGGGATGGCCGACCGGGGTCGCCGCGGCGGCCTGCCTGCCGACGTCGATGGCTTCGTCGAGGTCCGCGAGCGCTCCGGTGTGGCTGTAGCGGGTTCTGAGTGTGTTGGCGAGATTGGCTTGGAATCCGCTGCGGTCGGGATGGCCTGTAGGTGTCGCGTCCACCGCGCGGCGGCCCAGTTCCATGGCTTCGTCGAGGCTCGCCACCTGCCGGGTGGCTTTGTATCGGGTATGCAGTGCGTTCCCGAGGTTGGACAGCATGAGGCCGAGGTCGGGACTGCCTGCGGGTAACGCGGCCAGCGCCCGGCGGCCCAACGCGATGGCCTCGTCCAGATCGGCTCGCGCGCCCGCGATTTCGAAACGCGCGTGCAGTGCGCTGCTCAGGTTGGACAAAGGATGGCTTCGGCCTGCCGGATTGGCGATGGCACGCCGTCCCAGTTCGATCGCTTCGTCCAGATCCTGTGGGTTCCCGGTGTGCTCGAATCGGGTGTGCAGTGTCATCGCGAGACCGGACAACATGTTCGGGAGATCGTCGTAGTCGGACGGGGCGGTCTCGACCGCCAGCCTCCGCAGCCGGATCGCTTCATCGAGGTCGGCAGGCCCTCCGGTGAACTCGAATCGCTGCCAGAGGGCTGTCGCCAGGTTGGCGATGATGCCGGGTCGGTACGGGTGGTGCTCGGGGGTGGCGTCGATGGCATGGCGTCCCAGCGTGATGGCTTCGTCCAAGTCGATTCCGGCGCCGGCCTCGTGGAATCGGGCTCGCAGCGCGGCCGACAGTTGAGCCAGCGCTGTGCCGCGGTCGGCTCGGTCGGCGGGAATGCCGGTGAGGGCAAGTCGCCCGACTTCGATGGCACCGCGCAGATTCTCGGCGTCGCGCGTCAGGCGGAACCGCGCCAGCAGGACGATTCCGAGGTTGCACAGGATTCCGCCCCGTGCCGAACTGTCGGACGGGGTGGCGGCCAGGATGCGCCACCACAGCCGCAGAACCGCGGTGACGAACTCGACATCGTCGGATTCCTGGGTCTGGTCGAGCAATGCGACGGCAACGAGAGCGGCTTCCTCGGCGAGCAGCGGCAACAGCTGTTGTGGCAATTGTGCGAGGTCGACGCCGGTGACGAAACACGCTGTGAACATCTCGACGGCGGTCGACAGGTCACGGTGCTCGGCTTGCTGCGGCCTGGCCTCGTAGCGGTACCAGTAGAACCAACCCGCGAGCAGCGCCGACTCCAGGTCGCCGCCGTTCACCAGCGCGACGAGCTCGCGTGCCTGTCGATCGGCCTCCGGCGCGAGGACCGCTGCGGGATCGTCGGTCAGCTCCATTCTTCGGATGCGAGCGGCGATCGCGCTCTGTAGCGCGATCCGCCGGTCGGCGAAGAGACCACCCGTGGGGTCGCTGCTTGTTTCCATCCGAACCGGTCCCCCAGATGCGCACGAACGTGTATCGGAGACGGTACGCCCTGTGCTGTTCTCGTGGATGGCGTCGGCAGCGAACTCGGTGCGGCACAGGCTCGGTCGCGTTCCTTTGTGGCACAGCGTTTCCCGTGTGACGGTCGCGGCGTGGCAGGCGGATCAGCCGGACAGCAGTTTTCGCAGCGGATCGAAGCGGGCCGGATCATCGGACACCAGCTCGGTCAGGCGGTCGGCGATCGCCGCGGACAGGTGGGTGCGAATATTCCGGGCCACCGTGCTGCCCTCGTCGGTCAGCGCGACGCGGGTGATCCTGCGATCCGCCGGATCGGGCGCCCGGCCCACCAGGCCACGCCGCTCCAGCCGGTCGACCATGCCGGTGACGTTGGTCTTGTCGCAGCCGAGCAGCGCGGCCAGTTCGCCGAATGACGGCCGGTGCCGGCCCAGCAGGCACAGCACCTGCGTCTGTTGGCTGGTCAACTCGAACCGCCGTGCGGTCTCGGCGTACAGCGCGGCGGTTTCGCGATGCAGCGTCATCACCGCGGCGGCAAGATCCGGCGTTTCGCTCACCCCGGAAGTCTAACTCCCGGACTGTTGACATCACCGACCATTAAGTAGAGGATCTCGACTATCTAGTATCTCTACCGAAAGGTGGTCGGCATGACGGTCGCACTCGTCACCGGCGGTGCGCGCGGGATCGGTCGCGCGATCGCTCTGCGGCTGGCCGCCGACGGCGCGCAGGTCGTCGTGAACTACCGGCAGAACGCCGCGGCGGCGGCCGGCGTCGTCGCGGAGATCGAGCGCGCCGGTGGGCGGGCCGTGGCGGTCGCGGGCGACACCGCCGATCCCGACCGGATGACACGGCTGTTCGACACCGCCGTCGACACTTTCGGCGGACTCGACATCCTCGTCGCGAACGCGGGGGTCACCCGGTTCGCCTCGCTCGCCGAGACCACACCGGCCGATTTCGACCGTCAGTTCGCCGTCAATGCCCGCGGCACCTTTCTCGCGTTGCGCGAGGCGGCTCGCCGGCTGCGCGACTACGGCCGGATCGTGGTCGTCTCCAGTGGAGTCACCGTGACCGCACGGCCGGGTACCGGCGCCTACGGAGCAGGCAAGGGGGCCGCCGAGCATCTGGTGCGGGTCGCCGCGAATGAGCTGGGCGCGCGCGGGATCACCGTCAACAGCGTCCGGCCCGGCGCCACCCGCACGGACGCGCTGGTCGAGCAACTCGGCGCCGAGGCGGTCGCGCGGATGCCGGTCACGGCGCCGCTGGGTCGCATCGGCGAACCCGCCGACATAGCCGCGGTGGTGGCGTTCCTGGTTTCGGCCGACGGCGCATGGATCACCGGACAGCATCTCAACGCGGCGGGCGGGGCGTACTGAGCGCGCGCGGCCGCAGGCGGTGCGGTCGCGCGCCATCGAGTCACCCCAGCGCCGCGACGGCGGCTCGAGCGGCCTCGGCGACAAGAGGACTGTCGGCCTCGGCGTTCTGCTCGGCTTTCGTGGACAGGACCGCGATGACGAAGGGAGAGCGCCCCGGCGGCCAGACGACGGCGACGTCGAGGGCGCTGCCGTAGGCGGGGCTGCCGGTCTTGTTGCCCACGGTCCATCCGGGGGGCAGCGCGGCGCGAATCCGGTCGGCGCCGGTCTTGCTGGCGACGAGCCACGATTTCAATTGCGCCCGTTCGGGATCGGCGAGAACGTCGCCGAGGACCAGGGCGCGGTAGTCGGCGGCCAGTGCGGCCGGTGTGGTCGTGTCGCGCTCGTCACCGGGAACGGCGCTGTTGAGCTCGGTCTCCCAGCGGTCAAGGCGCGATGTGGTGTCGCCGATGGACCGCAGGAACGCGGTGAAACCCTCCGGACCACCGAGAAGTTTCAGCACCTGGTTGCCCGCGGTGTTGTCGGATACGGTGATCGCCGCGTCGCACAGCTCGGCGACGGTCATGCCGGTGTCGGCGTGCTTCTCGGTCACCGGCGAATTGGCGACCAGTTCGGAGCGGGAATAGCGGATCACCTGATCGAAGTAGCCCGTGGACAGCGGATGGTCGCGAAGCAGCGCACCGCAGGCGAGACCTTTGAAGGTGGAGGCCATCGGGAACCTCTCCGCGTCTCGATGGGCGACGGTGCGGCCGGAGCCGGTGTCGATCGCGGACACACCCAGCCGGGCGGCGTGGTCGGTCTCGAGTTCGGTGAACGGCGCGGCCGCGGCCGGCGGTGTGGTCTGCGAGGCGGCAGGCACGTCGGCAGCCGACCCGCACGCGGTGGTGACGAGGGACAGCGCTGATACCGCCGCGGCGGCCAGAAGTCGACGGTGACCGAGCAGGTCACGCCGAGGGGAAACGGAAATGATCACCGACGCACCACACCATCGACACGTTCGCCGACACCAATATCCGGTTCCGGCGCGGGCGAGTCGGCTTGGATATCGCCGCAGGTTTGCTCGCTCTTTCGGCTCCGGAGCGGACCGCGCCGGTGCGCGGCCGAACCGATGCCGGACGCCCCGCTGGTTCAATGACCGCATGGACCTGATCCGCCACCTTCGTTTCTTCGTTGCCGTCGCGGATGAAGGACACTTCGGCAGGGCCGCGGCCGCGCTGGACATGACCCAGCCTCCGCTGTCGCAGGGACTCAGACGGCTCGAACGGCATCTCGGCGTCGACCTCATCCGCCGTACCCGGCAAGGAGCCGTGCTCACCTCGGCCGGTGTGCAGCTGCTCCCGCGCGCTCGGCTGCTCGTGGACGACGCCGAGCGCCTGCTCGCCGAGTCGCACCGCATCGCGAACGCCCACGGCGCCGTGCACTGGGGTGCGATCACGGCACTGCCCGACCGGGTGGTCACGGCGTGTGTGGGCGCCTTGCGCACCGTGGTCGCGCCCGGCGCCGCGGTGTCGACGAGGGTGGGCACGAGCGTCGATCTGGTCGCCGATGTGCGCGCCGGCATGTTCGATGTGGCGGTCATCGAGCACCCCGCCCTGGTCGACGGGGTCGAGGTGCGCCCGGTCGTGAAGGTGCCGCGCTGGCTCGTGGTGCCGTCGGATCATCGCAGCGCGGCCGCCGAACGCCCCACCTTTCCCATGCTCGCGGGGTTGAACTTCGCTTGTCCGCCCCGCGCGGCCAACCCACCCGCCTTCGACACCGCCGTGGACCTGCTGCGTGAGCGCGGGCTGGACGCACCGACCGTGCCCGCGCCAGACGATCGCACCCTGTTCGCGGCGGTGGCGGCCGGAACGAGTTTCGGTCTCACTGCTACGGCTCCCTCGCGCACGCCCGGCGTGACGTGGCTGCGCATCGCGCCGCAGGCGGTCGCCCTGCGCGTCCGCGTCGTCCACCGGCCCGGCGCCGACGCCCATGCCGACGCGGTCGACCGGGTCCTGTACCGGGAACGACTGCGGTGAGCACCGTCGAGGACCGCATCCGCGCCGTGTTCGCCGACGCCGGATGCACCGGGTGGTTGCACGCCCGCCGGTGCGACGGCTCCGCGACCGAGATCTCCGTGGGCGGTGCCGAGCGGGTCGTGCTGGCGTCGGTGTACAAGTTGCCGCTGTTCGTCGCGTTCTGCCGCCATGTCGACGCCGGGCGCATCGATCCCGCTACCCGGCTGACGGTGGTCCCGTCCGACTGCACCCCCGGCCCGACCGGCATCGCCGTCATGCGCGATCCGGTGACCATGAGCCTGCGCGACCTGGCGACGTCCATGATGACCGTCTCCGACAACGCCGCGGCGGACGTCCTGCTCGGCGCGACCGGACTCGGCGCCGTCGAGAGCCTGCTGGACGATCTCGGCCTCGAGCGCACCCGCATCGTGGGCGGCACCGCCGACCTGCACCGCAGCCTCGTCCGCGACACCGACACTCACAGCACCGCGGAGGCGTTCGCGGCGCTGGCGCAGAACGACGACGCATGGTCGGTGTCGGCGTACGACCCGTCCTACACCAGCGCGACCACGCCGGAGGAGATGACGCGGCTGCTGCGCGCGCTCTGGAACGGCACGGTGCTGTCCGCGGAGCAGACCGACTTCGTCCGCGCCGTCATGCGCCTGCAGGTCTGGCCGCATCGCGTCGCGGCAGGCTTTCCGCATCGCAACGTCTCGACCGCGGGCAAAACCGGCACCATCGGGGTGATTCGCAACGAGGTAGCGGTTGTCGAATTTCCTGGCGAGCACCCCGTCGCGGTTGCCATATTCACTCGCGCGGCCCGCGCGGACCCGCACCTGCCCGCCGTGGACGCCGCTATCGCCGAGACCGCCCGCATCGCCGTCACCGAACTCCGGCTCCCTTTGCCCTAGCAACAGCGGTGGGAAAGGTGAGAATGCCGCGCCCGAATATCTGCTTGGGCACGCCGGAGTCTGCTACCAGGCTTTCAAAGAGCCTGCGCCATGGAGTCGATCGAGGATTTCGGCGGCGGACAACGGATGCGCCGCGGCGCGCGTGATCTCGGCGGCGTGGCCGGCGGGGCACCTGCCGGACGGGATGGACACCGTGGTGCACAACGCGCAGTCCTCGATCGCGCCCGTGCGATGAGCTCGGATGTTGCGGCCATCGAGCGCGGCGACCACGCCGAACATACTGGGTGGAGTGAGGGACATGTGAACAGCATTCTGGCTTGTAGGATCGCGAAGTCCGCCTGCGTGGCCGACCTCCTTGGCGGCCTACCGACGTCGTTGTCGAGGGCGGGGCCCGGTGACGGCCTCGCCGGCCGGACCTGTGCCTGAGCACGCATCCAGCATGGTCGGGTAGGTACGGGCCCCGCATCGGTGATTTCACCGGCATATACCTATTTACGGAAAGGTCGGAGCCTGTCGATATCGCGAGCCTTGTTGCTGGCGTGGCTGATGAGACATGGGGGAATTCCGGCGCCGAATTCGGCGCAGAGGATCAAGGGATTGACCGGTCAGCGGGCGGGTAATTCGGCGATGGCGAGACGCCCAGGCCTGGGGCACTCCGGCGCGGGCGTCGGACTTCCGCGGACGGTGAGGACGACAGATCATGACTGAGCTGGGCGAGGGTGTCTATCGGATCGTCAATGCGGGCACGGGTTGCGTGTTGGCGCTCGAGAGCGCTGACCAGGTCAGAGTCGTGGGGGAGCCGGGCGTCGAGGACGGCTGGCAGCACTGGCTGCTGTCGAGCGCGCCGGAGTTCGGCGAAGAGATCTGGTACATCACCAACGGCCGCACCGGCACGCGGCTCGGACTCGGCGATGGGCTGGCTTGCGAAGGGACTCGTGTCGAGTGCAGCGGGACACCCATGGGGTGGCAGATCGTGACCGACGAAGCCGACGCCGACCGCTATCGCATCGCGGTCTGGCCTGCCTGCGAACTCGTTCTCGGGCTGTCCGGACACGACGGTGGTGCGGAGGCCGACCAGATCGGACTGACGCGGTATGCGCCCGCCAGCAGCACCCAGCGATGGCAGTTCCAGCGCGCCTGATCGCGAAGCACTACGGAAAGGAGAAGGTTATGACTGCTTCGCGTACCTATCTGGTCCGTCTCGATCCGCTCCTCCTCGGCCACGGGGTGACTGCGCGCGGGGGCCGGGAGCAGTTCTTCGACTGGCTGGCCGAGAGCGAGGCCGAGGTCGTCCGGCTCTGCGGCGCCGACCGCGTCGTCATCGCTTCCGAACCCGAGGTAGCCGACCGGGCCGGATACCTCGAGTACGTTCTGGGCGTCGAACCTTATGAGTGACCGGACTTCTCGGGGAAAGCGAGGTCCCGGTCCGACACCCTGATCGTGTCGGACCGATCATCCGGTCGTAACCCCCTAAGGGCGCAAAGGCACGCAAAGCCCGGCCGCCGGAACGAGCGTTTTGCCCAGACTGGGAATGTTGGGCCTGGCGGGCGGCTGTGGGTGCCAGCTACTGCCAGGCCCAACCCGCCGGATCATCGGTCGAGCCATGCGGCACGGACGGCCACGCAACGAATTTCACACCGGCAGCCGGATCGATGCGGCGATACGCTGTGCCGGGCAACCATTCGGCATACGGTTCGGTTCGAGCAGGAGTTACGGCGGTGGACAAGCCTCACCTGACGGTGGAGACCTCGACTACCCAGGGTGTCGAGCCGGGCGAACGCGCGGACTACTGGGCGGAACTCATCACCTCCTATCACCGGCGCATGGCATACGACTTTCCCGGCGGGAGCGACTTCAACGGGCGTACGAAACTGTGTCGCACCAGTAAGTACCAGTTGGTGGGGTGGAAGTCCGACGGTGTGTCCTACGTCCGGACGCCCAACCACGTACGCGACGACAGCGACGACGATTTCCGGCTTCTGCTCACTTTCGCAGGCCGGACGGAACTCTGGGACGACGGTGGCGGAGCACATCTGCCGCATCGTGCCGGCCGTCTGGTGACCCTCGATCGGCCGATCGGCCTCCGGCACGGGCACGGCACCAGCGGTGTGCTGATGACGATCCCGCGCCATGAGCTCGAGCACCGCGTCGACACCGAGGATTCCCTGTTCGCGCGACCGATGGACTTGACCTCCGGGCTGGGGCGGGTGGTGACCGACATGCTCACCGGCCTGCTCGAGGAGAGCGATGCGCTCGACGGCTACCAATTCGACGCCGCGGCCTCCCACATCGTGGATCTGCTCTGCATGCATGCGCGCGCTCGGAAGATGACGAGCATCGACCACCTCGACAAACTGGACGCGGCGATACGTCATCACGTCCGAGCGCACGCCACCGACCCCGGCCTTTCCACCGCGACCATCGCGCGCTCGCTCGGCTGGTCGACCAGACAGATCCAGCTCGCCCTCCGGCATTCCGGAACCACACCGCGGGAACTGATCCGAGAAGAACGCTTGCAACTGGCGTACCGGCGGTTGAGCGATCCCTCGTTTCGTCACCAGAGCATCGCCGCGATAGCGGGCGGTCTGGGTTTCGGTTCGGCCAGCGCGTTCAGCACGATATTCCGGCGGCGCTTCGGAGTCAGCCCCCGCGATATCCGCCATTCGGTCCGGCCGGCCACCGCCGCCGGCAGGTGAGATCGGCCGCGAGCGGCAGATCGTAGGAGCTGGCGTATCGAGGCAACTTTGCGCGCGGGAGCAACTTCTGTTCGCGCGCGAGCAACTGACGCCGGACGGCGATGACTAACGTCCGCATTGCCCACCGATATGGCGGCGTACCAGTGGTTATCGCAAGGAGGATCAGGTGCGCGAAGCTACAGCAACGACCATCGGGAACGTTCGATGAGTCGCTGTCGCGCAGTACGTGTTGCCGGCGTGAAGCGGTGGCCCCGTTGGCCGTCGAGGTGATCGAAAGACGGAAACCCGTATCGTTTCCCGCGGAAGTATGGATCGTCTCGGTCACCACCTTTCTCAGTCGATCGGTGGGATTCCTCGCGCTGTACTCCACGGTGTTCTACACATCGATCGGGCTGAGTGCCGCCGCTCTGTCGCTGGCATTGTTCGCGGCCGGGCTCGCCGGCGTGCTCGGGTCGCTGGCCGGCGGGTGGTTCGCTGCCCGGTTCGGGTCGACCGACGTACTGATCGCGGGCTCCGTACTGAACGTTCCACTGTTGTTCCTGCTCGGATCGCTGTCGACGGAGCCGGTCTCTGCGATCGTGTCGGCATCCCTGAGCGTCGCGGTGACACAGTCGTTCGCCGGGCCCGCGGCCGCGTTGGTCACCGGCTCCGGCTACCAGGGCGACACCGTGACCGTGGTCGCCTTCCACCGGATATTTCTCAGCAGCGGCGTCACGGTCGCTCCGATCGTTGTCGCGGTGGTCGGCGAACAGAACTTCTCGACGCTGTTCTTCCTGTCCTCGCTCGGCTCGCTGCTCACCGGGGTATTGCTGTTGAGTGAGCGCGCCAGGCTGCGGTCGGCAGAAGAACGCGCGCGGACGCGGGAGAGTGCGACGGAATTCGATCCCCGTTCCGCGACGGAAACCGGATACGACACCTTCCGGACGGCGCGGCTGTGGGCGGTTGTCGGAGTGTTCGCAACGGCCATGGCGATCTACGCCCAGAGCACGAGCGGAACACCGCTTTCCCTGGAACGGATTTCCGGCGGGGGGCAACTCTACGGTGTTCTGATCGCGGTGAATTCGATCTTCATCATCGTCTGCGAGTTGCCGCTGAGCTTCGTGACATCACGGATCCGGTGGAACTACGCGCTCGGGCTCGGCATATTCGTCACGGGGCTTGGACTCGCGGTGTGCGGGCTCGGGACCAGCTGGACCGTCTGCATTTCGGGCTTCGTCCTGTTCTCCCTCGGCGAGGCGATTTTCCTTCCGCAGGCGAGCGCGGCGATAGCGAAGCTCTCTACCTCGTCGGAGAACGCGAGGTATCAAGGTTTTCTTTCGGCCGCCCAGTCGATCGGCTTCGCGGTCGGGCCCGGGATCGGCGCCTTCGGAGTCCTGCACGATCTCTCGCTGTACTGGGCGCTGGTCGTCCAGATCTCATTCGTCACGGGGGCGGTAGCGGTGGTAGCGGGGGTAGACAAGAACAGGAGTCCGGACCGTGTCCGATAAGTCGGTCTTGATCGTCGATCCGGTGAGTTCGGGAACGCTGTACCCGTCCTTGCTCGAAGGATATGGCATCGACACCCTACTGCTGGATACCGACCAGGCGCTGGTGTCGGGATTCCGCCGCGCGCCCACACCCGGAGCGTTGAATTTCGAAGCCGACTTCGGATCGTCCTACCGGCTGCTGCTGCGGTGGTGTCTGGACCGCTCGGTGAAATACGTGATCGCCGGATCGGAACCGGGAGTCGAGCTGTGCGATCGTCTGCGCGCGGACCTTCCCGACTGCCCCGGCAACGACACGACCGCGCCGACGCGCAGATGGGACAAGCAGCGCATGTTCGAAGCCTTGGCGGCCGCAGGCGTGCCGAGTCTGACGACCCGGGCTGTCGAAGCGCATGGGAATGCCGTTCCGCCCGAGGCTATCGCGGAGTTGCGCGCCGGCCGGAAGCTGGTCGTGAAACCGGCCAGGGGAGCCGCCTCCGTGGACGTTCGATTGGTGGACACTCCGGACCAATTGACTGCCGCTGTCTCCGCGATCACCGGCAACGCCGGACTCTTCGGGTCCGGCTCGGCCGCGCTGATCCAGCAGATGTATCCCGCGCCCAGAGTCGAATACGCCGTGGACACCTTCTCCACCCCGGATGGACACGAACTTGTCTGTGTCAGCGTGTACGACAAATGGGTGTCGGCTTCCGGCGACTTCGTTTATGAGCGGGGGCGCTGGCTCGAGGGTGACGACCCCGTGGTGGGCGAGCTGACGGATTACGCGTGCCGCGTGCTCGACGCGCTCGGGGTGCGCGTCGGTCCCGCGCACATGGAGATCATGTCCGGTGCGCTCGGTCCCCGCCTGATCGACTTCGGCGCCCGAGCGCATGGGATCGGTCACCCTCGGCAGACCTATCTGCTCACCGGGAACTCGCAGATACACCGCGAATGCGAGTACATCGCCGAACTTTTCGGCATCCGCGCTCCGGCGCCGGAGCGCAGGACCGGTTACGCCCTGTCCCAGCGCGGCGCGCTCGTGCTCTTCAGCATCGATCACCAGGCCCGGTATCTGGGTGGGGCAGAAGCGGAACTCGCAGGACTCCCCGGCGTGCTGGAGGTGCGGATGGCGGCCGAGCGGGGCAGGACATACCCGGCTACCAGGTCCATGATGGATTCGGTTGCGCTGGGACTCGCCTTCGTCGTCGCCGGGGACATGGCGGAACTGGATTTCCGGTGTGCCGAAGTCCGCAAGCGAGTCCGGGACTTTTTCACGGCCGCCTGAAGTCGAGCTGAATGGTCGGGGATTCTCCCTCCCTTTTCAACATATATCGCACCGGGGGACTTGCGGCAAGGCCGGGTGCATGGCGCAGAATGTCCGGCCGAAGGGTCAGGACCTGCGAAAACGTGCGGTTCGTGCGGTCTGCGCGGACCGCGGGAGCGCCTGGCGGAACGCAAACTCTCGGCAGATGGGTGGCTCATGTTCGATGTGATCGTTGCCGGCGCGGGTCCGACCGGCTTGATGCTGGCCGGTGAGCTGCGGCTGCACGGCGTGCGCGTGGTGGTCCTGGAGAAGGAGGTCCAGCCGCCTGCGTATGTCCGCTCCCTTGGCCTGCATGTGCGCAGCATCGAGGTGATGGATCAGCGTGGTCTGCTGGAGCGGTTCCTCGCGCTCGGCCGCAAGCACCCGCTCGGGGGCTTCTTCGCCGGCATCACCAAGCCGCCGTCCGAGCGGCTGGACAGCGCGCACGCCTACGTGCTCGGCATTCCGCAGCCCAGCACCGATCGCCTGCTGGCCGAGCACGCCGTCGAGCTCGGCGCGCAGATCCGGCGCGGCGACGAGGCGACCGGGCTGAGTCAGGACGAGGACGGGGTCACCGTCGAGCTGGCCGACGGCACGCGGTTGCGCGCGCGTTACCTCGTCGGCTGCGACGGCGGCCGCAGCACGGTGCGCAAGCTGCTCGGCGTCGATTTCCCCGGCGAACCGTCCCGCCGCGACACCCTGCTGGGGGAAATGGAGGCGACCGAGGATCCGGAGACGATCGCCGCCACCGTCGCCGAAATCCGTAAGACTGAGTTGCGATTCGGCCTGGGACCGCTCGGCGACGGGGTGTACCGCGTCGTCGTACCCGCGGCCGAGGTGGTCGAGGACCGTGCGGTCACGCCGACGCTCGAGGAGTTCGCGCGGCAACTGCGGGCGTTCGCGGGCACCGACTTCGGGGTGCATTCGCCGCGCTGGTTGTCCCGATTCGGCGACGCCACCCGGTTGGCCGAGCGTTATCGGGTCGGGCGGGTGCTGCTGGCAGGCGACGCGGCGCATGTCCACCCGCCGATGGGCGGGCAGGGACTCAACCTGGGCGTTCAGGACGCGTTCAACCTCGGCTGGAAACTCGCCGCCGAGATCAAGGGCTGGGCGCCGGAGGGGTTGCTGGACAGCTACGAGAGCGAACGGCGGCCCGTGGCCGCCGACGTTCTGGACAACACCCGCGCGCAGGCCGAGCTGATCTCCACCGAACCGGGCGCCCAGGCGGTGCGCCGACTGCTGTCGGAACTGATGGACTTCGAGGAGGTGAACCGGTACCTGATCGAGAAGGTCGTCGCGATCGGCATCCGCTACGACTTCGGCGATGGCCACGATCTGCTCGGCCGTCGCCTGCGCGACGTGCGATTGCGAAGCGGCCGCCTCTACGAGCTGATGCACGACGGGCGCGGCCTGCTCTTGGACCAGACCGGCGGGCTCTCGGTCGCCGGGTGGGCGGATCGAATCGACCACGTCGTCGACGTCAGCGAGGAACTCGAGGTGCCCGCCGTCCTGCTGCGCCCCGACGGCCACGTCGCATGGGTCGGCGATGAGCAGCAGGATCTGCTCGAGCACCTGCCGCGCTGGTTCGGCCGGCCGGCGTAGCCACGCTATTTCTGCGCGATCTGCTGTGCGGTGGCGTAGGCGAGGTGGAGGAAATCGGCACCGGTCAAGGCGGCCAGAGCGTCGGCGACCATGCGGGTGGTGCGCGGCGCGAACACCTGGCCGAGGGTGAATCCGGTGATCACCCAGACATCGAAGCAGAACGGGCAGGTGAGCAGCTCTCCGATGCTGTGCGCCAGACCGTCGGTGGCCGCGGGTTGCTCCATGACCTCGCCGGGGCCGCCGTCGCCGGTCGGCCGCGTGAACGGAGCCCGGATCGGGGCGGTGATCGCATCCTTGGTCACGGTCCGGGACAGTTTGTGCGCCGCCAACGCCGTGACCACCAGATCTTGCACGCTCATCGCCTGTGGCAGCTTGCGGCCGGTCACTCTGCCGAGCACAGCGGCGACGGTCACGGTGATGCCGAACATCACCATGGTGGCGAGATATCCGCGCAACGAGCCGTGGTGTTCGGTCGCCCCGCGTTCGGCGTCACTCATGTGGCGTGCATACCCAGGCAGGCGGAGCCCACACGGAGGCGCGCCATCGTCGCCCCGGCCCGATGCCGCCATCGGAGCCCTGCCGCCCGGAGGCCGATGAGGGCCGCCTGCGATGCCACGGCGCCGCGACGTTCGCCGAGAGCCGACCGGCGTTTCCGCCGGACCGATGGTGGTATGCCAGCCCGATGACGAGCTCGTCCGATTACGAAAGCCGCCTGCGGGACGCCGCCGCCGAGAAGTTCGGTTTGGCGCACCTGCACGACGAGCAACTGCGTGCCATGGAGCAGGTGATGGCAGGCAAGGACGTGCTCGTGGTGCTGCCGACCGGTGCGGGCAAGTCCGCGATCTATCAGGTGCCCGCCTTGCTGCTCGACGGTCCGACCGTGGTGGTCTCTCCGCTCATCGCGTTGCAGAACGATCAGATCGATGGCATCGAGGGCAGCCGTGCCCCGGACGCCGTGGCGTTGAACTCCACCCAGCGCAAAAGCGAGCGCCGGGCGGCCTGGGACGCACTACGCCGCGGTGACGCCGAGTACATCTTCCTCTCGCCGGAACAACTGGCCAACGACGATCTGGTCGATGAGCTAGCGGCCCTTCGGGTTTCGCTGTTCGTGGTGGACGAGGCGCATTGCGTTTCGGGATGGGGGCACGACTTCCGGCCGGACTATCTGCGCCTGGCTCCGGTGGTCGAGCGGCTCCGGCGTCCCAGGGTGGTCGCCTTGACGGCGACCGCCGCACCACCGGTCCGGCGCGATATCGTGACGCGGCTCGGCATGCGCGACCACGGTGAAGTCGTCGCCAGTTTCGATCGACCGAACCTGCACCTGGCTGTCGAGCGATTCACCAGCGACGCCGACAAGCGCGGCGCCGTCATCGCTCGCATCCGGACGCTGGCCGCCGACCCGGCGACCGGGAACGGACTCGTCTACGTGGCCAGCCGCAAGGACAGCGAGTTCTACGCGCGGGAATCGGCGGAGTCGGGCATCCGGGTAGCGGCCTATCACGCGGGGATGAAGGCCACCCTCCGCGACGAGGTGCACCAGAACTTCCTCGCCGGGGATATCGACGTGGTGGTGGCCACCTCGGCCTTCGGCATGGGCATCGACAAGCCCGATGTCCGCTTCGTCGTCCACGCGTCTGCGCCGGATTCGCTGGATTCCTACTACCAGCAGATCGGCCGAGCCGGACGTGACGGCGAGTGCGCCGAGATCATCCTGTGCTACCGCCCCGAGGACCTGAGCCTCCAGAGATTCCTCACCTCGAGCAGGGTCCCCGCGGACACCATCGCCGAAGTCGCCCGTGCCCTGTATCGGCGCGACGATCCGGTGCGGCCGTCCGAGCTCGAAGTCGACGCCGCCCCCGCTCGCCGCACGCGGGCGATCAACCTGCTCGAACAGGTCGGTGCGATCACGACCACCGCGAAAGGTCTGATCCGAGCCGATCGAGGACGCGCACCCGAGCGCGCGGTGGAACAGGCAGCCGAGGCCGCACAGGCCTACGAAGAACTGACCGCTTCGCGCATCGACATGATGCGTGGCTACGCCGAGACCACCGGCTGTAGGCGGCAACATTTGCTCGGCTACTTCGGTGAGCAACTTCTCGACCCGTGCGCCAACTGCGACACCTGCGATGCCGGAACGGCCGCCGAGCGCGTCCCCGGTGGCGACGAGTTCCCGGTGGACAGTTCGGTCCGGCACCGCGCTTGGGGCGAGGGGATCGTGATGTCCACCGAAGCAGATCGCCTCACGGTGCTGTTCGAGGAGGTCGGTTACAAGACGCTGTCCCTGCCCGAGGTGCGTAAGCACAACCTCCTCAGCCGCCGCTGAGCGATCGGCGGTCCGCGGCGGGAAGCCGGCGCGGCCCAGGTGATTGTTTCCGATCGCGGGGTATTCGCCGGGTGGTGAACGGAGGTGGCTGATGCTGAAAGTCGATGGCCGCGACGGCCGGGAATGGTCTGCGAAGGACTCGGCGAATGCGCGTTTCGCGCGGGAGGTGTTGCGATCGGCCGCTCGGCCCGAGCGCATCGCGGAGGTGATCGCGGACATCGTCGGTGACCGTATCGAGGTGGGGCCGGTGCAGGCCGGTCCTGGGGGATTGGCCTCCGTCACCGCCACCGGTTGGCCCGGAAAGGTGCGGGCCGCAGCCTGTGACGGCGAGGAATGGGACGTTGCGCTGGAGTTGCCGATCAGGCTTCGGTTGCGGGTGGATATCGCCGGGGTCGTCGGACGGTTCGTCGCCACGGGGCGGGTGCGCTTGCGGGTCGGGCTGGTGCTGGAGGATCCGTGCGGGGTGTTCGTGCGTACCGAAGAAGTTCGTCAGGAGCACGTGGACATCAAGGTTCGTCCGGTCGACAGGCCGGCTCGGCTGCTCGACCGGCTCGCCGATGTGCGCTCGATGGTCGTCGATCATGTCGTCGCTTATGTCGGGGAGCTGCTGTCGAGCCGCGAGATCAGTCAGATGCGGCGTATCGATATCGCGCAGGTCATCGACCGTGCTTGGGAGGCGGGCCTGATCCTCGACCCGGCGGCTCGGACGTTGCCCCGCAGCGCCTGACTTCGTCGCGGTCGCGCGGGAACACGGCGTGGGTCGCATCCGGCCCCGCGATTGCCTTTGAACCATCGATGCTGAGAGGTTCACGCCGGGGCAGTGGGGTAACACGGGTGCGGAAGGAACCCGCCGATGCGGGAGCCCCACGATCCGCGCATCGCGCCGGGCCGGACGGGACGCGACCGGCCGTGCGTTGCACTCGTCCGTAAATCGCTTTCGGGCAAGGGGTTCTGTAGTCGTGCGCGAAATAAATTGTGACACAAGTAAATCCGATCAATTCGTGGTTTCTTCTCGGTTTGCGCCGGGCGGGCGGCGGTACCCGGCGACGGGGAGGGGACGTTGTTCCGTTCGTCAGAGGAGAGTGCATGTTTCGTCATACCGATTACTTGCAGTTCGATGTGAAGCCCGAGAAGCCCGATCCGGTGTACGCGCGCAAGCTGCAGGAGCTGATCGGTGGCGCGTTCGGGGAGATGACCGTCACCATGCAGTACCTGTTCCAAGGGTGGAATTGCCGGATGCCCGGCAAGTACAAGGACATGATCATGGATGTGGCGACCGAGGAGATCGGCCACGTCGAGATGATCGCGACGATGATCGCGCGGCTGCTGGAAGGAGCGCCCGCGACGCGCGCCACCCAGGAAGCGGCGGCTGATCCGGTGGTGGCGGCGGTGCTGGGCGGGATGGATCCGCAGCAGGCGATCGTCTCCGGCGGCGGGGCGTCGCTGTCGGACAGCAACGGGGTGCCGTGGAACGGCAGGTACATCGTGGCCAGCGGCAACCTCTTGGCCGACTTCCGCGCCAATGTGGCCGCCGAAGCGCAGGGTCGCATCCAAACCGCGCGCCTGTACAACATGACCGACGACCCAGGGGTCAAGGACATGCTGAAGTTCAACCTCGCCAGGGACACCTACCACCAGAACCTCTGGCTTGCCGCGATCGAGCAGCTGAAGGAGGACGGACTGGAAGGCACCGTCACGCCGAACGCGTTGTTCGACGAGGAGCACTCCGAGCATGCGACGAGCCTGTGGCATCTGTCCGACGGACCCGATGCCGGCGCGGGCCGGTGGGCGACCGGTGTCGCTCCGGACGGCGTGCACCAGAACGGTTTCCTCGCCGACCCGAAACCGCTGGGTGACAAGGCGTCGGCACCGCCGCCGGACCCGCAGTTGTACGCCACCTACGACGGCTCGCAGGGCAAGCCGCGTTCGGCGGCGTTGGGTACCGAGGCCGGACTGGTCGGCAAGGTGAAAGACGCTCTCGACCCCACCAAGCCCTAGTCGGGTCGCCCCGGGGTATTTGCCGGGCCGGTGCCACCTGTATTCCCAGCTGACCAGGCCGGCGCCGGCCCGACCTCGGTGCGGCGGTCCGTCTGCCCGCCGGGGCGATCGTGTCAGAAGAGACGGTCGGCGGAGATGCCGAACAACTCGTGGGCCACGCCGCATCCGAGATCGCGCGCTAGCGCTCGCTTCCACGGGCGCTGGGTGATGGCGTGGGTCGGTCGGCGGGCCGCTCGGGGCGCGCCATGATGCATTGCCGTGGCGCTGCACACACCTGGTCGCTCACGCCCACCGAAATGTCGGTGCGGAGGAGTAGGCAGGGGCTATGAGTCGATCCACCGCAGTTCCGGACCCCTTCCGGCCGGCTTCCGGCCCGCGTCTGCTGGACGTCCGTCGCCTGTGGGCCGAGCCGGACGCGCTGGCGAGCCCGCGCGGGCAGCAGGTGCGCGCGCGTTTTCCCGACGCCGAGATCATCACCGTCGCCTCCCACTGGAAGATCGACCAGCTGCACGGCAACGCGGGCAACGTCGACCGCTGGATCCGGGTCAAGACCGAGGACTTGGTGCTCGGGGTCAAGAAGTCGCTGACGGCCCGTCCGAACGGTCGATCGGCCGACTGGATCGCGCCCTCGACGTCCAACGGCTGCGCGATGGCGTGCGCCTACTGCTACGTTCCCCGCCGCAAGGGCTACGCCAACCCGATCACGGTGTTCACCAACATCGACAAGATCATCGGCTATCTCGGACGCCACGTGCGCAGGCAAGGGCCGAAGCAGGCGCCGAACCAGTGCGACCCGCACGCGTGGGTCTACGACCTCGGCGAGAACAGCGACTGCTCGGTCGACGCACTGGTCAGCGACAACGTCGCCGACCTGATCACCGCGTTCAGCGCGTGGCCCACCGCGAAGGCATCCTTCGCCACCAAGTACGTCAACCGCGACCTGCTGGACCTCGACCCGCGCGGGCGGACCCGGATCCGGTTCTCGCTCATGCCCGAGGCGGACTCCCAGCTGCTGGACCTGCGTACCACGCCGATCCGCCAGCGCATCGCCGCGATCGACGATTTCGTTGCAGCGGGCTACGAGGTGCATGTGAACTTTTCCCCCGTCGTCGTCCGCCCAGGCTGGGAGGAGGACTGGGCGCAGCTGCTGGAGCAGTTGTCGGACGGTACGGGCTCGGCCTTCAAGGCCCAGGCCGCGGCGGAGATCATCATGCTCACCCACAACGAGCAATTGCACGAACTCAACCTCGGCTGGCACCCGAAGGCCGAGGACCTGCTGTGGCGGCCGCCGATCCAGCAGGCCAAGCGCTCCCAGTCGGGCATGTGGAATGTGCGCTACCGCAACGACGTCAAAGCGGGCGGGGTCGAAACCTTGACCGACCTCATCGCCCTGCGGGCGCCCTGGCTGAAGGTGCGCTACGCGTTCTGATTGTGCTCATTCGCCGCGGCTACTTCGGCGCGGCGAATGAACGGATAGATTCTGGCAAATTCACTGCAATGGTGCGCGCACGCTGCCGTGGAGCGTCAGCGGCGCAAAAGAAGTTCCGCCTCGGGGGGACACCGGCGACGCGGTGACCGCCCTGGTGAGGATCAGGCGGCGGGCTTGGGCTGGCTCAGGTCCCTGATGCCGGTGATCGCATCGATGACGTTCACGATGGCGGAGGTGCCGCCGTCGAGGGCCGAGCTGCCGGAGTCGAGCATGGCCGAGCCGGAGGACGAGCCGGCCGAACCCGTGGACGAGCCGCCGTCGGCCGAACCCGAGGCCAGGCCGGCGGAGCCGGTGGCGGCGGAGCCGGTGGCGGCGGAGGCCACCGCGGCGGGGCCGAGCAGCAGGGCGGCGGCGGAGACGGTGCAGGCGGCGGCGAGGGTCATGCGCGAGATCATGTACGGAGCTTCCTTTCACAGTTGGATAACGGCGCCATCACGACGCACCTCAGCAACGTTAAGAAAAAGAAATCCACTAATCCACTTCTCTTCTTGTGTGCATTATCACCGTTAATAATTGGCTAACGAGATATTGTGTCGAGGTAACACAATTTGATCTTCACCCCGGATCGCATTTCATGATCGAATTCGATTGTTTCTGCCGCGGTGGCGCGTATCGGTGTGCGTCGGAATGGATCTCGTGACGCGCTTTCGGTCTCCGGCAGCCGGACTAGACGCCAGGGGGGCGCGGCGGCGTCATGGAAGAAGCCGGTTGATCCGCTGCCGGCGCCGTGTGGTGCACCGGTCCGGCGGTTCGGGTCAGTGGACGACCGTCCCCGCCCCACCGTCGCGCGATGATCTCGGCCGCGATGGACACCGCCGTCTCTTCCGGCGTCCGACCGCCCAGATCCAAGCCGATCGGGCTGGCGAGCCGGTCGAGTTGCGCGTCGGTGAGGCCGGCTTGCCGCAGCCGGGTCATCCGCTGGTCGTGCGTGCGCCGCGATCCCATGGCGCCGACATAGCCGATCCGCGGCGCGCGCAGAGCCACCTCGAGCAGCGGAACGTCGAACTTGGGATCGTGGGTCAGCACGCAGACTGCGGTCCGCGCATCGACCGCGCCCTGCG
The DNA here is from genome assembly GCF_035544775.1 of Nocardia implantans. NCBI lineage: Bacteria > Bacillati > Actinomycetota > Actinomycetes > Mycobacteriales > Nocardiaceae > Nocardia > Nocardia implantans. Next base: position 35,394 of record NZ_JAYKYQ010000019.1, on the reverse strand, counting down.
CGATCTGCGCGGCGAGGTAGCGGTGCGGCCAGTCGACGACGACCTCGTCGGCGGTGGGGAACCGCGCCGAGGTCGCGAAGATCGGCCGTGCGTCGCACACCGTGACCCGGTACCCGAGGAACGATCCCTGCCGCGCTACGGCGGCGGCGAAATCGATGGCCCCGAACACCAGCATCCGCGGCCGGGGGGCATGAGCGGCGACGAAAACCGCCATACCCTCGCCTCGGCGCTGTCCATCGGGACCATAGGACAGCACCTCGGTGCGGCCGGCCGCGAGCAGCCCGGCCGCATCGTCGGTCACCGCGTCGTCGGTGCGCGCCGACCCGAGCGTGCCGTGCGCACCGCTTTGCCGCAGCAGCAGCCTGCGTCCTATCCGAGCGCGGTCCGGATGCTCGATGACGGTCGCGACGGCGACCGGCCGGTGGCAGGCGATGTCGGCGGCGACCGCGCCGAGTTCCGGAAACGTGGCCCGGGAGATCGCTTCGACGAAGATGTCGATGATGCCGCCGCAGGTGAGGCCGACGGCAAAGGCGTCGTCGTCCGAGAACCCGTACCGCTGTACTGCCGGACGACCGGTCCGCATGACCTGAGTGGCGAGCTCGTATACCGCGCTTTCGACGCAGCCGCCGGAGATCCCGCCGCCGACCGTCCCGTCCGGGGCGACGACCATGGCCGCGCCCGGCGGTCGAGGCGCCGAATGGAAGGTCCGCACGACCGTCGCGAGCCCCGCCGTGCCCCCGGTGTTCCAGATCGCCATCAGATCCGTGAGCACGTCCCGCATGATGCGTCCTCCGGCCGGGACGCGGCGGTAGGAGCCGCGTCGATCTCCAGATTAAAACGAGGATCGTGACGCCCGGCCAGCGCGGGTGCGCTCGACTGTGTCCGTCCGTACCTTTCCAGGCCTGTCGCGGAGTCGAGCACGGGCGGAGGGCGAGTCTCCGGCAGCTTCCGGTTCGGCGGCCGCGACGGGTACACCGGCGACAAATGTCGGCCGGCTATGTGGGAGCCACCCCGCGCACGCGCACCTGGACCACGGCAAACCGGCACAGAGCCGGAAGCACGTTCCTCGTCGGTGGGGGAGTGGGCCGGTTCGTGGGGCGTGCGTCCGTCGTCAGGTGGTTGTTCTCACGTAGCGCCGGACAACCATCGCCGAACGCGCCCGGAACCGAATTTCGTGCGCCGTCGTGGTCGGCGGGCCGTGTCGAGCCAGGCGGGCAGCGGTTCTCGCGCGGCGAGCCACGTTTGCGGCACTCCCGCGTGCGGGCTGGTGCCGGTGTAGGCGGCGATGATCCCTCCGACGACGGCGCTGGTGGTGTCGATATCTCCGTCCGCGGCGATGCAGGCGGTGATCGCGGCCGGGTAGTCGTCGAGATGCCGCGCCGCGACCCACACCGTGAACGGGACCGTGTTCTGCGCGGTGACCAGTGGTCGGGCTGGTCCGTACCGGGACCGCGTCCACGGCGGGGATGCTCGACCGGCGAGGAGGCAAGTTGCATGTTCATACTTCGATATGCGCATTTAACGATGTTCCGCGACTGTGCCACTGATCGCGTGGTTGACGGCAGTTGTCGGGTTGCCTTAGCCTCGCAAAAGTGAACACTGATCACCCGGCGGTGCGTGCTCTCGCCCCGTGTTGCGGAGGCCGGGAAAGCTTCCCGGTTCAGGTGATTCGGTGGCAAAGATGCGCCGATGAGGTGAGGCGAAATGCCGGCCGCGCGATGCGGTGCGCTTGCGGCGGGGGAGCCGCGCGACTTCGATGACCAAGCGGGGATTGACGCGGGAGCGGCTGGCCGACATCGCTCACGATTACGTTTCCGAGCACGGCTTGGACGCCCTCACGATGCGGCGACTGGCGGCGGCGGCCGAGGTGACCCCTGGCGCGTTGTACAAGCACGTACGGGACCGGAAGGACCTCCAGCGTGCGATGGCCGACACCGTTTTCCGGGCCGTGGACCTCTCGGACCTCGACGTCGGCAATCCCGATGTCGCGCAGACGATGATCTGTTGTCAGCGTATTCGTGCGGCGATGCTGCGTTTCCGTGAAGGGGGACGCGTCGTCGCGGGCTCGTACTCGCCTTCGCCGGAGACCATCAGAGTTTCCAGCACGCTGATGGCGCTGTTGCGCGGTGTGCTTCTGCCGCAGTTCGGCGTCGGGGAGATCGTGCTCGTCTTGCGTTCCTACATAACGGGTTTCGTCATCGAAGAACAGGCCTACCTCGAACTGAGCAACGCGGGAGAGTGGGAGTCGCTGGTGGCGCGAATCTCGACGGGTGATCATGTCAGGCCGGAAGGCGCCGATGACGTTCTGGCGATCATGACCGGCGACCGGGATGTGCGATTCACCGGAGGATTGCGCACGGTTCTCCACGGCAAGGTTCGCGATGCGGCGAATCTCGCCGCCCCACTGCGTATTTGACGGTATTCGACGGCAAGCTCGGGCGGCATGGTTTCGATGCCGCTGTGGCGTGGTCGCGATGGCTGGACGCCGACTGTTACGGCGTGGTGCGGGACGGCGTCGTCGACGCTCGTCGGCAGACCGACTTCGTCCCGACGACGAAGCAGGCATCGGCCGCCGGGTCCGGTTCACCGCCGACGCTCCGGTAATGGACGTGTTTCGAAACCGACCAGTAATTCGTGTTTCTGATTCCATATTGCAACGCGCCGACGCGGGCTCGGACGAGGCGAAACGATTGACGCGGCACCGGCCTGCCTCTACCCTTCGCGTGGTGAACGATGCTTACCATGCGGCGTCGGGGCGGCCGTCGCAGGTATCGCCATCCCTGCGACCGACGGCTGCCGGATCACTCCACGCTTCCCCGGCAGTCGCAGCCGGCAGCCAGCTACCCGGCGCGTCCGCCCCCGGCCCGCGCGACGATACGGCCGAGTAACCGCCGGACAGGTGTCTTCGCACCGACCGGCTGTGCGAGAAAGGGTATTCACCCTTTGCCCGTCGACCGGGCCAAAACTTCGGAGAGGAAGGAACCGGCGAGTGTTCAGCCGCATCGCCATTGTGAACCGGGGAGAGGCCGCCATGCGCCTCATCCACGCGGTCCGAGACCTGGCCGCGGAAACGGCACGTTCGATCGAGACCATCGCTTTCTACACCGATGTCGATCGCAACGCGACGTTCGTGCGCGAGGCCGACATCACCTACGACCTGGGGCCCGCCTCCGCGCGACCGTATCTGGATCTCAAGGCGCTCGAGCGCGCGCTGGTCACGACCCGCGCCGACGCCGCGTGGGTCGGGTGGGGTTTCGTCGCGGAGGACCCGGCGTTCGCCGAGTTGTGCGACCAGATCGGGGTCACCTTCATCGGTCCCGATGCCGAGGCGATGCGCAAGCTCGGCGACAAGATCGGCGCGAAGCTCATCGCCGAGGAGGTCGGTGTCCCGGTCGCGCCGTGGAGCCGCGGCCCGGTCGAGACCGTCGACGACGCGCTGGCCTCGGCCGCCGATATCGGCTATCCGCTCATGCTGAAGGCCACCGCGGGCGGCGGCGGACGCGGTATCCGCGTGGTCAACGACGAGGCCGAGCTGGTCGACGCCTACGAACGCACCCGGCAGGAGGCCGCCCGCGCGTTCGGCAGTGGCGTGGTGTTCCTCGAACGGCTCGTCACTGGCGCTCGCCATGTCGAGGTGCAGGTCATCGCGGATGGTCAGGGCACCGCTTGGGCGCTGGGCGTGCGCGACTGCTCGGTGCAGCGGCGCAACCAGAAGGTCATCGAGGAGTCGGCGTCGCCGGTGCTGCGTCCGGAGCAGGTGACCGAGCTGAAGGCCTCGGCCGAGCGTCTGGCGGTGGCGGTCGGTTACCGCGGCGCGGCGACCGTGGAATTCCTCTATCACCCCGGTGACGAGCTGTTCGCCTTCCTCGAGGTCAACACCCGTCTGCAGGTCGAGCACCCGATCACCGAGCTGACCACCGGTTTCGATCTGGTTCGCGCGCAGCTCGCGGTGGCCTCCGGTGAGCGTCTTGTTGGCGAGCCGCCCGCCGAGCGCGGGCACGCCATCGAAGCCCGGCTCAACGCCGAGGATCCCGACCGCGACTTCGCTCCCGCCCCGGGCCGGATCGCCCGCCTCGATCTGCCCGCCGGCCCCGGCGTCCGCGTGGACACCGGCGTCAGCGAAGGCGACACCATTCCCGCCGATTTCGATTCGATGATCGCCAAGATCATCGCCTACGGTCGCGACCGCTCCGAGGCGCTGGGCCGGTTGCGCCGCGCCGTCGCGCAGACGCGGGTGATCATCGAGGGCGGCGCCACGAACAAGAGTTTCGTCCTGGAACTGCTGGATCAGCCCGAGGTGATCGACGCGAGCGCCGACACCGGCTGGATCGACCGCGTGCGCGGGCAGGGCCGTCTCGTCTCGCATCGCAACTCCGCCGTCGCGCTCGCCGCCGCCGCCATCGACGCCTACGAGGAAGAGGAACGCGCCGAGCGAAACCGGCTGCTGTCCACCGCCGCAGGCGGACGTCCCTTGGTGCAGCACCACGCCGGCCGGCCGCTCGACCTCAAATTGCGGGGTGTCGGCTATCGCGTGCGGGTGGCCCGCACCGGCCCGCATCGGTTCCGCATCGGCATCGAGGCGGGCGACGACATCCGCACCGCCGATGTCGACCTCGTGCGCTACGACCGGCATTCCGGGCAGATCGTGGTCAACGGCACCGCCTTCCGGGTCACCGCGGGCACGCACGGACCGACCCATGTGGTGGACGTCGACGGTGTCACCCACCGGGTGAGCCGGGACGAGGGCGGCGTCGTCCGCTCACCCGCCCCCGCGCTGGTGGTCGCCACGCCGCTGCAGGTCGGCGACGAGGTCGAGGCCAACGCGCCGGTGCTGGTGCTGGAGAGCATGAAGATGGAGACGGTGCTGCGCGCGCCGTTCAAGGCCCGACTGAAGGAATGCGCCGTCTCGGTCGGCACCCAGGTGGAGACCGGCGCGCCCCTGCTGCGGCTGGAGCGCTTGGTCGACGACGCGGTCGAGGAGGCCGCGGCGGTCGGTTCGGTCGAACTGGATCTGCCCGCCGGGGATGCCCAGGCTCGTCCGCACGAGCGGATCGCCCGGCGCTCGGAGGACTTGCGCGGCCTGCTGCTGGGCTTCGACGTCGATCCGCACGACGACCGCCGGGTGCTGACGGATTACCTCGATGCCCGTCGTGCCGCCGTCGCCGATGATCGCAGGCCGCTGGCGGAGGAACTCGAGCTCGTCGACGTGTTCACCGACCTGGCCGAGCTGAGTCACAACTTGCCCTCGGGCGAGGACGCCCAGGGGCATGTCCACAGTGCCCGCGAGTACTTCCACACCTACTTGCAGAGCCTCGACGTCGAACGGGCCGGACTGCCGGAGTCGTTCAAGCTCAAGCTCGCGCGGGCGCTCGGGCACTACGGGGTTTCCGATTTGGAGCGTTCCCCCGAACTCGAGGCCGCGGTCTTCCGGATCTTCCTGGCCCAGCAACGCACCGACACCGTCGCGGTCGTGACGGCGCTGCTGCGGGAGTGGCTGGGCGAGCCGATGCCGGATCGAGCCTTGCGCGAACCGGTCGGCCTGGCACTGGAACGACTGGTGGCCGCGACCCAGGTGCACTTCCCCGTCGTCGCCGATCTCGCTCGCGGTCTGGTGTTCGCCTGGTACGGCCAGCCGTTGCTGCGGCGTAACCGCGCTCGCGTCTACACCAACGTCCGCCGGTCGCTGCGGTATCTGGACACCCATCCGGACGCGCCCGATCGCGCCGAGCGCATCTCCGAGATGGTCCGCAGCACCGAGCCGCTTGTGCGTCTGCTGGGCCAGCGGCTGGTCCGCGGCAGCGACGACAACACCGCCATGCTGGAGGTGCTGACCCGCCGGTACTACGGCAACAAGGGGCTCACCGGCGTCCGCACCCACGACGTCGACGGCTGCCGCTACCTGATCGCCGACCGCGACGGGAGCAGCCTGGTGTCCGCCGCGGTGCGCTTCGACGCGCTCGGCGCCGCGGTGCGCGGGCTCGGCGAACTGACCGGTGACGCGGTGTCGATCGACGCCGACATCTATCTCAGCTGGGAGAAGCAGCCCGCGGACTTCGACGCCATGGCCGCGGAGCTGCACTCGGTGCTCAGCGCGCAGCCGCTGCCGAAGCAGGTGCACCGGATCACCGCGACGGTCGCCGGCAGCAACGGGGCGGTCATGCACCACCACTTCACCTTCCGTCCGTCGGCCACCGGCCCGACCGAGGAACGGCTGATCCGCGGTCTGCACCCGTACATCGCGCAGCGGATGCAGATGGAGCGGCTGCGCAAGTTCGACCTCACGCGCCTGCCGTCCTCCGACGACGAGGAGGTCTACCTGTTCCGGTGCGTCGCGAAGGACAATCCGGCCGACGACCGGCTCATCGCGTTCGCGCAGGTGCGGGATCTGACCGCGCTGCGTGAGCACGACGGACGGCTGCTCGCGCTGCCCACCGCGGAGAGCACCATCGCCACCTGCCTTGACTCCATCCGCCGGGCGCAGGCGCAGCGGCCGTCGGCGAAGCGGTTCAACACCAATCGCATCGTGATGTACGTGTGGCCGCCGCTGGATGTCACCCGCGCCGAGCTCGAGCGCATCGGCGGCCATGTGCTGCCGACGACCGCGGGCGCGGGACTCGAGGAGATCGTGCTCATCGCGCGGGAACGCGACGCGGACACCGGCGAGTTGGCGAAGGTGGCCATCCGGATCAGCTTCGATGCCGCGGGCGGCACCGTGGTGACCTTCGGCGAGCCGTCGGACGAACCGATCGAACCGCTCGACGCGTATCGGCAGAAGGTGCTGCGCGCCGCGGGCCGCAATGCCGTGTACCCCTACGAATTGACCGGTCTGCTCGGCAAGTTCACCGAATACGATCTGGACGCCGACCACACGCTGGTTCCGGTCGATCGGCCGAAGGGGCGTAACACCGCCGCGATCGTCGCGGGCGTCATCACCACGGCCACGCCGAAACACCCGGAGGGCGTCACGCGGGTGGTGCTGCTCGGCGACCCGACGAAATCCTTGGGCGCGCTGTCGGAACCGGAGTGCAGGCGGGTGATCGCCGCGCTGGACCTGGCCGAGCGCCTGGAGGTGCCGCTGGAGTGGTACGCGTTGTCGGCGGGCGCTCGCATCTCGATGGAATCGGGCACCGAGAACATGGACTGGGTGGCGGCCGCGCTCAAGCGGATCGTCGAATTCACCCAGGCGGGCGGCGAGATCAACATCGTGGTCGCCGGCATCAATGTCGGAGCGCAGCCGTACTGGAACGCCGAGGCGACCATGCTCATGCACACCAAGGGCATCCTGGTGATGACGCCGGATTCGGCCATGGTGCTCACCGGTAAGCAGGCGCTGGACTTCTCCGGCGGCGTGTCGGCCGAGGACAACTTCGGCATCGGCGGTTACGACCGGGTCATGGGTCCGAACGGGCAGGCGCAGTACTGGGCGCCGAACCTGGCTGCGGCGCGCGACATCCTGATGGCGCACTACGACCACACCTACATCGCCCAGGGGGAGCAGGCGCCGCGGCGGTCGCGGACCAGCGATCCCATCGATCGCGACATCTCCGATTTCCCGCATGTCCTGGCCGGCAGCGACTTCGCCACCGTCGGCGAGATCTTCTCGGGCACCGCGAATCCGGATCGGAAGAAGCCCTTCGACATCCGCACGGTGATGCGCGCGGTCGCCGACCAGGACCACCCCGTGCTGGAGCGCTGGGCGGGAATGGCCGACGCCGAGACCGCGGTGGTGCAGGACGCGCATCTGGGCGGGATCCCGGTGTGCTTGCTCGGCATCGAGTCGCGTGGCGTGCCGCGGCACGGTTTTCCGCCCACCGACGGCCCGGACACCTACACCGCGGGCACGCTGTTCCCGCGGTCGTCGAAGAAGGCCGCACGGGCGATCAACGCCGCGAGCGGCAACCGGCCACTGGTGGTGCTGGCGAACCTGTCGGGCTTCGACGGGTCGCCGGAGTCGATGCGCAAGCTGCAGTTGGAGTACGGCGCCGAGATCGGCCGGGCGATCGTGAATTTCGAGGGCCCGATCGTGTTCTGCGTGATCTCTCGCTATCACGGTGGCGCGTTCGTCGTCTTCTCGAAGGCGTTGAACCCGAACATGACCGTGCTGGCGCTGGAGGGCTCGTTCGCGTCGGTGCTCGGCGGTGCGCCCGCCGCGGCGGCGGTGTTCTCCGGTGATGTCGCCACCCGCACCGCGGCCGATCCGCGGGTGCAGGAGTTGGAGGCGCGGGTGGCCAACGCGTCCGGCACCGATCGCGCCGCGCTGATCGCGGAACTGGACGAACTGCGGTCGTCGGTGCGCGCGGAGAAGCTCGGTGAAGTGGCCGCGGAGTTCGACCGCATCCACAACATCCAGCGTGCCGTCGAAGTCGGCTCCGTCGACGCGGTGATCCGTGCCGCGGAGTTGCGGCCACGGGTCATCGAGGCCATCCAGGCGCGTCTGGGCGGCTGACGGCGGGCTGGCCACGTCCACGGCGGGCGGCGGCCGCATGGTCGGTTGTGTGCGATCGCGACACGATCCGATCAGCGGTCGCCGCCCCTGGTGACGATCACCGGCACCTGCGCCGCGTGTAGTACGGCCCGGCTCACCGAACCGAGCGGCATCGCCGGGAGTTCGTCGTGCCCGCGGCTGCCCACTACGATCGACCGCGCTTTCTCGCCCATCTCGAGCAGTCGCCTGGCGGGGCGGTCCTCGACCACGACGCGCCGCACGGTGACCTCCGGATACGCCTCGCTGTACCCGGTCAGGCTCCGGTCGAGCAATTCCTCGCCCTGCTCGCGTGATTCGGTGGGCGAGCCGTTGCCGCGCAGGCCGGATAAGGCATGCACCACAACGAGATCGGCGCCGCGGAGAACCGCCTCGTCGAAAGCCAGCGCGATGGCCGCTGCGCTGCTGGCGGAGGCGTCGACGCCGACGACGACAGGCCCGTCACCGTTCTCGGCGTCGTTGGGAACGACGGCGACGGGGCATCCCGCCTGCCGAGCCAGCGCGGTGCTCAGCGAGCCCCGCATCGCGCGGCTGAACGCGCCGAGTTCTTGGGAGCCGACGACGAGCAGCCGCGCGTGCTCGGATCGGCGGCGCAGAACGGGAACGGGGGCAGCGTTGGTCAGTTCGACGGTCACTTCGATCCGGTTGATCCGCGCGGATTCGGCGACGGCCGAGGCGTACGCGATCTCCAGCAGCTCCGGGCCGCCCCACCGATGCCTGCCGGGGGCCGATGGGATGCGCTCGACGCCGGAACCGCAGTCGCCGAGGCCGCCGGTCAGATAGACCAAGTGCAGCGGCGCGCCGCGGTGGGCGGCGTCGACGGCGGCCCAGCGCACGGCGGCGAGCGCGACGCCGGAGCCGTCGACGCCCGCCAGGATCGGAGCCTTGCTCGAGGTGGACATGGGGTGCTCCTCCGGTTCGCGTGCAGGGGCCGTCGTCGGGCGAGCCGAGGTCGTCGCGGCGTACCTGGACGAGTGTCTATCTCCTTACCGAGGCGGCAGTAGAGCAACCGGTAGCCAGGGGCGAGGGACCAAGGTCCCGCTCCTGCGCGGGGCGCGGCCGCCGCACGCGGCGCGGCGACCGCTATGGCGAAGTCGTGCGCGGGTCCGGCGAGGAGGTCCTCGCGTCGAGCCGGGCGTGCGTCAGGACCGGTCGGGCATCAGGGAACGGGCCTCGGTCGCCGTACGGATCAGACCCTGGAGCCCCGGGCTGTGGGCTTCGCGCCGTAAGCACAGATACGTGGTGCGTGGCGGCACCCCCTCGAGCGGGATGAAGCGAATACCTTTGCGGGCGTAGGTGTCCGGTGCGAACGAACCGGCGATGTTGATGCCCATGCCCGCGCCGCACAGATCGAGAGCTTCGTCGAGTGTCGATGCGGCCGGAAGTGTCTTCGGTGGGGCGCCGCCCGGGCTGATCCCGGCCAGCCAGCGCTCGGACGTGGCGGGATCCTCGGTGGTCACGAACGTCTCGCCGAGCAGGTCGTCGACATGCAGCAGTTCGCGCGAGGCCAGCCGGTGATCGTCGGGCAGCACGACGATCGCGTCTTCGCGCCACAGCGCGATCGCCTGCACCGAGGCGGGCGGCGCGGCTGTCTCGGCGACGAAGACGCAATCGACCGTCGCGCCGATGAGGGCGGAATACGCCTGGGCGAACGGCAGTCGGCGCACTCGCCACTCGACTTCCGGCATGGTCGTTGTCAGCATGGCGAGCAGGGCGCGGAACCGCGGGCTGGACACCGGACATCCGAGCCGGATCGTCGTCGGCCCCGTGGTGGCCCAGTGCTCCAGCTCATCCGCGGCCTCGACCAGGCGTGTGGCCAGCGGCCGCAGCGCGGCGCCAGATTCGGTGAGTTCGACATGCCGGGAGGTGCGGCGGAACAGCCGACGCCCCAGCCGCCGCTCGATCGTGGTGATCTGCTCGCTCAGCGACGAGGGGCTCATATGCAGACGGCGCGCGGCCCGGGTGTAGTTCAGATCCTCCGCGACCGCCAGAAAGCTCCTGGCCTGGGGCACCGTGATACTCATGCTCGGGCCAGTCTACTGTGGCGCCGGATCGCCGCGGCTTCGGCTCACAAGCTCGGGGCGAGGGTGCGCTTCGGCGGTGGGCCGACCAGGACGAGATCGAGTTCGTCCGCGACCGCCTGCAGTTTCCCCGCCAGCACGGAAGGATCGATGAGGCCCTCGGTGTAGACGTGGTCCTCGGTGGGTTCACCGGTCCTGTCGAAGAACGGCTCGAAGACATCGGAGGTCAGGATGCCGAGCATCGAGGTGTTGTGCGCGCCGAACGCGAAGCTGTGCACCGTGCCGGCCGGAGCGTGCAGGTAGTCGCCCGGCGTGAGCAGCACCTCCCGGCCGTTGACCCACATCCACACGCGGCCCGCCGTGCAGAAGAAGTTCTCGGTGTGCAGCCGGTGGAAGTGCCGGGGGATGTAGGGCTGCCGGCCGCCCGTCGTGGCGACGGCCAAGTAGCGCCCGCCGGTGTTGCGTCCGCGCGCGGTCACCGTGTTCAGCGCGTCCGGCCAGCCGAGCCGGTCGCCGGTGGCCGCTCGCAGGAAATAGCTCTGCTGGTCGGCGGGGATTCGGTCGTCCGGGCCCGCGCCGAGTTCGGCGTGGTCGATACCGTCGACCACGGTGCCGATCGGTGTTCCGGCGTCGGCGCCGAGCGCGGAGGCCGAGTAGATGTGCCGGGTCACCGGGCGGTGCCTCAGAAGCGCGTCGAGCGCGCCGCCCGGAGCGGACCAGAACAGCATGCTCGACTGGTGTGCTTCCAACCGGTACGCGAAGGCGACACCCGGTGCGACGTGCACCGAATCACCGGTGGTGAGCAGGCGGCTTTCGCCGGGCAGCCAGACGCGCACCGCTCCGGCCGTCACGTGATAGGTCCGCTGATTCTCGGTGAGCACGTGAAACGGCGCCGACGCGCCGCGTGGCCCGCAGATGGTCGCTGCGTCGAAGAGTCCTCCGCTGTCGGATGAGCGCGCCAGCACCGTCCACAACTGCCCGTACGCCTCGAAGCGCAGGCCCTCTGCACTGGCGAGGTAGTACGGAACGGGCTCGCCGGGGAGGGTGTCGGCGAGCGGCAACCGGTGGATGTGGTCCAGGTCGGCGGTCGTCATGCGGGTTCTCCTGTCAGGGTCACGGCGAAGAAGTCGGCGATGGTGTCCAAGCCGAAGGTGGTGGTCTGCGTGGTGCCGCCGGTGAGGTGGGCGGCGGCCGCGGTCCGCTCGCGGGCCAGGCGGCCGTCGTCCATGCCGGCCGGGACGTCGGGCCGGTCCGGTGGGTTGAGGAAACCGTGCCGATACCCGTCGACGAGGTACAACTGCGAGCGGGCGCCGAGCGCCGCGTGCAACCTGCGGCTGTGCTCGTCGGGGACGAGCCGGTCCGCTGTGCCGTGCGCGATCTGGAACGTCGGCAGTGCGGCGCCCGCGGGCAGGTCGGACAGCACCGACAGCGGGCTTGCGGCCCGCGCCCGGTCCGGGAGATCCGCGGGGTCGCCGCCGATCAGACGCCACTCCGGCGGCCACCGATCGGACCATTGCGCGCCGTCCGGGACCACGCCGGGGACCAGGGTGGCCGGTCCGTAGGCGTCGGCCACCGCGAGTACGGAGCTGTCGCCCGTGTTCTCCTCTCCCGGCAGAGCGTCGATGCCGCCGGTCAGTCCGGCCAGCACGGCGAGATGCCCGCCGGCCGACGCGCCCCACACGCCGATGCGGCGTGGGTCGACAGACAGGTCGGCGGCGCCGGTGCGCAGGAACCGGATCGCGTCCCGGACGTCGTGCAACTGCGCAGGGAACAGCGCGGTGCCGCTGAGCCGGTATTCGATGGACGCGACCGCGATCCCGCGTCGCAGCAACGGCCGCGGGTCCGGCAGCAACGTCCGGTCTCCGGTGAACCAGCCGCCTCCGTGCACCCACACCACCACCGGGTGCGGGAGCCGGGAAGCGCCGTGCCGCGGCCGGTAGAGGTCGAGCAGGAGCGGGCCCTCCGGCCGGGTGGCGAAGACCAGGGTGCGTGCGGGGTCGGTCGGCATTCGCTCAGTATCGGAACGGCTCGGGCCGCAGACCAGCGGGAACTTCCGAAGGATCGTTCGGGCGTCCCGAACGAGCGATGGTATCGCCACCTTTCGGATCCCCCTTTAGACTGACGCGGTGACGATCCAGGGCGCACCCACGCGGGCCGAGTCCTTGGTGTCGTTCATTCAGAACCGCATCGCGGCAGGGGAGTTGAAGCCGGGCGACAAGCTGGGCACTCGGCAGCAACTGCAGCAGGAGTCGGGGCTGGCACGGGGGACGGTCATCGAAGCGGTTCGGCTGTTGCAGGACCGTGGGGTCATCACCGTCCGGCCCGGGCCGGGCGGCGGCTTGTTCGTCGCCGAGCCGTCTTCGATCGTCCGGCTCGGCCGGACCCTGCTGACCGTGGACGACGATCCTGCCGGGGTGGCGGATGCGATCGCGGTGCGCGAGGAACTCGAGCCGCTGGTCGCGGAGTTGGCGGCGCGCCACCGCACCAGCGCGGACCTCGCCGAGCTCGGTCGCCTGCTGGCCGTGGCGCGCGATGCGGCGGGGGATCCGGAAGGGTTCATCCGGGGCGTGTGGAATTTGCACCGGCGGATCGTGGCGATCGTCCCGAACCAGGTGCTGCGCGCTACCTACCTCGGGCTGGAGGAGTACATCGAGCATCACGCCACGCGCGCGAGCCGATCTCGGGAAGCCGACAATGCCGAGTACTTCGCCCAGCGGATCGCCGTCCACGAGGAGCTGATCCGCGCGATCGAATCGGGCGACCCGGCCCGTGCCCGCGCGGCCGCCGTAGCGCACGCGCAGCATTGATTTTCCGCTGAGCGGACCGGAAGCTCCGCCTGCGCATCGATTACGGCCCAGGTATTGACAGCGGCCCATGGCCTGTGGCTACCATCACAACCACCCAAATGGTTATAACCATTATGGTGTTTTCTGACACTCCTTCTCAGGGGCTCGCATGAACTTCTCCACCACCTCGGCCAGCGTCGACCGGGGCAGAATACTCGTCCCGATCCTGTGTTGGGCCGCCCTCCTCAGCGACGGATACGACCTGTTCGTCTACGGCGCGACCTTGCCCGTCCTGATCGGGCACGACCCATGGCAGGTCACCGCGGGCGCCGCGGGATTCGTCGGCAGTGTGGCCCTGATCGGAGTTCTCCTCGGATCTCTCACCGCGGGGACCCTCACCGACATCCTCGGCCGTCGTCGCTTGTTTCTGGCCTGCTTGGCCCTGTTCGCCACGGCGACTCTGGTCACGGCGCTGGCCCCGTCGTTCCTGGTGTTCGCCGCGACCCGATTGGTCGCGGGTCTCGGTATCGGCGGTCTGATGCCCACCGCGATCGCGATGGCCGCCGAATTCGCCGCGCCGCGCTATCGCTCCCGCGTGCTCGGCATGGTGCTCACCGGACCCGCGTTCGGTGGCGTGCTGGCTTCCACGGCGGCGCTGGCGCTGCTCGAAGACGCCGGTTTCCGGCCGGTGTACGCCCTCGGCGCGCTCCCGCTGGTCACCTTGCTGCCGGTCGCCTATTTCCTGCTTCCCGAGTCGCATGCCTTCGCGTCTCCGGAACGCGGCGCGGAAACCAAACGTCCTGGCGGACTGGCGAATTCCCCCGCAGCGCGACTGTTCGACGGTGGCATGGCGCGGGCGACGGCCGGTATCTGGTTCGTCGCGACGTGCAGCATGCTGACGATGTTCGGGGTCACCACCTGGCTGCCGCAGATCATGCGCAAAGCCGGTTACCCGATCGGGTCGTCGGTCACCTTCCTGCTCGTCTACAGCGCGGGCGCTATCATCGGGACGCTGCTGGCCGCGGCGCTGGCCGAGCGGTTCGGCCCCAAACCCCTGGTGCTCACCGGTTTCACCATGGCTGCCGTGGCGCTGGCGCTGCTGGGCACCCACCCGCCGAAACTCGCCCTGATGCTGCTGGTCGCGGTCGCAGGCTTCGGTGGCCTCGGCACCCAGAACATGCTCAACGATCACATCGCGAGCTTCTATCCGCCCTCGCTGCGGGCGACCGGGCTCGGCTGGGCGCTCGGCATCGGGCGCGTGGGCGCGATCGCAGGCCCCACCTACGGCGCCGCCTTCGTGGCCGGCGCAGCCGCGGTCGCCGTCAGTTCGATGGCGTTCGCCGTGCCTGCGCTCGCCGGTGGGCTGCTGATGGCCGCGCTCCCGCGGCGACCGCGCGCGGCCACCGCCATGGACTACGACGCCGCTTCCGTGCCGGCGACACACTGAAAGGAAAGGTGACCGGATGAAGATCGTCGGCTGTCGCGGAACCGAGCAGGGCCCGGTGCCGATCGTCGAGGCGAGCGGGAGGAAGGGCGCATGAGCGACATCGCCTCGCCACCCGGCGTGGTGCCCGTCCTGATCGTCGGCGGGGGACCGTCCGGGCTGGCCGCCGCGTTGGAACTGGCTCAGCACCGCGTTCGCAGCGTCGTGGTGGAACCGCGGGTGGAGATCGATACCCGCCGCCCGCGCGCGAAGACGACCAACGCCAGGACGATGACGCATCTGCGGCGATGGGGACTCGCGGACGCGGTCCGCGCGGCCGCACCGCTTCCGGTCGAGTGGGCACAGGACATCGTGTTCTGCTCCACCTTGCTCGGATACGAGATCACCCGGTTCGAAAACGGCTTCCAGCTCGATGTCGCCGAACCGGAGCTGGCTCCCGAACGCGGTCAGCAAGCGCCGCAACCGGTGGTGGAACTCGTCCTGCGCGAGGCTGTGGAAGGCAACGAGTACATCGAGCTGTGTCTGGGCGGCCGCGTCACCGAGGTCACCGAACTCCCGAACGGCAATGTCCGAGCGCGCATCGAGGACGACACCGCGTCGCCCCGCTCGATCGAGGCCGAATACCTGCTCGGCTGTGACGGCGGGGGCAGCATCGTCCGGGAAAGCATCGGCGCGCGATTTCAAGGCACCTCGGGTGAGCGGCCGAATCTCAGCATCCTGTTCCGCGCCCCCGGTCTGGCCGAACGCGTCCGATTCGACAACGCCATTCACTACTGGGTGATGGCGCCCGGCGCGGCGGGCATCGTCGGGCGGCTCGACCAGGGCGACACCTGGTGGGCCATCGTGCAGGGGATCGACGTGCGAGTGGACTCGGTGGACCCGGAGGCGTTGCTGCACAGCCTGATCGGTGACACCCATCCGGTGGAGGTGATCGCCACCGATCCGTGGGTGGCGCGGCAATTGCTGTCCGACAGCTATCGCAGGAACCGAATGTTCCTGGTCGGCGATGCGGCCCATCTCAACCCGCCGTGGGGTGGCCACGGCTACAACACCTGTATCGGTGACGCCGTCAACATCGCGTGGAAGATCGCCGCCGTCCTGCACGGGTGGGGTGGGCCCGCGCTGCTGGCGAGCTACGAGGCGGAACGACGTCCGGTGGCCGCACGCACCATCGCCGATGCCGGTTCGCAGGAAACCGCACTCGCGCACCACTTTTCGGCGACGGAGATCAATGAGGCCGGGCCGGCGGGCGACACGGCGCGCACCCGCACCGCGGCGGCGCTCGCGGTGAAGAAGAGCGAATTCCACTCGCTGGGGCTGGTACTGGGCTACACCTACGTGGGCTCCCCGGTGATCACGCCGGACGGGTCGACGCCACCCGTGGAGGATCCGATCGAATACCACCCCTCCGCTTGTCCCGGCGCGCTGCTTCCGCACGTGTGGCTGCACGACGGCCGGTCGCTCTACGACGCGCTCGGCCCGGAGTACACCCTCGTCACGATCGAGGGCGACGGGCAGCACCTCGATGTCGGACGCATCGAGGCAAGGGCCGCCGAGCTGGGTGTCCCGCTGACCGTGCTGCGCTTGGCCGACGGTGATATCGCCGCGAAGGCGGGCCTGTCGGAACTCCTCGGCGCCCGGCTGGTCCTGGTACGGCCGGATCAGCACGTCGCCTGGCGTGCCGACGATCCGGACGGCGGGGAGAGGGCGCTCGATGTCGCCGTCGGGCGATGAGATCCGCAGAAGTCCGGCCTCCGTATCGAACCCGGCCCACCCGGTGCGAGGAACAACATCCATGACTCGTTCAGCAGGGACGAGACGGTCGGCGGCGCAATTGCTGACGGACACGCTCGATCCACGCAGCTTCCTGCCCTGGCACGACCGGCTCGTCGACGTACACCCGAACGCCTCCTACGCGCGGCAACTGGCCGCGGCGCGTGAACGCACCGGACTCGACGAAGCGGTCGTCGTCGGGGAAGGACGCGTCGGTGGCCGCCGGATCGCCGTGCTGGCGGGCGAATTCGGCTTCCTGGGCGGTTCGGTCGGCGTCGCCGCCGCGCAACGGCTGCTCACCGCGGTCGAACGCGCGACGCGCGAAAGCCTGCCGCTGGTGGCGTTGCCGTGTTCGGGCGGCACCCGGATGCAGGAGGGGGCGGTGGCGTTCGCGCAGATGATCAAGATCGCCGCCGCGGTCTCCGACCACAAGCGAGCCGGGCTGCCCTACCTGGTGTACCTGCGGCATCCGACCACGGGCGGCGTGTTCGCCTCGTGGGCGTCGATGGGGCACATCACCGCCGCCGAACCGGACGCCCTGGTCGGGTTTCTCGGACCCCGCGTCGTCGAGGCCCTCGGTTCTCCCATGCCCGACGGTGTGCAGTCCACCGGCAACCTGCTGCGGCACGGCATCATCGATGCCGTCGTGCCGCCGGAGGAACTGGGTTCGTGGCTGCGCCGATGCCTCGGCATACTCGAGCCGGCCGGGCGGAGGGCCCTCGGCGAGGCAACGAGCGCGCAGTTGCCCGCGCACGACGGGTATCGGCTTCCCTCCGACGCCTGGGAATCGGTGCTGGCGTCGCGCAGGCCCGGACGGGTCGGGGCGTGGGACGTGCTCACCGCCATCGCGCCCCGCCACCTATCGCTCAACGGCAGCGGTGAGGGGGAGGTCGCGCCGGGGATACTGGCCGCGGTCGCACGCATCGCCGACATCCCCTGTGTGTTCCTCGGGCACGGCACACGCGCGCGGCAGGGCGGCGCCGCGCCGGGACCGAACGGCGCCGCGCTGCGTGTGGCGCGCCGGGCGATCCGGCTCGCGGCCGAGCTGGCGCTGCCGTTGGTCACCGTGATCGACACCGCGGGAGCGGAATTGAGCGTCGCGGCGGAGCAGGAAGGGATCGCCGGTCAGATCGCTCGATGCCTGGCGGAACTGGTCACGCTCGACAGCCCGACCGTGTCGGTGCTGCTCGGGCAGGGCGCGGGCGGCGCGGCCCTGGCCTGGTTGCCCGCCGATCGGGTCATCGCCACCCAGCACGCCTGGCTGGGCCCGCTCCCGCCCGAGGGGGCGAGCGCGGTGGTCCACCACGATGTCGAACACGCCCCCCAGCTGGCCCGCGAGCAGGGGATGGACGTTGCCTCGCTGTGCCGCCACGGAATCGTCGATCAGGTCATCGGCGAGGACGGTGACGGCCCCGCGCTGTGCCGTCGGCTCGAGGCCGCCGTCGGCGGGGCGCTACGCGCACTCGTGGTCATGGATCCGGCCGACCGTTACCACCGGCGTCGCCTGCGATACCGCGGCCTGGGAGTGCCCGGATGACGTTGTCCCGGCGGCGCCGGACAGCCGCACGCTGTCGAGCGGGGACCGCGACCCCGGCTCCCGAGTGAAATCCATCCAACCGATCTGTGAGGAAACAACGATGCCAGAACCACTGCTGAGGTCCCTGCTGCTCGCGTCGGAGGACGCGTCGGCTCCGGTGGTCACCGTGGCGGACCGCTCGATCTCGCGGGAGGATCTGCTGGCCGCGGCCGCCGCGGTCGCCGACGAGATCGCGGGCGCGGCGGCGGTGGCCATCGACGCCCGCGCCGAGCTGGAGACCGTGATCGCCGCGGTCGGCTGCCTGCTCGCCGGCGTGGCCGCGGTGCCGGTCCCGTCCGATTCCGGGGCCGTGGAGCGCCGCCACATCCTCACCGATTCCGCGGCCGAGTTCTGGATCGGCGAGCCCCGCGAAGACGTCGCGTTGCCCACGATCACCCCCGATCCGGCGGCGCGTTCGTCGACCGGTTACCCGGAACCGGCCCCCGATACCCCGGCGCTGATCATCTACACCTCCGGCACCACGGGCGCGCCCAAAGGCGTTGTGCTCTCCCGCCGGGCGATCGCGGCCGACCTGGACGGCATCGCGCGAGCCTGGCAGTGGAGCGCCGACGACGTCGTGGTGCACGGCCTTCCGCTGTTCCACATCCACGGTCTCATCGTGGGCGTACTCGGTGCGCTGCGGATCGGGTCGCGGCTGATCCACACCGGCCGCCCCACGCCGCAGCGTTACGCCGCCGCAGGCGGGACGCTGTACTTCGGTGTGCCGACCGTATGGTCGCGTCTGTGCACCGACACGACGTCGGCCGCGGCGCTGTCCCGCGCGCGCCTGCTCGTCTCCGGCAGCGCCCCGCTGCCGGTGCCGGTGTTCCAGCAGCTGAAGCAGCTGACCGGATCCGCCCCGATCGAGCGCTACGGCATGACCGAGACCCTCATCACGGTGAGCACTCGTTTCGACGGTGAACGGCGGCCGGGCTGGGTCGGCGTGCCCGTCGACGGCGTGCGAACCCGGCTGCGCTCCGAAACCGGGGAGCTGGTCGCGCACGACGGGGAAACGCTGGGCCAGTTGGAGATCCACAGTCCCACCCTGTTCGACGGATACCTGAACAATCCGGCCAAGACCGCGGAGGTGACAACCCCGGACGGCTGGTTCCGCACCGGCGACATCGCGGTCGTCGACTCCGACGGTTTCCACCGCATCGTGGGCCGGGAATCGGTGGACATGATCAAATCCGGTGGCTACCGCATCGGCGCGGGGGAGGTGGAGCAGGCCTTGCTGGCGCATCCCGATGTCGCGGAGGCAGCCGTGGTCGGAGTGCCCGACGCCGATCTCGGTCAGCGGATCGTCGCCTATGTCGTCGGCGCCGCCCACGGCGAGGATGCGCTCATCGATTTCGTCGCGGGCTCGCTGTCGGTCCACAAGCGGCCGCGCGAGGTTCGCGTCGTCGACGCGCTGCCGCGCAACGCGATGGGCAAGGTGCAGAAGAAGGTTCTGCTCGAAGGGTACTGAGACGGGTTACCGGCTCGGCCACCGTTTCGGCGGCCGAGCCGTGGACGTGCGGGTACCGCGGATCGTCGGCGGTGGCGTCAGGCTCGCGGTGTGGGCAGGCCACGCTACGTCGTCGATCGCCAGCCAGGGCGCGGTGGCCACCGCGGCCGGCGTGACTCCGGCGATCGCCCTGACCTCGCGGTGCAGGTGGGACTGGTCGACGTAGCCGCTGTGGACGGCAGCGCTCACGGCGGTGTGACCCGCCGCGAGCAGGTGGGCGGCGTGGTCGAAGCGCACCAGCTGCGCGGCGCGTTTGGGCGTGAGTCCGAGCTGGGATCGGAACCGGGACCACAGGCGCTGCCGGCTCCAGCCGACCTCGTCCGCCATGCGGTCGACCCGTACCCGCCCCCGGCCGGTGACCGTGCGCCGCCAGATGTGGGCGACTTCCGGATCGACCGATGGACGGTCGCGCAGCCGTCGGCCGAGCGCATCGGCCGCGATCGTGAACCGCTCGTCCCAGGAGGTGGCGGCGCGCAGCCGCTCCTCGATCCGCCAGGCGTCGCGGCCCCAGACCTCGTCCAGGGATGCCACGGTCCCGGTGAGATCGACCGGCGCTCCGAGCGCCGCGGCCGCGGCAGGCGGCGACAAGCGGATCTGAAGGCACTCGCCGCTCGATCCGCCGGTCCGAAGCGGGCCGGGCAGGAGTCCGGCGACGAAGCTGCCGCGCCGGCGCCGCCCGCGGTCGTCGTAGACGATCCCGCCCGCTTCGCTCAGGTCGACGATCAGGGTGACGGACGGGTGCGCGATCATGGCGATGTCCACGGGCGTGGACAGCCGTTGGTGGAACCCGGCCATGCTGATGCCCGGCAGCCGATCGGGCGGACGCGGTACCGCGACATCCACCTCCGCCCAAGTCCAGTCGTATGACGACCTGACCGACAGCACCTGACCAGCCTATGCCGTGGGGGTTATCGACGGGGTGTCCGCCGCGGTCGCCGTGAAGCCCAGCAGCAGTTCGCTCGTCGTCTCGGGCGCTTCGAGCATGGGTAGATGACCGACGCCGGGCAGCATCTCGACCCGAGCGCCCGCCACCGCCTCGTACCGATGCGCGCACGACGGCTCATAGCGAGGATCGGCGGCGCCGAAGATCACCAGAACGGGGACGTCGAGAGCCGCCAGGCGTTCGGGCACGTTCCGCTCCGCGACGTAAGCGCCGTTGCGGCGCAACACTTCACGGAACGCGGAGTAAGGCATGTTCTTCAGGTCGGCGATCATCTCGTCCGGAATGTCCACCGGGCGAGCGGTCGTGGCGCTGATCGCCTTGCGCACCAGCCCGACCGACCGCCTCCGCCACAGCAGCGGTCCGAAGGGCGGGGCGAGCAAGGCGCGGACGATCAACGGCTGCGGAAGCAGCGCGTCCAGAGCGGGGGCGGTGCTGAGCAGCGCGATGGACCCCACCAGATCGGGGCGCTGTTCGGCGAGCGCGGTGGCGACGAAGCCACCGCTGGAGTGTCCGGCCACGGGGACCCGCCGCAGCCCGAGGTCGTCGAGGAGCGCGGCCAAGCGGCCGGCCTGGTCGGGCACGTCGTAGGACGACGCGGGCGGGGACTGGCCGCACCCGGGAAGGTCGATCCGGATGACGTGATGGTGGGCGGCGAGTGCCCCGGCCACCGGGCCCCACGAGGCACCGGAGGCGCCCGATCCGTGCACGAGCAACAGCGGCGCCGCCTGCCGCGGGCCGTCGTGGACCACGTGCATTCCGTGCGACTGCTCGACGTCGTAATCACCCATGAGCGAGACGATACGACGACCGCCTGTGGCCGGTCTTGGACAAATGTCAGCGCCACGCCCACTGTGGCGGCGGACGCTCGGCCCGCGACCCGCGATGGTGGACCGGCGCGTTGTTCACCCCGAGCGGGCAGGCCGACCGGTGCGCCGCCGCCGATGGGCTGACGCAGGCGCCGCGCGACGCGGGCCACGCCCAGGCAGGCGAGCGTCGGAACAGGAGAGAACACAGCGCGAATACCCTCCCGAGGACCGCGTATGCCGGGTTGAGGCCTGTTCGCCGGGGTAATCGGCCCGCGGAGACGACACCTCGAAGGCGGACAGGAGAACGACATGGCTGACCAGGTCGCCGACTATGTCTTGCGACGGCTGCGTGACTGGGGCGTGCGGCAGGTGTTCGGCTATCCGGGCGACGGCATCAACGGCTTGATCGCGGCGTTCGGGCGGGCCGGCAACGAACCGGCCTTCATCCAGGCCCGCCACGAGGAGATGGCCGCTTTCCAGGCGGTGGGCTATGCGAAGTTCAGCGGCGAGGTCGGCGTCTGCACCGCTACGTCGGGTCCCGGTGCGATCCATCTGCTCAACGGCCTCTACGACGCCAAGCTCGATCACGTGCCGGTCGTAGCGATCGTCGGGCAGACCGCGCGCAGCGCGATGGGCGGCAGCTATCAGCAGGAAGTCGATCTGCAGAGCCTGTTCAAGGATGTCGCTTCGGACTATCTGGTCGAGGTCAACGTTCCCGATCAATTGCCCAACGCGCTGGACCGCGCGTTTCGTATCGCGGCGACCCGTCGCGCCCCCACGGCGCTGATCATCCCCTCCGATCTGCAGGAGGAGCGCTATCAGCCGCCCGAGCACGCGTTCAAACAGATCCCCTCCAGCCCGCCGGCGGCACTGCACGCCACGGTCACCGCCGACCGCGCCGGCATCGAACGGGCCGCCGAGATCATCGACGCGGGGTCGCGGGTGGCGATCCTCGTCGGGCAAGGCGCTCGTGACGCCGCCGACCAGGTGATGGAGCTGGCCGAGATCACCGGAGCCGGGGTGGCGAAGGCTCTCCTGGGCAAGGATGTGCTGTCCGACGAGCTGCCGTACGTCACCGGATCGATCGGGCTGCTCGGCACCAGGCCCAGCTATGAATTGATGCGCGACTGCGACACCCTGGTGATCATCGGATCGAATTTCCCGTATTCGCAGTTCCTTCCGGAATTCGGTCAGGCGCGTGCGGTGCAGATCGACATCGACGGCGCGATGATCGGCATGCGATACCCCACCGAGGTCAACCTCGTCGGCGACGCGAAGAGCACGCTCACCGAACTGCTTCCGCTGCTGCGCCACAAGTCCGATCGCAGCTGGCGGGAGACGATCGAATCCAACGTGACCCGCTGGTGGGACACGATCGAACGCCAGTCGATGCTGGACGCGAAGCCGGTCAACCCCATGCGGGTGGTGTGGGAGCTGTCGCGGTGCATCCCCGAGGACGCCATCGTCACCGCGGACTCGGGGTCGTCCACCAACTGGTACGCGCGCTGTCTGCGGTTCCGCGGACGGATGCGGGGCTCGCTGTCGGGGACGCTGGCCACCATGGGGCCCGGTGTGCCGTACGCGATCGGCGCGAAGTTCGCCCACCCGGACCGGCCGGTGGTCGCGCTCGTCGGCGACGGCGCGATGCAGATGAACGGCGCGGGCGAGTTGCTGACCATCAGGCGTTATCGCGAGCAGTGGCGCGATCCGCGGCTGGTGGTGTGCGTGTTCCACAACAACGACCTGAACCAGGTGACGTGGGAGCTGCGTTCGATGGGCGGCGCGCCGAAATTCGAGGAATCGCAGTCGCTGCCGGAGGTGTCCTACGCCGAGCTCGCCCGCGCCTACGGTCTCGGCGCCATCGCCGTCGACGATCCCGGCGACCTCGCGGCCGCCTGGGAAGCGGCGCTGTCGGCCGAGCGGCCGACGGTGCTCGACGTGCGCTGCGATCCGGAAGTGCCGCCGATCCCGCCGCACGCCACCTGGGAGCAGATGAAATCCACCGCGGAAGCGGTTCTTCGCGGCGACCCGGACGCCTGGCATCTCGTGGCGCAAGGAGCGAAAACCAAAGTCCAAGAATTCGTGCCAGGCCGCCGCGGGTGAACGTCTCGATCCCCCGTCGCGGGCGGCGGCCACCACGGCAGTCCCGGCGGAGGAGGTTCGCCTCCGGCGTCGGAGGGTGGTTCCGAGCCCCCGGCAGGAGACGAGGAGCATCGATGACTCAGGTGTCGTTTCCACTCACACCGCAGCTCACGCCGACCAAACCGTATCCGGCGCGAACCGCTGCGAAGGGCGCGGTGCTGTGGCGGGTGGTCACCACGACCGACCCGAAGGTGCTCGGCATCATGTATCTCGTCGCCGCCACCGCCTTCTTCTTGGTCGGCGGGCTGATGGCGCTGCTCATGCGCGCGGAACTGGCGCGGCCGGGCCTGCAGTTCCTGTCGCCCGAGCAATACAACCAGTTGTTCACCATCCACGGCACCGTCATGCTCCTGCTGTATGCGACTCCGACGGTCTTCGGATTCGCCAACGCGGTCCTGCCCCTGCAACTCGGCGCACCCGACGTGGCGTTTCCACGTTTGAACGCGCTGAGTTTCTGGCTGTTTCTCTTCGGAGGGACGATGGTGGTGTCCGGATTCGTCACTCCGGGCGGAGCCGCTGATTTCGGGTGGACGGCGTATACGCCGCTGAGCGATATCGTCCATGCGCCCGGAGCCGGCGCCGATCTGTGGATCATGGGCTTGGCCGTATCCGGATTGGGCACCATTCTCGGCGCGGTGAACATGATCACCACCATCGTGTGTCTGCGTGCGCCCGGTATGACGATGTTCCGGATGTCCATGTTCGGATGGAACATCCTGGTGACCAGCACCCTGGTCCTGCTCGCGTTCCCCATCCTCACCGCCGCCCTGATGGCGCTGGCCTACGACCGGCACCTCGGCGGGCACATCTACGACCCCGCCACCGGTGGGGTGGTGCTCTGGCAGCATCTGTTCTGGTTCTTCGGACACCCCGAGGTCTACATCGTGGCGCTGCCGTTCTTCGGGATCATCAGCGAGATCCTTCCCGTCTTCAGCCGCAAACCCCTGTTCGGCTACGGACCTCTGGTGTACGCCACCATCTCGATCGGCGTGCTGTCGGCAGCGGTATGGGCGCATCACATGTTCGCCACGGGCGCGGTGCTGATGCCCTTCTTCTCGATGATGACGTTCCTGATCGCGGTGCCGACCGGGGTGAAATTCTTCAACTGGATCGGCACCATGTGGAAAGGGAACCTGACCTTCGAGACGCCCATGCTGTTCGCCGTCGGCTTCATCGTCACCTTCTTGTTCGGTGGACTGTCCGGTGTCATCCTCGCGAGCCCGCCGTTGGACTGGCAGATCCACGACAGCTATTTCGTCGTGGCCCACTTCCATTACGTGCTGTTCGGCACCATCGTCTTCGCCACCTTCGCCGGGATCTATTTCTGGTTCCCCAAGATGACCGGGCGCTACATGGACGAACGCCTCGGCAGGCTGCATTTCTGGACCACCTTCGTCGGCTTCCACACGACGTTTCTCGTGCAGCACTGGCTGGGCGCAGAGGGAATGCCCCGCCGGTACGCCGACTATCTACCGACCGACGGGTTCACCGCGCTGAACGCCGTCTCGACCGTCGGCTCGTTCATCCTGGGCGTCTCGATGGTCACGTTCGTGTGGAACGCGTTCCGCAGCTACCGTTACGGCGAGGTGGTCACGGTGGACGACGCCTGGGGCGCGGGAAACTCCCTCGAATGGGCAACGACCTGCCCGCCTCCCCGCCACAACTTCTACGAACTCCCTCGTATCCGGTCCGAACGCCCGGCCTTCGAACTCCACTACCCGCACATGCGCGAACGGATGCGCGACGAACTGCACGTCGGCTGGGGCTCGCAGGCAGGCTCGTGACGCGTCCGCCTCGGCAGTGCGGATGACGGTCGCCACCGCCGCGCGCCGCGTTGAGGGGAGCCACCCGCTGTGCGGCTCGGGCGGGTTCCGCCGATGGTTTTCGCAACCTCCACAAATTCGCTGAATCGAATACGCAAATCTCCGCATTTGCGACGGATTTCCGGCCGATAGACGCATGGGTAGTGTGCGAATTCGAGAACACGGAATTTGTTGTCTGGAGGCTCACCTCGTGAAAAATCACCTCGTCCGCACCCACCGCTCCGCCGAGCACTTCCCGCGCGAGGAGCATCTCGCGTGGCGGATCGCCGAGGTCGCCGCGGATCCGGTGGCGGTCGTGCCGGAGACCGAGGAGATGATCGTCAACCGGATCATCGACAACGCGGCGGTCGCGGCGGCGTCGGTGACGCGCCGCCCGGTGGCCAACGCGCGCGCCCAGGCG
Organism: Nocardia implantans; assembly: GCF_035544775.1. Taxonomy (NCBI): domain Bacteria; kingdom Bacillati; phylum Actinomycetota; class Actinomycetes; order Mycobacteriales; family Nocardiaceae; genus Nocardia; species Nocardia implantans. Next base: position 9,691 of record NZ_JAYKYQ010000019.1, on the reverse strand, counting down.
CTGGCACACCCGTATCGGCCCGGCGCGACCGTCTTCGGCGTCGGCGGCCGATACGCACCGGAGTGGGCGGCGTGGGCCAACGGCGTGGCCGTGCGCGAACTGGACTTCCACGACACGTTCCTGGCCGCGGAGTACTCCCACCCCGGCGACAACATCCCGCCGGTCCTGGCGGTGGCCCAGCACGCCGGGCGCAGCGGCCGGGATCTGATCCGCGGGTTGGCGACCGGATACGAGATCCAGGTGGATCTGACGCGGGCGATCTGCCTGCACGAGCACAAGATCGACCATGTCGCCCACCTCGGTCCCTCCGCCGCCGCCGGTATCGGCACCCTGCTCGGGCTCGACACCGAGACCATCTACCAGGCCGTCGGCCAGGCACTGCACACCACCACCGCGACCAGGCAGTCGCGCAAGGGGGAGATCTCCAGTTGGAAGGCCTACGCGCCGGCTTTCGCCGGGAAGATGGCGGTGGAGGCGGTCGATCGCGCCTTACGCGGCGAAAGCGCGCCCGCGCCGATCTGGGAAGGCGAGGACGGCGTCATCGCCTGGCTGCTGGGCGGCCCCGAGAAGGAGTACTCGGTGCCGCTGCCAGGCCCGGGTGAACCCAAGCGCGGCATCCTGGACACCTACACCAAGGAGCATTCCGCCGAATACCAGAGCCAGGCCCCGATCGATCTGGCTCGCCGGATGCGCGAGCGAATCGGCGACCTGGATCGGATCGCCTCGATCGTGCTGTACACCAGCCACCACACGCACGTGGTGATCGGCACCGGATCGAACGACCCGCAGAAGTTCGACCCGAAGGCGTCGCGGGAAACGCTCGATCACTCCGTCATGTACATCTTCGCCGTCGCCTTGCAGGACGGCGTCTGGCATCACGAACGCTCCTACGCCCCCGAGCGCGCGCAGCGGCCCGACACCGTCGCGCTGTGGCGCAAGATCTCCACCGCCGAGGACCCGGAGTGGACCCGGCGTTATCACTCGACCGACCCGAAGGAGAAGGCGTTCGGCGCCCGCGCGGAGGTCACGCTGCACAGCGGTGAAGTCATCGTCGACGAGCTGGCGGTCGCCGACGCGCATCCGCTCGGCGCGCGGCCCTTCGCCCGCGACCAGTACATCGCGAAGTTCCGCGCTCTCGCCGACGGCGTGGTGGACCCGGCCGAACAGGACCGCTTCCTCGACATCGCGCAGCGTACGGGCGCGTTGTCCGCCGACGAACTGCCGCAGCTGAATCTCACCGTGTCCGATGACGTTCTGGCGCGTGCGCCGAAGCTGCCGAAGGGACTGTTCTGATGACGGGACTGCTGGCCGCCGCCACCTCGGCCGCCGACAAGCGCGCCGCGTTCCGCGCGGGGCTTGCCTCGAATCGTCTGCAGCGTCTCCCGGGTGCGTTCAATCCTCTGGTGGCCAAGCTGATCCAGGAAATCGGCTTCGAAGGCGTCTACGTCTCCGGCGCGGTGGTCTCGGCCGATCTCGCGCTGCCGGATATCGGGCTCACCACGTTGACCGAGGTGTCGGAGCGCGGCCGGCAGGTCGCGCGAGTGACCGATCTGCCGGTGCTCATCGACGCCGACACCGGCTTCGGGGAACCGATGAGCGCCGCGCGCACGGTTTCCATCCTCGAAGACGCCGGAATCGCCGGGTGTCACCTCGAGGATCAGGTGAACCCGAAACGGTGCGGTCACCTCGACGGCAAGGCCGTGGTGCCGACCGAGGAGATGGTGCGCAGACTCCGGGCCGCGGTGTCCGCCCGGCGGGACCCGAACTTCGTGATCTGTGCGCGGACCGATGCCGCCGGGATCGAAGGCATCGACGCCGCGATCGATCGGGCGAAAGCCTACGCCACGGCCGGCGCGGATCTGGTCTTCACCGAAGCGCTGCGCACCGTCGCCGATTTCGAGAGGTTCCGGGCCGCGGTGGCGATTCCTTTGCTGGCGAATATGACCGAATACGGCAAGTCCGAACTCGTTCCCGCGTCGACGCTGGAAAAGATCGGCTACAACGCGGTGATCTACCCGGTGTCCACACTGCGATTGGCGATGTTCGCCGCCGAAGCGGGATTGCGGGAGATCTTCGAGCAAGGCACGCAATCGGGCCTGCTCGATCGCATGCAGCATCGTTCGCGTCTCTACGAATTGCTCCGGTACGAGCGATACAACGAATTCGACTCCGTGATATTCGATTTCACTCTGGAGAGGAACCAGTGATGCCGGAGACCGTGATACCGGCCATCCGCAAAGGCCTGGCAGGCGTCGTCGTCGACACCACCGCCATCTCGAAGGTGGTGCCGGAAACCAACTCCTTGACCTACCGCGGCTACGCCGTGCAGGACCTGGCCGCCCACTGCAGTTTCGAGCAGGTGGCCTATCTGCTCTGGTACGGCGAGTTGCCATCGAACGCCGAATTGGAGCTGTTCCAGCAGCGCGAACGCGCCTCCCGTCGAGCCGACCGATCACTGCTGTCGCTGGTGGCCAAGTTGCCCGACACCTGCCACCCGATGGATGTGGTCCGCACCGCCATCAGCTATCTGGGCGCCGAGGACCCGACCGAAGACGACAATTCCGCGAAAGCCAATCGGGCCAAGGCGCTGCGCATGTTCGCGGTGCTGCCGACCATCGTCGCGGCCGACCACCGCCGTCGCCACGGTCTCGACCCGATCGCACCGCACTCCCACCTGGGATACGCGGAGAACTTCCTGAACATGTGCTTCGGAACCGTCCCGGCACGCGAGCTGGTCGAAGCGTTCGAGATGTCGTTGATCCTCTACGCCGAGCACAGCTTCAACGCCTCCACCTTCGCCGCCCGCGTCGTGACCTCCACGCTGTCGGACATCTACAGCGCCGTCACCGCCGCCATCGGCGCGTTGAAGGGGCCACTGCACGGCGGAGCGAACGAAGCCGTCATGCACGACATGCTGGAGATCGGCGATCCCGCGCTGGCCGGGGACTGGGTGCGTGACAAGCTGGCGCGCAAGGAAAAGGTGATGGGCTTCGGCCATCGGGTCTACAAGAACGGTGACTCCCGGGTCCCCACCATGAAGAAGGCCTTCCTCGACATCGCCGCGGCGACCGGCGGCCAGAAATGGGTGCGGATGTACGAGGCCGTCGAGCGCGCCATGCACGAGGCCACCGGCATCGAGCCGAACCTCGACTTCCCCACCGGCCCCGCCTACTACCTGCTCGGATTCGATATCGAAGCGTTCACGCCGATCTTCGTGATGAGCCGCATCACCGGCTGGACCGCCCACATCGTCGAACAAGGCGAATCGAACGCGCTGATCCGGCCGCTGAGCGCATACGTCGGCGTCCCGCAACGCTCGGTCGTGGCCTGAAGTTTCGCGCAGCGCGGAGGCGCGGGTGCGGCCGTTCCGATGTCCATGGCGCGGCCACCGGCGCAGCGGAGTTGGGTAGGGAGCCAGCGGCCGTCACGGTCCCGCCCTACACTCGACGCACACGCATGCTTTCCACGGAGGTGATCGGCGGTTGAATCCCATGGATCCGCGCGACCAGCACACCGCACGCTACGAACCCGGTTATCAGCCGGGCGATTACCGTGATCCCGGGTACGGCCAGGATCGTGGATACAGCCAGCCTTCCGGGCGCGGCCCCGCTCGCGGGTACGGGCAGCCCGCCGGATACGGCCAGGACCACGGATACGGCCAGCCCTCCCCGTACGGCCAGGACCAGGGATACGACCAGGCCTCCGAGTACGGTCAGGATGCCGGGCCCGGTGCGTATCAGCACTCCGAACCTCGTGGCAGGCAACCTCGGTCGCGGCAGGAGCCGGACGTCAATATCGGCATGTTCGTCGGCGGTGTCGTCGCGGCCGCGGTGGTGACCGCGCTGGCGGCGTGGCTGTGTGCCTGGATCATCGAGATCATCGCCACCCGTGTGAGCGAGAGCGGCAAGTTCGGGGTGTGGAACCCGATGGCCCAGGACGCGTACTGGTTCGCCGTGGTGGCGTTCATCTGCGCGCTGCTGGGCGGGGTGCTGTGGTATCTGCTGCGCCTGGGTACTCCGTCGCCGGAATTGTTCTTCGGCTGGATCGTCGGCATCCTCACCGCCGCGGCGGTGATCATCCCACTGGCGCTGTCCAGCGACCTCTGGATAGGCATCTCCACCGGAATCGAACATCTGGTGATCGGGCTTCCGATCTTCAGCCTCGTGCGCATGGTGGGCGCCAAGAGCATCGTCTATCGGTGATCGCCCGGCTGCCGAGGCTGCTCCTGCCCTCGCCGCTGGATGGGTTCAACGGTTCGCGGAGGCTTTCGACGGTCGACCGGGTCCGACGGAGCCGGTGACCACCGCGGCCGAAACCATCCGCCATCGTGCGGTCGATTGTGTCGATATGTGACCGACTATTCAACTGCTTCTGAGTCGGAGAGCTGCGCGGCTGCGGGTGGGCGACTGGCGTGCGACGTGGCCGATGCCGCCCGGTTCCTGCGGCGTCCAGTGGACAGATGCTTGCGACCGGATGCCGAGCGGCCGGACTCGACGCGCTGGACGGTCATTAAGTTAATGGATATTCTGTTCGTTGCATCGTGTGGCCGCCCTTGCGTGCGCACGATCGGTGCTCGGCTCGACGAGGAGTGGCGCAGGCATGGATGTACTGAGGCGACGCGCGGCGTCGGAACCCGTCGCGCGGTCACGATCGGAAGTGACCGGATCTGCGAGAGGTCGAACTCGGTACGGCCCGAACGGCATGACGGATCCGCCGGTGCCGAACCGGCTCCGCTGACCCGGCCCTCGTTCCCCGCCTTCAACCGAAACTGCGCGAATCGCGCGGACTCGGTGACGAGTACCTGGAGTATTCGATGTTCACTCGATGGAAAACCATGGCCGCCGCGTGTGCGGCGGTGGCGGTGACGACCATTCCGTTCGGTGTCGTGTCCGTCGCGAATGGCGCACCGGCGCACTGCCCGGAGTTGTATGTCGTGGCGATTCCCGGCACCTGGGAGACGTCCAACACCGATCCGGGCGAAGGAATGCTCGCGATGAGCCTGAATGATCTGCCCGGGGACGTCCAGGTCGACTATGTCCATTACGCGGCGACGGCTTTCCCCTGGGAAGGCGAAGTGTACGGTCGCTCCAAACAGGAGGCGATCGACAAAGCGCGCGAGCTGGTCTCGGCAATGGCGCAGGCGTGCGGAGCCGCACGGATCGCGTTGCTCGGCTACAGCCAAGGCGCCGATGCGGCAGGTGATCTCGCGGCGGAGATCGGCACCGGCCTCGGGGTGGTGCCGCCGCACCGGGTCGTCCTGGTCGGGTTGATCTCCGATCCGCGTCGCTCACCCGGCGACGTCCTGATCGGCCCGCCCGTTCCCGGCGCGGGCGCGATCGGGCCCCGCCCGGGCGGTTTCGGCTGGCTCTCCGCGCGGACATACACCTTCTGCGTCGCGGGTGATCTGTACTGCGCGATGCCGGACGGCGACTTCGCCGGGCGCATCGCGGGATTCTTCGTGCAGCTGTCGAATCCGGATCCCGCGAACATCGACGACTACCAGCGGCAGGCAGCCGAAATCATCGGTGACGCACTGGCCGCGGGCGGCCTCGGCCTGCTGTCCGATCAGCTCAACACCGCCGCGTACGAACAGCGCAGGCAGCAGATCGATGAATTCCTGAAGTCCGGCATTCACCAGAGCTATCCCTTCTACGCCATCGGTCCCGATGCGGCGACGCCGTTGACCTGGCTGCGGCAGCGTCTCATCGAGGCGACGAGGTCCTGAGCGGTTCGCCACCGGCCCCCGATTCCGGGAACGCCGGGGGCTGCTCGCCGAGCCCGACCGCACGCTGGGCGGGCATCGTCAGTATCCCGAGCAGGCGGTGAGCGTGCTGCGGGTGATCAAGGCGGCCCAGCGGCTCGGGTTCACGCTCGACGAAGTCGCCGATCTGCTGGCGGGCACCCGGCGCGGGCAACGCCGCCGCGTCGATGCCGGGTTGCAGGCCCGCGCCGCGACGAAATTGGCTGAGGTCGACGCGAAGCTCGCCGAACTGACCGCGGTGCGCGATTCGCTGCACGCCGCGCTGGCCGCCGGGTGCGATGACCTCAGCGGTCGCCGCCACGGCGCTTGATAGACGCGCAGTACTCTGAAGCGCTCACCTGCGGGGACGGGTGTCCGGCTGGACGGAGAACTGACTACATGAGCGACGAGCGACCAATCCTCATCCCCGGCGACACCTGCTGGCAGATCGCACGGGCCGATCGGCTGGCGTGCATCATCGATGCGGCGGACTATTTCCGCCACGCCAAGTCCGCGATGCTGCAGGCCCGCAAGCGCATTGTGCTGATCGGCTGGGATTTCGATACCCGGATCAAGTTCGAACCCCGGGAGAAGACCCTCGAAGGGCCCGATCGGCTGGGCAAATTCCTGTCCTGGCTGCCGAAGCAGCGGCCTGATCTCGACATCTACCTGCTGAAATGGAATGTCGGCGCGATCGCGGCGATCGGCCGTGGGATGACACCGATCTTCGTCATCAATTGGATGACCGATCGGCGGTTGCACCTGGAAATGGACGGCGCGCACCCGATCGGTTCGGCGCACCATCAGAAGATCGTCGTGATCGATGACGCGCTCGCGTTCTGCGGTGGTATCGACATGACCGTCGATCGCTGGGACACCAGCGACCATCGCGACGACAACCACTACCGAACCGAGCCGAACGGCAACCGGTACGGACCGTGGCACGACGCGACCACCGCCGTCGACGGCGCCGCGGCGAGGGCGATCGGCGAATTGGCTCGGGCGCGGTGGAAGGCGGCGACGGGGCAGCAATTGGCCGCGATCGACGAGATCGCCGGTGACAAGCCGTGGCCGGAGGGGCTGGAGCCGACGATGCGGTCTGTGGAGGTGGGTATCGCGCGGACCTTCCCGGAACTCGCCGACCGTGCCGAAGTACGGGAGATCGAGGCGTTGTATCTGGCGGCGATCGCCGGCGCCAGGCGGTCGCTGTACATCGAGAGCCAGTATCTGGCCTCGCGCGTCATCGCCGAGGCGATCGCCGCGCGGTTGCGCGAGCCGAACGGTCCGGAGATCGTGCTGGTGTTGCCGCGTCACGCCGATGGCTGGCTCGAGCAGCAGGCGATGGACGGGGCCCGCCGCCGCCTACTGCGTGTGCTGTGGGACGCCGATGTGGAGAACCGCTTCGGCGTCTACTACCCCGTCACCGAGGCCGGTGCGCCGATCTACGTGCACGCCAAGGTGCTGGTGATGGACGATCGGCTGTTGCGGGTGGGTTCGTCGAACCTCAACAACCGTTCGATGGGCTTCGACACCGAATGCGACCTGGCGGTCGAGGTCACCCCCGTCACCGCGGACGGTGATCTGCTGCGCGAGACCATCCTCGGTATCCGGCGCCAGCTGATCTGCGAACATCTCGATGCCGCAATCGCGGATTTCGACGCCGTGTTCGCCGAGACGTCGTCGCTTCTGCGCACTGTCGAGATGTTGCGCGGCAACGGCCGGACTCTGGTGCGATTCGAGCCGCAGACTGTCGAAGACGAGGACAGCCCGCTTGCGGAGAACGGGCTGATGGACCCCGAACGCACGCCGCCGAGCGTGTGGGACAGCCCCTGGCTCGGCTGGAGCAGGCGGAAGGCAGCGGCGAAGGGGCGCCGATAGACCGCAGTGGAGCGCGCGGCTCGCGGCGCATGATTGACGGCAGGTGCCATCAGTTTTAAAGTGACGGCACCTGCCATCAGTATGAGAGGTGTCGTCATGGCCCTGTTCAACCCGAAAACCGAGACGTTCGAAGAGTTCGATCCAGCCACGCGGGCTCGGCTGCGGTCGGTGGTCGACTTCTTCGAGCGGAAGGGCAAACAGGCGCTCACCGGCGACGCGCACCGGGGGGAGTGGTACGAGGACTGGATGCGGTTCCTCGCCGAGAGCCGGATCATCGCCCACATGGCGACCCCGCGGTCGATCTCGGGCGCGGATCCGGACAAGCGCTGGGACACCGCGTTCATCTCCCGGTTCAACGAGATCACCGGCTTCTATGGATCGCAGTACTGGTACGCGTGGGGTGTTTCGACGCTCGGCCTCGCCACCATCTGGCAGAGCGCCAACGCCAAGGCGCACCTGCGTGCCGCCGAGGAACTCGACCGCGGCGGGATCATCGGGTTCGGATTGTCGGAAAAGGATCATGGCGCCGACATCTACGCCACCGACATGCTGCTGACCCCGGACGGGGCGGGTGGATTCACCGCCACGGGCAGCAAGTACTACATCGGCAACGGCAACGTCGCGAGGATCGTGCCCACCATCGGCAGGCGCACCGACCTGGAAGGGGCCGACGCGTACGTCTGGTTCATCGCCGACAGCCAGCATTCGAACTACCGGCTGGTCAAGAACGTCATCCACGGCCAGAACTTCGTCTCCGCCTACGATCTGGTGGACTACCCCGTCTCGGCCGACGACGTCCTGCACGTGGGCCGCAAGGCATTCGACTCCGCGCTCGCCGCGGTCAACTGCGGCAAGTTCAACATCGGCATGGTCGCGCTGGGGATCGTCCAGCACTGTTTCTACGAGACGATCAACCAGGCGAGCGCCAAGATCCTGTTCGGGCATCCCGTCACCGACTTCCCGCAGGTGCGGCAGATTCTGAGCGACAGCTACGTGCGCATGAACGCCATGCGGCTCTACCACGAACGAGCGATCGACTACATGCGCTCTTCGACGCCGGAGGACCGCCGCTTCGTCATGTTCAACTCCATCGGCAAGATGAAGGTCACCCGCGAGGCCGAGCGCGTGTTCCGCGAACTCTCGGATGTCATCTCCGCCAAGGGTTTCGAGAAGGACTCCTACTTCTCGACGGCCCGCGGCACCATCGATTCGATGCCACGGCTGGAGGGCACCGCGCACGTCAATATGGCCTTGACATTGAAGTTCATGCCGAACTTCCTGTTCAACCCCGCGGATCTGCCGCCGGTCCCGGTGCGACGGGATCCCGGCGACGACGAATCGTTGTTCCGGCAACCGGGCGCGGCGGGTCTCGGCGCGGTGCGATTCGCGGATTGGCGCCCCGCGTACGCGCGTTATCGGCACCTGCCGAATGTGGCGTTGTTCGTCGAACAAGCCGAGCGATTCACCCAGTTCCCGGTGGAGGCGCCGCCCACCCCCGACCAGCTCGAAGATCTGGACTACCAGCTCGCAGTGGGGGAGTTGTTCACCCTGCTGCCCTACGGGCAGCTCATCCTGGAGCAAGCCGAGATCACCGGAGCGTCCGAGGACATCGTGGATTCGATCTTCGAGATATTCGTGCGTGACTTCTCCGCCTACGCGCTGGGAGTGTTCTCGAAAGCCTCATCGACCACGGCCCAGCAGGATTGGGCGCTCAGTGTGCTGCGTAAGCCGATCATCGACGGCGGGCGAACCGCACGCCTGCACGACGAGGTGATGAGTTATGCGGGCGCGTTCGAAATGAACCCGTAGTCGGCTGCCGGTCCCCGCGGCGCTCGGGCGGGCGCAGCGGGGACCGAGAGTGCTGTGCACAGTAACCTGTTCCAGTACTATCACGTATGAATTTCGAGTAACTTGTCGCTGCGGGACCGATCACGGTCGCAGGGGTCCGCCGGTGGGGCAGCTCGCTGAGAATTGTGGAGGTTGGCGTGGGCGTCGAGGTCAGGACCGAGAGTGTGACCAAGTCTTTCGGTTCCCAGCGTATTTGGCAGGATGTGTCGTTGACGTTGCCTTCGG
>NZ_JAYKYQ010000018.1:0-114759 GCF_035544775.1 Nocardia implantans | reverse complement strand
GGCCATCGCCTGAACCAGCCGGGGGATCCCCCTCATCACAACCCACCCGTTCAGCACCCACACGAGTCCGGGGTTCCGCCACATAGCGGCGGAACTCCAGAACAAGCCTTATTCAGCAGCGTCCTAGGCCCGCGCCAGGCGCCGCTTCTGGAGTTCGACGTCGAAGGTCGGCGGGGGCCAGTCGAGTTCCAGCCGCTCGAGTGTGGCGATCAGCAGTTCGGTGACGGCGAGGCGGGAGTACCACTTGCGATCGGAGGGCACGACGTGCCATGGCGCGTACTCGGTGGACGTGCGGTCCAGCATCGCCTGGTAGGCGTCCTGATAAGCGGGCCAGAACGCGCGCTCGTCGATGTCGGACGGATCGAACTTCCAGAACTTGTCCGGGCGTTCCAGCCGCTCGGCCAGGCGTCGCTTCTGTTCGTCGAGCGAGACGAACATGGCCACCTTCACCAGCGAGGTGCCCTCGTCGACCAGTTCCCGCTCGAACGCGTTGATCTCGTCGTAGCGCGGCTCCCACACCGTCGGCGGGACCAGATTGTGCACCCGCACCACGAGCACGTCCTCGTAGTGCGAGCGATCGAACACACCGAGCTGGCCCGCGCGCGGCAGCGCCTTGCGGATGCGCCACAGATAGTGATGGCGGCTCTCCTCCGGCGTCGGCACGCCGAACGCGGCGTGGTCGACGCCCTGCGGGTCGACCGAGCCGATGACGTGCCGGACGATGCCGCCCTTGCCCGCGGTGTCCATGCCCTGCAGGATCAGCAGCACGTTGCGCCGGTCGCCGCCGGCTCGGCCGTTGGCGTACAGCCTCTCCTGCAGATCCGACAGCACCTGGGCGCGTTCGGCGAGCAGGGCGACGCCTTCCTTCTTGCCGCCGGTGAACCCCGGCGTCCCTGAGGTGTCCAGCTCGGCCACGCGCAAGCCGTCGGCTCGCAAAGCCTCGGTCGGCGGCACCGTCCACTGCTCGGGCATGGCTCAACAGTAGTTGTCGCGCCCGCCTCACACTTGCGCGAGCCGCAGCAGCTGTGTGGCGAACTCCTCGTCGGACACCGGGGTGAGGGCGAGATCGTGCGCGGTGGTGAGCAAGTAGCGGCCGTCGCCGGTGAAGTCGAGCCAGGTGCGATGGCGGGTGGGCGGGGACATCGGGTTCTCCGGTTCCACCGTGACGGTGATGAAGCCACGCCCGTCCACCGGCTTGCGCAGGACTTGGCGGAACTTCGCCGCGCCGCGATGGCCATTGGTGACGAACGGCTCGGTGCGATCCGCATTCAGCACGGCGTCCTGCGGCTCGCGCATCGGGGCGAGTCTTCCCGGCCGCGCCGGGCCGATGACCTGCACCAGTCGTTCGCCCACGGCACGGGCGTGGCACATCTGTACGGTCACTCGCTGCGGTGTGGCGACCAGAATGCTCGCGTGATTGTGCACCACGGCGGCGAACGCGAGAATCCGTTCGGACTCGGCGCCGTCGCCGTCGCGCGCGAGCGCCGTGCGTTCGCCGGAGACGGTGATGGTGGTCGCGTCGTTGCGCGCGCAGAGCATCAGGGCGGCGGCCAGGTCCGGGTCGGCTTGGCGGGCGAAGCGCTGCGGCAGGCGGAGGGCGTGGTATTCGGACTCGGTCCGCGCCGTGGCCGACGGGACCATGTTGACCGGGTAGGGCCTGCGGTCCAGGCCGGTTTCGTTCGTCCAGACATGCGTGAACTCGTCCGGGCTGAGCACCCATTTCACCGCGTGCCGCCTCCGCGGACGGAATCCGGATCGCCGGGTGCGTTGTCGGAACCTTCGCGCGGCCGGGGGAATCGGGGGACGCGGTCGCCGGTGGCGGGCATGGTCGGGGTGTAGACGTAAGTCATCGTGTCCCGGACATCCGCCTCGATGTCTGCCGCCGCACTGTCGTGTTCCATCCTACGTTTTCCACCGTAAACCGCTTCGGCGGCCGGGTCCGCCAGCGGCCGATACCGCTGCGGCGGCGCGATCGCGCCCCGGACCGTCTGCGCGGCATCGCTATTCAACTCCATCAGCCGGGCGACCGCCCGGCACACGTCGTGCACATCCCCGCCCGCGCGGACGAACTGCCTGGTCGCGCCCACGGCGGCGTCGGCAGCCCGGCCCGACCAGCGCGCGAACTCGCGGTTGGTGGCATCGGAGAAGGCCTGGAACGCGTCGGCCACCGCGGTAGCGTTGGCCTGCCATGCCGCGGCGATGCGGCCGAGCGCCGCCGGGTCGAGCGCCTCGTGCACCAGATCCCAGATCTGCTGATGGGTGTAGGCGCCGAACAGTTCCCGATCCGGCGCGTAGGCGGGATCGGTCGCGTCGTCGGTGAATCCGGCCAGTTCCTGCCGGATGCCGTCGGCGGCGGCGCGTGCCGCGGGGTCTGCCATCCGTCGTCCCCCTCAGTCGGTCCCGGCGCGCGGGTGCGCGCTCACCGGGGCTCCAGATATTCGGCGACCAGCCGCAGCGCGGCCTGATTGGCCGCCTCGGCGTCGGCCAGCCGGTTGGCCGCGGCGAGATACGCGGCCTTGAACAGCAGCGCCGTCTCCTGGAACGCGGCCAGGGTGTCCAGGTATTGCCGTCCCTTCGCGGCGAACCCGCGGGTGAGGCCGTGTCCGGTGGGCAGATCGGGAAAACCGCTCACCTCGGTGACGAGGTGTTCGTCGGCCATCGCGCGGCCCAGATCGTCGACCAGCCGGTCGCACGCGGCGGCGAGATTCTCCGCGACCGCGGTGTCCAGTTCGAACCTCTCGCCCCCGCCTGCGCCGATGGCCGCCGCGTACAGCTCTCGCGCCGCCCCCTGCCCGGTATCGGGTACCGCCACCTGGAAGCCCCCTTCCGCTCGGTCCTGTTCGTACCGCGCTGTACTGGCGTCGCACTTTACCGGGCGGTACAGCGCGGCGGACGGCCTCGGTGCGCGCTTGTGCGCAGGCCCCGGCGCCCGGCTCCGCCGTTGTTACACTGACCAGCGGTCCGAGGGGTGGTGTGGGGAAGGCGACCGGTGGCCGGAATCGACGGGGCAGTCCCGAAATATCTACAGATCGCCGAGCATTTGCGGGATCTGATCGAGCGCGGGGAACTGGCTCCCGGCGCCGAGGTGCCGTCGGAGCGCGAACTCGCCGCGCGCTGGCAGGTGGCCAGACCCACCGCTGCCAAGGCGCTGAATGCGCTGCGTCAGCGGGGAATCGTCACGTCCCGGCGTGGGTCGGGCACCTATGTGGCCGAGCGTTCGGCGTTGATGCGGGAGAGCGCGCCCCGATACGGACCCGCGCCCGAAAGCGAATCGGTGACCGTGCTGAGAGCCGAAATGCTGGAAGGGTCGCGGTATGTCACCGAATCGCTCGGCTTACCCGCGTCGAGCGCGGTGTTCACGCTGGAAACAGTGTGCGCGAACGACTCTCGGAACAAGCGCCTGATGACCTGTTGGTATCCCGGTGAGCTCGCCGAGGGTGCGCTCGGGTCTGGGCCCGCGTCCGATTCGGGTGGAATCGCGCGGTATTTGGCAGACGCCATCGGACGCGCCGCCGTGGTGGTGCGCGAGAGCGTCGGCGCCCGGCTGGCCACGGATGACGAGCGGCGCCGTCTCGCGCTGCCGGATCCGGCGGCGGTGCTGGTCGTGCGGCGCACGGTTCTGGACGGACGCGGCGTCGCGCTGGAGTACCGCGAAAGCGTCCACCCACCCGGCCACCCGATCGAGACACGCGAGTATCCGGCCAGGTCAGCGGCCGATTTCCGCCGTTGACACCCCCGCTCCGCAACTGGCATAGTCCACTTGTCGGGAGTGGCGAAGGGTGGGAGGGGCGATGTCCGATCAGTTGACCGTCGGCGGCTGGGTGGTCGTGGGGGAGCAGTGCTCGGTCCGGCTGGCCCCCGTGCCGGGCGACGACTTGCTGGCCTTCGTCTTCGAAAGCGGCGGAACCGAATTCGAATTGGCCCTGGCCCCGGCGATCCTGCACCGCATGGTCGATCTCGGCGCCGCCTCGTCGGCACGGTGACAGCGCGGGCCGTCACGGCATCCGGAAACCTCGTGCCCGAGACCGCTTTTCGGCTGAGTAGGCAGTGGTTTCAGGCGTCGATGAAAAGGTCGTTGGCCAGCTCGCCCGCGCCCGGCACGACCCGATAGTGGTCCAAATCGATGCGCCCATGGGAAGCGAGGACTTCCTCGTCCAGCAGCAGCTGGCCGGTGTAGGCGTTCGCGGGGCTGGTCACGATCAGCAAAGCGGCATCCGCGCAGATGAACGGGTTGCGGGACGCGGCGACGGCCTCCGCGCCGCCGAGCAGGTTGCGCACCGCGGCGGTGTCGATCTTCGTGCGCGGCCACAGCGAGTTCACGGCGATGCCGTAGCGCCGGAACTCGTGTGCCAGACCGATGGTCGCCACGCTGACACCATATTTGGAGACGGTGTAGGCCACCCCGTTGCCCACGTGCTCGGGATTCATGTTCAGGGGCGGGGAGAGGGTGAGGATGTGGGGATTCCGCCCGGCCAGGGCGGAGGCGCGCAGATGCGGCAGCGCCAGCTTGGACAGCAGGAACGGCGCGCGGACATTGACGGCTTGCATGTGGTCGTAGCGCTGCATGCCGATCTGCTCGGCGCCGGTGAGGTCGACCGATCCCGCGTTGTTGACCAGGATGTCGATGCCGCCGAAGCGCTCGGCGATGCGATCGACCGCCTCCGCCATGGCCTTGTCGTCGCGCACATCGGCCACCAGCGGCAGCACGGCGCCGCCCGCCGCCTCCGCCTCCGCGGCGGCGGTGTGAATGGTGCCGGGCAATTTGGGGTGTGGCTCCTGGGTGCGTGCGATCATCGCGACGTTCGCGCCCTCCGCGGCGAACCTGATCGCGATCGCCAAGCCGATGCCACGGCTGGCGCCGGTCACGACGGCGGTCCTGCCCGCGAGCAGATCCCCGGTCGCCTCTCCTGGAGCGGACGCGGGCGTGGGTAGGGGACTGTTCATGGCTGGGTCCTCTGGCTGGAACTCGATCTTGTCGAGTGAGGCTAGCTGGCATTCGCCGGGCGCGGGGACGGATCGTCGTCCACACGTCGTTCGCCCCAGGATGAGGCGGCCGCATTCCCGGCGTGCTCGAAGGCTGGTACGCGGCAGCGGTCGAAAGAGCAATCGAATTTTCTGTGTGATCCATGGAACCGGCGATAGTCGGGATGCGTCAGTAACAGTGACGAACTTTTGCCTGGACGCGAACAACGGAGGTGCGATGGCTACCCGGACGGTGCCGCGGCCTCCATTCCCGCCGGCGCTACTCGCCGATCTGCATGCGGGCAATGTGACCGCGGCGCAGCGCGAGCGGTTGTGGCCGATCGTCTCGTGTGATCCAGAAGCGTCGCGGTATCTGCGCGGGCTGGACGAGATCAGCGCCGAGCTGGGTGCGCTGAATCGGGACGAACGCGCCATCCACGCCATGCCGGAGGACGTCACCGCTCGGCTCGCCCGATTCATCGGCACCCTGACGGCGCCCGAGAACGCCACGGTTCATGAGCTGTCGCGTGTCCGTGCGGGCCGATTCCGCCGCGATGGCAGATGTTCCCGTTCCGGCGCGGTTCCCGCGTCCACTGTCGACGAGCGCCGCCGCACCGGGGCGCGCAGGTTCGCCGCGGCAGCCGCGGTGATCGTCACCGTCGCCGCGGCGGGCTCGGTCGTCTCGACGATGGACGGCCGTGACGCCCCTGTCCCCGCCGCGCGTCTCGCCGTCGGCGACGACGAACTCACCGCCACCCTGGCGCTCGGCACGCTGGGCCGCCACACCGTCACCGGCTTCCTGTCCGACCCGGAAGCGTTACGGCGCTGCGTCCGCGCGAACGGGCTCGACCGCGCCGTGCTCGGTTCGGCCGACATCGCGTTCCAGGGTGATGACGCGGTGCTCGTCCTGCTCAACGGTCCGCGCCCGCCCGCCATCACCGTGCTGGTCGTCGGAACCGGCTGCGACACCGGTGCCCCGCAGCGAAAGGTGGTGCGGGACATCGGCTGATCTCGTCGCGGCAGGTCACCCTGTGCGCAGCGCACGGCAGCCGGCCAGTAGCGCGGTAGGCTATGACAGTCGTCATGGCCGAGGGAGGAGAAGGGGTGGCCGAAACGCCGCAGGCGCGGGATCGGATGGTGGCGGGCGCGGCCGACATGATCCGCCGCCACGGTTTGAACGCGACCAGCGTGCGGGAACTGGCCAAGCACGCCCAAGCGCCGCTCGGCTCCACCTACCACTACTTTCCCGGCGGCAAAGCGCAACTTGCGGCCGAAGCCGTGCGCTTCGCCGACACCCTGACCGCCCGCGAACTGGCGCAAGGGCTGGCGGCCGGACCGGTCACCGGATTGCGGACGTTCGCGGACATGTGGCGAAAGGTGCTGGAAGACAATAATTTTCAGGCCGGATGCCCGGTGCTCGCGGTCTCGATCGAGGCGCAGGGCGATGACGGCGGGCCGCAGCGGGCCGCGGCGGCCGCGTTCGAGAACTGGACCCGGCTGTTCACGCGGTCGTTGCGCGACCACGGTGCGAGCGCGTCCGACGCCGAGCAGACCGCCACCCTGATCATCGCCGCGGTCGAGGGCGCGGTGGCGATGTGCCGGGTTGAGCGCGGCACCCGCCCGCTCGACCGCACCGTGGACAAGCTCGAATTCCTGATCCGAGCCATCACCGGCGCTCGAGCGCCGCGCCCGAACGCGGCGACCTAGCGTGCGGGTTTCGTCGCGCTGACGTACTGCAGCAGGCGATGGACCCGCTGGTCGATCTCCACCAAACCCTCCTCGGCGAACAAGGCGGGAAAGGTCCGGCCGCCGAACACCCGCAGTCCGCTCAAACCGCCCACCACGCGGCTCACCTCACCGATCGGGTTGGCGGCACGGTGGCTGGTGGTGATGGCGATGCGGCCACCGGGTGCGAGGACGCGGATCATCTCGCGAGCGGCGACGAGCGGGTCCGGGATGAGGTAGAGGGCGCCGAAACAGCAGACCGCGTCGAAGGTTCCGTCCGCGAACGGGAGTCTGCGCGCGTCGCCGCGCAGATATCCGACGCGCGGTCCGGCGTTGTCCGCGACGGCGCGCGCCAGCATCGGCTCGGAGTAGTCCAGGCCGATCGCGTAGCCGTCGCCGGACAGCTCCTCACTCAGGTACCGGGTGAAATTGCCCGGCCCGCAAGCGATGTCGAGCACCTTCTGCGCGCCGCCGAGCCGCAGGGTCGCGACCGCGTCACGCCGGTCGGACGCGGTGGTCCGCCCGCTGGCGAGGTAGAACAGGGCCGGCCGCCACGCTCGCTCGTACACCGCGGCGAGCGCGGGGGCGTTCATCGTCTTCCGTGCGAGATTCACCGGAATGCGTCCCTCAGGCGCGGTCGACGGTGATCGTCATGCCCGCACCGCGCAGCCGCTCGGTGAGCGCGTCGCCCATCGCCGCGGCCGGGGTGAGGATGCCGGCGAGCTCGGGTTGCTTGTCGGTGTCGAATGCCAGGCACAGGCCGCTCTCCCCGAGCAGCACGGCGGTGGCCTGGTAGCCGGGGTCGCCGGAGCCGGAGAAGGTGGCGACGTACTTCGCGCCCGAGGTGGTGTGCGCGAACGTCTTCATGGTGAACCAGCCGCTCTTGCGCGCCTGCTCGCTCGGCCCGGTGCCGGGCTTGGGCAGCACGCGATCGAGCAGTTTGCGGCCCACCGCTGCCCGCGACAGCAGCGCTCCCGCGGTCATGCCCGCCACGATGCCGCCCGCCATGCCCGCCGCGACCAGCGGCGCCATCCGCGACTTGCCCGCGCTCATCACCTCGCGGTAGCGGAAGTTCTTGCCGTACACCCAGCCGAGCAGGCCGTTGGAGCGGCGCACGATCTTGGTGTTGTGCGCGGCCATGACGAATGTGCTCACCCATCCGTCCAGGCTCGGGTCGATGGCGCTCGCTCGCGACAGCGCCTGATCGGACTGGCGGCCGACGTCGGGATCCATCGACTTGTCCGGGCTCAGCGAGTACGGGTGCGACATCACCTTGCCCTTGGCCGGGTCGGCGGCGATCGCCTCCATCATGGCGCGGCCGGAATCGATGGTTCCGCCGCTGACGCCGCCCTTGAGCGAAGCCACCAGCGTGGTGTCGGCCAGCTCGCCGGTGTTGTCCTCGACCGTGCGGCGATAGAGCTGGTACACGCTCAGATCGGACGGGATCGAGTCGTAGCCGCAGGAGTTCACGATCTTCGCGCCCGTGGCGGCGGCCTGTTCGTGGTAGGCGTCGATGGCGTCGCGGATGAACAGCGGCTCGCCGGTGAGGTCGGCGTAATGGGTGCCCGCCTTGGCGCAGGCCGCCACCAGCGGCATCCCGTAGCGCAGGTATGGGCCGACCGTGGTGACCACGACCTTGGTGCGCGCCGCCAGCTCGTCCAGCGCCGTCTGGTCGTTCGAGTCGGCCACCACCAAGCCCCACTTCGCGGCCTTCGGGCCGAGACTCTCGCGCACAGCGGTCAACTTGTCCAGCGATCGTCCGGCCAGCGCCATCCGGGCGGATTCCGGCGCGGCCCCGACGAGATATTCCGCGGTCAGCTTGCCGACGAAACCCGTCGCGCCGAAGAGGACCAGGTCGTATTCCCGTGTGTCTGCCATGGTTTTCCGTTCTGCGGTCGTGTCGCCGGGCGGCGGCTACTCGGTGGTCTTCTTGCGCGGCCGTTGCGGCGCGGCGCGGGGACGGTCGGCGAGCCAGGCGTGATGGGCCCGGCCGAGTTCGGTGACCGGTGGTTCGTCGTAGAGCCATTCCCTGGCGATGCGATGCCAGTTCGCGGTGCAACCGAGGTGCCCGAGCATGCCGAAGGTCAGGAAGTCGGCGCGGCGCGAGAAGAGATGCTCCGGCGGCAGATTCTGCTGCTTCATGCCGGTGAACTCGCTGGCTCTCGGATCGACCGCGAGCAGGAAGGCGCCGCTGGCCAGCTCGGGGGTGATGGTCAGTTCCTCGTCCACCAGACACCATTCCGAGGCGGCCAGCACGTATTCCAGGCACTCCTCCGCGCCGATCTCCTGCGGCGAATCGATGACGCCGCGCTTGATCATCAACTCGCGCAGGTCTTCCGCGCGATCTTCGGCGGCGGCCCGCAGGCAGACCAGCTCGAACTGCACGTGCTCGGCATCCATACGGTTGAACAATCCGAAATCCAGGAAGCCGACCCGGCCGTCCGAGGCCAGCAGCACGTTGCCCGGATGCGGATCACCGCAGAATTCGTTGAAGGTGAACAGCGATCCCACGTAGAACCGGTAGATGATCTCGCCGATGCGGTCGCGCTCCGCCTGGGGCAGCTGCCGGATCTCATCGAAGCCCTTGCCCTCCACGTATTCGGTGACCAGCACCCGCGTGGTGGAGAACTCCGGCAGCGAGCGCGGCACGATCACGAACGGATGCCCGGCGTACAGCTCGGCGATCTGCAACTGGGTGGCCGCCTCGGCCCGGTAGTCGAGCTCGGCCTCCATGTTCAGCCGCAGCTCGTCCAGCACCGCGGGCGTCACCCACGGCATCGCGGACTGCAGCACGCGCCGGAACATGGCTAGATTCTTCAGATCCGCGCGCACGGCGGCGTCGATGCCCGGGTACTGCACTTTCACCGCGACCTGGCGGCCGTCGTGTAGTCGGGCCCGGTACACCTGGCCGATCGAGGCGGCGGCGACGGGCTCGGCGTCGAACTCGGCGAAGACCGCGTCGAGCGGCTTGCCGAAATCGTCCTCGATCACTTGGCGCATGGCCGCGAAGGAGACCGTCGGGGCCGCGTTGCGCAGCACGGCCAGGCGTTTCTGGAATCGCTCCCGATGATCCTCGGGCACCAAGTCGAGATCGAGCACCGACATCATCTGCCCGAGCTTCATGGCGACGCCCTTCATGGTGCCCAGCACCGTGACCACCTGCTCGGTGGTGCGGATCATCGACTCCTCGGCCATCTTCGCCCGGACCGCCTCGGATCTGCCCCGCATGGTCAACCGCGTGCGCTGGTTGCGAAGCACCGAACTGGCTGCCACCGCGCCCAGCTTCGTGCCACGAGCAAGCCGAGAGGTCGGTACTTGCTTCGCCATCGAGGTACCTCCGTTGGTGCCGCGGTCGGAGCGACGGACACGCGGGCGGCAGCGTGCGGGACCATGGTGTCCCGCGCGGACCGCCGTCGAGTACGGCGCCGGCGGTGACGCAACACACTCGGCGCACCGCTCGGGTTCAGACTAACCAAGGTTCCGGCAAAGTCGACAGTGCCGGTGAACTTTTGCAAGCGGTCCAGCTAGCACCGGGGGCCGATGGCTCGATTCAGTCTTGGGCGGGCGTCTCGGGGGTGGGCAGCACGTGCGGCTGCGCGTTGAACGCCGCGGGCGAACCGCCTGCCCGGGCCATGCCCTCGATGGCGCTCCAGGCGAGCATGGTGAGGTAGTCGATCACGTCCTCGCGCGACAGCGACTTGTTGGTCGACCACCAGTGCGTGGCCAACTGAATGCCGCCGACCAGCACATACGACGCCAGCGCCGCGCCCTCGGTCGCCACGCCCCGGTCCTTGGCGCGCTCGGTGATGACCGCGCACACCACCTCGGCGAAAAGCTTCTCGAACTCCGCCAGCGAGGACTGGTCGGCCGAGCCGTTGCCCATGATGAAGCGGTAGACCTCGGGGTCCTCGTCGACCGTGCCGACGTACTCGGCCAGCGCGGAGCGCACCAGCTGGTATTCGTCGGCGTCCAGGCTGATCGCGCCGTACACCCGCGGCATCAGCGTGGTTTCGATGAACCGCTGCATGGTCGCGTGGACCAGGTCGTTCTTGTCGGAGAAATAGCGGTAGAGCACGGTCTTGGAGACGCCGATCTCCGCGGCGATCTCGTCCATGCCCGCGTTGCTGCCCCTGGTGCGCACGGCGGCGAGGGTGCCGTCGACCAGTTCCTCGCGGCGATCGATCTTGTGTTGCCGCCACCGGCGCTTGCGGCCGTCCATCCGGCCGCTGCGCACCGCCGACGGTCGCTCGCCGACATCGACAAGGTCTTCGGTGGACAGCGTGGGCTCCCTCGTTCGTAAGTGCTCCGGTGGCTACCAGCTTAGGTCCCCGCTACCCGTGATATGCGCTTTTGAGCCCGGATGCGGTAGGAACCACAGTCCGCAGGCCCGGTGCGTCCGATTTGTGTGAAGTCGCTCGCCCCGCTCGCCACTGCGCCGGGCACAGCAGAATGGGAGGCATGGAGAAAGCTCCCGGCAATACCGCGGTGCTGGACGCCCCTGCCGCGCCTGCCGCCGCGCCCCTCGGCTTCGCCGCCGTGCTCGACGAGGCGGCCAAGCGTCGTGACCTGTGGCGGATGAAGGCGTTCGCCACCGGCCTGCTGGCCATGGCCACCGCGATCTATCTGTTCTGCCGCTGGACCGAATCGCGCGGGGCGGGCGGCGACTGGGTCGGTTACCTGCGGGCCGCCTCGGAGGCGGGCATGGTCGGCGCCCTGGCCGACTGGTTCGCGGTGACCGCACTGTTCCGGCATCCGCTCGGCCTGCCCATCCCGCACACGGCGATCATCCGGCGAAAGAAAGACCAGCTCGGCGCCAGTCTCGGCACCTTCGTGGGCACCAACTTCCTGGCGCCGGAAGTGGTGTCGGCGAAGTTGAGTTCCGCGCAGGTCTCCCTGCGGGTCGGGCGCTGGATGGCCGATCCTGGTCACGCCGCGCGCGTGGCGCAGGAGAGTTCGACGATCCTGCGCGCCGTCGTCGGCGTGCTGCGCGACGAGGACGTGGAGCAGGTCATCGACAACACCATCGTCAAGCGGATCGCCGAGCCGCTGTGGGGTCCGCCGATCGGGCGGGTGCTCGCGGAACTGCTCGCCGACAACCGGCAGCTGGCGCTGCTGGACCTGCTCGCCGAGCGCGCGCACCAGTGGGCCCTCGGATCCCAGGAGACGATCGATCGGATCGTCCTGCGGGACGCGCCGCAGTGGGCGCCGAAATTCGTCAACATCCTGCTTTCCGAACGGATCTACCGGGAACTGGTGGAGTTCACCTGGAAAGTCCGCTCCAACCCGGAGCACGAGGTCCGTCTCGCCGCCAATCGGTTCCTGGAGGAATTCGCCGAGGACCTGCAATTCGACGACGCCATGATCAAAAAGGCCGAGCGGGTCAAGGCGCAGATCATGGGCCGGGAGGAGATCACCGGACTGGCCTCGGCCACGTGGCGCGCGGCGAAGCGGCTGATCCTGGAATCCGCCGACGATCCGAACAGCACGCTGCGGCGCAAGGTCGCCGAGAACGTGCAGCAGCTCGGCGAGCGCCTGCGCGACGACGCGGATATGCGGGCCAAGGTCGACGGCTGGATCGATCGCGGCGCGCGCTACTTGGTGGAAAACTATGCCGGTGAGATCAGCACCCTGGTCACCGACACGGTTGCCCGGTGGGATGCCGATGAAGCGAGCAAGAAGATCGAATTGCAGGTCGGCCGGGATCTGCAATTCATCCGCATCAACGGAACCGTCGTCGGTTCGCTTGCCGGACTGGCGATCTACACGATTTCCCACGTGATGTTCGGCGGTTGATCCGCGGCGTGCGGAACGTTTGCCGAAACTCTGCTAGCAGACTGCTTGCAATAGCTAGCACCCTGACCTAGAATCGAATTCGTACAACCCGCCAGAAGGTGAGTGATGGCTGACCAGCCCGAGGTTTCCGCCGAGTACACCGACAGATCGGACGAGCACTCGTCCGGCGCCGGGGAACGAGGGGGTCGCGTCGTCAGTGCGGCGCACGACATCGGAGGCTTCATCAGGGCGCAGCGAGAAGCCGCGCAAGTCTCGCTGCGTCAGCTCGCCCAGCTGGCGGGGGTGAGCAATCCGTACCTCAGTCAGATCGAGCGCGGACTGCGCAATCCGTCCGCCGAAGTGCTCACGCAGATCGCGAAGGCGCTGCGGGTCTCTTCGGAGGTCTTGTACGTACGGGCTGGCTATCTCGAGCAGCGGCCGCACAGTCCGGTCCGGGACGCACTGCTCGCCGACACGTTCATCAGTGAGCGGCAGAAGCAGGTGCTGCTGGACATCTATGAATCGTTTCGCCGGGAAAACGGAGGAAACGAGGCAGGGGGGGATGTATGGGACAGCGACGTTCCGCGCACGACAACCGAAACTCCGCCACGCCAGGAGAACGAAACACCATGACCGAGAAGAACGCCACCGTCACCAAGCCCTTGCTCGCCACCGTCGGCGCGGGTGACGCCCTCTACACCGCCGTCAACGACGCCTTCGCCCAGGTGCGCGAGCGCGCGGCGGCCACCGAGGTGCAGGCCCGGGTGGAGGAGGCGCGCGAGCGCTTCGCCAACGTTCCCGCCGATGTCCAGGACCGATTCGAGTCGCTGCGCGAGCGGCTGTCGGGTCTGCCGTCGGAACTGCCCGACGACCTCGCCGAGCTGCGCGAGAAGTTCACCGCCGAGGAGCTGCGCGCGCTGGCCGAGAAGTACTACCGGCAGGCGCTCGACCTCTACGCCGACCTCGCCGTCCGCGGTGAGGAGGCCATCGAGCGGCTGCGCGCCAACCAGGTCGTCGATGAGCGGATCGGCAAGGTCGAGACCCTCTACGGCGACGCGGTCAGCCGCGCCGAGGACGTGCTCGAGCGCGTCAACGGGCTGCTCGGCCGCCCGGTCAAGGCCGAGGTCGAGGTCGAGGCCGACGCGGTGGCCGACCCGGCGCCGGTCGTCGAGGCCGAGGTCGTCGAGGTGACCACCGAGGCCACCCCGGCTCCGGTCACCAACGGCGCGCCGAAGAAGGCGCCGGCCAAGAAGGCCGCCACCCCGGTCGCCAAGAAGGCTCCGGCGAAGAAGGCCGCCCCCAAGAAGGCCTGATCCGCCCGCGGCAGAGACGATTCGACGCCCTCGCGCACCCCTGGTGCGCGAGGGCGTTGCTTCTATGATGGGTGGGGTGAATATGGTGCACGGATTGACCGGGATGATCCTGCTGGTGCTGTGGCTGGCGGCGCTCGGTGCGACGATTTTCGCGCTGATCCACGCCGTGCGTCAGCGTCCGGACGCGTTCACCGCGGTTGACAAGCTGACCAAGCCGATCTGGCTGGCGATTCTCGGGGCGGCCGTGCTCGTGCTCCTGCTCTCGCCCGCGGGTCTTGGCCTGCTCTCCTTCGCGGCGATCATCGCCACGGGTGTCTACTTGGCCGATGTGCGGCCCAAGGTGGACGAGGTGCAGCGGGGTCCGCGCTGGTGAGGGTGGAGTTCGCCGACGAGTAAGGGTGCTTGCACTAGCAAGCGGCGCGAATCGGGGTTACTGTATCTAGCAGTAACACAAAGGAGTGTCCGATGCGTGCCATGCTGCCGACCGCGTTGACGAGCTTCCCGGCCCTGCTCCGGAGCTTGCGCGACGCGCACAGCGCCGACCTGCGTTCCCGTACCTACCGGACCGCCGCGTTCAACCCGCCGACCGCGCCTCGCGAGGTGATTCCGGTCCGGGCCGGTGACGGGGCGCGGCTGCGCGTGCACGCCTACGGCCCGTCGGACGCCCCGGCCGTCGTGCTCGTGCACGGCTGGACCTGCTGCCTCGAATACTGGAATCCGCAGATCAACGCGTTCGCGGGCGAATACAGGGTGATCGCGTACGACCAGCGCGGTCACGGGGAGAGCGAATACGGCTCCAGCGAGCTGACCATGGACTTGCTGGCCGACGACTTGGCCGCCGTGCTCGACGCCGCGCTCGCGCCGGGACAGCGCGCGGTGCTGGTCGGACACAGTCTCGGCGGCATGACGCTGCAGGCGTGGGCCGGGCGCTACCCGGAGCGGGTCGCGCGCCAAGCGCTCGCGGTGCTGCTGACCAATACCGCGGCGGACCGGCTGATCCTGGAAACTACGGTCGTGCCGCTGCTGAACCGGCCGCTGCGGCTGCTGCAACTGAAAGTGCCGCTGCCGTTCCTGTTCGGCAGGCTGGGGCTCGCAGCCCCGATCGTCTTCCCCCCCATCGCGCCGGTGCGCTGGCTGTTCGCGCGCCAGATCCTCAACACCGCGGCCAAGGGCGAGTTGTTGGATTTCAGCATGGCCATCGTGCGGTCGTGTCCGGCCTGGGTGCGCTCGAAGTTCGGTTTCCTGCTGGCCACGATGGATGTCGGTGAGTCGGCCCGCGACCTGGTCGTGCCGACGACGGTGATCTCGGGACAGTTCGACGACATGACGCCGCCGGTGCACTCCGAACGCATCGTCGAACTGCTCCGGCAGACCGGCAGCCTCGCGCGTTACCAGGTGCTGCCCACCGGCCATCTCGGGAATGTCGAAGCCTACGAGCGGTTCAACGAGGAACTCGCGCGCGTTCTGACCGCGGCGAACAAGCCGAGCCGCGCCGATCTCGCGGGCTGACGCGCCGGGGGTTCGCGCCCCTCAGGAGAAGACGACCGTCCGGCGGCCGTGTACGAGGACCCGGCCCTCCAGATGCCAGCGCAGCCCCCGCGCCAGCACCACCCGCTCGATGTCGCGACCCTGGCGGACCATGTCGCGCACTTCGTCGGCGTGGTCGATGCGGATGACGTCCTGCTCGATGATCGGGCCCGCGTCCAGTTCGGCGGTCACGTAGTGGCAAGTGGCTCCGATCAGCTTCACGCCACGGGCGAACGCCTGGTGGTACGGGCGAGCGCCGACGAACGAGGGCAGGAAGCTGTGGTGGATGTTGATCGCCCGGCCCGCCCAGTGCTCGCACAGTTCGGCGGGTAGCACCTGCATGAACCGCGCCAGCACCACCGCGTGCGGGTCGTGCGCGTCCACCAGGGCGCGCACCTCGTCGAACGCTGGGCCGCGCTCGGCCGGGTCCTTGGGGAACGGCACGTGATGGAACTTCACCCCGTGCGCCTCCGTCATCGCGGCCAGATCCGGGTGGTTGCCGATCACCGCCTCGATGGTGGCGGGCAGTTCACCGCTGGCCGCGCGCCCGAGCAGGTCGTGCAGGCAATGGCCGTCCTTGCTCACCAGCAGGACCGCGCGGCGGCGCGCGCCGGAGTCCAGCAATTGCCATTCGGTATCCGGTCCGAGATCCGCGGCCACCCCGGCGAACCGGTCGCGCAGTTCCGCGATACCGAACGGCACCGTCGCGGCCCTGATCGCCTGACGCGTGAAGAACCAGCCGGTATCCGCGTCGGAGTGATACCCGGCCTCCACGATCGAGCCGCCGAACTCGGCGATGAACGACGTGATCCTGGCGATGATGCCCGGCCGATCCGGGCAGCCGAGAGTCAGCACATAGCGGCGGTCGTCCAGGGCGGATGGAGCGGAACTCATGAGCACATCCTCCCAGGCGCGCTGTGCGTTGATCATCGAGCCTCTGGGGCTATGATTGAAGTCAGTGAAGGCAATGGCGCTATTGCTGTCAAATCGGAGCAGGTGAGTGGATATGGCAAGGCTGACCGTTCGCGATCTACCCGACGACGTCCGCGAGGCGTTGCGTGTACGTGCCGCGCAGCATGGACGCAGCACCGAGGCGGAGGTGCGGGCAATCCTTATCGAAGCCGTTTCTCCCGTGGCGCAGGTGGAGCTCGGGTCGTTGCTCGCGGAGATCGGGCGCGAGGTCGAACTCACCGACGACGAATTCGAAGCGCTGAACGCGCGTGATCGACGGCCGGGTAGCCCCGTGGAGTTCGAGTGATCGTTCTCGATACGAACGTCATTTCCGAACCGCTGCGCAAAGCTCCAGACCCTGGCGTAGTCGCTTGGATCAATGCGCAACCTCTGCGCACTCTCTACCTGTCAGCTGTCACTGTCGCCGAGTTGCGGTTCGGCATTGCCGCGATGCCTCCCGGTAGGCGGCGAGACAACTTGCGCGACAAATTCGAAACTCGTGTGTTGCCCCTATTCGCAGGACGAGTACTCGCCTTCGATATCACCACCTCTGCGGTGTATGCCGAACTCATGGCTGCCGCCCGCGCCACCGGAGCTGCGATCGGTACTGCCGACGGCTATATCGCCGCGACCGCCAGCGCTGCTCGGATGGCCGTCGCCACTCGCGATACCGCGCCGTTCCGAGCTACCGGAGTGCCCGTCATCGACCCGTGGGCCTAGCGCCCGCTGCGCACGACCAAGCGCTGAGCCGGGGCTCAGAGGTGGTAAAACGGCTCCGCGTAATGGAATTCGCCGGTGATCTGGGAGTCGTAGGCCGACAGGGAGCGGACCTGGAAGTGGCTGATCCAGGCCGGGTCGTCGGGGGTGATGCCGAGACGGGCGGCGGGCACGAAACCGAAGCGCGGGTAGAACTCCAGGCTGCCGAGCAAGCCGATCAGTGGTTCGTCGAGCGCGTCGGCGGCGCCGAGCGCCGCGTGCATGAGGGCCGAGCCGACTCCGGCGCCCTGATGGTCGGCGAGAACGCCGATCGGGCCGAGGGCCAGCACGGGGAACGGGCCGACCGCGGCTCTGGTCAGGCACACGTGGCCGATCACGCTGTCGTGCTCGATCGCCACCAGCGACAGCGTGGGGATCCAGCCCTCGTCGCTGCGCAGCTTCGCGACCAGATCCACCTCTGGCGGGGCGGCGCCGGGACGATCACCGGACGCGGCGGCGTGGGCATAGCGAGGCGCGAATGCGCTGCGATGCACCGCCGCGATCGCAGTGGCGTCGTCGACGCGTTCGCGACGGATCAGCACGGTCGTCTCCTCCCGGACGAAGTAGGGCCCATCCGCGCACGTCGGTCGGTCGACCGTGGCGTCACGTGGTCCGATGCGCCATCAGCTACGAGTGTGCGGGAACTGCCGCCGGGCGCGCAACGGAATTCGCGTCCGGTATGCCAGACTCTCACCCCATGGCAAGTTCCGCGTCGCTGACCAGGGCCGAAGTGGCCGCCATGATCGATCACACGCTGCTCGCCCCGGAGGCGACGCCCGCGCAGGTCGGCGCGCTGATCGAAGACGCGCGGGCGTTGGGCGTGCTCGCGATCTGTGTGTCGCCGTCCATGTTGCCGGTGCGCGCGCCGGGACTGGTGGTCGCGACGGTCGCCGGATTCCCTTCCGGGAAGCATCATTCCCTGGTCAAAGGCGCCGAGGCGCGGCTGGCGGTGGACCAGGGCGCCGCCGAGGTGGACATGGTCATCGATGTCGGCGCGGCGCGCGCGGGTGATTACACGGCGGTGTTGTCGGACATCGTCACGGTGCGCGAAGCGGTCGGCGATCGAGCGCTGTTGAAAGTGATCATCGAATCCGCCGCGCTGCCGGACGAAGCGATCGTGCGGGTGTGCCAGGTCGCCGAACGCGCGGGCGCCGATTTCGTGAAGACCTCCACGGGATTTCATCCCGCGGGCGGCGCGAGCGCGCACGCGGTGCGGTTGATGGCCGAAACGGTCGGCGACCGGCTGGGTATCAAGGCCAGTGGCGGTATCCGCACCGCCGAGGCGGCCGCGGAGCTGATCGCGGCGGGCGCGACCCGGCTCGGGCTGTCGAGATCGCGCGAAGTGCTCGACGGCTTCCCGGCCTGACCAACAGCGGAAGACGTTCGCCCACATCGCCGAAGCGTTTGCGTGCGGCCGAAATGCCGTGCGGCGCTGCGGGTCAGCAGCGCATGTCGGAGCTGTCGCCGGAAGACTCGAGCTGGGTTCGCCCACCGGAGAGGTGGACATCGACGCCTGAGTCGGTGACCTTCAGGTCGGTCGCCGTCATGCCGAGCGGGTAGCTCTGCAGGCTCTTGGTGAACAGGTCGACGATGCCCTGCACCAGATCGGAGGGCAGGCCGATGCCGAGCAACTGCGCCGACATCGTCTCCACCTGCACCGTGCCGTTGACGATCTGCGGCTTCAGTTGGAGTTCGGCGAAACCGCCGAGCACCGACAGAGTGAGCATGCCGGTGCTCGCCGAGGAACTCACCCCGCTGACCATGCCGCCGAGGGTTTCCTGAATGCCTTCGTTGCTCCAGGTGACGTCGGCCGAGGAGCTGCCGATCACGCTTCCGTTCCGATCGGAGACGTCGACGTCGCGGAAGACGGCGTGCACCACCATCCCGACGGCCGGACCGAACTTGGAGTCGTCGCTGTTCACCTTCACCGAGGGCACCTTGCCGTCGATCCAGGTGAGCAGCATCGGCTTGGGCCCGAAGCCCACGTCGATCTTCGACCCCATCTCCTTCTCGAACTGCGAGCTGATGCAGTTCGAGACCGTGTGCCTGGCATAGGCCTCGCCGCCGACCAAGACCGTGGCGAGCAGAATCGCTACCACGGTCAGCGCGATCAGCAGGCCCCGCCGGTTGATCGTCGAGGTTGAGGTTGCGTTCGTACTCATGGCCAAAATTCTTCCCGACCTTTCTGTGCCGTCTCTGAGGAGGCAGTGAGGGGTTCGAATGTGACATGAAGCACAAAAAGCGAGCGTAGCCTGATGCCCATGGCTGGCGAAGCGGCAAGCCGCGCGATCGGATCCGCGGAACAAGGATGGCGCGTTCTGCGTCGCTGGGCCGGTCGGCACGCCGGTTTCTTCACGACTCGTCAGGTGCTGCGCACCGGGTGTGGGGCCCGGGTGCGGGCAGGTCTCGGTGACGGCTCGGTGACCAGGGCCGGAGTGGGCATGCTCCGGTTGGCCGGGTGGCGGGACGGTCCGCTCGACGAATACGCGATGTGGGCGGCCTGGTTCGACGGCGCCGCGGTGGTCTCCCATCAGAGCGCGGCGGAGCTGCACGGGCTCGGCAGTCTGCGCCCGCGGTTCCTGCATCTGTCGGCGCGGGCGGGACGCCCGCCGGTGA
The DNA here is from genome assembly GCF_035544775.1 of Nocardia implantans. Lineage (NCBI taxonomy): Bacteria > Bacillati > Actinomycetota > Actinomycetes > Mycobacteriales > Nocardiaceae > Nocardia > Nocardia implantans. Next base: position 95,137 of record NZ_JAYKYQ010000018.1, on the reverse strand, counting down.
CGCCGCGGCTTGTGGTCGTGCGCCGCGCGCTGACCGGCGCCGAGGTGGAATCGGCTGGTGCGTTCCTGGTGACGACGCCGGTGCGTACGGTGCTCGACCTGGCCGAGTCCGATATCGGGCAATCCGCCTTGAACGAGGTGGTGGCCGACGCGGTGGCCATCCACCGCTGCGCGGGCGGGGAGATCACCGACGCGGGGGCGCGCCTGTCGCCACGCGCCGCGCGCCGGGTGTACCGGGCGCTTGCCGTAGCGTGACGAAACCGCGCCGGCGTCAACCGAGCGGCGCGACCGCCGACCACGGCACCGAGAGCACGTTGTCGCGCAGGCGGCGGCGGTAATGGCGGATCGGGAACCCTTCGGCGTGCAGCGCCCGCGCCGCCGCGCGCCAGCGGACGCGGGGACCGTACGGCCCCAGCGGCGCGGCGTGCGCCCAGACGCGATCGGCGGCGGCGAGCAGCGTGTGGATCGGTTCACCGGGAATGTTGCGGTGGATCAACGCCTTCGGCAGGCGTTCGGCGAGGTCGGAAGGGCGCTCGACGGTGAAGGGATCCCAGGCCAGGGTGAGCGAGCGCGGCCCGTCGCGGTCGAGCAGAATCCAGGCGCAGCGCCTGCCCAATTCGTCGCAGGTGCCGTCGACCAGCAGCCCGTCCGGCGCCAGCCCGGCCAGCACCGTCGACCATGCCGCGCCGACCGCCGATTCCGGGTACTGCCGCAGCACGTTGAAGGCGCGCACCAGAACCGGTCGCAGCCCGGCCAATTCGAATCCGCCGCGGGCGAAGGTGACGCCGTCGCGGCCGGGCACCACGCGCTGCGGGTCGATCTCCAATCCGACGACCCGCACGTCGGCGCGGATCATGCGCAGCCGGGCGGCCAGCTCGAACGTGGTCCACGGGCTCGCGCCGTACCCGAGATCGACGACCAGTGGATCGGGCGCGACGCGCAGCCGATCGGCGACGAGGTCGTCGTTGATCAGCCAGCGGTCGCTGCGGCGGAGACGGTTGACGGCGGTGGTGCCACGAGTGATGGTGCCGACCGGTCTGGTCAGCGAGTGGGGTGCTGTTCTTCCAGCCACTGCACCGTGAACTCTGCCTCGCCGCGGAACAGGTCGACCAGGTTGACCAGCATCAGCTGTTCCAGGCGCGGGCCGACCATGGGGATGAACACCTTCGCCTCGGACGAGAAGCGCATCGTGCAGCCGGTGTCGGTGGGGAACAGGCGGATCGTGCCGCCGAGGCTGCCGGGGCCCGCCGGGATGGACGCCGAGTACTTGCCGGTGGTCTCATCCTCGGCGTACGGGCTGTAGAACTCCTTGCGGGTGATCACCATGTCCTTGCGCATCACCGTCTGGGCGATCTCCGGGAGCATGTCGCGGGGCAGTACGTGGTGCAGTTCGACAGAGATTCCGTCGTCGCCTGCCTCCAGCCGGGCCACTTCGTTGCCGGGGGTGTACTTCCGCATCTCTTCCATCCGCGCGTCCCAGTAGTCGCGGTTCGACAGCGCCGCGTACAGCTCTTTCGTGGTGTGCAGCGGATAGCGGGCGGAGTAGTCCAATCGGCGTGCCATGGGCTCACAGGTTACCGGGACCGGCGGCGCCGACCTCGCCGGGCGGGTGGAGTGCGGAACTCACACGAATGCCGGGACGGCACGATGTGACGTCGAACAGTGACCGCGCTGCGCGGCCGGTCAGTGCGCCGCGAGCCAGTTCTCGGTGAACTCCGCCTCGTTCTTCAGCAGCTCGGTGAGGTGCTCGGCGATCGCCTTCTCGATCTTGCTGCCGAACAGCGGGATCTTCACCTCGATGGTGCCGTCGACCGTGGTGACGGCGCCGGAGCCCTCGGCGGCCAAGGCGATGGCTCCGCGCACCTCGGCGGGCGCGCCATCGACGCGCGCGGTGAAGGTGGCCTGGTCTCCGGTCCAGTGCTCGACGCGCGGGATGATCAGATCGCCCGGCCGCACCGCCGTGATCGCGGCGGGGAGCAGTTCGGCGGCGATGGCCTGCACCATCTCGACACGCACTTCGTCACCGCTGATGGTGACCGAATCCAGCCGGGCGTTGGGGCCGCCGACCTGCGCGATGCGATCCTTCCAGTACTGGTCGTTCGCGAAAGCCGCGCGCACCGCGGCGGTCGGATGGGTATAGCGGGCCGTGTACGCCAGCGGTGTAGCCATGGCTCCACACGCTACCGTGTGGCGCTCGCGCTCCACGAGCCGTGCTGTCCGATCTGCTCGTGGGCTGAATACGCCAGCTCGTAGCCGATAGCGCGCACGCTACCGTTTACCACCGTGCGAACTTCACGAGTGGTTCCGTCGGATCTTCTCGCCGGCACCGGCGCGCGGCTGCGCGCAGGCGTGCGGCTGGCGGAGCTGACCACGCTGCGCGTCGGCGGCCCCGCGCTGGTCGCCGAATGCGCGACGACCGAGTCGCTGGTCGCCACGGTCCGCGCGCTGGACGCCGCCGGTGTCCCGGTGTTGCTGCTCGCGGGTGGTTCCAATCTGCTGATCAGTGACGACGGCTTCGACGGCGTGGTGGTGCGGATCACGACCACCGGCGTCGAGATCGGCGACGGCGGTGTGGTGGCCGAGGCGGGCGCGAACTGGGACGCGGTGGTGCGCGCGACGGTCGAGGCCGGTCTCGGAGGATTGGAGTGCCTGTCCGGCATTCCCGGCTCGGCGGGTGCGACGCCCGTGCAGAACGTGGGCGCCTACGGCGCGGAGGTGGCGAACCTGCTGCGCCGGGTGCGTCTGCTCGATCGCGCCAGCGGCGAGATCCGGTGGGTGGAGCCGGGCGAACTCGGTTTCGGTTACCGCACCAGCGTGCTCAAGCACCGCGACGACGCCGTGGTGCTCGCGGTCGATTTCGCGCTGCGCGCCGACGGTTCCAGCGTGCCGCTGCGGTACGGCGAGCTGGCCTCAGCGCTGGGCGCTTCGGACGGCGAGTCCCGCCCCGCCGCGCAGGTGCGGGAGGCGGTGCTGCGGTTGCGCGCGGGCAAGGGCATGGTCCTCGATCCCGCCGATCACGACACCTGGAGCGCGGGTTCGTTCTTCACCAATCCGGTGGTCGCGCCGGAGCGGGTGGCGCAGGTGCGCGCCGCGATCGCCGCCCACGTGGGCGACGTCGCGGTGCCGACCTACCCCGCGCCGGACGGGGTCAAGTTCTCCGCGGGCTGGCTGATCGAGCGGGCGGGTTTCGCCAAGGGCTTCCCCGGCGACGGCGCGCCCGCCCGGCTGTCGACGAAACACACACTGGCACTGACCAATCGCGGCGGCGCGGCGGCCGACGATGTGGTGGCGCTTGCCAGGACCGTCCGCGACGGCGTGGCAGAGCGTTTCGGGATCCGGCTGGAACCCGAACCGGTCACCGTGGGCGTCACGCTCTGACCCGTTGAGGCCGACACCACACGCTGCGCCGACGGGGCGCGGCGGGCGGCGCGCGTAGATTCGACGAAGTGAACCACCGCACCATGATCCGCCGATCGGTTGCCGTGGTGTCGGCCGTCCTGCTCGTGGTCGTCGCCGCGGTGGCCGGCTGCACGATAGACCGCGGCTCCGGCAAGCCGGGTCCCGCCGCGGGCCCGATCGCCAAGGCGACGTTGGCTCCCGCCGACGACGCGACGAACGTCAACCCGACCGCCCCGGTCTCGGTGACGATCAGTGACGGCACGATCGATCAGATCGCGCTGACCAACGCCGCGGGCAAGCAGGTCCGCGGCGAACTCGCACCGGACCGGCGCGCCTACACCATCACCGAGCCGCTCGGCTACGACGCCACCTACACCTGGTCGGGCACCGCCGTCGGCACCGACGGCAAGCCGATCCCGATCGACGGCTCGTTCCACACCCTGACGCCGAAGAGCACCGTCCCCGCGACCCTGAACATCGGCGACAACCAGGAGGTCGGCATCGCGGCGCCGATCATCCTGCAGTTCAAGTCCTCCGTGTCGAACAAGGCGGCGGTGGAGAAGGCGCTCACCGTCACCACCGACCCGCCCACCGAGGGCGCGTGGGCCTGGTTCCCCGACGACGGCGGCTCGCGCCTGCACTGGCGTCCGAGGAACTACTGGACGCCGGGGACCAGCGTGCACGTCTCGGCCCGGCTCTACGGCCTTGACCTGGGCGGCGGCAACTACGGCGATTCCGATCTGACCACCGATTTCCGCATCGGCCGCAGCCAGATCGTCAAGGCGAACGCCCCGAGTCACCGCATGCAGGTGGTCCGCGAGGGGCAGACGATCTTCGATTTCGCGGTGAGTTACGGCGAGGGCAACGAGGCGCGCAACGTCACTCGTTCCGGCATCCACGTGGTCACCGAGAAGTACGAGGACTTCATGATGTCGAATCCGCCGTACTACACCAACGTTCGCGAGCGCTGGGCGGTACGCATCTCCAACAATGGCGAATTCATCCACGCCAACCCGGAATCGCTGTCGGCGCAGGGGTCGGCGAACGTCACCAACGGCTGCATCAATCTGTCACCCGCTGATGCCCAGGCGTATTTCCCCACGTCCTTGTACGGCGATCCGGTCGAGGTGACCGGCACTTCGATCCCGCTTTCGGCCGCCGACGGCGACCTCTATGACTGGACCATCGACTGGGACACCTGGAAAACCATGTCCGCGTTGCAGGGCGCGCCCTCGGCTGTGGTCTCCGCCACCCCCCTGCCGCCGCGGCCCGCCGGAGCACGCTGACCGGTTCTAGCGCACCTTCACGTTCGGCTCTTCGGTCGCACCGTCGGCGTGTTCCGCCTCGACCTTGCGATCGGCCTCACGTTGGGCGTGCACCGCATCGTGCCGCTCGGCGAGCAGGTCGCGGATCTCGGTCAGCAACTCGATCTGGGAGGGCTCGGCCGCCTTGGGCGTGCCGAAGCGGTTCTTGATCGTCTTCATGGGCAGGATCAGCACGAAATACAGCACCGCGGCCACCATGACGAAATCGATGGTGGCCGTGATGATCGGGCCGACGGCGATGAAGGTAGCGGGCTTGGACGGGATCAACTGCACGCCGAGGCCGAGCTGATTGGTGCTGCCGAACACCGCCAGCAGCGGATTGATCACACCTTTCGTCACCGAGGTCACCACGGAGGTGAACGCGGTGCCCATGACGACGGCGACCGAGAGGTCGATGACGTTCCCGCGCATCAGGAACTCTTTGAAGCCCTTGAGCATGTGCCGAGTCACTCCCATCCGATGTCCTTACGCTTGCGGCTTCTGGGATGCTAACGGCTCGGGGCGAAGAGCGAAGGTCCAGCGATTCGCGGCCGGACCGGACGATACCCCGCGCTATGAGGTGCGGCGGGCGAACCGGCCCGCATCCGCCTGGTCGCGCGGCTTGATGATGATCTGGTCCAAGTTGACGTGCGCCGGCCGCGACGCGACGAACCCGATGACCTCCGCGATGTCCTGGGCGACCAGCGGATCGATGCCTTCGTACACCTTGGCCGCGCGCTCGGCGTCGCCGCCGAAACGCACCAGCGAGAACTCGGTCTCCACCGCGCCGGGCGCGATCTCGGTGAGCCGCACCGGCTGCCCGAGCAGCTCGCCGCGCAGCGTGCGGTGCAGCACGGCCTGGGCGTGCTTGGCAGAGGTGTAACCGGAACCGTTGTCGTAGGCGGTGAACGCGGCCACCGACGTGACGGTGACGATCAACCCGTCACCGGAGGCGATCAGCTTCGGCAGCAGCGCCTTGGTGACGCGCAGCGTGCCGAGCACGTTGGTCTCCCACATCCAGCGCCAGTCGTCCAGGTCGGCCTCGGCCACCGTGGCCAGGCCCTTGGCGCCGCCCGCGTTGTTGACCAGCACGTCGACGCGCTCGACCGCTTCGGTGAACGCCCGCACCGACTCGTCCGAGGTGACGTCGAGCGCCACTGCCGTGCCGCCGATCTCGTCGGCGAGGCGGCGCAGACGATCGACCCTGCGCGCACCGACGTAGACGTGATAGCCCTGCTTCGCCAGTTCGCGGGCGGTGGCCTCGCCGATTCCCGAGCTGGCTCCGGTGACGACGGCGGTGCGAGTGCTCATGCGAACAGATCCTAGGTGCGCGTGGTTCGCCGGGGCCGTGCGGTCACCGCGAGCACGGTTAGCCTCGGTGCATGGCTATACGGGACGTGGTGAGCGCGGACGGAACGAACATCGTCTACCGGGTGAGTGGTCCGGCGCAGGGCAGGCCACTGGTGCTGCTGCACGGCTGGTCGGCGAACCTGCGCTGCTGGGGCGGCGCCGCCGACGACCTCGCCGCGCTCTTCCGGGTGATCGCCGTCGACCTGCGCGGCCACGGTTACTCCGACATGCCCGCGGCGGGCTACGACGATCCGAAGAACTGGGCCGCCGACGTCGCGGCGGTGCTGGCGGCCGAAGACATCGAGTCCGGCGCGGTGCTGCTGGGCTGGTCCTACGGCGGGATCGTGCTGTCGGACTATCTGACCGCCTACGGCACCGGTGCCGTGGCGGGCGTCGTCTACACCGGCTCGATGGCGAACATCGGCCCCGGCGTGCCCGGCGCGGCCACGGGCAGCATGATGCAGGAGGCGATTCCCGGCGTCTTCGAGGAGAGCGCGGGGCGGGCGGTGCGCGCCTTCGGTGTGTTCGGCAACGCCAACACCGGACCCGGCACGGACAAGGGGCCCGATGCCCAACGCTTGTTCGGAGCCAGTCTCGCGACCCCGCCCGCGGTGCGCAAAGCGCTGTTCTACCGGACCGTCGACAACACCGAGACCCTCCGCACGCTGGACGTTCCGGTGCTCGTCCTGCACGGGACGGCCGACAGGGTCGTCCCCGTCGACAACGGCCGCTACATCGCGGAGGCGGCGCCGAACGCGCGGATGTCGTTCTGGGAGGGCGCCCAGCACGGCTTGTTCATCGAGGACCGCGCGCGGTTCGTCGCGGAGGTGAGCGCGTTCATCGAGAGCTTGTGATCGGAATCATGTCTGCTCTGTGATAGCTCTCACTTGCCGCGGATAGCGTGTCTGGGCCGGGGAACGCAACGTGCACTATGGATAGTGTGAGTCAGCGCCTGGACCTACGGCCGAACCGTATCGCCGTGTTATCGGTGCACACCTCACCACTCGCTCAGCCCGGTACCGGCGACGCGGGCGGCATGAACGTCTATGTCCTGCAGACGGCCGTCGAGCTGGCTCGCCGCGGCACCGAGGTGGAGATCTTCACCAGGGCCACCGCGTCGAACGTTCCGCCCGTCCAGGAGGCCGCGCCCGGCGTGCTGGTGCGCAACGTGGTGGCGGGCCCGTTCGAGGGGCTCGACAAGCACGATCTGCCCACCCAGCTGTGCCCGTTCACCGCGGAGGTGCTGCGTCAGGAGGCCAGGCACCTGCCGGGCCACTACGACCTGGTGCACTCGCACTACTGGTTGTCCGGCCAGGTCGGCTGGTTGACCAGGGATCGGTGGCGGGTGCCGCTGGTGCACACCGCGCACACCCTGGCGGCGGTGAAGAACGCCGCGCTGGCCGAAGGCGACTGTCCGGAACCGGCGACCCGCGAGATCGGCGAGAAGCAGGTGATCGCCGAATCCGACCGGCTGGTCGCCAACACCGCCGAGGAGGCCCGCCAACTGGTCGAACTCTATGGCGCCGACGCCGAGCGCATCGACGTCGTGCCGCCCGGCGCCGACCTGGCCCGCTACCGCCCCGGTGACAAGGCCGCCGCCCGCGCCGAGCTCGGGTTGGCCGCCGATGAGCGGATCGTCGCGTTCGTCGGCCGCATCCAGCCGTTGAAGGCGCCCGATGTGCTGGTGCGCGCCGCGGCCGAGGTCTTGCGCGCCGACCCGGAACGAAAACTGCGCGTGCTGATCGTCGGCGGTCCGTCCGGCAGCGGGCTGGAGCGGCCCGACGCGCTGATCGATCTGGCCGCCGAACTCGGCATCGCCGAGCGGGTCAGCTTCCTGCCTCCGCAGCCGCCGCAGCGGCTGGTGCTGGTCTACCGCGCCGCCGACCTGGTCGCGGTGCCCAGCTACAACGAGTCCTTCGGCTTGGTCGCGATCGAGGCGCAGGCCAGCGGCACGCCGGTGCTGGCCGCCGACGTGGGTGGTCTCGGCACGGCCGTGCGGCACGAGGTGTCCGGGCTGCTCGTCCCCGGCCACCGCACCGCCGATTGGGCCGACGCCCTGCGCTACCTGCTCGACGACCCGGACCGGCTGCACCGGATGGGTGAGCGGGCCGTCACGCACGCGGCCAATTTCTCCTGGGCGCACACCGCCGACGGACTGCTGGCCAGCTACGCCGCGGCCATGGCCGGTTTCCGGGACGAGCGGGCGGTCTTCGGCGGTCGCGGCTTGGCGCACAGCGATGTGCGGGAGGATGCGTACGACCGGGTGTCCGCCGACCGCACCGGCCTGGCCGGCGAGCGGACGGCCGCCCTGCTCGGTGAGAACAGTCAGGCGAGATCGCGGGCGCTGTGGCGGCGCCGGATGGGAGTACGCCGATGAACGAGGTGCAGACGACCGCGCGACTGATCGACGAGACGCTGCGGGATCGGGAGATCGAATACACCCGGCCGGGGGAGGAGACCTTCGTCGTCGTCCTGCCCGGCGAACGCAAGCTCAAGACCACCGTGATGGTGACGGTGGGCAAGCACGGGGTTCGCTTCGAAGCGTTCGTCTGCCGCAAGCCCGACGAGAACTTCGAAGGCGTGTACAAGTTCCTGCTGCGCCGCAACCGCAGGCTTTATGCCGTCGCGTACACCCTCGACCGGGTCGGCGACATCTATCTGGTCGGCCGCATGTCCGGGCACGCCGTCACCGCCGACGAACTGGACCGGGTGTTCGGGCAGGTGCTCGAGGCCGTCGACGCCGACTTCAACGTGCTGCTGGAACTCGGCTTCGCGGAATCCATTCGGCGCGAATGGAAGTGGCGCGTCTCACGGGGCGAGTCGCTGCAGAACCTGCGCGCCTTCGAGCATCTGGTCGATTCCGCCGACAAGCCGTAGCCGGTCGTCGCCGGGTCCGGCCCGCCGGGTGACAATCGCGGGTGGTTCGGTTCGGCGAAGGGACGGCATGGCGATTCTCGCTCTGGACATCGGCGCGACGAAGTTCGCGGCCGGGGTGGTCGGCCCCGGCGCCGAGGTGCGCGACGTGCGCCGGGTGGACGTACCCGGCGCGGGAGTGTGGGACGTCTGTCGCGAACTGCTGCTCGCGGTCGCGGGGGCGGAGCCCGTCGGCGCGGTGGGGATCGGCGCGGCCGGGCCGGTGGATGTGCGCACCGGCGTCACGGGTCCGTTGAACATTCCCGAGTGGAGAGCGGGCTTCCCCATCGTGGCCGCCGTGCGGGAGCTGTTTCCCGCCGCCGCCATTCGTTTCGCGATCGACGGCGCCTGCCTGGCGCTGGCCGAGCACCGCATGGGCGCGCTGCGCGGGGTGTCCGACGCTCTGGCCATGACGGTGTCGTCGGGAGTCGGCGGCGGAATCGTGGCGGACGGGAAGGTGCTGCTCGGGCGCACCGGAAACGCCGGGCACGTCGGGCACATCGTCGTGCCCGACTGGGACACGCCGTGCGGCTGCGGCGGCCGCGGCTGCGTCGAGGCGGTCGCGAGCGGCATGTCGTCGGTGCGGTGGGCGCGCGAGCAGGGCTGGTCGGGCACCACGGGGGCACGGCTGGCCGCGGACGCGCACGCGGGCGACGAGATCGCCGTCGCCGCGCTGCGCCGGGCGGGCACCGCGCTCGGCGCAGCGATCGCCTCGGCCGCCGCCCTGCTCGACGTCGACCGGGTGGTGATCGGCGGCGGTTTCGCGCAATCCGGTGCGCCGCTGTGGGATCCGCTGCGCGCCGCCGTGCACGCGCACGCCGGGCTGAGATTCCTGCGCGGACTGCGTGTGGAACTCTCCGCGATCAGTCACGGGGCGACGCTGGCGGGCGCGGGCGTGCTCGCCGCGGAAGAACTCGCCTGACATGGCGCTTTCCCGCGGGCGCAGCGACGGGCGGACGGGAACCGATGCGACCGCCGCGAGCGCACATGGGAGGATGGCCGCATGACGTACACCCTCGTGCTGCTGCGCCACGGCGAAAGCGAATGGAACGCCCTGAACCTGTTCACCGGCTGGGTGGACGTGCATCTGACCGACAAGGGCATCGCCGAGGGCAAGCGTGCCGGGGAGTTGCTGGCCGAGCACGGCATCCTGCCGGACGTCGTCTACACCTCGCTGTTGCGTCGCGCGATCTCCACCGCCAACATCGCGCTGGACGCCGCCGACCGGCACTGGATCCCGGTGATCCGGGACTGGCGGCTCAACGAGCGCCACTACGGCGAGCTGCAGGGCAAGAACAAGGCGCAGATCCGGGAGAAGTACGGCGACGAGCAGTTCATGCTCTGGCGCCGCAGCTACGACACCCCGCCGCCGCCGATCGACCCGGCCAACGAGTACAGCCAGGAAGGCGACGCGCGCTACGCGGGCATCGACGTGCCGAAGACCGAGTGCCTGCTCGACGTGGTCAACCGGATGGTGCCGTACTGGGAGTCGACCATCTCCAAGGACCTGCTGTCCGGCAAGACCGTGCTGGTCGCCGCGCACGGCAACTCGCTGCGCGCGCTGGTCAAGCACCTCGACCAGATCTCCGACGAGGACATCGCGGGCCTGAACATCCCCACCGGCATCCCGCTGCGGTACGAGCTGGACGAGAACCTCCGCCCGGTGCGCCCGCACGAGTACCTCGACCCCGAGGCGGCCGCCGCGGGCGCCGCCGCCGTCGCCGGTCAGGGCGGCAAATAGTCCGCATCACGCAGTACCGACGCGCTGTCACCCGGATCGGGTGGCAGCGCGTCGTCGTTTCGATGGGCGGTAGGCGTGCGTTGCCGTGCGACACGCCGGAGCGCTGCCGGTCCCTCCGCGACGCGACGTCGGCGGTTTAAGTTACCCACTGTTTTTACCGGCAAGTAAGTCGGTACACTCTGGTCGTTCGACCAGCCGAGAGGTGGATCACGTCCGATGAAGAACGCGTTGCGGGCCACGGTTGCGGCGGTTGCCGCCACGATGCTCGTCCCCTTGTCAGCCGGCGGCGCCGATGCCGTCGCGCCGCCGACCGGCCCTGACGGCGGCGCTGCGGGAGCGGCCTGGACGGCCACCCAGGATGGTCCACAGCAGTACCCGAACATCAACATCCAGTGGGACGTCCCCATCACGATGAGCGACGGAACGGTCCTGAAGGGCAACGTCTACCGGCCCGCCGACGTCTCCGGCCGCCCCATCGACACCCCCACGCCGACGATCGTCAACCTGACCCCGTACACCAAGCTGGTGTCGAACCTGGCCGATCACGCGCAGTCGATCCCGGGGCTGTCCGACGCGCTGATCGAATTCTTCCGGCAGATCGACATGAGCGGCACCCCGCTGTCCGGCGTCACCGATCTGACCAAGGCGTTCGGCGGCGGCGAACTGCGCAACTTCACCGTCGACCGGCAGCTGATCAAGAGCGGCTACACGCAGGTGGTCGTCGACGTGCGCGGCACCGGTTTCTCCCAGGGCGTCTGGGACATGCTGCGCGGACGTGAGCAGCAGGACACGGTCGAGGTGATCGACTGGGCGTCGCGCCAGCCGTGGTCCAACGGACGCGTCGGCATGAACGGCATTTCCTACTCCGGGATCAACCAGGTGCAGGTCGCCGAGAAGCGCCCGCCCGCCTTGCAGGCGATCTTCCCCGTGGTGCCCGGCAGCGATCTGGTCAACGACGTGCTCGCGCCGGGCGGCGGATTCGGCTTCAACTTCATCCCGCTGTGGCTGACCGCGATCAACGGCCTCAAGTTGATCCCCGATCTGGCCTCGGTGCTCAACGGACAGCTGGACACCACGTGGCTGGCCGACCGCGCCCGCGACCCGTTGACCTTCATGGACGTGCTGCTCAACGTTTACACCACCGCGCGCATCGAAGATCTCGACCCGCGCGCCAAGGAGTTGCTGACCGACGGTTCCGGCCCGCGCCAGGACTGGCTCGGTGATCCCAGCGACATCCGGACGCCGACCTTCGTCACCGGCGGCTGGCACGACCTGTTCACCTACTCCGAATCCAAGATCTACAACGAGATCCCGCTGCCGCCGGGCCACAAGCAGCTGCTGATGGGCAACACCTATCACCTCAACTCGGGCAACGAGTACGGCAAGCCGGGCCTGCCGCCGCGGCTGGACGTGCTGCAGCGCGCCTGGTTCGACCGGTGGCTCAAGGACGTCGACAACGGCATCGAGCAGTACGGCCCGATCACGCTGCGCCAGCAGGGCGGCGGCTGGATCACCACCGAATCGTTCGCCGCGCCGACCGCCGCCGCGGATTCGGGGCAGGCGGTGCATCGCAGGATGTATCTGTCCGCCGCGTCCAGCGGTACCGCGAACAGCTTGTACGACGGTTCGCTCGACGCCGCGGGCACCGGCGAGCCGGCGCGCCTGACCGTCGCGCCCGGCCTGACCAGCCTGTGCTCCAACGACGCCGCCCAGGGCACCGCCGGTGTGCTGTCGGTCATCGACGGGTGCGCGAAGGACTCCAGGGTCGAGGAACTCAACGGCCTGACCTTCACCAGCGCCCCGGTCGCCGAGCCGACCACGATCTCGGGGCGAATCGCGGTGCGGCTCAACACCGTCCAGGACGCCGCCGACGGGTACTGGGTGGTCACGGTGAACGACGTCGCGCCGGACGGGCAGTCGAGCGTGCTGTCGTCGGGGCAGCTCATGGCCTCGCTGCGGGCGATCGATGAGGCGAACAGCAGCAAGTCGGCCAACGGCGACTACACCGATCCCCGGCCGTTCACCTCGCTGGAGCAGCGGCAGCCGACCGTCCCGGGCGAGGTGACCACGCTGGACATCGCGCTGCCCGCCACCGAGGCGATCCTGCAACCCGGGCACCGGCTGCGCGTCGACGTGTACGCCGGCAACTTCCCCAAGGGCCTGCCGATCCTGCCGATGCTGATCGACACCGGCATGCGGCCACAGCATGTGGAGCTGGACCCCGGCCGTCCGAGCTTCGTCAACGTGCCGGTCGGTGGCAATCCGGGCTGGTAGATCCGGGGCGGGGTCCGAGCGTGCACCCGCGCGCATCATGCGTGACGCTGCGGGGTATGGGTGCGGGTGCACGCTCCGGCCCGGTCAGTCGGCGACGGCGAAGGCGGCCGCCAAGGGCGGGAACATCGCGCGGGCATCGTGCCCGGCGAACCAGAGGCCGACGGTGAACACCGACAGAGCCTCCAGATACCGGGCCCGGTGCAGGCCGCCCGCCGGGAACGCTCGCGATCCCAGGTCTTCGGCGAGCGTGGCGACCGCTCGCAGCGCGGCCTCGTCGTCGCCGCATAGCGGCACCGCCAAGCGGCGGCCGTCGAAGACGCGCGCGTCGGCCTGCCATACCTCGGCGGCGCACAGGTTGAACGCCTTCACCACGTGCGCCTCCGGCGCCAGCGCCGCGATCCGTTCCGCCACAGCGTCTTCGGCGAGCACGAAGCCGGTGGCCCCCTCAGGGGCCGCCGCGTCCGGGGTGAAGGCGTTGGTGCAGTCGATCACCGTGCGTCCGGCCAGTAGATCCGCGACCGCGTGCAGCACTTCCGGCAGCGCGGGCACGGGTAACGCGAGCAGCACGACGTCGCCGAAACCCGCCGCGTCGGCGATACTTCCGGCCCGCCCACCGATCGAGGCCGCCGATTCCGCCGCGGCACTGCCGGACCGCGCGCCGATGAGCACTTCGTGCCCCGCCACGCTCCAGCCGCCGCCGAGTGCCCGCGCCATCGCGCCCGCGCCGATGATTCCGATTCGCATCCGAACTCCTGACTCGAAAGGTGTGCGCCGCCGACGCTAGGGACTGCGAAAGGCACCCTGAGGTGCGCAACGGCGCTGGCAAGCTGGAGGCGTGAGCGCAGCACCCATCGACCCGGTCGGCTCCGAGCGGGTGGACTTCGCGTCGTACGGCGACTTCGAATCCGACTGCCCGGCCCGCATGGGCGTGGACATCTTCGGCAACTCCTGGCTACCGGTGCTCGTCTATCTGCTGCGCGAGGGACCCATGCGTCCGGGCGAGCTGCGCACGGCGATCGGCGGGATCAGTCAGAAGATGCTGACGCAAACGCTGCGCCGAATGGAGCGGATGGCGCTGGTGCGCCGTCACCGGTACGCCGAGGCCCCGCCACGGGTGGAATACGAGCTGACCGAGGCGGGCGTTGATCTGTTGATCCCGATCTACGCCCTCGGCGAGTGGGTGGACAAGCACGGCGCGGCGGTGAACGAGGCGCTGGCCGCAGCCGAGGACGAAGTGAACCGACCGGCCGGTGGATACGGGGCGGATACCTGACGTCGAACAGCGCGTAAACATGCGGCTAACGGCGCCGGAAGGGCCTATGACCTGCGCGAAACTTCGTGTACCCCGCGTCGGGCGACGGGTCGGCGACCGTACGATTCAAGTGTGAGTGTTCCCCAGGCCGTGCTGCTGGCCATCTTGGCGGCTGTCGTCGGCCTGGCAGTCGGCGGGCTATTGATCCCGTATGTGAATGCCAGGCAGGCCGCGCGCAGGCAGGCCGAGTCCGGTCTCACCATGTCCCAGGTTCTCGACCTGATCGTGCTCGCCTCCGAGAGCGGGATCGCGGTCGTCGACGAGTACCGCGACGTCGTGCTGGTCAATCCGCGCGCCGAGGAACTCGGCCTGGTCCGCAACCGCCTGCTCGACGAGCGCGCCTGGGCCGCCGTGGAGAAGGTGCTCGCCACCGGGGAATCCGCGGAGTTCGACCTCACCGCCAAGAATCCGGTCCCCGGCCGTGGCCGCATCGCGGTGCGCGGCGTCGCCAGGCAGCTGTCGCGCGAGGAGACCACCTTCACCGTGCTGTTCGCCGACGACGATTCCGAACAGGCGCGCATGGAGGCCACCCGGCGCGACTTCGTGGCCAACGTCAGCCATGAACTCAAGACCCCGGTCGGCGCCATGAGCCTGCTGGCCGAAGCCCTGCTGGAGTCCGCAGACGACCCCGAGGCCGTGCGGCACTTCGGTCAGCGCGTGCTCGGCGAATCGCGCCGTCTCGGCAAGATGGTGACCGAGCTCATCGCGCTCTCCCGCCTGCAGGGCGCCGAGAAGCTGCCCGAACTCGAGGTGGTGGACGTGGACACCGTGGTGACCCAGGCGGTCGACCGTTCCCGCACCGCCGCCGAAGCCGCCGGGATCACGGTCAGCACCGACCGCCCGAGCGGGCTCGAGGTGCTCGGCGACGAGACCTTGCTGGTCACCGCTCTGTCCAACCTGGTGGAGAACGCGATCGCCTACTCGCCGCCCGGCTCCCACGTGTCGGTGAGCCGATCCCTGCGCGGCGATCACGTGGCGATGGCGGTCACCGATCGCGGCATCGGCATCGCCAAGGAGGACCAGGAGCGGGTGTTCGAACGGTTCTTCCGGTCCGACAAGGCGCGTTCGCGCCAGACGGGCGGTACCGGTCTGGGTCTGGCTATCGTCAAACACGTGGCCGCCAACCACAACGGGGAAATCACCCTGTGGAGCAAGTTGGGCACCGGATCGACGTTCACCTTGCGCATACCCGCCCACCACGAAGCAGGCGCCGACGACGACAACGACGGCGCCGTGGTGAGCACGATAGAAACAAGCCCGCGTCCCACCGGACCGGGCCGACCGAATGGTGTGGAGGCACGCAGATGACGAGTGTTCTGATCGTCGAGGATGAGGAGTCGCTGGCCGATCCGCTCGCGTTCCTGCTGCGCAAGGAGGGTTTCGAGGTCACCGTCGTCGGTGACGGGCCGTCCGCGCTCGCCGAGTTCGACCGGTCCGGTGCGGACATCGTCCTGCTCGACCTGATGCTGCCCGGCATGAGCGGCACCGACGTGTGCAAGCAGTTGCGCACCCGCAGCGGGGTGCCGGTGATCATGGTCACCGCGCGCGACAGCGAGATCGACAAGGTGGTCGGCCTCGAGCTCGGCGCCGACGACTACGTCACCAAGCCGTATTCCGCCCGCGAGCTCATCGCGCGCATCCGCGCCGTGCTGCGCCGCGGGGCGGGCGACGAACCCGAGGGCTCCACCGAGAGCGGCGTGCTGGAAGCGGGCCCGGTCCGGATGGACGTCGACCGGCACACCGTGATGGTGAACGGCAAGCCGGTCACCTTGCCGCTCAAGGAGTTCGACCTGCTCGAATACCTGCTGCGCAATTCCGGGCGGGTGCTCACCCGAGGTCAGCTGATCGACCGCGTGTGGGGCGCCGACTACGTCGGCGACACCAAGACCCTTGACGTGCACGTCAAGCGGCTGCGCTCGAAGATCGAAGCGGATCCGGCCAAGCCGGAACATCTGGTCACCGTGCGCGGCCTCGGCTACAAACTGGAGGCATGAGCGGCCCGCGAGGCGAGAACACGAAACGGCCGAGAGCACTGCGGTGCTCTCGGCCGTTGCCGTTCGTGGTCGCTCAGGGCAGGTAGATCCAGGTGGTGCCGAGGGGGGTCTCGGTCTTCTGCAGGGTGATCCAGCCCAGATCGTCTTCCTGCATGCAGTCGTAGAGGTCCGCGGTGCTGGTGCCGCGGCAGGCGATGGTGTGCGAGGTGCCGTAGGGGCTGGCGATCAGCAGCTTGCCCGCGGCCTTGGCGTTGACCGCGGCCGGATCGGTGGCCGACACGAACTCCGTGGTGAAGTCGAAGAACTTGTGCGGATCGCCGTTCGGCTCGGCGTGGGCTACTCCGGTGAGCGAGAGGGCGGCGCCCAGTGCGATGGTCGCCGCGGCGAGAACTTTCTTGGACATAACGGCACATCAAACCCGATCCGGGTGAAGCTCGCATGGCGACGGGGTGAACCGCCCGAGCGAGCGCACCGCCGGAGGCCACCCGATCGAGCGCTCGGTCGGCAAACGATCAGGCGAACGGATCGGCGGTATCGCGCATCCGATCGGCGTGCACCGTCGCCGGGTGCACGGCGATCAGGCCGAGACCCTCGCGGCGCTTGCAGTGCCTGGCCAGCTCGGCGTAGGCGGGCGCGCCGATCAGTTCGGTCAGCTCGGGGGCGTAGGACTGCCACACCGGCTTGGCGCCGACATGGGCGTCGGGGGAGCCCGAGCAGTACCAGTCCAGGTCCGCGCCGCCCGGTCCCCAGCCGCGGCGGTCGTACTCGGTGATCACGGTGCGCAGGATCTGCACGCCGTCGGGCCGGTCCACCCAGTCCTGGGTGCGGCGGATCGGCAGCTGCCAGCACACGTCCGGCTTCACCTCCAGCGGCTCGATGCCGCGCCGCAGCGCCATGGAGTGCAGGGCGCAGCCGATGCCGCCCGCGAAGCCGGGACGGTTGAGGAAGATGCACGCGCCGTCGAACCGGCGCGTGCGCAGCGCCGGCTCGTCGTCCAGTTCGTCGAGTTCCAGATAGCCGCTCTTGGTGACCTTGCCCTGCGCGTTGGTCGCCTCGCCGCGCAGCTGCCAGTCCTCGGGTGTGAGCATCTTCACAGCGCGGCTCAGCCGTTTGCGGTCGTCGTCGTCGGAGAGGAACGCGCCGTGCGAGCAGCAGCCGTCATCCGGCCGGTCGGCCAGGATGCCCTGACAGGCCGGGGTGCCGAACACGCACGTCCACCGCGACAGCAGCCAGGTCAGATCGGCGACGATCAGATGCTCGTCGTTTGCCGGATCGACGAACTCGATCCACTCGCGCGGGAAGTCGGGTTCGACTTCGGGGGCTGGGTCGATCTTCCCCGCTGGTCGGGGCCGGGTCGGGCTGCTCGGTGATGCGCCTACCGTCACAAAAGAGGACGCTAACAGCTCAGTCGCCTGGGCTGAAGTGCAGCACCACCCAGTACCGTGTTCATGTGCGGCTTGGGGTACTCGATGTCGGAAGCAATACCGTTCACCTGCTCGTGGTGGACGCGCACCGTGGCGGTCACCCCCTGCCGATGAGTTCGACGAAGGCCACCTTGCGGCTCGCGGAGAACATCGATGCCGCCGGTTGCATCACCGAGGCCGGCGCGCAACGGCTGATCGACACCGTGGCCGAATTCGCCAGCATCGCCGAGACCTCCAGATGCGTCGAGCTGATGCCGTTCGCCACCTCGGCGCTGCGGGAGGCGGCCAACTCCGAGGAGGTGCTCGGCCGCGTGCGCGAGTCGACGGGCGTCGACCTGCGGGTGCTGTCCGGCGTCGACGAGGCCCGGCTGACCTTTCTCGCGGTGCGCCGCTGGTACGGCTGGAGCGCGGGGCGCATTCTCAACCTGGACATCGGCGGCGGTTCGCTCGAGATGACCAACGGCGGCGACGAGGAGCCGGACGTCGCGCTGTCCTTGCAGCTGGGCGCGGGCCGGTTGACCAGGGAATGGCTGCGCGATGACCCGCCGGGCAAGCGCCGTGTCGCGGTGTTGCGGGACTGGCTCGACGCCGAGCTGGTGGTCCCGGCGAAGAAGCTGCTCGAGCCCGGCAAGCCCGATCTCGCCGTCGGCACGTCGAAGACGTTCCGATCCCTGGCCAGGCTGACCGGAGCGGCGCCGTCCGCCGCGGGCCCTCGGGTGCGTCGTACACTCACGAGTTCGGGCCTGCGCCAACTGATCGCGTTCATCTCGCGGATGACGGCGGCGGACCGTGCAGAATTGGAAGGCGTAAGTTCCGATCGGTCACAGCAATTGGTGGCCGGCGCACTGGTCGCGGAGGCGAGTATGCGGGCACTTTCGCTCGATACTTTGGAGATTTGCCCGTGGGCGCTGCGCGAAGGGCTGATCCTGCGCAAACTGGATACCGATATGAATGGTGGACCCGAAGCAACGTACTCAGCGGGCTCGGCGACCGGTGACGGTCGGCCCGCGCCCGGCGGCGCGCCTTCGCCGGGCTCGATCGGGACGGTGTCGTCATGAGCGAGGACTCCAAACAGCTGTCGGTCGCGGAACTGCTGGCGCGTAACGGCCAGCAGGGCGGCGCCTCGTCCGGCGGGGGCAGACGCCGCCGCAGCGGCCGCGGCATCTCCGTCGCCGAACTGACCGGTGACCTGCCGGTCATCCGGGACGGCGGCGGCCACTCCGCGCACGCGGCGCCGGATTCCGGTGCGGACGAACCCGCCTACGCGCCGCCCTCGTTCGATCCGCCCGCGCCGGAACCGGTTTCCTACTCGCCCGATCCGCAGCCCGATCCGTCGTCGTATTCGCCCATTTCGGGTCCGATCTCGATGTACGACCCGCTGGCCGGTTACGCGCAGCCGGACCCGCCGCGGGCCGATCCGCCGCCCGGGCGCTCCAGCCGCGTCATGCCGGGCCGGGAGATGCCCTCCGCGCGCCACAGCACGTCGTTCGATCCGCTGTCACCGGACACTCCGGTGTCCGATCTGTTCTCGGCCGCGCCCGGTCCGTACGCCCCCGATCCGCCCGCGGCGCCGGAGACGCCCCCGCGCTCGGGGCGAAGGCGCAGGCGGGAGGAACCCGAAGAAGAGGCCACCGAGGTACGGTCCTGGCAGGAGGCCCGGTCCGAATCGTTCGGCCTGGACGCGCTGTCCGACCGCGGGTTCGGCGAAGCGAGCCGCAACGGCCACGGGGACCTCGATGAACCCGGCTTCGGCCGCTCGCCCTTGCCCGAGCGCAACGGCGCCAGGGGCGGGCGCGCGGCAAGGCGCAGGGCGGCGGAGGCCGCGGAAGCCGCGGAAGCCGCCGAGGACGTGGGTCCGTCCACCGCGGCCTGGTCGCCGTCCACCGGCGGTTTCGCCCCCGAGTCGCAACCGCTGCCCCTCGCGCCGCCGCCCGATCCGAGATCGAAGCCGGGCAGGCAGGCTCCGCCCGAGCCGCCGGAGGCGCATCGAAGACCAGCCCGTCGCGAGGGCGTCGGCGAGAACGGATTGCCTGCCTGGTCGGCCCGTCGGCACAAACCGCAGGCCGAACCGGCGCCGGAATCCGGCGGCCTCCCGACCGCCGCCTGGTCGCTGGCCAGCCAGGATCAGCAGCTGCTGTCCGGCCAGACGGTCGCCGGCGACCTGCTGCGCGAAGGCGCCGAACGGGCCGAACGCGGCGCGGCGCAGCACCACGGCCGTGGCGGTCGCGCCGGCGTCGCCGCCGCGGAACTGGACGGCGTCACCGACGTCTACGAGCCGATCGCACTGGACGAGGACGAAGACGACGACGACTTCGACGACGAACCTCGCGCCGTCACCAGGGCCGCCTCGCCGCGCAGGTCCAGGGCGGCCAAGAAGTCGGAGGACGACGAGAACCGGCGCCAGTGGATGATCCTCGGCGGCCAGAGCACCGGCGCTGCCGTCGCGGGCATGCTGCTGTTCAAGGGCTTCGAGCGGATGTGGGAGATGCTTCCCTGGGTCGCGCTGGCCCTGGCGATGATCGTGATTCTCGGCCTGGTGGCCCTCGTGCGGATTCTGCGCAGGACCGACGACATCCTCAGCACGGTGATCGCCGTCGTCGTGGGCATCTTCGTCACGCTGGGACCACTGGCCTTTCTTCTCAGTACGAACTGAGGCGGGAGCGAGGCGTGGTGAATATCGGGCAGGCGAACGAGACCGGGTCGAGGTCGCACGCGGGCGCCGGACCGCAGGAAGACGCCGGGGGCGGGTCCCGGCCGGGGCAGATCCGGGTGGGCCTGTCCACCGCCTCGGTGTATCCGCAGAACACCGAGGCCGCGTTCCGTTACGCCGCCGAACTCGGCTACGACGGCGTCGAGCTGATGGTCTGGGCCGAACCGGCCAGCCAGAGCATCGCCACCGTGCAGGCCTACTCGCGCCGGTACGGCGTTCCGGTGCTCGCGTTGCACGCGCCGTGCCTGTTGATCTCGCAGCGGGTGTGGGGCTCGGATCCGGTGGCCAAACTCGCGCGCAGCGTGCGTACGGCCGAAGCGCTCGGCGCGAGCACGGTGGTGGTGCATCCGCCGTTCCGCTGGCAGCGCCGCTACGCGGCCGGGTTCGCCGAGCAGGTGGCCGAGCTGGAGGAAGGCAGCCCGGTGATCGTTGCGGTGGAGAACATGTTCCCGATGCGGGCGGACACGCTGTTCGGCCGACGTGAAGGCGCGGTGCGCAGGCTGGAGCGCCGTGGCGGCCCCGGTCCCGCGCTCACCGCCTTCAGCCCGTCGTACGACCCGACCGACACCGGGTTCGCCCACTACACCCTGGACCTGTCGCACACCGCCACCGCCGGAGCCGACCCACTGGCGCTGGCCGCCCGGATGGGCTCGGGTCTGGCCCATTTGCACCTCGCCGACGGCAGGGGCGCCGCGCACGACGAACATCTCGTTCCCGGCGAGGGCACCCAGCCGTGCGAGGAGTTGTGCGCGAGCCTGGTCCGCACCGGTTTCACCGGCCAGGTCGTCGCGGAGATCAATACGCAGAACGCGCGCACCACCAAGGACCGGGCCGAGATGTTGCATCGCACGCTGGCCTTCGCCCGCAGGCATCTGACCGAGGCCGCCGCGCCCACTCCCGCGGGCGCGCGCCACAGCTCGCCCGAGCCGCCGATGTGACGCTCGTCGCTCCTCCGGTATGCGGCCATGTGGTCGGTCACCGGGTGCGTTGTACGTTGTACGAACCCGGTGCCGACAGCGCGGCAGCGCAGGACGCGATCGGGTGAGGTCGACGCAGGACAGGAGTGAGGATGACGACGGAGCTGACGGCCGATTTCGGCCCGGCGGCCACCACCGACGCACCGTTCAGCCAGGTGTGCGCGCTGGAACCGGTGCCGCCGACGACCCCGGACACCGGCCGCTACCTGGGTTTCATCGACGACATCTGGACCATCGGCCCGAAGGTGCACGGCGGAACCATGGTCGCGGGCAGCGCGGCCGCGGCGACGAATTGGCTGCGCGCGACCGATCCGGCTCTGGTCGGGATGGCGCCGGTCGCCGCGAGTTCCGATTTCCTCGGCGCGCCCAACCCGGGCGAGGTCGAATACGAGGTGCGTGTGCGGAAGATCGGCAGGCAGATCTGCCTCGCCGACACCGACCTCGTCCAGGACGGTCGCGTCCTGGTGCGCACGGCGCTGACGTTCAGCCGCCTCGACGACGCGAACCCGATCTACGCGCCGGAACACTCCGATATGCCCACGCAGCCGCCCGCCGATGCCATCGGCTACGAACCCGGCTCGCAGATGGGCGACATCGTGCACGTCGGCCGGGGCGCCGACATCCATCTCGACCGCGAGTGGGCCCGCTTCCTGGCGGGCGCGAAAGGCGAGCCGCGCCTGCGGATGTGGATCCGCCCGCGGCCGGGGGACGAGCAGGACCCCGATGTGGCGATGTACTTCGCCATGATGAGCGCCGACATGAGTCCGCCGGTGCCGATGAACCTCGGCCACTTCGGCTGGGCGCCCACCGTGCAGATGACCACCTACCTGCGCCGCAGGCCCGCACCGGGCTGGCTGCGGATCATCGCGACCACGCACGAGGTGGGCGAGCGCATGTTCGACGAGGATCAGCTGGTGCTCGACTCCACCGGCGCGGTCGTCGCGCAGAGTCGTCAGCTGGCGCTCGTTCCCCAGCGCTGAGCCCGCGCGCGCGCCGTCTAGCCTTGAGGCCCATGACGAGAATTGCGGTGATCGGTGGCGGGCGCATCGGGGAGGCGTTGGTCGCCGGGTTGCTGGAGTCCGGGCGGCTGACCAAGGACTTGGTCGTCGTGGAGACCCATCGGGAACGGGCCCATCAGCTCGCCGAGCGCTTCGGCATCCGGGTCACCGACGACCTGGCCGATGCCGCCGTCGGCGCGGACCTGCTGGTGATCGCGGTGAAGCCGGGCGACGTCGACGCCGTGCTCGCGCCGCTGGGCAAGGCCGAGATCGGCAGCGACCGCGATCAGGTGCTGGTGTCGCTGGCGGCCGGTGTGCCGACGGCGCGGTTGGAGGGCAAGATGCCCGCCGGGTTCCCCGTGGTGCGGGTGATGCCGAATACGCCGATGCTGGTGGGGCAGGGGATGAGCGTCATCGCGCCGGGGCGCTACGCGCGCGAGCAGCATCTGGAACTGGTGACCGAGGTGCTCGGCGCGGTGGGCAAGGTGGTCACCGTGTCCGAGAGTCAGATGGACGCCGTCACCGCGGTGTCCGGATCGGGGCCCGCCTACTTCTTCCTGGTCGTCGAGGCCATGGTGGACGCGGGCGTCGGGCTCGGGCTCACCAGGGATGTGGCCACCCAGCTGGTCGTGCAGACCATGGTCGGCTCGGCCGCCCTGCTGGACAGCTCGACCCAGACCGCCGCGGAATTGCGCGCCGCGGTGACCTCACCCGCGGGCACCACCGCGGCCGCGATCCGCGAACTGGAGCGCGGAGGACTACGCTCGGCGTTCTGGGAAGCTCTCTTCGCATCGAGGCAAAGGTCGGCCGAACAGGGCGCGTCAGCGGAATGACCGGTCGGTTCGAAATCGGAAAACCCGATTTCTCACTCCCGTCGCAGTAACACCACTGGTCCCGCTAAGCTCTCAAGTAGCACGTGCGTGTCTGTTCCGCCGGTGGGGAAGCCGGCGGCGCGGACGTGCCGGAGGTCAATGGTGCAATGATGTCTGCGAACAAGATGTCTGCGAATTCCGGAGCGTCCGGCGGCTCCGGTCCAGCGGGCGGTCGGGGGAATTCCCGCACACAGCGTGAGGCCGCGACACAGGGGCAACCCGTGCTCGGCGGCGGCACCCAGTTTCTCACCGTCGCCGAGGTGGCGAGTCTGATGCGGGTGTCCAAGATGACGGTCTACCGGCTGGTGCACTCGGGCGAGTTGCCCGCCGTGCGCGTCGGCCGGTCGTTCCGGGTGCACGCCAAGGCCGTGCACGACTATCTGGAAACGTCCTACTTCGACGCCGGATGAGGCGGTTTCGAGACCGCTGGGGCGTGACGGTACGATAGCTCCTCGGTTCGTGTTCGCCCGCCGGTGGCATCGCTGTTGGTTGCCCCGTGGTATCCGGCGGCGCGAACACGGGGCGTGAGGCTTGCCGCGTGACCCCGGCCCGTCGGCCGGGGCCAGGGCAGACGGGCGTCCGGCAATCGCGCACGGGCAGCGTGCGCGCCGAGTAGAGAGAACGCGAGGACAACCCTATGGGTTCTGTGATCAAGAAGCGCCGCAAGCGCATGTCGAAGAAGAAGCACCGCAAGCTGCTTCGCCGCACGCGTGTCCAGCGGCGCAAACTCGGCAAGTGAGCATCGCTGCGTGGTAGCCGCGCGGGCCCGTCACCAATAGGTGACGGGCTCTTTTATTTGAAACTTGCAATTTTGAAATCACCGTTTGTATCACGTGACTGAAGTCATCGTTAGATCCTGGTTAATACTCTCGGCGGAAGGGTAGGTACCCGCTACCCTTGGCACTGGGAATAATCACAAAGGCGGCTGGCAAGGGAAAGCGGGTGCCGGTGAGTTCTGAGGGTCGGGAAGCGCACGCGCCGAAGGTCGTGCTGGTCACCGGGGCCAGCCGCTTCTTCGGCGGCACGGTCGTCGCCCGCCTCGCTCAGCAGCCCGGGATCGAGCGGATTCTCGCCGTCGACACGATGACGCCGAGCCGGGAGTTGCAGCGGCGCATGGGCCGCGCCGAATTCGTGCGCGCGGACATTCGAAACCCCTTGATCCGTAAGGTGATCGATGGTGGCGAGGTGGACACCGTGGTGCACACCGCGCTTCTGACGCGCCCGCCTGCGGGCGGCGGTCGCGCGGTGATGAAGGATCACAACGTCCTCGGCGCCATGCAGCTGTTCGCGGTCTGCCAGAAGGTGGCATCGGTGCGCCGGGTGGTGCTGCGCTCGTCCTCGGCGGTTTACGGGTGCAGCGCCAAGGATCCCGCGAAATTCACCGAGGAAATGAGCGCGCGCACACCGCCGCGCGGCGGGTTCGCGCGGGACCTGATCGATATAGAGGGTTATGTTCGCGGGCTGGCCCGGCGGCGTCCCGATATCGCCACGTCAATTCTGCGGTTCGCCCCCATCGTCGGCCCCCGGCTGGCCGCTCGCGGCGTGCAATATCTGCGTTCGCCGGTGACCCCCACCGTATTCGGCCGGGACGCCAGAATGCAGCTGCTGCACGAGGAGGACGCGGTAGCCGCCTTGACGCACGCGGCGCGCGGCGCGGCGGCAGGCACGTACAACATCGCGGGCGACGGCGCGCTGTCGCTGTCGCAGGCGGTCCGGCGGGCGGGCCGGATCGAGGTGCCCGTTCCCTTCACGGTGTTCCGCACCGCTGGGCGCCTGCTCATGGGCCCGGTGATGCGGGAGTTCTCCGCCGAACAGCTCGACTATTTCCACTTCGGTTGTGGCCTGGACACCACACGCATGCGCACCGAATTCGGTTTCGTGCCACGCTGGACAACGGTGCAGGCGTTCGACGACTTCATCGGGGGCGCAGCGTTGCGGCCCGTGGTCGATCCAGCGTGGATCGACGCCGCAGAACACAAACTGCTCGGCCTGCTCGGGGCCGGTACGGGAGCACACCAATGAATGACGTAGCGAAAGTCATCCAACTCCACGATCTCCAGATCGAGGCGCGCCAGCGGCCCGTGCCACGGCGGCAAGCCGCGCCGAGTCCGGTGACGTCGCTGGCGGAGCGGCGCGCGGCGGTGGCGCCCGCCGCGCCCCAGTCGCTGTCGGGCGTGCTGCGCGGCGCCCTCGGCAAGCAGATCGCCAAGACCGCGGACTTCGCGCGCCGCAGGCTCACCGGCGACTACCAGATCGACGAGTTCGGTTTCGACGAGCACCTGCTCGAGTCGGTCATCCTGCCCGCCCTGCGCCCGCTGTCGGACCTGTGGTTCCGGGTCGAGGTCAGCGGGATGGACAACCTCCCGGAAGCGGGCGGCGCGCTGATCGTTGCCAATCACGCGGGCACGGTGCCGCTCGACGGCCTGATGTTGCAGTTGGCCGTGCACGATCGCCACCCCAAGCAGCGTGCGTTGCGGTTGCTCGCGGCCGATCTGATCTTCGAGACCCCCGTGCTCGGGGTGCTGGCTCGCCGGGCCGGCCATACGCTGGCCTGCCGGGAGGACGCCGAACGGCTGCTGCGCTCCGGCGAGCTGACCGGGGTGTTCCCCGAAGGATTCAAGGGCGTCGGCAAGCAGTACACCGATCGCTACAAGTTGCAGCGCTTCGGCCGCGGCGGCTTCGTCGCCGCGGCGGTGCGCACCGGCGTGCCGATCATCCCGTGCTCCATCGTCGGCTCCGAGGAGATCTACCCGAAGCTGGCCGACATCAAGCCGCTGGCCCGGCTGCTCGGCCTCCCGTACTTCCCGGTCACGCCGTTGTTCCCGCACCTGGGTCCGCTCGGCGCGGTGCCGCTGCCGTCGAAGTGGTACATCGAGTTCGGCGCCCCCATCCCGACCGCGCTGTACGAGCCGGAGGCCGCCGACGATCCGATGACCATGTTCGAGGTCACCGACCAGGTGCGCGAGACCATCCAGCAGACGCTCTACAAGCTGCTCACCAAGCGCCGCAACGTATTCACCGGTTAGATTGGCCGCGCCTCTGCGCGGCGTGTGCGCGGCCCCTCATGGCTCGAAAGACGTGGCTGTGATGAGCTGGGCGCGTTCGCCTTTCAGTGAACGTCGCGGCGGCGAGTGACCGCTGCTGCGACGGCGCCGCCCGCCGCGCCCAAGGCGAGCGCGGTGGGCACGCCGATCTTGGCGGCCTTGCGGCCGGTGCGGAAGTCGCGGATCTCCCAGCCCCGGTTCTTGGCGACTTCGCGCAGATCCGAGTCCGGGTTGATCGCCACGGCGGTGCCGACCAGCGAGAGCATCGGCACGTCGTTGTGGCTGTCGGAGTACGCGGTGCAGCGCTTGAGGTTCAGGCCCTCGCGGATCGCGAGGGTGCGCACCGCGTGCGCTTTGCCGAGCCCGTGCAGGATGTCGCCGACCAGCCGCCCGGTGAACTTCCCGTCCACGCTCTCGGCCACGGTGCCCAGCGCTCCGGTGAGCCCGAGCCGCTTCGCGATCACTTGCGCCAGTTCCACGGGGGTGGCGGTCACCAGCCACACCTGCTGGCCCGCGTCCAAGTGCATCTGCGCGAGCGCGCGGGTGCCCGGCCAGATCTTGTCGGCGATGATCTCGTCGTAGATCTCCTCGCCCAGCGCGGCCAGTTCGGCGGTCGAACGCCCGGCGATGAACGCCAGTGCCTTCTCCTTGCCGCTGGCCATGTCGGTGCTGTTCTCCTTGCCGGTGACCCGGAATTTCACCTGCTTCCAGGCGACGTCCACCAGATCGGAGGTCTTGAAGTACTTGCGCGCGGCGAGACCGCGGGCGAAGTGCACGATCGAGGCACCTTGCACCATGGTGTTGTCGACGTCGAAGAACGCCGCCGCGGTGAGATCGCGCGGCGCCTCAGGGCCCGCGGCCTCGGCCTCGCCGGCGGCCAATTCGGCGTCGTGCAGGGTGAGCGCCGCGTCGGCGCTGGCCTCACCGGCCAGATTGGCCCGCAATTCCTCTTCGGTGGGGCCGAAGGGGCTGCGCGAGATGCGGGCGAGCTGGTCCTGCAGACCCTGGCCCATCTGGCTCAGATTCCATCGCGCCGGAAACTCACCGAATCGTCCCGCGATGAATCCGGCCCTCGCCACCCTCGATCGTTCCGGCACCAGTACCTCCGCCCGTCGCGCGAACCATGTCAACAGTAGCCGGATCGGCCGACAGTCACGGCGGAAGGCGGCGCGCGACACAATCGCGTGGCGCGTACCGAGCCTTCGCGGCGTCGCGCCGCGGATTAAATTCCGGTCATGACCAATCACACACATTCGGTGACATTGCTGACTCGCGCGGGCTGCGGACTGTGTGCGACGGCACTGGAACAGCTGCGCGTGATCTGCGCCGAATTCGGTATCGAACCGGGCACCCTCGACGTCGACGAAGCCGCCGCTACCGACCCTGGCCTGCGCGCCGAGTACGGCGACCGGCTTCCCGTCGTGCTGCTCGACGGCCGCGAGCACAGCTATTTCGATGTCGACGAGACCCGATTGCGGGCCGACCTGAAGCGCTGAGCGCGCCGTTTTCCGTCCGATTCGGCCGCTGTGCTGGTCGCGGCGGAAAATGAGGCCAATTTCACCGACTTTGTGCAGGGCTTCACAAGCAGTTACGGTGGTGGCAACGCGACCCGCATGCCGAGGCTGCGGAGCCGCCCCGAAATCCGAAACTTCGACCCCATGGCACCGGACCGTCCCCGGTCAGAGGGGGTCGAGCGACGAACCGGAGCCCGAGGCCCGGGACGAGGAGCCGACGACGTGACAGAGCAGCATGAGGCGCCAGGCGGCGTCTCCGGCAGGGCTCTGCAGAAGGACATCCCGCAGGCCACCGTCGCGCGGCTGGCTACCTATCTTCGGGTCCTCGCCATGTTGGCCGACGACGGTGTTGCCATCGTATCGAGTGAGGAACTGGCTGTCGCGGCGGGTGTCAATTCGGCCAAATTGCGCAAGGATCTGTCCTTCCTCGGCCCCAACGGGGTGCGCGGCGTCGGCTACGACGTGGCCAAGCTCCGCGCCCGGATCGAAGACGTGCTCGGCCTGTCGCAGGGTCATCGCGTCGTGCTGGTCGGCGCGGGGAACCTGGGCCGGGCCCTGGTCGGTTACGGCGGGTTCCGGCGGCGCGGATTCACCGTCGTCGGCATTCTCGACAGCGACCCGGAGGTGATCGGCATGCCGGTCGCGGGCTTGGTGGTGCGCGACGTCGCGGAACTGCCCGCGGCGGTCGCCGAGCTGGAACCGACCATCGCGGTGATCACCGTTCCCGACGACGCGGCCCAGGACGTGTGCGATCGGCTCGTCGCGTCCGGATTGCAGTCGATCCTGAGCTTCGCGCCCTGCGAGCTGGTCGCACCGGCGACGGTCGAGGTCCGTCGCGTCGACCTGGCCGTCGAGATGCAGATGCTGTCGTTCGAGCGGATGCGCAACGCGGAGCAGGCTCCGCTGCCGGAGGTCGCGCACGCCGGATCGGGCCGCATCGCGCACCGCCTGCCGACATCGCACACGGCGCCTGCGCACCCGGCACTCCAGCACGCGACAACCCCGCATACGACAACCTCGCATACGGCAACGGAGCCAAGCAGCAAGGGATCGGTGGTCACACCATGAGCGTTCTTCTCGTCGGCATCTCACACCGCAGCGCGCCGGTCCCCGTGCTGGAGAAGGTGGCCGTCACCGACGCCGACCGACCCAAGCTGATCGACCGCCTGATCTCCTCCAGTCACGTGTCCGAGGCGATGATCGTCTCCACCTGCAACCGGGTCGAGGTCTACGCGGTGGTCGACGCCTTCCACGGCGGTCTCGCCGAGATCGGCGACCTGCTGACCAAGCACTCCGGCCTGCCGATGCCTGATCTGACCAAGCACGCCTACGTCCGCTACTCCGAGGCCGCCGCCGAGCACCTGTTCGCGGTGGCCAGCGGGCTGGACTCGATGGTGATCGGCGAGCAGCAGGTGCTCAGCCAGATCCGCGGCGCCTACGCCTCCGCCGACGCGCAGCGCGCGGTGGGACGGACCCTGCACGAGCTGGCGCAGCACGCGCTGCGGGTCGGCAAGCGGGTGCACGCCGAAACCGGCATCGACCGCGCGGGCGCGTCGGTGGTGTCGGTCGCGCTCGATCGCGCGCAGCAAGTGCTCGGCCCGCTGGCAGGCCGGACCGCCGCGGTGGTCGGAGCAGGCGCGATGGGCGGTCTCGCGGTCGCGCATCTGTCCCGCGCAGGCATCGGCCGGATCATCGTGGTGAACCGCACCATCGCGCGGGCGCGCAGACTCGCCGAGACCGCGCGGTCGCACGGCGTCGATGCCGAGGCCATGGAGCTGTCGCGGCTCACCGAGGCGATGTCGGCGACCGATGTGGTGATCACCTGCACCGGCGCGGTCGGCGCGGTCGTGACGCTCGCCGACACCCACCGCGCGCTCACCGACCGTGAGCGCGGCGAGGAATCCGCCACGGTGGAGCGGCCGTTGGTGTTCTGCGATCTCGGCCTTCCGCGCGATGTGGAGCACGCCGTGGCCGGGCTGCCCGGCGTCACGCTCATCGACATCGAGACGCTGCAACGCGATCCGGCGGCGGGAGCCGCCGCCGACGACACCGCCGCCGCCCGGTCGATCGTCGCCGACGAACTCGCGAAGTACCTGGCCGGACAGCGGATGGCCGAGGTGACCCCGACCGTGGCGGCGCTGCGCCAGCGCGCCGCGGAGGTGGTCGAGGCGGAACTGCTGCGGCTGGATTCGCGGCTGCCCGGTCTCGCCGACCCGGAACGCGACGAGGTCGCGCGCACGGTGCGCCGGGTGGTCGACAAGTTGCTGCACGCGCCGACGGTGCGGGTCAAGCAGCTGGCGTCCACACCGGGCGGCGACAGCTACGCCGAGGCGCTGCGCGAATTGTTCGAACTGAAGCCGGGCGCGGCCCAGGCGGTCGCAGCGCCGATGGAGATCACCGCGCTCGCGGGCGATCGCGCCGAGATCACATTGGCCGACGGGGAGATCGCGCTGGCCGACGACTTCACCGCGGGCCATCGCGGCGAGGGACAGGGGCAGACGGCATGACCATGGTCCACCAAGAAGGCAACGCCACCGCGGGCGGCACTCGCGCACCGTGGCGGATCGGCACCCGAGGGAGCCTGCTCGCGCTGACCCAGGCGGGCACCGTGCGCGACGCGCTGATCGCGGCCGGGCAGCCCGCCGAGCTGGTCGTGATCAAGACCGCCGGTGACCTGTCCTCGGATCCGGTGCAGAAGATCGGCGTCGGCGTGTTCACCTCCGCGCTACGCGACGAGCTGGCCGCGGGCACGATCGACATCGCCGTGCACTCCTACAAGGACCTGCCGACCGCGCAGGACCCGCGCTTCACCATCGCCGCCATCCCGCCGAGGGAGGACCCGCGCGACGCGCTGGTCGCGCGCGACGGGCTGGTTCTCGGTGAGCTGCCCGCCGGCGCCAAGGTCGGCACCTCCGCGCCGCGCCGCGCCGCCCAGTTGCGGGCGCTCGGGCTCGGCCTGGACATCGTCCCGCTGCGCGGCAACCTGGACACCAGGCTGCGCAAGGTGAGCGAGGGCGAACTGGACGCCGTGGTGGTGGCCAGAGCCGGACTGGCCCGTATCGACCGGCTGGACGCGGTCACCGAGTCGCTGGAGCCGGTGCAGATGCTCTCCGCGCCCGCGCAGGGCGCGCTCGCGGTGGAATGCCGCAGCGACCACACCGCGCTGGTGGAGATCCTCTCCGGCCTGGACGACGCGGCCACCCGCGCGTCGGTCATCGCCGAGCGGGCGCTGCTGGCCGAACTGGAGGCGGGCTGCACCGCACCGGTCGGCGCGGTCGCCGAGGTGGTGGAATCGCTCGACGACGACGGGCGGATCGTGGACGAGCTGTCGCTGCGCGCGTGCGCGGCGGCCGTCGACGGATCCGACGTGCTGCGAGCCTCGGTGGTCGGCGCCCCCGGCGACGCCGCCGAACTCGGCCGCGCGCTTGCCCGCGAGTTGCTCGACATGGGTGCGCGCGAGTTGCTCGCCACCGAACCGGACGACGGTTCCCCCATCCGGGCGGTGAGTTCGCCCGCCACAGACTTGCCCAACCCCAGCCCAATGGAGAACAGCCGATGAGCGGAAGCATAGGCACCGTGCCCTCGGGTATGCCGGAGCCGAGCGCAAGCGAGGTGCAGGCATGAGCCGAGCCACGAAGAAGCACCCCGGTCGCATCCTTTTCGTCGGATCGGGTCCGGGTGACCCGGCGCTGCTCACCGTACGGGCCCGTGAGGTGATCGGGCGGGCGACGCTGGCGTTCACCGACCCCGACGTCGACAAGGGCGTGCTCGCTCTGATCGGCACCTCGGTCGAGGCGGGTCCCGACGGGGAACGTCCGGTCGACGTGCGGCCCGCGCTGGGCGAACCCGCCGAGGTGGCCAAGACGCTCATCGCCGAAGCGCGCGCCGGGCACGACGTGGTCCGCGTGGTCGCGGGCGACCCGCTGACCACCGACTCGGTGATCGCCGAGGTCAACGCCGTCACCCGGTCGCACATGGTCTTCGAGGTACTGCCCGGCCTGCCCAACGGCTCCGCGGTGCCCAGCTACGCGGGCATCGCGCTGGGTTCCGGGCACACCGAGGCGGACGTGCGCGGCGAGGTGGACTGGGCCGCGCTCGCGGCCGCGCCCGGTCCGCTGGTGCTGCACGCGACCTCCGGTCATCTCGCGGAGACCGCGAGCGCCCTCGTCGAGCACGGCATGGCTCCGCAGACCCCGGTCGCGGTGACGGTGCGGGGCACCACCCGCCAACAGCGCACCATCGAGGCCACCTTGGCCACCCTGAACAGCGCGGCCTCCGAACTGGTCGGCCCGCTGGTGGTGACCATCGGCAAGGTGGTCGCGCAACGCTCGAAGATGTCCTGGTGGGAGTCGCGCGCGCTGTACGGCTGGACCGTGCTGGTGCCGCGCACCAAGGACCAGGCAGCGGAGATGAGCGAACGGCTCGTCACGCACGGCGCCATCCCGATGGAAGTGCCGACCATCGCGGTCGAGCCGCCGCGCAGCCCCGCCCAGATGGAGCGCGCGGTCAAGGGTTTGGTCGACGGGCGCTACCAGTGGGTGGTGTTCACCTCCACCAACGCGGTGCGCGCGGTGTGGGAGAAGTTCGCCGAGTTCGGTCTGGACGCGCGGGCGTTCTCCGGTGTGAAGATCGCCTGCGTGGGGGAGGCGACCGCGGACAAGGTGCGCTCGTTCGGCATCAACCCCGAGCTGGTGCCCAGCGGCGAGCAGTCCTCCGAGGGCCTGCTGGCCGACTTCCCGCCCTACGACGACGTGTTCGACCCGGTGAACCGGGTGCTGCTGCCGCGCGCCGACATCGCCACCGAGACGCTGGCCGAGGGTCTGCGCGACCGCGGCTGGGAGATCGATGACGTCACCGCCTACCGCACGGTGCGCGCGTCGCCGCCGCCCGCGGAGACCCGCGAGATGATCAAGACCGGCGGTTTCGACGCGGTCCTGTTCACCTCGTCCTCCACGGTGCGCAACCTGGTCGGCATCGCGGGCAAGCCGCACGCACGCACCATCGTGGCCTGCATCGGCCCCAAGACCGCCGAGACCGCCATCGAATTCGGCCTGCGCGTGGACGTGCAGCCCGATGTGGCCCAGGTCGGTCCCCTGGTCGAAGCGCTGGCCGAGCACGCGGCCCGGCTGCGCGCCGAAGGACTTCTGCCGCCGCCGCGCAAGAAGAGCCGCCGCAGCAGGTAGCTGTGTTGGATTTGCCGCGACTTCGTCGCCGCGAACGCGCATGCTCGGTCTCGCTTCGCTCGAAACCTGTGGTCGGGGTGCGCTGGGTGCGTGAGTGGTTCGAGGTCGCGACCCGGTGCGCGGTCAGGGCCGCCGACTGTCGGGAGCGAGCGCGATTCGGCGCGGGGTGCCGCGGCCATCTGATGGCGCACACGTGAGCCGGGTCGCGAACGGCGGATGCTGAGTCTCGCTTCGCTCGAAAGACGTGGTTGAGCTGGCGTATTCGGGGGCGAGTGGGGCTTCTCTGTTGGGGGCAGCCCTCATTCGAGGCCGGAGCAATGTCGGATGTGGCCGGGTGCCGCGTCGAGAAGTGGGCTCGCTTGTCCGAGCCGACCCGGCCGCGGATCTTCGAGACCATCGAGCTCGAGATCAACCTGCCAGAGCATCAGGACACCGCGATGGCTTCCGCAGCGGGCGGTCCGCTGTTCGCCTACGACACCCACTACTGCGCCGCGAACCGGGCGGCCGATCCCACGGCCCTGGCGCGCAGTTGGACGTCCTCGGGCATCCGCGCCTTCGATGTCCGGGACCCGGCGGCGGTCCGGGAGATCGCCTACTACGGAGATCCGGACGGGTATGAGCTGGACCCGGTACAGCCGACTCGGGGTCGGCTGTACCGGGTCCAGCTGTAGGGATCAGCGCGGGCTGCGCCACTCGAAGGTCAGTACCGCCTGCGCATCAAGGTGCGGACCATGGCGCAGGTGGCGTCCGACGGCGGGCGGATGCCGATCACCTCGGCGGTGTGCCGGATCCGCTTGTTCGTCGCGTAACTCGGCGCGTAGACGCCCGAGTCGAGCAGGGCGATCGCCAGGCGCATCGCCTTGAGCCGCCGGTTGTGCATGACGTACCACGCCCGGGGGCGGCCCGGTGGCAGCGGGCGCTTCTGTAAAGGGGAGTAGGGGCGATCGATGAGAACGGTTTGCGGTGTGCGCATTGGCATCCCTCCCGTGGCGATCGGGGGCGGGCGAGCCCCCTCGAACGTACCTTCGATTCTACCCGGGGGTACCGACAAATTCCGCTGGCCAGAAGGGTTTTCGAGGGCCGGACGGGCGGCGGTCACAGATCGTGCAGCAGCCGCAGCGACTGCGGATGACCGAGCGCGGCCGCGCGTTCGAGCCACTGCCGCGCCTCCAACTGCGCCGGCGTGCGGCCGGTTGCGATGGCGGCGGCGGTACGCAGTACTTCAGGGTCGGCGAAATCACCTGCGAGGTAAGGAGTGTTGGCGGCGCGCAGCAACAACGCGAGGTGGAACATCGAGTCCGGATCGCCCGCTTCGGCGCCCCTGCGCAACCACCGCTCGCCCTCGGCGGGTTCGCCGCGGTCCAGATACAGGGCGCCCAGCACCGCCATCGCATCGGTTCTTCCCCGTCGCGCGGCCTCGGTGAGCAGGTCTATCGCGCGGTCGAATTCGCCGCGGCGCGCCAGGCGCAGGCCGAGACTGCGCATGGCCGTGGGATTTCCGGCGCGAGCGGCTCGCTCGTACCACTGCTCGGCCTCTTCGTCACGTCCGCGCCGGTTGGCGATGACGCCCATGTTGCACAGCGCTTCGGGCAACCCGCGCTCGGCGGCGGGCCGCAGCCAGCGCTCGGCCTCATCGATATTCCCGCGCTCGGTGTGCAGCAGACCCAGCTGCACGCCCGCCGCCTGGTTGCCTCGCGCGGCGGCGGTCTCCAGCCAGTGGATCCCCTCGCCGATCCGCCCGTCGGCTCCCAGCAGCGCGCCGAGCATGCCCATCGCGGGCGCGCTGCCACCCGCGGCGGCCCGGCGCAGCCAGTGTTCGGCGCCCGCCGCGTCGCCCGCGTCCCACAGCGCTTCGGCGCGCCGTTGCATGGCGAGCAGTTCGAGCTCGCTCGGCGGCTCGGTCATCTCAGCAGCCCGTCTCGCGGTACCCCACGCCGTCCATCATCGCGCTTGTTCCATCGGGACGTGGTACCCGTTCGCGTGCGCGTACGCGGTCAGCTGCGCGTCGTAGTTGCGCAGGCTGTCCAGCAGCCAGGTGTGCCCGGTGTCCTTGACGACCACGATCGGCCCGCGGCTGCCCGGCGGGAGCGTGGGCACGGAGCCGTCGAGGTACCAGGATGTGGTCGACCACGGGAAGATGAAGGCCCAGCCGATGTCGGCGACCCGGTGCGGCGGGCCGAGTTGGAGGGGATCGGCCGGGGTGGCATGCCGTGCGCTGTGCTCGGCGAGCAGATGCCGCGCGCTGTTGCGGGCCACGCGCACGTCCAGCGGTCCGGAGGCGGTGTCCGGAAACCGCAGGCTGGTCTCCGCCCCGGCGCACAGCCGTCGGCCCGCCGCCTCCGTCACCTGGCACGGTCTGCTCTGCAGGCGCAGGAAGACGCTGCGGGCGGTGTCGGAGTAGCGCAACCCGACGGTGGCGTCCTCCGTGCCGCCGACCAAGTGCGTCCCCCGGCTGCGTATCCATTCCGGCTCGTCGGGACGGATGCCGAGCATCCGGAAGGCGACGTGCGCGCCCGGCATGACCTCGGGCGGGGCCGATTGCCGCGCGACGAACTCGACGCCGAAGTTCTGCCCGGTGGCGTCGGTGGCCCGCCAGATCCGCAGCACGGACGCGGGCGCAGGCAGACCGTCGGTCAGCACGGGCCACCAGTCCGCCAGCAACACCGCCGCCCACGATTCGAAGTCGGCGGCTCTGGCCAGCGAGATGTCGATGTGCGGATCGGTCATGCTTGTCCCCCAGCGGGTCTCGCCTAGTCGGAGTATGCGCCTTCGCACCTGGGAGAATGTGTGATTTCGCACACTGTTATCACACGGATGACATGAGTGTTCCGCGGATAACGGGCGGTAGCTGTCCCAGAAGGTCTGAATCGCTGCCGGGGAGCAGGCCACGGGCGCCGGCGACAGCCGATCGCACCGGGCGTATCGTGCGATTCATGACCGGAATGGACCGCCCACGGCGGTTGCGCCGCACCCCCGCTCTGCGTCGTCTCGTGGCCGAAACAACACTGGAACCACGGCAATTGGTCCTGCCGATGTTCGTGGCCGACGGCCTGACGGAACCGCATCCGATCGGCTCCATGCCCGGCGTGATGCAGCACTCGCTCGACTCGCTGCGCAAGACGGCTGTCGAGGCGGTCACGGCGGGTGTCGGCGGCATCATGCTCTTCGGCGTGCCACGCCCCGAGGACAAGGACGCGGTCGGCAGCGCGGCCAGCGATCCGCGCGGCATCCTCAACCGCGGCCTGCGCGCCCTCGCCGACGAGGTGGGCGGCTCGACCGTCGTCATGGCCGACACCTGTCTGGACGAGTTCACCGACCACGGGCACTGCGGCGTGCTCGCGGCCGACGGCGCGGTGGACAACGACGCGACGCTGGACCGCTACGTCGAGATGGCGCTCGCCCAGGCCGAAGCGGGCGCCGACCTGCTCGGCACCAGCGGCATGATGGACGGCCAGGTCGGCGCGATCCGGCGCGGGCTGGACGCGGCCGGGCGCGTCGACACCGGCATCCTGGCCTACTCCGCCAAGTACGCTTCCGCGTTCTACGGTCCGTTCCGTGAGGCCGTCGCTTCCTCGCTGGAAGGCGACCGGCGCACCTACCAGCAGGACCCGGCCAATCGCCGCGAGGCGCTGCGTGAACTGGAACTGGACCTGGCCGAGGGGGCCGACATCGTCATGGTCAAGCCGGCCATGGCGTATCTGGACATCCTGCGCGAGGTCGCCGATCACTCGACTGTCCCGGTCGCCGCCTACCAGATCTCCGGCGAGTACGCGATGATCACCGCCGCCGCCGAACGCGGCTGGATCGACCGCCGCGGCGCCATCCTCGAGTCGCTGCTGAGCATTCGCCGGGCCGGCGCGGATTTCGTGCTCACCTACTGGGCGACCGAGGTCGCGAACTGGCTGTCGTGACGAATATGGCGGGACCGTTCGTCGCCGGCCCGGCCCGGCCCCCGATGCCGGAGGACGTCGGTACGGCGCGGCAGCTGTGGTGGGGTGTCGTCGGGTTCGGCGTGGTGCAGTTGACGGCCTCGATCGTCGCCGCGCTGGATCAGCGGCGCTCGTTCGCCGAAGAGGTCTTCGAGCAGGCCAGGGTGCAGGATCCGCAGGTCACGATGGCCAGCGCCGAACTGATGGTGTCGCTGGTCTACGTGGTCGTCGTGCTGATCGGGCTCGGTCTGTCCGCGCTCGCTCTGGTGATCGTGCACCAGTTCGGGCGCGGCAAACCGTGGGCGCGCACCGTGCTGACGGTGCTGGGCGCGTGGTCCGTGGTGATCGGCGTCGGCGCCCTGCTGGCCATCGACGCCGTGACCGGGACCGCCTCGCTCGTCGCGGGCGGCGCTTCCATCGTGCAGGCCGTGCTCGCGGCGGGCGCCATCTACCTGTCTCACCGGCCCGACGCCACCGCCTACTTCCAGCCGGGCAGGCGCTGAGGCTCCGATGCAACACGTTCCCAATTTGTCCGAGACAGTCCGGCATGTATGGTGAGGGTTGTCACAGTGGACGTGGGAACCGGTAGTCGTTTGCCATGCGTTGTCGTTCATTACGCGCGCGAACTCGGCAAATGGCTCCGGAGGATCGGAGGCATCGATGCGAGTGGTGATCCAGCAGCCGCACAGCATTCGTCGGGATCTGGCCGTCTTGAGCCTGCTGATTCTGTTCGCCGTGCTGACCGTCGCCGTGCTGTTGCTGCCCGGCCTGAGTCGCTGATTCCGCTCTTCGTCGTGCCGGCGCGCGCTGCCGTGGGGGCACCGGCGTGAGCGCCGAGGCCATCTTGTTCACCGAGCCGGGCGCCCACTGGCGCGCCGTGGCCTACGGGCCGATCCTGTGCCTGGCCATTCTCTCTCTCGAACTCGTCACCGGTGGCGAGGTGCACTGGTTCGCCCTGCTGTTCTGCGCCGCGCTGATCGCCGGTTTCGTCGCGCTGCAAGTGGTCGCGGGCAAACGGCACGTCAGCGTGGAACTCACCACGGAGACGCTGCGCTCCGGCACCGAGTCGCTGCCGCTGGACTCGATCGCGGAGGTGCTCCCGGAACGGGACGAGGACTCCTGGGACGACGAGGAGTGGGAGTCGGCCAGGGCGCTCGGCGAGCTGACCGGCGTGCCGCGCCGCCGCACCGGCATCGGTCTGCGGCTGGCCGACGGCAGCCTGGTGCAGGCCTGGGCCCGTGATCACAAAGCGCTGCGCACGGCGCTGACCGAGGTCGTCCAGCGTGATCCGAACGGAGTGGACCGATGAGGCGCTGGCTGGTGGCGGTGCTCGTGGAAGTGGATCTGTTCGTGCTCGCGCTGGTCGGGGCGGTGTTCAGCGCGCGTGCGGGCGTGCGGACCACCGACTTCCCGCCCTCCGGCGACGCCCCTGGCTTCACCGCGGTCCGCTACGTCGCGCCGTGGTGGCTGTTGGCCACGGTGCTCGTCGCGGTGGCCGGCGTGCTCGCCATCGACGTCGTCGCCCGGCTCGCGCGCCGCCCGCTTGCCGCGGGAACCGCGCGCTGATCAGCGCCAACCCGCTTGCGGCCGTTTGATGCCGCGCGCCGAGGGAACGCTGATCACATGAAACCAACTGTCCAGCGAACACTTTTGGGTGCGGTGGCGGCCGGTGTGATCGGCGCGGCCGCTGCCGTACCAGCCACCGCGTCCGCCGAAACCGTTCCGCAAGAGCCTGTTCCGGTGACACCGGTTTTCCTGGCCACCCCACCCGCGCCGCTGCTGCACGCCCTACCGACGCCGTTGGCGTGCCTGGTGACGACCGGCTTCGCCGCGTTCTGCCTCGGCATCACGTAGCCACACATTGCCTGCGAACCCTCGCGGACGGCGCGACGACGGGTTACCGTGCTACCGCGCTCCGTTCGGCGCCCGACGCGGGCCGACCGCGCGCTTTGGTTGGAATGGCTCTGTGGCCGTTAGTATTTCGGCCGTAGTTGGAACGCGCGTCGATGAAGGAAAGTGTTTGATGAACCGGTTCGCCGTGAAGATCTGTGCCGCGTTTGCCGTGGCCGCCGCCCTCGGTTTCGCAGCCGCGCCCGCCGGCGCGACTCAGGGACTGCCACTGGAGGACGCGAACCCGGTCGACGCGCCGATCTTCGTGCCGGATTCCGGTTCCGCGGGCCCCTACAACGGGTTCATGTGCATGCTGCACACCATGTCGGCGCAGGTGCCCTGCATGTACGCCTGACCGCGCGCGTTCAGTTCCAGTGCTGGTAGATGTCCAGCACACGGCCACCGCGGGTGCCGGGGGCGTTCAGATACACGGTGACCGTCCCGTCCGGATGGCCCGCCGCCTCCAGCACCACTTGGCGCAGCGTGGCGTGCACCGCGCCGCGATCGTCGCGGTAGATGGCGGAATCGTTCTTCAGCCCCGCGCCGATCCGGTTGGGTGGGACGAACATGGTGACCACGGCGGGAATCGGCCCCCCGGCCAGCGCCGTGGTCGCCGCGTGGTCCAACGGGATGGCCAGCCGCGCCTCGTCGAGTTGATCGAGCGGCTGCGCGGCTGCGGACCCGGCGCCGAGTGCCATGGCGGCCCCGGCGACGACGGTGAGCACACCCACGCTGACGATGGCAATCCGCATGCAGACCCTCCCGAACGATGGACGAATGTGAGCTGAGACTACGCACCGGCAACCTCTCAGCGATCGAATTACGCGCGAACCCCACCTCGGCGTGTTGCCGGGCGGCTGCGGCCTGCATCACTGCACTACACCCTGTCGTCAAGCCGATTTTCCGGTGCTGAGAGACTGGAACTCGTGAGTTCTTCTCCGCGCGTGACCAGTGCAGCTGTGCCGGTTTCCGCACAGCTCTTCGACCGGGCGAGTTCGGTGATCCCGGGTGGCGTCAACTCTCCGGTGCGGGCATTCCGGTCCGTCGGCGGCACACCGCGATTCATCACATCGGCCGACGGCTGCACACTCGTGGACGCCGACGGCAACGAGTACGTGGACCTGGTCTGCTCCTGGGGTCCGATGATCCTCGGCCACGCGCATCCGGCGGTCGTCGAGGCGGTGCGCGCCGCGGCAGGCGGCGGCCTGTCCTTCGGCGCGCCGACCGAGGCCGAGATCGAACTCGCGGAGGAGATCGTGCGGCGGGTCGCGCCGGTGGAGCGCGTACGGCTGGTGAACTCCGGCACCGAGGCCACGATGAGCGCGGTCCGGCTGGCCCGCGGCTACACCGGGCGCACCAAGATCATCAAGTTCGCCGGTTGTTATCACGGCCACGTCGACGCGCTGCTCGCCGACGCGGGCTCCGGCGTCGCCACGCTCGGGCTGCCCACCTCGCCTGGCGTGACGGGCGCGCAGGCCGCCGACACCATCGTGCTGCCCTACAACGACCTCGACGCCGTCGCCGCGGCGTTCGCCGCGAATCCCGGGCAGATCGCCTGCGTGATCACCGAGGCGGCGGCGGGCAACATGGGCGCGGTCGCGCCGCTGCCCGGCTTCAACGCGGGCCTGCGCGCGCTCACCGCCGAGCACGGGGCGCTGCTCGTCATGGACGAGGTGATGACCGGTTTCCGGGTCAGCGCCGCCGGTTGGTTCGGCCGGGAAGGCGTCGCGGGCGATCTCTACACCTTCGGCAAGGTGATGAGCGGCGGCCTGCCCGCGGCCGCGTTCGGCGGTCGCGCGGAGATCATGAACCACCTCGCGCCGCTCGGTCCGGTCTATCAGGCGGGAACGCTGTCCGGTAACCCGGTCGCGGTGGCCGCGGGCCTCGCCACGCTGCGCGCGGCAGACGACGCGGTGTATGCCGCGCTCGACCGCAACGCGCAGCGTCTCGGCGAGCTGTTCACCTCGGCGCTCACCGACGCAGGGGTCGGGCACCAGGTCCAGTTCGCGGGCAATATGGTGAGCGTGTTCTTCGCCGAACGCCCGGTCACCGACTACGCCGCCGCCAAGGCGAGCGAGACCTGGCGCTACCCAGCGTTCTTCCACGCCCTGCTCGACGGTGGCGTGTACGCGCCGCCGAGCGCGTTCGAAGCATGGTTCGTCTCCGCGGCGCTCGACGAGGACGCGTTCGACCGTATCGCTGCCGCCCTGCCCGCCGCCGCGCACGCGGCGGCGGCCGCCACCCCCGAAGGATCCCGCGCGTGACCTCCGACCTCGACCAGCCCGATGCCGACCGGCGGGAGCCGGCCAAGCCGTCCGCCGAGCCGGAGGCGACCGTGACGCACGGCGCGACCGCCGTCGCGCTCGATCCGGTCGCCGACGCGACCGTGATCGACGCCGGTGAGCAGTTCGCCGCCGCGAGCGCCGGGACACAGGCCGCTGACCTCGCTTCCGAGGGTTCGAGCCTGGTCGACGCGGGCGCTCATTTCGCCGCGGCCGCCGCGTCGTCGGACGCGCAGGTCGCCGCGGCGCGCAAAGGCGACACGCAGGCTTCGGACCAGACCGAGAGCGCCGGAACCGAGGCCGAGCCCGCCGACGCGCGAACTCGCGCCGATCGGGTGCACGACGGCGGCACCGCGATCGAAACGATCGTGCACGTGCTGCGCCACGGTGAGGTGCACAACCCGAACGGCATCCTCTACGGCCGCCTGCCCGGCTTCAGCCTCTCGGTGACGGGGCGCGCGCAGGCCGCCGCGGTCGCGCGCACCCTGGCCGATCACGACATCGCCCTGGTCATCGCCTCGCCGCTGCAGCGAGCGCAGGAGACCGCCGAGCCGATCGCCGCGCAGCACGACGTCATCGTGCGCACCGACGAGAACCTCATCGAGGCGGGCAACACCTTCGAGGGCCTGCGCGTCTCGGTGGGCGACGGCGCGCTGCGCAAGCCGCGGCACTGGTGGAAGCTGCGCGACCCCTTCACCCCGTCCTGGGGCGAGCCGTATCTGCAGATCGCGCACCGCATGCTGGCGGCCGTGAACAAGGCCAGGGTCGAAGCGGCCGGACGGGAAGCGGTGCTGGTCTCCCATCAGCTACCGGTGTGGACGCTGCGGCGGTTCCTGCAGGGGCAGCGCCTCTGGCACGATCCGCGTCAGCGGCAGTGCTCGCTCGCGTCGCTGACCTCGCTGGTCTACCACGGCGACACCCTGGTCGACATCGTCTACTCCGAGCCAGCGGGCGGCTCCGACCCCTCGGTACACGGCGCATGACGCACCGCACCGCGTTCTCCCACCCGCCCTCGGCGCGCGCCGGGCGGGTGCTGCCGGTTCTGCTCGCGTGCGTGGCGCTGATCGCCGCGCTCGCGGGGTGTTCGACCGGTTCGGACGCGGTGGCCTCGGGCGGCACCTTCGAATTCGTCTCGCCCGGCGGCAAGACCGACATCCGCTACGACCCGCCCGCCGCGCGCGGCACCATCGGCAAGCTCTCCGGTCCCGACCTGATGACGGCGGGCAAGACCGCCTCGGTCGAGGACTACGCGGGCAAGGTCGTGGTACTCAACCTGTGGGGCCAGTGGTGCGGTCCGTGCCGCGCCGAAGCGCCCGCCCTGGAAAAGGTCTACGAAGCGACCAAGGACAAAGGCGTCGCCTTCCTCGGCATCAACGTCCGCGACCCGCAACAGGACAAGGCCCAAGATTTCGTGGTCGACAACAAGGTCGGCTACCCGTCCATCTACGACCCGTCGATGCGCACGCTCCTGGCGCTCGGCGGGAATTTCCCAACCAGTGTCATCCCGACCACGCTCGTCCTCGACCGGCAACACCGGGTCGCCGCGGTATTCCTGCGGTCCCTGCTCGCCGAGGATCTCCAGCCAGTAGTCGAAAGTATCGCCGCGGAGGAAGAACAGTGAATCGCGACCGTCGTACCCGCCACCTGCGTGCCTGCCGGCCACGACAGGGCGCCCGACGCATCGGCGGCGGATGGGCCGTCGACGACAGGTGGGCGGGCATCGCCACCGTGCCGCGCAGCGTCGCGGCAGAGTCTTTGCTGGATTTCGCGGTGTTCGACGGCGAGGAACCCGCGGCCACCGAGCGGACCGTGGCGCCGCGCCGTGGCGCCGGACGATCGTCCGAGGACGCTGTGGAGGACTCGGTGTGACGCTCGCGCGCACCGCGCCGCGTACCGGGGAGGACCTGTGATGGTGCTCGCCGGAGTCGGTGATTCGTTCCAGCAGACGGCGGCCTCCGGGCCGCTGCTGCTGGCGCTCGGCGCGTGCCTGCTCGCGGGTCTGGTGTCGTTCGCCTCGCCGTGTGTGGTGCCCCTCGTGCCGGGGTACCTGTCCTACCTGGCCGGACTGGTCGGCGCGGAGGCGCCGCCCGCCACGGTGGCGGAGGCCGCCGGCACCCGCGTCGCGACCGCCGAGCGGCCGCTGCCCTCGGGACGGATGCGAGTCGCGGGTGCGGCCGGTTTGTTCGTCGCCGGTTTCACCGTGGTCTTCGTCCTCGCCACCGCGACCGTGTTCGGCGTCATCCAGACCCTCAACGTGAACCGGGAACTGCTGCAGCGCATCGGCGGTGTGGTGACGATCCTGATGGGCTTGGTCTTCATCGGCCTGGTGCCCGCGTTGCAGCGCGACACCCGGATGGAGCCGCGCAGGCTCACCAGCCTCATGGGCGCGCCGCTGCTGGGCGGGGTCTTCGCGCTGGGCTGGAC
This sequence comes from Nocardia implantans, assembly GCF_035544775.1. Lineage (NCBI taxonomy): Bacteria > Bacillati > Actinomycetota > Actinomycetes > Mycobacteriales > Nocardiaceae > Nocardia > Nocardia implantans. Next base: position 51,604 of record NZ_JAYKYQ010000018.1, on the reverse strand, counting down.
GCCGTGTCTCGGTCCGACGCTGTCGGGCGTCATGGCGGTAGCCGCGGGTACCGACGGGACGACGGCGGTGCGCGGGGTCGCGCTGATCGTCGCGTACTGTCTCGGCCTCGGCCTGCCGTTCGTGGTGCTGGCGTTCGGGTCGGCGAGCGCGCTGCGGGGGGTCGGCTGGCTGCGCCGCAATTCCCGCACCATCCAGATCATCGGGGGCATGTTGCTCGTCGCGGTCGGCGCCGCGCTGGTCACCGGGGCGTGGGACCAGTTCGTCGCCTGGGTGCGCGACGCGTTCGTCTCCGAGGTGACCCTGCCGATATGACCGTGACCGACCATCCCACGATCGAAAGCCCCGAGCGTCCGCCGCGCCAATCCCTGATCGGACGGGCGTGGGCGTTCGCGCGCAACACCTGGCGCGGGCTCACCAGCATGCGCACCGCGCTGGTGCTGCTGTTCCTGCTGGCCTTGGCCGCGATCCCCGGCGCGCTGCTGCCGCAGCGCAACCTCAACGAGCAGAAGGTCGAGCAGTACATCGCCGACCGGCCGAGGCTCGGCCCGTGGATGGACCGCTTCGAGCTGTTCGACGTGTTCTCCAGTTTCTGGTTCACGGCCGTCTACGTGCTGCTGTTCATCTCCCTGGTCGGTTGCATCCTGCCGCGCACGATCGACCACTACCGCGCGCTGCGCACGCCGCCGGTGCGGGCGCCGCGCAACCTGACCAGGCTGCCGCACCACTACACGGGTGCGGTCGAGCGGTCCCCGCAGGAGCAGATCGACCACGCCCGCGCCCAGCTGCGCGGCTGGCGCACCGAGGTACGCCCCGGTCCGCGTGAGGGTGAACTGGCGCTGTCGGCGGAGAAGGGCTACACCCGCGAACTCGGCAACCTCGTCTTCCATCTCGCGCTGGTCGGGCTGCTGATCGCCATCGCGGCGGGCAAGCTGTTCGGCTACGAGGGCAGCGTCATCGTGCTGGCGAACAACGGCCCCGGCTTCTGCACCACCTCGCCCGCGGTGTTCGATTCGTTCAAGGCGGGCAACGTCAACGACGGCACCGGCATGACGCCGGTGTGCGTGCGGGTGAAGGACTTCCAGGCCGATTACCTGACCAACGGGCAAGCGGAGATGTTCACCGCGAACCTCTCCTACCAGGCGGGCGACGACCTGCGGACGAACACCTGGCGCGACACCCGGGTGCAGGTCAACCATCCCCTCCGCGTCGCCGGTGACCGGCTCTACCTGCAAGGACACGGCTACGCGCCGACCTTCACGGTCACCTTCCCCAACGGTCAGACCCGCACCGAGTCCATCCAGTGGCGGCCCGACGACGCCTCGACGTTCCTGTCCAGCGGCGTGCTGCGGATCGACCCGCCCGGCGGGATGTACGCCAGCGACGAGGAGCGCCGCAAGAACCAGATCGCGATCGAAGGGCTGTTCGCCCCCACCGCGATGTTCCACGGATCGCTGCTCAGCTCGGCGTTCCCCGCGATGAACGATCCTGCGGTGGCGGTCGACATCTATCGCGGCGACACCGGCTTGGACACCGGTAAGCCGCAGTCGCTGTTCGCCCTCGACCCCGAGCAGGTCAAACAGGGCAGGCTGACCAAGGAGGCCAGGGTCAATCTGCGCCCCGGCGAGTCCACCACGCTGCCGAACGGCACGAAGGTGACCTTCGACGGTGCCCAGGAGTTCGTGAATCTGCAGGTCTCCCACGACCCCGCTCAGCAGTGGGTGCTGGTGAGCGCGCTGCTGATGATGGCGGGTCTGCTGGCCTCGCTGCTGATCAAGCGCAGGCGGATCTGGGTGCGGGTCTACCCGGCCGACGACGCAGCCGGTACCGTTGACCAACGACGCACTGTAGTAGAGATGGGCGGGCTCGCCAGGACCGACCAGGCGGGCTGGGGCGGCGAGTTCGACCGGCTGCGCGCGCGCCTGCTCGATGAGCACGCCGAGACCACGGGAGAGTGACGATGCCGATCGACGAGACCATCGCCAGGTACAGCGACTTCGCCTTCAAGACGGCGATCGTGGTGTACGCGCTGGTGCTGGTGCTGCTGATCTGGCAGTACGCGACGGCGCGCAGCCGTCAGGTCGCCGAGCGCGAACTCGTGACGGTGGGCGGCGGATCGACGCCGCAGGGACCGGGCCGGGTCGCCGAACCCGCGCGGCGGCCCCTGTCAGAGCGGCTGGGCAACATGGCGTTCTCGGTGCTCATGGTGGCCATCGCGCTGCACGTGGGCTCGATCGTGCTGCGCGGCTTCGCGACCCACCGCTTCCCGCTGGGCAACATGTACGAGTTCGTCACCATGGCGACGGCCGCCGCCGTGCTGGTCGGGATCGGGCTCCTGCGCGAGCAGCGCTACCGCGCCATGTGGGCGTTCCTGCTGGTCCCCGTGCTGATCCTGCTGTTCCTCGCCGGCACGGTGCTCTACGCCGACGCCGCGCCCGTTGTGCCCGCGTTGAAGTCGTTCTGGCTGCCGGTGCACGTCACCATCGTCAGCGTGGGCAGCGGCGTGTTCCTGTTCGCGGGCGTGGCGAGCATGCTGTTCCTCTACCGCCTGCGTCAGCCGGACGGCCAGGAGTCGGCCAACGTCCTCGGCGCCATCGCCCGCCGCCTCCCCGACGCCCGCACCCTGGACCGGCTCGCCTACAAGGCCACCATCATCGGCTTCCCCCTCTTCGGCGCGGGCGTCATCCTCGGCGCCATCTGGGCCGAAGCCGCCTGGGGCCGCTTCTGGGGCTGGGACCCGAAGGAAACCTGCTCCTTCATCGCCTGGGTCCTCTACGCCGCCTACCTCCACGCCCGCGCCACCTCCGGCTGGCGCGACACCAAGGCCGCCTGGATCAACATCGCCGCCTTCGTCGCGATGCTGTTCAACCTGTTCATCATCAACATGGTGATCAGCGGGTTGCATTCGTATGCTGGGTTGAACTAATAGGCATTGACCAGCGCGTTCGTTCGGCGGGCTAGTTGCCAATCCTGTTCGAGTCTCCGGTACGCAGTAGTGGCGAGCCGAGCCTCGAGTATGCCGCCAACCGTCGCCCGCGTCGTCTCGTCGGCATCGGGCCGTAGGCGGGCGTAGTAGCGCAACGCCGTCGGCCAGTTGGAACTCCCCACCGGCGGCCCCTCAGTGGGGAGCTATCTGGCCGTCAAGCCAATCCCGCAGCAACACCTCGGTAGCAGCTGTATGAGGTGAAATGCCGTGCCGGTTCGGCTTGACCTCAACCTTTATCAAGGTTTGATTATCGAGGAATGAGCATTTTGTTCCACAACACCATGCGGATAACCGACGGTCATCTCGAACAGTTCAAGGCGGCCGTACAGCGGGCGGTGGCGTTCGTCGCAGAGCATGGCCCGCAGCTGATGGTGCAGGTCTTTCTCGACGAAGACCGCGGGCTTGCACACAGTTTCCAGCTCTATCACGACTCGGAGGCAGTGCTCGCACACTGGAAGTTGTCCGATCCCTACATCCAGGATGTGATGGAGCACTGCACTATTCAGTCGTTCGAGACCTACGGCGAGATGTCCGACGAGGTGCTCGACGGACTGCGTGCTGGACCCGTCGGCGAGGTGACGGTACGGCGAGCGCTCACCGGCTTCACTCGATTCCGACCGTCCGTACGGTAGCCACGAACCGCCCCTCGCACACCTAGGGCCTACAGCTGTAGCCCGGAGTTGCGTGCGACACCCCCTCGGCAACATCCGATGTTCGGCGGGATGCGGGCAGTGTGCCAGCGGCGGCAACTGGCCTCAACTCGCGAAACTCGCGGCTGAGGGGCGGTTGATGTCGGCATCAATCTGATCAGTTCACCCGAGGACTGGTGTCGTCGCCGTTGGCGAACGATTCCCCCGTCACCGCCCTCGCCACATTGGACCGCAAGCACTTCTCCATCGTCCGGTCCAAGGCGGGTCAGCTGCTGCTCGTGCCCTAGCTCCGTGCGTCCTGAGTCAGTGTCTGCCACACCATTTCGGCATGTTGCTTTCACCCGCCGAACGGCTGGACCTTCCCGAGTCGATGGCGTGGGAAGAATTGGTGCGACTCCCCAAGAGATCGCGGAGCAGATCGAGCTGTGGGACGGCCGAGTGGTGTGGGTAGGGCGCGAACCCGGCGAACGCCAGGTGTCCACACGTCGTCTGACGGACTCGCTCGAACGCTGTGTGCAAAAGTCGATGTCTGACGAGCCGGAGCACTGCTGGCGGGTCAGCTTCGAAACCAGCTTGTTCCTGGGGCCTACCGGGAAATCCGACTTCCTGACGCCGGACTTCCTCGTCTACCGCTGTCTCGAATCGCCGGATCAGGATGTGCGGGGAAGCGATGTCCTCCTGGTCGGGGAAGTTGTGTCCCCTTTGAATACGCAAACGGACATCGAAGCCAAGAAATGTCGCTACGCCAGCGCTGGCATCCCGTGGTACTGGGAGGTGACGCTGGCCCGTGAGGTCAGCGCGATCGCCGTCGTCCGTGCATACGGCCTCGACATCGGCCATGCGCGACTCCCGGACGGTGCACAGCCACTCCACTCCGCCAACTACATCGTCGCGGCAGAGTGGACCCACGAGAACTCGGCCAGTCTCGAATTCAGCCGTCCGTTCCCGATCGCCATCCCGTGGACCGAACTCGAATACTGACCAAGATCCCCCTGCACCGCGCCGTACCGAATCCGCTGTAGGTTTCGAATCGCCGTAGGCACCGCGCTACCGCAACCCTCTCGGTGCGAATGACACGATCGGGGTCGGCTCCATGCGTTTCGGTGACTGGCCGACTGAGACCCTGAGATGCCACCTGAAGCCAGGAGGTTCGACGTCATCCAACCTGTCGGTCGCCGCTGGTAGAACCAGATTGCCTCGATCCCCGATCAGAGAGCGAGGTGCGTGCATAATGAACGGAGATGGTCGACGAAGCAGGGAGGGTAAGTCGCCGATGACCGTTACGGTCGAACACAGCACGTCTGAGGAACTTCGCCAACGACACCGCGAGGTCTTGCGCCGCGTCGGGATGACGCGAGAGGAGATCGGGGAGCTCGCGGCTCAATACACCCTGACGCCAGAGGAATTGGCGGCGTGGGATGAGCTGCGGTCCATCGAGTTCCTTCTCGAGGATGCGTGAGCAAGGACACCGGTCTCGAGGAGCAGGCCAAGCGGTTCGCCCTGGATGTTTCGACAAGGGCTCTGATGTGCCTGGAAGGCAGCCCTAGCTCGGATCAGCTGACGGTGGAGGCCTCGCCGAAAGGCGGCCGCTATGCATTCGCGTATCAGCAGAGTATCCATGCTGAGCTGGGCAGTCCTGCAATAGGTACGTCAAACTCGGATTCGAGCTGACGTTCGACCGGTCTGGGCGTCATCTCGCTGTGCACAAGTCCACATTCCAGCTCTTGGAAAAGCGTGGCAAGAAGCCGATCGCGCGGATCGAGTACGTTCGCGACGCTCATACGGTGCCGTGTTCGCACGTCCACGTGCACGCTGAGAGTGGGCTCTTCACTTATCTGTTGTCACAGACTGGCCATCCGACACCTGCTGCGATTCAGTCAATCCATGTTCCTACCGGCGGGGACCGCTTTCGCCCATGTGTCGAGGACTTCATCGAGTTTCTCATCCGCGACTGTCGCGTGGCGGGGCGGGACGGATGGGAGGCCGAAGTGGCTGAGGGCCGAGAAGAGTGGCGGCGCATGCAAACAGCGGCTGCCGTGCGAGACCGACCAGAGGTAGCGATCGAGGAATTGCGGCGGCTCGGCCTCATCGTCACGGGTGTGGCGGACGCTGCCAGGCCGTCTGCGAGGGCCCGATATTAGGGGTCGCGTAACCGTCGGCGGGCCGCCTACATAGCAGAACGGCGCCTGTGCATGACACTGCCGAATCGGTGGATCGGAGTGGGGGCACGGGCGGCCTGATCAACATTGGCCGAGACCATGTCCGCCGCTTCGTAAGCGGTCCGTCACTGCCCGGCCCAACGGCTCGGGTACCGACACACCCCAGACCATCGAACCCGCCCGCACCACGATGCGGCCGAGGGCGACGGGGTCTACCCCGGCCGGGAGCTGGCAGACCAGCCGGTAGAACGCGCACCGCCCGTTCGGTGTGGTCAGATCGAAACCGCCCATGCCCGCCGCGCTCATCCCTGCGCCTCAGCGTCCCCGGACACCGGCGGCGTCGCGTACAGCGCGCGGCCGAGCATCACGTGCCCCGGCATGATCACGCTGCACACCCGCGTGAACTCCGCCGGGACCGATCCGCCCAGGTGCGCCATCCCAGGGACGATCACCGCACCCGCGCGGGCCACGTGCACCATCTCGAGCACGTTCGCTGCCGCGACCAGCGGCGCAGTGCCCGGCGCAACCACGTACGTGGCAGCCGGCGTGTACCCGTGGCGACGGGCCAGCATCGCGATCGTGGCCTGATCACCGACCGCGTCGGCACCTGCGACAGCCACGCACCGCAGCCCGATAGCCAGTGCGCCTTCCGCGCGTGCCAGCGCGCCGCGCAACGGTATCGACTCGTCTTTCAAATACACCGCGATCCGCCGCAATTCGGCCGTCCCCGCCGAATACAACCCCCGCCGACTGCTCGCATCCATCCCCTGCGCCTCCCTGCAATCCGATTGGAAAGCACCCGACGCCGAGGGCATAGCACCAGCCAGCGTTCACGTCTGTCCTGGCGCGGCCGAGATGACGAAGGCGGCCGGCTCACCCCGGCGTCGGGGCCGGGGAAAGCGTCACAGGTGGAGAGGCTGTCCAACAATGGCACTCTCGGCAAACGATCCAGCGAAAGTGCCATTCGGAGTGGACATCTCAGTACTCCAGTCGCAGGAGATCCGCGAGATCTCGCATCTCAGGAGTCAGGGTGCGTCGTCTGGAGATGATCCGGCCCAGCAAATCCTTAGCGGACCGCTGTTCGATCAGCCACGGTCGGGCCTCACGGGAAAGCTGAACCAGCACGTCGAACGCGGTGTCATAACTTCGGAGTTCGATGTGTGCCGCGGCGACGTCGAGCAGATGTCTGTTGCGGTTGTCGGAGGTCGGGCGCAGCCCCGGTGGTACGTCTCGGGCCAGCCGCAACGCGAGGTCGGGACGGTCGTCCACGATCGCATTCTCAACTCGCTTCATGGCGACCGTGGCTGGCCCGAACGTCGTCCAGTATTGGTGATAACTCCCTGAGTCTCGGTTGACCGCTGCGGCTGCCGCGTTCGCCAGGCGCATCATGTCGTCTGCTTCGTCCGGCCGGTTGTCTCGTATTGCCGCGGCTGAGCCGCGCAACAGCAACCACCCCCACGTCGACAGTTCACGTGTTGTGGCAACCGACAGGCGCGGTTCGATACGGTCCGCCCACGACACCGCCAAGGTGCGAACCTGCTCGAACTGCCGTTCCACGAGTAGCAGCCAGCACAGAGTGATCACTGCCGACGCGGCGTCGAGTACGTTCCCGGTCGACTCCGCGTCCCTCAGCGACTGCTCGAGTGCGGTCCTCGCGGACTGTAGTTGCCGAGTCTGGACCAGCACCGACCCGACCAATTGCAGAATCCGGGAGCGCATGAGCGGCGTCGCGGCGCGTCCATCGAGGATCAGATGGGGAAGTAGCCGACTCAACTGCTCGTACTCGTTGTCGTGGTAGAGCTTCACGGCCGCGACCAGTGATTCGATCATGCTCCGCTCGGCGGGAGTTTCGGCCGCGTGTCCGTCCGCGATCGACACGAGAGCCCGCCGGGTAGGAAGCCAGAGTTCACCGCCCTCGGTCTCGGGTCGGCCAGGGGTGGGGCCGAGTAGCGCCGAGAGCGGGCAGCCCATCGCCACGGCCAGCCGTCGAAGCGTCTGAATGCGAGTGTCGTCGCGCTCGCCCTGTTCGATCTTGCGAATCAGAGATAGTGATACTCCTGAACTCTGGGCGAGTTCACGTTGGGTCAGACCGCTCCGCTTGCGTACAGACCGCAAGCGTTCCCCGAGATCTGTGCTCATGTCCCGAGGCTACGGGAGCTACCGATACTCGTCAGGCGCTCAACGACCGAGCCGGGTTCGAGGTCGAGGGCGTGTTGCGCTCGCACTACCGGCGGCGCAGCGGCGAGGTGTGGGACGCGGTGCTGATGGGGCTGTCGTTGAACGACGCGGCCTGAGGGGCAACTATTTCGCGGAATTATGGGGTTTTTATTGGCACGTCTGCGCCAAAAGAATTGAATGCGGACGTTTCAGATTGTGGAGCTCGAAATAAGCGGGAACGACTTCGGATCGTGGCATAGTTTCGCGGCAACATGCCGAAATATTCACCGGCAGAACGAATAACGTTTCGAGCCTCGGCGCCTTAAGGGACACAAGACTTCGCATGTCTGTTAATAAGCCCGTGTAGGCGGCCGTGTCGTGCGCTCGCGGCGTGTGGTACGCGCGCGTACGGAGCCCTACAGGCGGGCCACGCAGACGACGAAATGTCGCTGCTGATAAACGATTCCGCTGTCGGCCGAGCCGCAGGCGTTGACGTCCACGGTGTTCTGCTTGATGTCGATCACCCGGACCGCGCCCGGGGCGTGGGCGGCGCAGTCGAGGCGCTTAGGGCTGCCGGGGATCAATTCCATGCAGCCGCCGACGACCCAGTCGATGTCCAGGCACAGCGCGGCCTGTGTCGCGCCGCGCAAGGTCTCGTTGTAGGTGTGGTCGGCGTCGGTGGGGCACGTGGAGCCAGCCGGTGCCTTCTCGATGACCTTGTAGACCGAATTCGGGCTGCCACAAGCGGTTTTATCGATCGCGCCCGCGCCGCCGAACTGCACGCATTCGCCGATGTTCACCTGCATGCTCGTGGCGCTCTTGTTCGACGCGCCGCGCAGCGCCGACGTGGTCGGCAATGCCTCCGTGGTGGTCGGCAACGGCTCCTCGGTGGTCGGCGGCGGCGTTGATGCGGTCGAGGCGGTGGCGGCCTGGGCGGCGGCCTTGGCCGGCTCGTCGGCCGGACCGGACATCGACAGCGCGGCGACGACCACGAGGGTGGCCGCCACCCCGGTCCCGACCATGAAGGCGGCCAGGGTGATACCGGCGCGGACACGTTGGCGCGACACGTCACGTCCTCCAGAGCTGTAAACCCTTCGAACCCACCTAGCGACCCGAAGTTGTGAATCTTGCGTATCGAAGACCACGCCATGCTTACACTACGCGGCACGTCCGCGTCGAGTTTTCCTTCCCGGGAGCAGTGATCCGCCATGGGAATTCACCTGGGTGCCGCCATCGGCGGCCCGAGTGATCACAATCGGATAACGAACCGCTGGATCATGTGTGCCGGTCGTCAAGTCTGGAAACAAGTCACGGGCGCTGTACAGTCACACGCCATCCGGCCTCCGGAGCCGGTGTCTCGGTGAGAAGGAATTCCAGAATGAAGTTCGGCACTATTGCCGCCATTGCGCTCGGTGCGGTTGCCGCAGTGGGCATCACAGCGGGGGCCGCGAACGCGAAACCTGTGGAGCCGGAGCGTGAGATCACGACTACCGGCGTAGAGCAGGGGGTCGACTACCACACCACGGTCTCGCGCGAGACCGGAGCGATCACCACCGCCGTCGAGCACGGCGCCTTCGCGGTGGCCGACGACGGCACCAAGATCAGGCTGACCTCCGACACCGGAGCCGTGGTGGCCGAAGTGCCGCTGACCTTCCAGGTTTCCGGCAGCAAGCTGTCGGTCGCGCACGAAATCAGCGACAGCGGACGGCGTCTGGCGCTCACCCCGGTGGCAGGCGCCAAGGAGATCGGCGAGATGCAGCCGATCAGCTCGATGAACCGGCTCATCGCCGAGCTGAACCAGAACGTGGTCGGCGTGGTCGGCGGCGCGCTGCTCGGCGGACTGCTCGGGGCCTTGATCGGCCTCGGCTTCTTCAGCATCATCACCGGCCCGATCGGCTTGGTCGTCGGCGCGATCGCGGGCGGAGCCATCCAGGGCGGGCAGCCGTTCATGGACGCGCTGATGGCGGTCGTCAACGGCGAGCCCTGATCGACACCACGGATCGGGTGCGGCAGGCGCACCGCAGCGCGCCTGCCGCACCCGGACCGGGTCGTCGATCGCCGTGGCGTTGAAGGTTCGACCCACGGCAGAGCGAGAAAGAACGCGCGAACGCCGAATACCGCTGGACGCGTGCTATCGCGCGGATGATGCGAAGCTCAGCGCTCGGCGGAACCGGACTCGCCGTCACGGTGCTGGCGGGATAGTCGCCAGAGGAACTCCGGGTCGTCGTCGGGTCCGATGACGCGCTTGCGCTGTGGTGAACGCGTCTGCGGGGCAGTGGGTCCAGTCCGCTCGGGGCCGAACGCCTTCCAGCACAACACCGCTATTGCCACCACCGCGATGAGTGCCAACAGGTACGTCACGTCGCTCACCTCCTGGTTACGAGGGTAGCCGCGGACGTGACTCCAGCACACCGCAGACGCGAAAATGGTCTGCGGGCGAGCGCGGACCCGAGCACGACAGGTCCGCGCGCCCTGCGATCAGCGTGCTGCGGTCGCCTCGGTGGTCAGCGACTTGAGCAGCTGGAGTACTTCCGATTCGCGAAACCGGCGATGTCCGCCCGGTGTGCGCAGCGACCCGAGGCGCCCGGCGTGAGCCCAGCGCGTCACGGTCTTGGGGTCGACGTGGAACAGGGCAGCAACCTGGCCCGGAGTCAGCAGGGTGTCCTGGCCGCCGACGGTGATCGCAGTCATAGCAAACCTCTCCGTTCTCGACAGTTCCCTCATCAGATGGCGCCATCGTCGCACTGAAACCCCTAGGTACTCGAACCACCTACAGTTGGTAAAGGGGAGGTAATAGACAAATCGGATGCGCGCCCCACCCCCGGCTGTTGGGCGTGCACCGGGGGCGGGCAACAGCTTCGCATAGGCTGAGGGATGTGCGTGACGCGAATCCACCAAAAGGTGCTTCCGGACAGCAAACGGCTGGCGCTGGTCGTCGTCTGGCCCGCAATCTGGCCCTTTACACCGTCGCCAGGTTGGGTCTCGTGGTAGTGCTCGCCGCGCTGATCGTGCTGGCCGCGCGGCTGGTGTCGGTGGACATCCCCATCGTGGTCGCGGCCTTGTTCGCGCTCATCATCGCGATGCCGCTGTCGCTGGTGCTGTTCAAGCGGCTGCGAACCAAGGTGAACGAGGACATCGCCCTGGTCGACGAGCGCAGGCGCCGGGACAAGGCCGAGCTACGGGCGCGGCTGCGCGGCGAGGAGCCGCCCGCTGGGCCGGAGTCGGGGACGTCCGCGTGAAGTCCTGCGATCACACCGCGCCGCGCGAGTGGGTCGACAACGCGGTGCGGCTGATCGACGCCGACACCCAGCGCAGCGCGGACACCCACTTGCTGCGCTACCCGCTGCCCGCCGAGTGGAACATCCAGCTCTACCTGAAGGACGAGTCCACCCACATCACCGGCAGCCTCAAGCACCGCCTGGCCCGCTCGCTGTTCCTGTACGCGATCTGCAACGGCTGGGTCACCGAGGGGACGACCGTGGTGGAGGCGTCGTCGGGTTCGACGGCGGTCAGCGAGGCCTATTTCGCGAAGCTGCTCGGCTTGGACTTCGTCGCGGTGATGCCCGCGAGCACCTCCCCGCAGAAGATCGCGCTGATCGAGGCGCAGGGCGGTCGCTGTCATTTCGTGCGCCGTCCGCCGGACATGTACACCGAGGCGGCGCGGCTCGCGGCCGAATGCGGCGGGCACTACATGGACCAGTTCACCCACGCCGAGCGCGCGACCGACTGGCGCGGCAACAACAACATCGCCGAATCGATCTTCCAGCAGATGGCGCTGGAGACCAATCCGGTGCCGGAGTGGATCGTGGTCGGCGCGGGCACGGGCGGGACCAGTGCCACCATCGGCCGCTACATCCGGTACCGCAGGCACGCGACCAAGCTGGCCGTGGTCGATCCGGAGAACTCCGCCTTCTACGGCGGCTACGAGACGGGGGACGCGGGCTATCAGACCGGGATGCCCTCCCGGATCGAAGGCATCGGCCGCCCGCGGGTGGAGCCCTCGTTCGTCGGTCAGATCGTGGACCGCATGTTCGAGGTGCCCGACGCGGCGTCCATCGCGGCGGCGCGGTTCGCGAGCGCGCGGCTCGGCCGCCGGGTCGGCGGATCGACCGGTACCAACCTGTGGGGCGTTTTCGCGTTGATCGCCGAGATGCTGTCCGATGGCCGCGGCGGCAGCGTGGTCACCCTGCTGTGTGACGGCGGGGATCGCTACGCCGGAACGTATTTCGACGACGGGTGGGTGGCGTCCCAGGGTCTGGAGCTCGCGGAGCCCACCGCCGTGTTGGAGAAGTTCGTGGCGACCGGAATCTGGGACGCCTGATCGGTTCACGCCCCGGGTAGGGGTTCGTCGTTCGCCTAAAAGCGGAACGGGGCTCTGTCGCGTCCTGGTTCGTCAATTTTTGTTGACATCGCGCGCGATCGTCAATCAAAATTGACGACATGACGGAAGCAACCACACTCGCGGCGGCCGCGGGCAGCCCTGATCCCAAGGTCGGGCTGCGCGCGGTGCTCGCGCTACGCAGGCTGCTCGAACGTCTCGAGGCGATCCAGGTGGCCAACGCCCGTGCTCAGGGCTGGTCGTGGCAGGCGATCGCGGAGGCGCTCGAGGTCAGCAAGCAGGCAGTGCACCAGAAGTACAACCGGAAAGGCAGGATCCGCTGATGTTCGAGCGGTTCAGCAGGTCTGCGCGCACGGCGATCGTCGTCGCCCAAGAGGACGCGCGCGAACTCCACGCGTCGAATATCGAGGTGGAGCACGTATTGCTCGGCGTGCTCGCGCAGGCCGAGCCGGAGTTGACGACGTTGCTCGCCGAAGCGGGGCTCACGCGCGACGGCGTGCGCCGCGCGCTGGCCGAACAGGGCAACGGGATACCCCTCGGCCCCGAGGACGCCGAGGCCTTGCGCTCCATCGGCATCGATCTGGACGCCGTCCGTGAGTCGCTGGAAGCGCATTTCGGCGAAGACGCGCTCGACCGGGCCGCGCCGGACCCGCGCCGCGGCCCGTTCCCTTGGAGCCGCGGCGGGTACTACGGGCACATTCCGTTCACGAAGGACGCGAAGAAGGTGCTCGAGCTCGCCCTGCGTGAGGCGTTGGGCCGCAAGGACAAAACCATCGAGTCGGGGCACATGCTGCTCGGCATACTGCGCGCCCCGAACCAGACGACGGAGCGCCTGTTCGGCGGTTCCGCCGCGATCGGCGAATTGCGGCCCAAGGTGCACGCCCTGCTCGACCGTGCGGCTTGAGCGGGCGGACATGCGCCGCTGTAGTTCGAGTTCTTCGGCGGCGCATGTCCGCGTCCGACGCCTAGCATTGGGCCATGCAGCTCGTGATTCGGTTGATCATCAACGCGGTGGCCATCTGGCTGGCGGCCTTCTGGGTCGACAAGATCGACATTCTCGCCCCCGAGGGCGGCAACGGCGCCAAGATCGGGGTTGTTCTCGCCGTGGCCGCGGTTTTCACGGTGGTGAACGCCCTGGTCAAGCCGATCGTGAAGCTGTTGTCGCTACCGCTGGTGATCGTGACGCTCGGCCTGTTCCTGCTGCTGATCAACGCGCTCATGCTGTGGCTGACCGCCGAGATCACCGAAGCGTTCACCGATTACGGCCTGCGCGTGGAGGGTTTCTGGGCCGCGGTGTTCGGCGGCATCATCGTCTCGATCGTGAACTGGGTGCTCGGCATCCTGGTCCCGGACGAGGATTAGTCCGCGCGGGCGCGAACGCGCGACGCTTCGTCGCGCTTCGCGTGAGCGGGCCCACGTGGTCGGCTCGATCCGCGCGGCCGGGCGCGCTAACCCAGCCCGACCGCCAGCGCCGTGATCGCCGACCAGGCCAGCAGCGCCAAGCCGGAATCGCGCAGCGCGGGAATCAGTTCCAGACCGCCTTTGCCGCCGCGCACCGGCGCGTTGGCGCGCACGGCGAGCGGAATCGCGAGCAGCCCGGCCAGCGCCAACGGCGTGCGGGCGGCCAGCGCCAACGTCGCGAGGAACGGCACGGTGAGCAGCACCAGGTGCAGCGTGCGGGTGCGTGGGTCGCCGAGTTTCACCGCGAGCGTGACTTTCCCGGAATCGGTGTCGGTGGGGATGTCGCGCAGGTTGTTCGCGACCAGCACGGCGCTGGAGAACGCGCCTACCCCGATCGCGAGCAGCGCGCCGACCCAGTCGATCCGGCCCGCCTGCACGAATTGGGTGCCGAGCACGGCGATCAAACCGAAGAAGACGAAGACCGCGACCTCGCCGAATCCGCTGTAGCCATAGGGCTTGCTCCCGCCGGTGTAGTACCAGGCGGCCGCCAGGCAGGCCGCGCCGATCAGCAGCAGCCACCAAGCGCTGGTCAACACCAGCGCCAAGCCGAAGACGGCTCCGACGACCAAGCTGACGATCGCGGCCGTCTTCACCGCCGTGGGCGAGGCCAGCTTCTGCCCGACCAGGCGCAGCGGGCCGACCCGGACGTCATCGGTGCCGCGGACACCGTCGGAGTAGTCGTTGGCGTAGTTCACGCCGATGATCAGCGCCAGCGAAACGAGCAGCGCGAGAATCGCTTTCCACCACACCGCGCCATCGATCGACGCGGCGGCGCCGGTGCCGGCGAGCACCGGGGCGATCGCGTTCGGCAGGGTACGTGGTCGCGCGCCCTCGATCCATTGCGCTGCAGTAGCCATGTTCGCAGCATAATCGGCGCAGCCGGACGGAGTCCGTCGTCAGCTACGCGCATGGCCGCAGCGAAGGCGGAGGTACGCATAATCGGCGCAGCCGGACGGAGTCCGTCGTCAGCCCACGCATGGCCGCCGCGATCAGGCCGTTCCGGCCATCACCGCCTCCTGCATCCGTGCGAGTCCCTTTTCGAAATCCCGGCCGACGAACTTGTCCATCGGAATGAACCTGCCGATGACACTCATCAGACCGGTCTGCTGCCCGGTCATCCGCCAGGTCACCTCGGTGCCGGTCTCGACCGGATCCAGCGTGAAGGTCACCATGTTGGTGGCCTTCATCGGCTTCAAGAACTCCAGCCGCACGCCGATCTCCCGGTCGGCGCTGCCGACGATCTCCATGCTGCCCGCTCCGGCCTTGCGGTTGCCGCTCCAGGCGTAACGCGCGCCGACCCCGGATTCCGCGCCGGAATAGCTGCGCTGCAGTTGCGGGTCGAGGTCCTCCCACGGCGACCACTCGACCCACTTGCGGAAATCGTTGATCAGCCCGTGCACGCGCGCGGGGTCGGCCGTGATCACGGCCGATCGGACCACCTCGAACTCAGCCATGGGGGTCACACTATGCGACCGACCGCTCGCAGTGGCGGCAAAGAATTCGTGTCGAGCTTCTCCGGCCCGCTCGCCTACGATGACCGCGGGATGTTTCCGGAGCACAGCGGCCCGCACGGCCACAGTCGAGCAGTGACGACGCCCGCAGGCGAATCGGTCGTGGTGGCCTTGCTGGGCGAGGTCGCGCTGCGCCGGGACGGCCTGCTGACGCCCTTGCCGGGTGCACGCTCCCGGCTCCTGCTCACCGCCCTGGCCCTGCGGCCAGGCCGCAGCCGAGGCGCACAGGCCCTGATCGAGGAGGTCTGGGGCGAACAGCCGCCGCGTTCGCCGATGAACGCGCTGCACACGCAAGTCTCCCGGCTGCGGTCGGCGCTGCCGGAGGGCGCGCTGGAGATCGGTCCGGCCGGCTACCGGTTGACCCTCGGCGCCGACCAGGTCGACTTGTCCTCGGTGGGCGAGCGGGTGGCGCGGGCGCGCGAACTGCACGCGGCGGGCGACCTCCCGGGATGCCTGGCCCGGATCGCGGAAGCGCGGGCGCTGTGGCGCGGGGATCCTGGCGCCGATCTGCCGCCGGGCGATCTCTCCGACGAGCTGCGGGCCGCGGCCGGACGGCGTCTGGCCGAACTCGACGAACTCGAACTCACCGCACGCGAGGACGGCGGCGACATCGACGGCGCTCTGGGCCTCGCCCGGCTGCGCGCCGCCGCCGAACCGCTGGACGAGCCCGCGCAGCAAACCCTGATGCGCCTGCTGGCCGCGGCCGGACGGCCCAACGAGGCGGTGGAATCGTTCGCCGCTTTCCGCTCCCGGTTGGCCGAGGAACTCGGCACCGACCCGGGACCGGCGCTGACGGAGATCCACACCGCGATCCTGCGCGGGGAGCGGGTGGGGCGCGCCGCGCAGCGCTCGGGCAACTCGGCGACCGACGACGGTCTCCGGGCGCAGGACGTACCGCAGACACCGCACCTCGCCGCCATCGGCCTGCGCGCCGCGCCCAACGCGCTGCTCGGCCGGGCCGCCGATATCACCGCGTTGACCGAACTGCTCCGCGATGCCCGGGTGGTGACCGTGCTCGGTCCGGGCGGTGCGGGCAAGACCAGGGTCGCCAACGAGATCGGCTGGCAGGCGGCGGCCACCTGTCCGGTCGCGCTGGTCGAGCTGGCCTCGGTGCGGGCCGACGGCGACGACGCCAGGGTCGAGATCGAGGCGGCGATCGCCGCGGTGCTCGGGCTCAGCGAGGTCACCTTCGACACCGCGACGCTGCGATCCGGGCAGCCCGTCGATCTGCGCAGACGGCTGCACGACGCGGTGTCGGCCCGCGCGATGCTGCTGATCCTGGACAACTGTGAGCACCTGATCGACGCCGTCGCCGTGGTGGTCGCCGATCTGATCGGCGCCGCGCCCCGGCTGACCGTGCTCACCACGAGCCGTTCGCCGCTGACCATCACGGCCGAGACGGTGTATCCCTTGCCGCCGCTGACCATCCATCCGGCGGGCTCACCCGCCACCGAGCTGTTCGCCGCGCGGGCGCGAGCGGTGCGGCCCGGCGTCCGGCTGGATCCGGACGTGGTCGCCCAGCTGTGCCACACCCTCGACGGGCTGCCGCTGGCCATCGAGCTGGCCGCGGCCCGGGTGCGCGTGATGAGCGTCGAGGAGATCAACGAGCGGCTGGCCGATCGGTTCGCGCTGCTGCGCCACGGCGACCGCAGTTCGCCCGAACGCCACCGCACGCTGCACGCGGTGATCGACTGGAGCTGGAATCTGCTCGACACCGAACAGCAGGCGACACTGCGCCGGTTGTGCCGGTTCCCGGCCGGTTTCACGCTGTCGGCGGCCGAGGCGGTCGCGGGCGGAGCCGACGTGACCGACGTCGCCGCGGCCGTCGACGGCCTGGTCAACCAATCGCTGCTCACCGTGCTGGACGACGAGACGCTCGGCACCCGGTACCGGATGCTGGAGACGGTGCGGGAATACGGTGAAGAGCAGCTGACCGCCACGGCGGGGGAGCCGGAAACGGTCGACACCCGGATGATGCGGTGGGCCAAGGACTACGCCGACGACGTGGCGGGCCGGTACATGACCGGCGATCAGTTCCACCTCGCGCTGGCCCTCGCGGCGGAGCTGGACAACTTGCTCGCCGCGCTGCGCTGCGCCATCGAACGACGCGACGCGGCAACGGCATACACGGTGTTTCCGGTCGTCGGCACGCTGTGGTTGATTCGCGGATCGCATTCGGAAGTGATCGCGTGGGCCGAGCGGGTCATCGAATTGGAGGTGGCCGACTTCGGCCAGGACGGGCCACGTCCGGACCTCGTGCTCGTCACCTATCAGATGACCCTCCTGCATCTCGCCTACACCGACGGCGGCACCAGGGAACTCGCGCGGCTGCGTCAGCGCGTGCGCCGATTGCTGCGCTCCTGCTCGGAGGTCAGCGAGACCATCCGCTTCGTCGGCCGTGTCGTGCTCACCAGAGCCGACGGACGCGGGCTGAGCAGGCTGCTCGCCGAGGCGGTGCGCTCGCCCGATCCCGAGACCAGGGCCTCGGCGCTGCTGTTGCGGGCCAACATCCGCGAGAACCTCGGTGACGTGCGCGGCTCCACCCTCGACGCGGACAAGGCGTTGCACGTCCTCGGGCGCGACAACGTCTGGAGCGTGGCCATGGTGTCCAGGCACCTCGGCCAGGTCTGCGGGCAGGTCGCCCAGTACGCCGAAGCGGTGACCTACTACCGCCGCGCGCTCGAAGTGCTGCAACGGCTCGGCGCCTACGAGGACACCGTGGAAATCCACAGCTATCTGGTGGGCGCGCTGGTCGGCGCGGGCGAACTCGAGCAGGCCCGGCGGGACCTCGCCATCGTGTTCGGCACGCCGGACCTGGACAACGCGTCCTTCGGGCAGAATCGGCTGCTGTCCACCGTGATGCAGAGTTCGGCGGAAGTCGCGCTCGCGGAGGGGGATATCGCAGGCGGGTTCGCTCGCTACGAGCGCGCGCTGGAGCTGTTCGGCTGGCCGGACAACAACTTCCTCAATCCGGGGCCCGGCGCCCTGATGCTGGCCGCGGCGGCGCTGGACGCGCGGGTGCTGCACGGCGCCGCCGACCGGAGCGCGGGCCTGTCCGCGCAGCTGGCCGAGATCGCCGTACCGATGATGTCGCAGTACCGGGACCTGCCGCAGATCGGCGCCGTCGCCTGTGCGATCGGCTCCTACCTCATCGCCGTCGATCGTGCGGCCCCCGTGGGTCTGGACATGCTGATCCTGGCTCCGAACGTCTTGTGCCGACAGGACTACCCCTCGATGCGGTGGCAACGGCACCTGGACGCGGCGATCGCGAAACTCGGCGCGGAGCGGGTCGACGAAGCCCGCCGCCGCCTCGGCCACCTGCGCCGCACCGAGTCCGCGGATCGCATCATGCGGATGCTCGCAAGCCTGGCCGACGCGCACTGACTCTCGCGGGGATACGAAAGCGGGCCGGGTGACAAGGTCACCCGGCCCGCTCCTGCCGGAAAACTCACGCCCGGCGCATGTACGCCCGGACCGTGAGCGGCGCGAAGATCGCGATGACGACCAGCGAGCCGAGCAACGACCACGCCAGATCGCTGCCGAAGGCGGCGCCGTTCATCAACCCTCGGCACGCGTTCACCATGTAGTACACCGGGTTCACGTGGTTGAGGCCCTGCATCCAGCCCGGCATCGTGCTCACCAGCGCGAAGGCGCCGGACATGAAGGTCAGCGGGAACATGATCATCATCGAGATGCCCTGCACGCCCGCCGCGCTCTTGCCGGTGACCCCGACCAGCGCCCAGATCCAGCTGATCGCGAACGAGCAGAAGACGATGACCAGACCCGCCGCGACGACCCCGAGCACACCGCCATCAGGGCGATAACCGATGGCGATGCCGACGACGATGGTGAGCACGGTGGCGAGGGCGTAGCGCACCATATCCGCCAGCAGGGCGCCGGCCAGCGCCGAGATGCGGGCGATCGGCAGGGACTTGAACCGGTCGAAGACGCCCTTGTCCATGTCCTCGCGCAACTGGGTGCCGGTGACGACCGAGGTGAGCACCACGGTCTGCACCAGGATGCCGGGGATCAGGACCGGCAGGTAGTCCTGCACGCTGCCGCCGATGGCGCCGCCGAAGATGTAGGCGAACAAGGCGGTGAACAGGATCGGCTGGATCGTCACGTCGAACAGCTGCTCGGGCTTGTGCTTGATCTTCAGCAGGCCGCGGTAGGCCATGGTGAACGAGTTCGCCGCCGCCTGGACCAGCGGGACGCGGTTGCTCACTTCGGGAATGTTCGTCGGCGCCGTTCGGCGCGTTTCGGTCGCGGTGATGGTGGTCATGGTCGTGCTCCTTCTGGGCGTGCGCCGGCATGGTCACGCGGGCTGTCGCCCGCGGGATGGACGCTCATGCCGCGCTTCTCGCGGGATCGTCGGTGGTGTCGTCGGCGGGGTGGCCGGTGATGGTGAGGAAGACCTCGTCCAGGCTGGGCTTGGTCACGGTGATCTCGTCCACGCCGATTTCCCACTCCCGCAGGCGGATCAGCAGATCAGCGGTGACGCCCGCGTCGGTCAGCGGCGCGGTGAGTCGCCCCGCCTCCGGCGTGATCTGCGCTTCCGCGCCGAGGAAATCGCCGATGATGCGACGGGCTTCGTCGAGCTGGCCGCGATCGACCAGAGTCAGATGCAGCGACGAACCGCCCACGGAAGCCTTCAGTTCGTCGGCCGTGCCGTCGGCGATCACCTTGCCGTGGTCGATCACCGCGATCCGGTCGGCCAGCTGGTCGGCCTCGTCCAGGTATTGCGTGGTGAGCAGCACCGTCGCGCCCTCGCGGACGAGGCGGCGGATGGTGTCCCACATCTGGGCGCGGGTGCGCGGGTCGAGGCCGGTCGTCGGTTCGTCGAGGAACAGCAGCGGCGGCGTCGCGATGAGACTGGCCGCCAGGTCGAGCCTGCGCCGCATGCCGCCGGAGAAATGCCGCAGCGGCTTGTCCGCCGCCTCGGTGAGATCGAATTCCTCCAGCAGTTCGGCCGCCTTGCGCCTGGCCTCGACCCGGCCGAGGCCGAGCAGGCGAGAGAAGACGATCAGGTTCTCGGTGGCGCTCAGGTCCTCGTCGACCGAGGCGTACTGCCCCGTGACGCCGATGAGCGAGCGGACGGCCGTCGGCTCGGCGACCACGTCGTGGCCGAAGATGCGTCCGGTGCCGCCGTCCGGTCGCAACAGGGTCGCGAGCATCCGGATGGTCGTGGTCTTGCCTGCGCCGTTCGGTCCGAGCACGCCGTACACCGAGCCCTGCGGCACCGCCAGGCTCACGCCGTCGACGGCCCGCTGTTCCCCGAACACCTTGACCAGGCCGTCCGCCTCGACGGCGAGCGCTGAAGTTGGTGCGAAAGAAGTCATGTGGACAACTGTGGACGCCTTGACTTGCACTGCTCTTGCACAGCGCTGTCACATCGGCCTTGCGTCGCGGCCCTCTCGTGGCTTGCGTCGGGGGTCGTTGACCACCGGCGCTCAGGAGGCAGGCGGCGTCGCCGCGGGCAGGGCCGGTGGTGGCCGCTGCCCGGTGATCCGTTAGCGGTTCGAGTCGGCCAGCAGGTATTCGCGGAGCTTGGCGCGGTCGGGCTTTCCGGGGCCGCGCAGCGGGAACTCGTCGAGGATCGCCAGTTCGCGGGGGGCGGCGATGGAGTCCAGTTCGGCGGCGACGTACTCGCGTAGCTCGGACAGGCTGGGCGTGGCGCCGGGGGCGGGGATCACCGCGACGGCGACGTGCTGGCCGAGCCGTTCGTCGGGCAGGCCGAGGACGACCACTTCGCTGATGGTCGGGTGGTTGATCAGCACGGCCTCGACCACCTGCGGGATCACCAGCAGGCCTCCGGTGGTGATCGCCTCGTCCAGCCGCCCTGTGATGCTCAGGACGCCGTTGTCGAAGGTGCCCGCGTCCTCGGTGCGGAACCAGCCCGGCTCGGCGAAGGCGGGATGGTCGGGCTGATTGCGGTAGCCCGAGGCGATCATCGCGCCGCCCAGCACCACCCTGCCGTCTTCGATCCGGACTTTCGTGCCCTCCAGCGGCACGCCGTCGTAGACGCAGCCGCCGCAGGTCTCGCTCATGCCGTAGGTACGCACCACGGTGATTCCCGCCGCTCGCGCGCGCTCGTAGACCGGCAGGGGAGTGGCCGCGCCGCCCACCAGCACGCCGTCGAGCTCGGCCAGAGCGGTGGTGGCGACCGGCGACTCCAAGGCTTTGATCAACTGGGTCGGGACCAGGGCGGTGTAGCGCCGCTCCCCGCGCATACCCGAGATGGCGCCCGCGAGGGCCTCTGGCAGGAATCCGCCGGACACGTCCAGCACGGTGGGTTCGGTTCCCGCCAGGATGCTGCGCAACAGCACCTGGATCCCGGCGATGTGATGGGTCGGAAGGGCCAGCAACCAGTTGCCGGGGCCGCCGAGCCGGTCATGGGTCGCGGTGCCGCTCGCGCGGAGGGCCGCCGAGCTGAGCATCGCGCCCTTCGGCACACCTGTGGTGCCGGAGGTGGTCACCACCAGAGCGATGTCCTCGTCGATCGGCTCACCCGGCGACAAGGCGTCGCTCAGGCGTCTCGCCTCGCGCCGATCGCTGGTGGGAATGGGGAGCCATGCGGCCCCGCTACCTTCCAGCGCCTCCCGCAGGTGCGGCATGACGTCGCCGAGACCGGAGCCGGTCGGCATCGGCAAGGTACGCAGTTTCTTGGTCATGCCATGCCTCGCCGCTCGCCCGGCTCGGTGCTGCCCAGAGCCGCAGTCCCCATGGCTCGCTCGCTGCACTCCCTCACGATAGGGATCGTGTCATGCCCGCGCCGCCGCGTGCGGAACGGGTCGGTATGCCGGAGTGGCGCGACCGTGGCGCGGCCACCCGGTGGGATCGGGGCTGAAGTACGACAGGCATCGATACTGCGATTCACTCGTCGGATGGGACACGGACACAGCCGGCCCGGACGTCGGCGGTCGGGTGGCCATCCGAGCGTTATCGTCCTCGCCGCTCGACGCGTTGGCAACTCGGTGCGGCCCGCCGTACTACCGAACGGAACCGTTGCTAGGACTCCTGCCAGCGGGTATCCCGCCGGATCGGATGGGTCGGCGGGACCTCGACCAGAACGATCGGCACACCGTCGGGATCGCGCACCCACATCTCGTGCAAACCCCACGGCTCCTCGACCGGGGCCCGATCGATCGGGATGCCCTTGAGCGCCAGCTCCGCCGCCGCGTCGGACACATCGCGCACCTGAAGCCAGATCGCGCCGTCGAACGACGACGGCTGGCCCGACCCGCCGTGCGATGCCACCTCGATCAGCGACTGTCCAGCGAAGAACACCGTTCCGCCCGGATACTCCCGCGCTACGGCCAGTTCCAGCCCGTCTCGATAGAACGCGAGCGTGGCCTCGTAGTCGGCGGGCCGAAGGATGATGCGGCTGCTGAGGATGTCCATCAGAAGTACCAGGGGTAGGGGGTCCAGTCCGGCTTGCGTTTCTGCAGGAACGCGTCGCGGCCTTCGACGGCTTCGTCGGTCATGTAGGCCATCCTCGTCGCCTCGCCCGCGAAAAGTTGCTGGCCCACAAGACCATCGTCCAGCAAATTGAACGCGTACTTCAGCATGCGCTGGGCCTGCGGAGACTTGCCGTTGATGTCGGCGGTCCACTCCAGCGCGACGTCCTCCAGTTCGGCGTGGTCGACGACCTTGTTCACCGCGCCCATCTGGTGCATCTCCTCGGCGGTGTAGGGACGGCCGAGGAAGAAGATCTCGCGGGCGAACTTCTGGCCGACCATCTTGGCCAGATACGCGCTGCCGTAGCCGCCGTCGAAGCTGCCCACGTCGGCGTCGGTCTGCTTGAACCGGGCGTGTTCGCGGCTGGCCAAGGTGAGATCGCAGACCACGTGCAGGCTGTGCCCGCCGCCCGCGGCCCATCCGTTCACCAGCGCGATCACCACCTTCGGCATGAAGCGGATCAACCGCTGCACCTCGAGGATGTGCAGGCGGCCGGCGCGGGCCTGGTCGACCGTATCGGCCGTCTCGCCGCTGGCGTACTGGTATCCGCTACGGCCGCGGATGCGCTGGTCACCGCCGGAGCAGAAGGCCCAGCCGCCGTCCTTGGGGCTGGGGCCGTTGCCGGTGAGCAGCACCGCGCCGACGTCCGAGGTCATCCGCGCGTGATCGAGCGCCCGGTAGAGTTCGTCGACCGTGTGCGGGCGGAACGCGTTGCGCACCTCCGGCCGGTCGAACGCGACACGCACGGTGCCCTGCTCGATGTGCCGGTGATAGGTGATGTCGGTCAGGTTCTCGAATCCCGGAACGGGGCGCCACAGCTTCGGATTGAACGTCACCGGGCAATGCTAGGTCTCGCTGGGCTCGAAAGTCGTGGTCGGGGCTGTGAGCGGCGCCGGAGCGAGGTGGGCGGGCCGTCGGTCTCGCACGCGGGCGGCGCGATGGAGCGGCCCCGAACCCCGGCTGGTCTCGCCGGGTCGCCGGGATCTCGATTTGACGGTGTAAAACCACGCGTTACCGTGCAGGTATGAGCGAGCAAGTGAAACCGGTTATCGACCGGAGCGCGGTGGACCGATCCCGGTACGAGAAGCACGGCGGGTTCCCGAAGGTCACGGCCGCGAAGGTCGGGCCGAACTTCGGCGGATTCGTGGACGCCATGCGGACGTTGCAGGATCTCGCGGTGTCCGTGGACGCGCCGGAGGAGATCTTCGGGGCCGCGCAAGCCAAAGCTCGTGAGCTGATCGACCTGCTCGAGCCCTACCGCGCGCCCGAATTGCAAGGCCCGGCGGGCCGCGCCGTCGAATTGCCGGGGCGGGGAAGCCTTCTGCTGCTGCCGTGGCAGGTGGTCTCGGCGGGCCCGGACGGCATCGAGATGACCGGTGTGTTCCGCCGCTTCCATCTCGGCGGAAACGGGGCCGCGCACGGCGGCGTGCTGCCGCTGCTGTTCGACGATCTGCTCGGCATGATCGTGCATTACGCCGGACGGCCGATCAGCCGCACCGCGTACCTTCACGTCAACTACCGCAAGATCACTCCGCTGGAGACGCAACTGACGGTTCGCGGAAGGGTCGACCGTATCGAAGGGCGAAAAACTTTCATCACCGCCGAATTGCTCGATGAGCAGGGCGATCTCCTCGCAGACTGCGAAGGTCTGATGGTCGAGTTGCTACCGTGGCAGCCGTAGCCGGGTGAATGCTGGCGCGGGCACGTATAGTTGCCCTCGCTCGTTCATCGATACCGATCCGGAGGAACCTGAAAGTGGTTGCAGCACTGTCTGAATCCCTGCTCGACGACGCGAAGCGCCCGGCTTTCCTTGCCGATGCCGTCGAGGTTCTCGACGCCGAGGTGTCGGACAAGGGTGGTGCGTCCGGCCTGGCTGTGAAGGGTGGCTACGCGGCGGTCAAGAAGATCAGCCCGTCCATCGTGCCCGATGCGCTGGAGTCGTTGGCGCCCAAGCTGGTCGCGCAGCTGGAGCCGTTCTGGCAGGAGTACACGGCGTCGGGCACCGGCAAGTTCGCCGACCTGCTCGTCGCCAAGTCCGACGAGGTCGCCGAGGCGTTGCTCGCCGTCACCGACGCTCGCGCCGAGGCCTCCAGCCGCCCTGCCCTGCAGAAGGTCTACTCCTCGATGCGTTCTTCGGCGAAGAAGAACGTCATCGAGGCGCTGCCCCGGGTCGGCGACCTGATCGAAAAGCACGCTCGGTAGTTTTTCCAGCGCCTGCGGCGCTGGGTGTTCGCGGCCCCTTTGTGGCTCGCGTCCGAGCGACCACCGCTGGCGACTGCGTCGCGGACGCGGCGGCCGCTCGGACGCGAGCCGGGCTGTGTTGGTTTTTCCAGCGCCTGCGGCGCTGGGTGTTCGCGGCCCCCTTATGGCTCGCGCCCGAGCGACCACCGCTTGCGACTTCGTCGCGGACGCGGCGGCCACTCGGACGCGAGCCGGGCCGCGAACGGCGCATGCTCGGT
The DNA here is from genome assembly GCF_035544775.1 of Nocardia implantans. Lineage (NCBI taxonomy): Bacteria > Bacillati > Actinomycetota > Actinomycetes > Mycobacteriales > Nocardiaceae > Nocardia > Nocardia implantans. The sequence continues at coordinate 26,426 of NZ_JAYKYQ010000018.1, read as the reverse complement.
CTCGCTTCGCTCGAAACCGGTAGTCGTGCTGGTACCGTCGCGTGACGAGGCAAGGTCATGATTTGAGCCTTGCCTCTGGGCGCGCTCGAATGTCCGGGCGCTGGCGGTATGTCGCGGACGTGGTGGCTAGCGGCTGTATGCGGGTTCGACAGTTCGAAGCGGAGCTGACCGTAGGAGCCAATTCGGGGGTAGAGCAGGCTTGCAATGGGGACGCTGAGGGGTCATAGACTCAGCGGCCGCTTCCAGCCATCGGCGAGTCTGTTGGGGTGGCGGCCGATCGACTATCGCCGAGCGCGTCCGCCGATACGCTCGGTGCGTCGGCGGTCCTCGCCGCAGGCGTGATCTGACGGCACGGTTGTACGAGGACTCCGCAATCAGTTCATTGCGATCCCCGCGACCGTGGGAAGCCCGCCCGTGGGCGACGACACAGTGTGATTGCGAACCTCCCGGCGGGGACTTCTAGTTGACTGTCTGCCAGTCTGGAGGCGTGAACCCGTCTACAGCACAAGCGCAGGTCGTCGTCGACGAACTCGTGCGCGGGGGCGTGCGGGATGTCGTCCTGTGCCCCGGCTCCCGGAACGCTCCGCTGGCGTTCGCCCTGCAAGCCGCCGATTCGGCCGGGCGACTGCGCCTGCACATGCGGATCGACGAGCGCACGGCGGGCTTCCTCGCCGTCGGGCTCGCGCTCGCGAGCCGGCTCCCGGTCCCGGTCGTGATGACCTCGGGCACCGCGGTGGCCAATCTCGGGCCCGCCGTGCTGGAGGCGAACTACGCTCGCGTCCCGCTGGTGGTGCTCAGCGCCAACCGGCCCTATGAACTGCTCGGCTCCGGCGCCAACCAGACCGTCGAACAGTTCGGCCTGTTCGGCAGCCAGGTCCGCGCGACCATCTCGCTCGGTCTCGCGGAAGAGGAGGCGGGCGACGCCGAGCATGCGCCGTACGGCCAGCAGAACAGCCAGTGGCGTTCGGCGGTCTGCCGGGTGCTGGCGGCGGCGCGCGGCACGCGCTCCGGCAACGCGGGCCCGGTGCACTTCGACGTCCCGCTGCGTGAGCCCCTGGTACCCGACCTGGCGCCGGGCGAGACGGCTCCGACGGGACGCGCGGGCGATCGTGCCTGGACCGAGACCCAGTACGCCACCTTGGACGTGCCGCTCGATCTCGACCTCACTCCGGACACCGTCGTGATCTCCGGTCACGGCGCCGGCTTCCGGCCGGAGCTGGCGGACCTGCCGACCGTCGCCGAGCCCACCGCCCCCATGCACGGTCCCGCGCTGCACCCACTGGCGTTGCCGCTGCTGCGGCCCGCGCAGGCGATCATCACCGGCCGCCCGACCCTGCACCGGCAGGTGTCGAAGGTGCTCGCCGATCCGGACATCCGGGTCTACGCGCTGACTACCGGCCCGCGGTGGCCCGACGTGTCCGGCAACGTGGTCGGCACCGGCACCCGCGCCGTCACCGTCGGCGCCCCGAGGCCGCAATGGCTGGAGCACTGCCGCGAGCTGAACGCGAGAGCCGACCAGGTGGTGCGTGGCGAACTCGCCCGCCACCCGAAACCCACGGGGCTGCACGTCGCCGCGGTGGTGATGGACGCGCTGCGCGACGGCGACCAACTGCTGCTCGGCGCCTCGAACCCGGTCCGGGACGCGGCGCTGGTGTCGCATCCGCGTCCCGGCGTCAAAGTGCTGTCCAACCGCGGCGTGGCCGGCATCGACGGCACGGTATCCACCGCGGTGGGCGCGGCGCTGCACCATGACGGGCGCACCATCGCCCTGATCGGCGACCTGACCTTCCTGCACGACGCGTCCGGCCTGCTGATCGGACCGGGCGAACCGCGGCCCGCGGATCTGACCATCGTCGTCGCCAACGACGACGGCGGCGGCATCTTCGAACTGCTCGAGCAGGGCGACCCGCAATACGCGGGCGTGTTCGAGCGGGTCTTCGGCACCCCGCACGGCATGGATCTGGCCGCCTTGTGCGCCGCCTATCGCATCCCGCACCGGCAGGTGGACCCGCAGCAGCTGGCCGTCGAGCTGACCGCGCACGCGCATGGCATGCGGGTGCTCGAGGTGGCCACCGAGCGGTCCAGCCTGCGGGAACTGCACGCGACGGTGCGAGCCGGGATCCGGCCCTGACCGGGCGGTCAGAAGTCGAATTCCTCCTCGGGGTCGTCATCGATCGGAACCGCGATGGACTGTTCGAGCACATCCGCCGGGTTCGCCTCGAAGGTGTCGCGCTCCAGAGCCGCCCGCCCGACCAGCTCGTCCTGCTCGGGCAGGTCATCGGCGAGCACGGGTTCCTCCGGATACGCCGGAACCGACTGCTCGGCGAGATCGGCCTCAGGGACCGCGTCGGCAAGGGGATCTGACATCGTGCGCTCCTCTCCGCGTAGGCCTCTCGCTCGGCATACCCGTCGTGGCACGCCGCAATCGAGGCGGACGATCAACTCCGACTGCATCGAGGATGCCCGCGGCCGGGCCGCAGGGCAAGCACCGGAGGCTTACGGTTGTCGCGCTTCGCCTGCCCGCGGCGCAGTCGCGTCCGCGGGGTGTTCCACGAGCGCGAGCATGCGCCCGGCCATGAACCGCGCGGTCCGCACCGCCGTCCCGGATCGCGTCACTTCGCTCACTTCGACCACCCCTCGCGCGATCCGTACCTCGACTCGCCGCCCCGCTCGGGTGGCCGCGATCTCATAATTCCGGGACCCGTCGCCGACATCGACGACGATCTCCACCCGATCACCCTTCATCTTTCAATTGTCCGCTTTTCCAGGACTTTTCGCCGCTACGGGTTGATCTCGGAACGGCCCGCCGATCAGTTTCGCCGCCTCGCGCCGTCTCCATATGCGGAGACGATTCACACCCGAGGAGGCCAGATGGAACCCGAGTTCGACTTCGAGCCCGCGGCAGCCGCGTTGGCGACCGTTGTCGGCGGCATCGCCGACGATCGGCTCGCGGCGCCGACGCCGTGCGCCGACACCACGGTCCGCGATCTGCTCGCCCACGTGGTCGATCTGACCGAGGCGTTCCGGCAGGCGGCCACCAAGGAGGCGGTCGGCGGTTCGGTCGCGCCCGCGCCCCCTGCCGAGCGTGCCTTGCCGGAGGACTGGCGTGAGCGCATTCCGGCCCAGCTCGATGCCTTGGTGACGGCGTGGCGGGAGCCGGCGGCCTGGGACGGCGTGACCGAGGCCGGGGGAGTGAGCGAGCCCGCCCCCGTGATGGCCAGGATCGCCCTGGACGAGGTGGTCGTGCACGGCTGGGACCTCGCGAAGGCCACCGGCCAGACCTTCTCGTGTGCCGCCGGGGATCTGGCGACCCTGCTGGACCTGCTGCGCGACACGCCCGCCGAAGGGGTGCCCGGTCTGTTCGGGCCCGTGCTGCCGGTCACGGCTGATGCCACCGCTTTGGAGCGAGTCCTCGCTCTCACCGGCCGCCGCGCCGACTGGACCGCACAGGACAGGGGAGCGGTGCTCGGTTAGCCGGCGGTGGGCACGAACGTGCCCGCGCGTACGGCATCGACGGCGGCGCGGGCGGCGGTGTCCGCCGCGGCGTCGTCGATCGGATCGCCGCTGGCGAGCAACCGGTAGTACAGCGGCGCCGACACCGCAGACAGCACCGCGCGCGCGTCGGTGCGCTCGGGTGCTTCGCCGCGCGCGATCGCGGACGTCACACAGGCCGACCATTCGGTGAGGCGAACGTCGTAGAAGTGGCGCAGGGCGGCCGCGGCGGACTCGTCGCAGGTGGCGGCCGCGATCACGGCGCGGAAGAGCCTGCCCTGGCGGGGATCGGACAAAGTTTTCGCCACCAGGCGGGCGTTGGCGGTGAGATCACCGAGAAGCGAGCCGGTGTCGGCGTGCGGCAGCGACTGCTCGGCCATGTCGGCCAGCAGGTCGGCGATCAGGCCGGTGGGCATGCGCCAGCGGCGGTAGACGGTGGTCTTGCCGACCTCGGCGCGCGTCGCGACCTCCGCGAGATCCAGGTGTGCGAAACCTCGTTCGGCCAGCAGGTCACCCGCGGCTCGCAGTACGGCCGCGCGGACGCGTGCGGTGCGTCCACCTGGCCGGATCGATCCGGGTTCCATCGCCATAACGGGACTCCAGTTTCATTTGCGGGCGAACGGGTGTACCGTCCGAAGTGTTAACGGAACTATAGACCCTTTAGGAGGTCCGCCCGGTGAACGCACGGACGATGGATACGCAGATGGAGTACCGGCGGCTCGGCGCATCCGGCCTGCAGGTCCCGGCGCTGAGCTTCGGCGCGGGCACCTTCGGCGGGCGCGGAGAGCTGTTCGGCGCGTGGGGCGACACCGATGCCGAACAGGCGCGACGGCTGGTCGACATCAGTTTGGACGCGGGCGTGAACATGTTCGACACCGCCGACGTGTACTCCGACGGAGCTTCCGAGGAGATCCTGGGTGCCGCCGTCAAGGGCAGGCGTGACCGAGTGCTGTTGTCCACCAAGGCGACATTGCCCACCGGACCGGGGCCGCGGGACGCCGGTTCCGGCCGGGCCAGGTTGATCAATGCGGTGGAGGGATCGCTGCGCAGGCTGGGCGCCGACTACATCGATCTGTTCCAGCTGCACGCCTTCGACGCCGGCACGCCGGTGGAGGAAGTCGTCGCCGCGCTGGACGATCTGGTGCGCGCGGGCAAGATCCGTTACGTCGGCGCGTCGAACTTCGCGGGCTGGCAGTTGATGAAATCCCTCGCCGTGGCGGATCGCAACGGTCTGACCAGGTACGTCGCGCATCAGGTCTACTACTCGCTGGTCGGGCGCGACTACGAGTGGGAACTCATGCCCCTGGGCCGCGACCAGGGCGTCGGCGCGGTGGTCTGGAGTCCGCTGGGCTGGGGCAGGCTCACCGGGAAGATCCGCCGCGGGCAACCACTTCCGGAAGGAAGCCGCCTGCACCGCACCGCCGAGGCCGGTCCACCGGTGGACGATGAGAAGCTGTACGACGTGGTGGACGTCCTCGACGAACTGGCCGCCGAAACCGGCAAGACGGTCCCGCAGATCGCCCTCAACTGGCTGCTGCGCCGCCCCACCGTCGCCACGGTCATCGTCGGCGCCCGCAACGAGGAGCAGTTGCGCCAGAACCTCGGCGCGATCGGCTGGGAACTCGACGCCGACCAGATCGCCCGCCTCGACAAAGCCAGCGCCACCACCCCGCCCTACCCCTACTACCCGTACTACCGCCTCCCGGACTTCACCCGCCTGAACCCACCCGCGGTGTGAGCGAGGACGGTCAGTCCGCTTGTCGGATCCGTCTTGTTCTTCGACGGAGCGGGGCGCGGCTGTGTTCCTCGATGTGACGTGCATCACCACGGGGGCGGCCGCCTGATCCGGCCGGTCAGTACACGTCGCGGACGTAACGCTTTTCGGCGATGAGCTGCTTCTTGAACGCCAGTGCGCCGTCCTCGTCGAGCTTGCCGTGGATACGGGCGATTCGTAGCAGTGCTTCGTCGACGTCCTTGGCCATGCGGCTGGCGTCGCCGCAGACGTAGAAATGTGCGCCGTCGCGTAGCCAGGACCACAGCTCCGCGCCGTGCTCGATCATGCGGTGCTGCACGTAGATCCGCTCCCGCTGGTCGCGGGAGAAGGCCAGGTCGAGGCGGGTGAGGAAGCCGGAACGGAACATGTCCTCCAGCTCAGCGCGGTAGTAGAAATTGTGCGCCGCATGCTGATCGCCGAAGAACAGCCAGTTGCGCCCGGTGCAGCCGAGGGCCCTGCGCTCCTGCAAGAAACCGCGGAAAGGGGCGATGCCGGTGCCGGGGCCCACCATGATCATCGGCGCTGTGGGGTCGGACGGAGGACGGAAATGCGGTGCGCGCTGCAGGAATATCGGCACCGTCGGGTCGGCGGAGTCGGCGAGGAAAGTCGAGCACACCCCGCCGCGCCGCACCGCCGAACCGGTGGCCGCCGGGTCGCCATAGCGCACGATACCGACGGTCAGTTCCACCTCATCCGGGGTGAACAGCGGACTCGACGAGATCGAATACTGGCGCGGCTGCAGTTTCTTCATGGCTGCGAGCCACTCCACCAGATCGGCCCGCACGGGGAAGTCGCGCAGCACGTCCACGGCCTGACGATCCCACAGGTAGTTCGCCAGCTCGTTGCGGTTGTCCCGGCGCAGCAGTTTGGCGAGTTTGCCGCTGGGGTTGCGCTCGGCGAGGAAGCCGAGCAGATCCGAGCCGACCTTGGTGATGTCGAAGTGCGTGCGCAGCGCCTCGGCGAGGGGGATCTCACGCTCGTCGACCTCGACCGTCCGGCGACCGTCCAGCCCGGTGGCGGCGAGCCATTCGGTGACCAGAGCGGTGTTGTTCACGGGCCACACGCCCAGCGAATCGCCCACCTCGTACCGGGCGTCCAGGCCGCGCAGATCGAACGCGAAGCGGCGCACTTCTTTCGGTGATCCCGCGGTCGAGAGCAATTCGTTGCGCACCAGAGCGGCACGAATCGGCGCGTTGCGCGTGAACGGCGCGGTGCGAGTGCGTCCGGGCGCCGGGGCGACGGTCGGCAGTTCCACCGTGGCCACTCCGCCCCGGGGCGCGGGTCCGGCGGGTCCGATTCCACCGCTCACCGGCACATCGGGGGAGGGATCCTCGCCCAAGGCGGTCAGGACGGCATCGAGCCAGCGCCGCGCCGCGTCTTCGTAATCGGGCTCACTGTCGACGCGGGGAAGCAGCCGGGTCGCGCCCAGTTCGGCGAATTTCTGGTCGAGTTTGCGGCCGTAACCGCAGAAGTCGTCATAGGAGGAGTCGCCGAGCGCGAACACGGCGTAGCGCACACCCGTCAACCGCACGACGCCGCCGGCCAGCCGATCCCAGAAATCGGCTCCGTTGTCCGGCGGGCCTCCGTCGCCGAACGTGCTGCTGACCACGAGCACGTCGCCTTGGAGCGCACCCGGGTCGCAGGAGTCCAGGTCCGACAGTCGCGGTGTGAAGTCGTGTTCGGCGAGGTGCGCGGCGACGGCGGCGGCGAACTGTTCGGCGGTGCCGGTCTGCGAGGCCCACAGGACGGTGACCGTGCGAGCGTCGTCCGCCTCCGTCGTGGTCGCCGCATCACGCGAATACATCCCGGCCAGCAGCCCGTCGACCCACAGCCTGGTGTGCGCGGACATCGGCGCCGAATCCGGGAGCACCGGCTGACCGGTCACCGGAATTGCTTGCAGCGCAGCGAGATAGCCGCTGAGGTAGATTCGCTCCGTCTCGCTGAGCGTGGGGGCGGTGCCGCTGTCGAGACCGAGCACGGCGGCCAGCGGATGCGCCGCCTGTGCCGCGGGCAGCGCGGCGGGAATCTGCGGCTGCGGCACCGAAGCCACCCGGCGCAGCGCGACCGCGCACGCCTTGAACTCCGGTTGCAGCGAGGCCGGATCGACCGCGTCGTTGGTGACCGCGTTGATGGTCAGGTATTCGCCATGCTCGTCGTTCCAATGGAACGGCGCGAAGCAATCACCCTGCCGTACCCGGTCGCTGACCCGCACCGGCAGCACGGCGCGGCCACGGCGGGAGGCGATCTCGAGCTGGTCGTCCGCGCGCAGGCCGAGCCGCTCGGCGTCGGCCGGATGCACCTCGACGAACGGGGCGCCGGTCAGCTTGGTCAGCTTGTCGATCTTGCCGGTCTTGGTCATCGTGTGCCACTGGTGTTGCAGACGGCCGGTGTTCAGCAGGAACGGGTAGTCGTCGTCGGGCATCTCGTCGGGCAGCATGTGCGGCCGCGGCCAGAACACGGCGCGGCGGCTCGGCGTGGCGAAGGCCAGCCGGGGCCGGCGGCCGTTCTCGTCGACGAACGGCGTCTGGCTGATTCCATCGTTGACGTAGCGGATCGGATTGCGCCTGCGCTCCGGCTCCGCGCACGGCCACTGCATCGGCCCTTCCCGCAGCGCCGCATAGCTCACCCCGCGCAGGTCGTAGCCGGTGGCGGGATTCGCGAACCGCGTGATCTCGTCGAACACCTCGGCGCTGGAGGCGAAGTCGAAGCCGGGGAAGCCCATGGCGGTGGCGACGTCGGCGATGATCCGCCAGTCCGGGCGCGCGTCGCCGATGGGCGGGACCGACTGCTGCAGCAGGGTGAGGTTGCGTTCGGAATTCACCATCACCGCGTCGGCTTCCGCCCAGAGCGTGGCGGGCAGCAGCAGGTCGGCGTAGGCGTTGGTCGCGGTCTCGGTGTAGGCGTCCTGGGCGATCACCAGTTCGGCCGCTTCCAGCCCCGCGATCACGGTCTTCCGGTTGGACACGGTGGCGACAGGGTTGGTGCAGATGATCCAGGCCGCTTTGATCGTCCCTTCGGACAGTCCGCGGAACATCTCCACCGTTCCCGGCCCGGCCTCGGTGCGCAGCGTGCCCGGCTCCAGTTCCCACACGGTCTCCACGAACCTGCGGTCCTCCGCGGAGAGCACGCTGCGCTGACCGGGCAGGCCGGGGCCCATGTACCCCATCTCGCGCCCGCCCATCGCGTTCGGCTGCCCGGTGAGCGAGAACGGCCCGCTACCGGGACGACAGATCGCGCCGGTGGCCAGGTGCAGGTTGCACAGCGCGTTGGTGTTCCAGGTGCCGTGCGTGGACTGGTTGAGTCCCATCGTCCACAGCGACATCCACTCGCCCGCCGCGCCGATCCACTCGGCGGCGGTCCGGATGTCGGCCTCGGCCAAGCCGGTGATCTCCGCCACCCGCTCCGGCGGATAGTCGGCCAGGAACTCCGGCATCGACTCCCAGCCCTCGGTGTGCTCGGCGATGAATTCCGCGTCGATGTGGCCGCCTGCCACCAGCAGGTGCAGCAGACCGTTGAGCAGCGCGAGGTCCGTGCCGGGCGCGATCTGCAGGAACAGATCGGCGCGCGCGGCGGTCTCGGTGCGGCGCGGATCGACCACGATGAGCTTGGCCCCCGCCTTGAGCCGATCGGCCATCCGCAGGAAAAGGATGGGATGGCAGTCGGCCATGTTCGCGCCGATGACGAAGAACAGGTCCGCGTGCTCGAAGTCGTCGTAGGAGCCGGGCGGGCCGTCCGCGCCGAGCGACTGCTTGTATCCGGTGCCCGCGCTGGCCATGCACAGCCGCGAGTTCGCCTCGATGTGCACCGTGCGCAGGTAACCCTTGGCGAGTTTGGTCGCGAGGTACTGGGCCTCCAGCGACATCTGCCCGGAGACGTACAGCGCGATCGCGTCCGGTCCGTGCTCGTCGAGGATCGCGCGCAACCGGGTGGCGGCCTCGTGAACGGCCTCGTCGACGGGAAACGGCACCGGGACCTGACCGCGTTCGAAGCGCCGGTAGGCGGTCTCCATCCGCCCCGGCGTGCGCATCAACTCCGCGTGAGTCGCACCCTTGGTGCACAGCCTGCCCGCGTTCGCCGGATGCAGTTTGTCGCCGCTGACCTTGGCGATCACCGGCTTGCCCGCGTCGTCGGCGGCGGTCGACACCGTGATCCCGCAGCCCACGCCGCAGTACGAGCACGCCGTTGTGGCGGTGCCGTCGCCGCGGCCGGTCACTGGATCGGTCATGTCTCCGATCATGCGGACCGCCGATTGCGCCGGATTTACCTCGCGTTAGCGGCAGGTGACATTCCTCCTCACCGCTGCAGGATCGGCCGGTGAGGTGTGATCGATGTCTCCGGATCAGCCGAGCTTGTAGGCCCGGTGCAGGGCCACCACGCCCCCGGTGAGATTGCGCCACTTCACCGACGACCACCCGTTCGCGGCGATCCGCATCGCCAGCCTGCGCTGATTGGGCCACTCCGAGATCGATTCGGCCAGGTAGACGTAGGCCTCGGGATTACTGCTCACCACGCGCGCCACCTTGGGCAGCGCCTTCATCAGATACTCCAGGTAGACCGTGCGGAACACCGGCAGCACCGGCGCGGAGAACTCGCACACCACCAGCCTGCCGCCGGGCTTGGTGACCCGCAGCATCTCCCGCAGCGCGAGATCGGTGTCGGCCACGTTGCGCAGCCCGAACGAGATGGTCACCGCGTCGAAGGAGTCGTCGGCGAACGGCAGCGCCATCGCGTCGGCCGCCACCATCGGCACGTCGCGGAACCGGCCCGCGCTGAGCATGCCCTTGGAGAAGTCGGCCGCGAGGCACCAAGCGCCGGATTTCTGCAGTTCCAGCGTCGATACCCCGGTGCCTGCCGCGAGATCGAGCAGCCGCTCGCCCGGCCGTGCCGCCAGCGCCTTGCGTGTCGCCCAGCGCCAGTAGCGATCCTGCCCGGCGGAGATCACCGTATTGGTCAGGTCGTAGCGCCGGGCGACGCCGTCGAACATCGCCGCGACCTCATGCGGCTGCTTGTCCAACGAGGCACGGTTCGATTGCGTTTTCGCCACGCCAAGACCCTAACTCGCGGTCTGTTACGAACCGAGCGCGGCGCGTGGATACCTCCGTCACGTTCCGGCCGTGTTCACGCCGTATGCGGCAACCGAATCCGCGTGCCGGTCACTTCGGCGTAGTGGCCCATCAGCTGCGCGCAGACGGCGGGCCAGGTCCGGGACAGCACCGATTTCCGCGCCGCACCGGCGAATCGGGTCCGCAGCTGTGCATCGTGCAGCGCCCCGACAGCACTCGGCAGCAGCTCGCCGAACCGGTCCACCGGAAGCAGATAGCCGTTGCGGCAGTGCGCGATCAGGTCGCGCGGGCCGCCCGCGTCGGGACCGATCACCGGGACACCCGATGCCAGCGCCTCCTGCACGCCCTGGCAGAACGTCTCGTGCTCGCCCGCGTGCACCATGACGTCCAGGCTGGCGTACGCCCGCGCCAGCGCTTCGCCGCCGAGTTCGCCGGTGAACACCGCGGTCGGCATCAGCCGGGTCAGCCGCCTGCGCTCCGGCCCGTCGCCGACGATCACCAGTTGGACATCCGGGTCGGCGGCAAGCACCGCGAGCCGCTCGACGTGCTTCTCCGGCGCGAGCCGCCCGACGAAACCGACCAGCAGCCGGTCACGGCCTGCGCGCCAGGCGTCCCGCAATACGGCGCAGCGGGCGCTCGGGGTGAACCGCGCGATGTCGACACCGCGCCCCCACCGGTGCACGCGGGGGATGCCGTGCCTGGCCAGGTCCTCCGCCGCCGCACTGGACGGGGCGAGCGTGCGTGTCGCGCCCTCGTGGATGCGCCGGGTCCAACCCCAGGCGGCGCGGCTCGCCAGCCCGAGCCCGTAGCTCTTGGCGAAACCCGCCACGTCGGTCTGATACACCGCGACGGTGGGCAGATCCAGCCGCAATGCCGCGCCGAGACCGCCGGCCCCGAGCAGGAACGGCGAAGCCAGGTGGACCACATCGGCGTCGAAGTCCTCGATGGCCGAGACGATGCCAGGCTGCGGCAGCCCGACCGGCAGCGAGCTGATCTTCGGGACCATGACCGCGGGAACGCGGTGGACCGGGAAGCGCTCGTAGCGCCGCGGCGCGGCGGGCTGTCCGCGCGGGGTGTCCGGCGCGATGATCAGCGCGTCGTGCCCGTTCCGGTCCAGGTGTTCGAGCACCCGCAGCACGGAGTTGACGACGCCGTTCATGTTCGGCAGGAACGACTCCGCGACGATCGCTACACGCACGTTTCCCAGCCTGACCGCCGCACCGCGCCACGCCGCCACGCCGAAGTGAAGCGCACGGGAAGATCCGGCGAACTATGGGAATCGGGCGGCTTCCTCGGTGGTGCGGATCTCAGGCCTGCGGCGCCGGCCTGCCCACGGGAGCGGGATGACGCCTGCCCGCGCGGACGAGCAGCCACAGCGCGGGCAGCGCGAGCAGCCACACCACGACGATCACCGACAACGCGGGCGGAATGGCGACGCGCACGTCCCGGCCCTCCACCCGCACCAGGTCCGGGTCGCTGCGGCGGTACTCCACACGAATCCGCTCACCCGCGGTCAAGTTCGTGGGATACAGCACGCCGACCTTCGGATTGTGCGTCTCGCCGTCCGGCGTGACATACATGACCGCGGAGCGCAGCCGCCCCGCCGAGAGCACCTCGGCCGTGGTGCTGCCCTTGTCGGAGCTGATCAGATAGTCGTTGCGCCACGCGGCCAGCACCAGCAGCCCGACGAGCACGCTCACCGCCGTCGCGGCGACGAGCACGCCGATCCTGGCCCGTCGCAGGCGGATCGGCCGCCCGGTGAACTGGCTGGTTTCCGACACCGCCACAGGCTACCGACCGGCTCGGCTACGGTGGCGGCCATGTCCCGAAAATTCAGCTTCACCGTGCCGTACACAGTCCCGGTCGAAGATCTCCACCGGGCACTCACCACCGACGACGTCTGGCGGGCCCGCTTCGCCGACGCACCGACGGCGACGCTAGACCTGTCGCATCCCGACGGCGCGGGCACCATTCGCATCCATATGACCGAAAAGGCCGCCGAGGACAAGGTGCCTGCGCTGGTCCGCAAGGTGCTCAAGAGCGAACTCACCTTCTCCCGCACCGACCACTGGCAGCCGCTGGTGGGTGAGGTCGCCAAGGGCACCTTCGAGGCAAGCACCGGCGGCATCAACACCGCGATGTCCGGGTCCTACGAGATCCGCTCCACGGCGGAAGGTTCCGAGATCGAGGTCGTCGGCACCGTGCAGGTGAAGGTCCCGGTGGTCGGCGGGGCGATCGAGCCGCTCGCCGAGCAGTTGCACCACCGGGTGCTCAACAGCGAGCGCAAATTCATCGAAGAGTGGCTTTCCGCGAAACCGACCGCCTGAGCAGGCGCGTTGCCCCAGCGAGCGCCGGGGCAACGCCGTCGCGGCCTAGGCGAAGTCCTGTGGCGAGAACTCTTTCGGCTCGACCAGCACCAGCCAGTTCCCCGAGTTGTCCCGGATGATCGCCTCGGTTCCGTAGGGCCGTTCGGCGGGCGGCTGCACGAACTCCACCCCTTTGGCGGTGAGCTCTTCGAAGGTTTTCTGGCAGTTCCCGGTGCGCAGGCCGAGCGAGCCGTGCGTGCCGTTGGCCAGCGCGCGCCGGACGGCGTCGGCATAGTTCTCGTCCAGCGGCGGGCCGGGAAGCATCAGCGTGATCTCCAGCTCGGGGTGCGCCGGATGCGCGACGGTGACCCAGCGGAAGCCGTTGTCGCCCATCGTGACGTCGCTGGTCTCGACGAACCCGAGCTTGTCGACGTACCACTCTTTCGCGGCGGTTTGGTCGGTGACGTACACGGTGACCAGGGAAACGTTCGTAATCGTCGTCATGCGGCCAGGCTATGGGGAGCGCCGCGCCACCGGCTTCTCCGAAATTGCGCCGTTCGCTCAGCCGCGCGGCGTGCGGTCGGAGAGCCCGTGCATGAACACGAAGCAGCCGGGAATGCGCGGAGCGCCGTCGGCGAACTTCGCCTGGTACTCCGACGGCGTGACCCCGACCAGCTGCCGGAACTTGCTGCTGAACGAGCCGAGGCTGCTGTAGCCGACCAGCATGCACACCTCGGTGACCGTCAGATTGGTCGCGCGCAGCAGATCCTGGGCGCGTTCGATGCGCCGCTCGGCCAGGTACACGGCCGGGGTGCGGCCGTAGACCGCGGCGAACGCGCGCAGGAAGTGATACTTCGACACCCCGGCGGCGGCCGCGAGCTCGTCCAGATTCAGCGGGTCGGCGTAATGGCGATCGGCCAGATCCCTGGCTCGGCGCAGATGCGGCAGCAGATACAGCGGGGGCGACCCGCGAGTTTCCCGATCGGCCATCGCGCCGCCCTCGTCCCTAGGCGAACGGCGGACGCTCGTCGAAGCGCAGCGACGCCCGCCCCGCCATCCGCCACGCCCGCGCGGTCAGATCGACGTCCTCGTCGGTGACCAGATTGCCCATCACGCGGACCGCGGTGCGCTGCAAGTACTTCGACCGCATCACCGGAGGACCGCCCAGCGGCACCATGCGCGGGTGCGTGGCGAGGCCCGCGATCCGCCGGGCCACCGAGAACGTGCGGCCGTAGCGAGCGCGCAGCGTCTGCGGCCAGATCGTGGTGAAATCGGGTTCGTCCAGCAGGGCGGCCAGCATGTGGCCGCCCTCCAAGCCGTAATCGATGCCTTCACCGTTGAGCGGATTCACACACCCGGCGGCGTCGCCGATCAGCACCCAGTTGCGGCCCGCGACGTTCGACACCGCCCCGCCCATCGGCAGCAGGGCCGATGCCACCGCTCGCAGCGAACCCTCGAACTGCCATTCCTCGGTGCGCAGCGCGGTGTAGTGCGCCAGCAGTGGCTTCAACGCGATGTGCGAAGGACGGCGCTCCGTGGCCAGCGACCCCACACCGATGTTCACCTCGCCATTGCCGAGCGGGAACACCCAGCCGTAACCGGGAACCAGCTCGCCGGAGGCGTCGCGCAACTCCAGGTGCGAGGTGATCCACTGATCATCGCTGCGGCCGGACTTGATGTAGGCCCGCGCGGCGGTGCCGTAGGCGTACTGCCGGTGCCAGACGCGGCCGAGCAGCCGCCCGATCGGCGAACGCACCCCGTCGGCGACCACCAGCGTGCGGCAGGCGATGGTGCGCGTGCCGTCGGCCGTACGCACCGTCACACCCGTGACCCGATCACCCTCTCGGGTGACATCGATTACTTTCGTGCCGTCCACCATGCGCGCGCCCGACTTCACCGCCGTCTCGCGCAGCTTGTCGTCGAGTTCGGTTCGCGGCACCGCGCTTCCGTACGTCGGGAAGGAACCGCCCGGCCAGCTCAACAGCGCCTCGCGGCCGAAACCGGTCATCCGGAGCCCGTGGTTGACGACGTGCGCGCGCACCCACTCGCCGAGCCCCAGCTGCTCCAATTCGGCGGTCGCACGCGGCGTGAGCCCGTCACCGCAGGTCTTGTCCCTGGGAAAGACGGCGGAATCGACGAGCACCACGTCCCGTCCCGCCCGCGCCGCCCACGCCGCCGACGCCGATCCGGCCGGGCCCGCGCCGACGACCAGCACCTCGGCCCGGCTGGGCAACGCGTCCTCGTCGCGTGCGGGACTCGCTTCCGGTGAACCCATGCGGTCCATACTCGCAGGGCCGTCGCGCCGGTGTCGACGGCGGTCGCGCTCGCGTCGTCGACGGTCACCAGCGAGCCGGTGCGGCACTGGACGATCCACCACAGAGTGACGGTGTTCATGGGCCATCCGACCGGGACACGCTAGGTTCTCTACCGTGGGGTCGGACGCATCGCTGGGAGAAGGAATGAGCACATCGGCCATGAGCGAGCGCAGCGAGCGAATCATGGACACGGCGGGCACGATCGTGGCCGGGGTCGACCTCGGTGACGTCGGGCTAGCCGACACGGTGCGCAACGGCTTGGCCGACGTGGAGAAACTCCTGGTCGACGAGCTGTCCGACGGCGCGGAGTTCCTCCAGGAGGCCGCGCTGCACCTGGCCAAGGCAGGCGGCAAACGATTCCGTCCGCTCTTCACCATCCTCACCGGACAGCTCGGCCCTCGCCCGGCCGATCCCGCTCTGATCACCGCGGGCACCGTCGTCGAACTCGTGCACCTGGCCACGCTGTACCACGACGACGTGATGGACGAGGCCCCCATGCGCCGCGGCGCCCCGAGCGTCAACTCGCGGTGGGGGAACAACATCGCCATCCTCGCGGGCGACTACCTGTTCGCACACGCGTCCCGGCTCACCTCCACCCTCGGCCCCGACGCGGTGCGCATCATCGCCGAGACCTTCGCCGAACTGGTCACCGGCCAGATGCGCGAGACCATGGGCGCCCGCGAGACCCAGGACCCCGTGGAGCACTACCTGCGGGTGGTGTGGGAGAAGACCGGTTCGCTCATCGCCGCCGCGGGCCGCTTCGGCGGCACCTTCTCGGGCGCGGACCCCGAGCACGTCGAGCGACTGGCCCGCCTCGGCGACGCGGTCGGCACCGCCTTCCAGATCTCCGACGACATCATCGACATCTCCTCCGCGTCCGAGCAGTCCGGCAAGACCCCCGGCACCGATCTGCGCGAAGGTGTGCACACCCTGCCGGTGCTGTACGCGCTGCGCGAAGAGGGCGCCGAAGGCGACCGCCTGCGCAAACTGCTCGCCCGCCCGCTGGAGACCGACGACGAGGTGAAGGAAGCACTCGACCTGCTCGCCGATTCCCGCGGCATGGCGCTGGCCAAGGAGAAGCTCCAGGGCTACGCCGACCTCGCCTACGCCGAGCTGTCCGCGTTGCCCGGCGGCCCCCCCAACGACGCGCTGGAGCGGCTGGTCCGCTACACCATCGAACGCGTTGGGTGAGCTGTGTTCGATTTGCCGCGACTTCGTCGCGGCGTGTTCGCGGCCCTCTGATGGCTCGCGTGTGCGCGACCGCCGCTTGCTCCTTCGTCGCGTACGCGGCGGCCGCGCACACGCGAGCCGGGCCGCGAACGGCGCATGCTCGGTCTCGCTTCGCTCGAAAGTCGTGGTCGGGGTGCGCTGGGCTCGTGAGTGTCCGAGGGCGGGACCCGGTGTACTGCCTTCTTCGTCGCTCAGGTGGCGCGCAGACGTGAGCCGGGCCGCGAACGGCAATGCTCGGTCGGAAGAGAGGTCGCGGTGCGTTCGGCGTGGCCGCGGGGGAGTCGCCGGCGCCAGGGCACACTGCCGTAGCCGGCAGCGAGGTGGGCTTCACCGGAACTTTGCCTGGGGCTTCTATCGTTTATCTGCTGTAAGGCGACTCGGTGAACGGGGGAGCGGCAAGGGAGACGTATGCACGGGCACGGGTTTGCGAACGGGCTGAAGACGTTCGGGCTGATGGTGGGTCTGTCGGCCCTCATCGTGTTCATCGGCGCGCTGTTCCGCAACCCGACGATTCTCGTCGTCGCGATCCTGCTCGCGGTGGGCATGAACGCCTACGCCTACTTCAACAGCGACAAGATCGCCTTGCGGGCCATGCACGCGCAGCCGGTCAGCGAGCTGGAGGCCCCCGTCATGTACCGGATCGTGCGTGAGTTGGCCACGCTCGCGCGCCAACCGATGCCGAGGCTGTACATCAGCCCCACGAACGCGCCCAACGCCTTCGCCACGGGACGCAATCCCCGCCATGCCGCGGTCTGCTGCACCAGCGGCATCCTGCAACTGCTCGACGAACGGGAGTTGCGGGCCGTGCTCGGCCACGAACTGTCGCATGTCTACAACCGCGACATCCTCATCTCCTCGATCGCGGGAGCGCTCGCCGCGGTCATCTCGGGCGTGGCGAACATGGCCGTCTACTTGTCCATGTTCGGTGGCAATCGCAACGGCGAGGGCCCGAACGTGCTGGCCGTGCTGCTGGTGTCGCTGCTCGGCCCGATCGCGGCCACGCTGATCAAGCTGGCCGTCTCCCGCTCCCGCGAATTCCAGGCCGACCAATCCGGCGCCGAACTGACCGGCGACCCGCTCGCGCTGGCTTCCGCGTTGCGGAAGATCGAACGCGGCGTGCACACCGCCCCGCTTCCGCCCGAGCCGCGGCTGGCGTCGCAGTCGCATCTGATGATCGCCAACCCGTTCCGTCCGGGTGAGCGGGTGGCCCGCTGGTTCTCCACGCACCCGCCGATGAACGAACGCGTCGCCCGGCTGGAGGAGATGGCGGGCGGACCGCGCCGGTACTGAGTCCCGCGGTCTCAGTCGTCGGCGGCCAGCTGGGCTTCGAAGGCGCGGAACGTATCGACGAACAACTTCCGCTGCTGGGGCGTGAGCGGTTCGAGCACCGCGCGCCAGGCACGGGCACTGCGCCCCAGCCACTTGTGCACGGATATCTCATGTGCCGGCGCGATGGCGACGATGGTGCGTCGCCGGTCGGCCGGGTCCGCGCCGCGCTCGAGCACGCCTTGCTTGCTGAGTTCGGCGACCATCAAGCTCACCGTCGTCGGCGCGACCTCCAGCCGCGCGGCCAGATCCGTCACCGTGGTCGGCCCGTCGAACACCAGGTTGGCCAGCAGCGACAGGTGCCGCGGCGCCAGCGAGAACGACTCCAGCTCCTTCGGGACGCCCAGCTTCTTGGCCCGGCCCACCACGCGGGGCATCAGCAGCAACAACGTCCGGATGCCCGCGTCCACACCGAGTCCGGCCCGCTCCTCGGTCGACATGCGCCGCGGTGAGCGTTCAGCGGTAGTTGACGAACTGCAGCGCGATCCCGAAATCCTCGCCCTTCAGCAGGGCGATGACGGCCTGAAGATCGTCGCGTTTCTTGCTGCTCACCCGCAGCTCGTCGCCCTGGATCTGCGCCTTAACGCCCTTGGGGCCCTCGTCCCTGATCTTCTTGGAGATCTTCTTCGCGTGCTCGGAGTCGATGCCCTGCACCAGCGAACCGGTGATCTTGTACACCTTGCCGGAGGAGACCGGCTCACCCGCGTCGAACGCCTTCAGCGAGATGTCGCGGCGGATCAGCTTCTCCTTGAACACCTCCAGCGCGGCCTTGACCCGCTCCTCCGCCTCCGCGGTGAGCACGATCTTGTCCTCGCCGGACCATTCGATCGACGCGCCGGTGCCGCGGAAGTCGTAGCGGGTGTTGAGCTCCTTCTCCGCCTGATGCAGGGCGTTGTCGACCTCCTGCCGGTCGACCTTGCTCACAACATCGAAAGACGAATCAGCCACGCTGCGCTCCTGTTCTGACGGTCCGACGGGTGAGCTGAGCCCGGACGCTTCCAGCCACCGTCAGTTCTACCCGGAGACCCGAGGGTAGTCGCGTCGCAGGGCCGATAGCCAGCCGGTTTGCATTCAGGGTGCGGGTTCGATGTATTCTGCTCAGCGCGCCGAGAAAGCGCGAACGGCAGGTTGCCCGAGCGGCCAATGGGAGCAGACTGTAAATCTGTCGGTGAAAGCCTACGTAGGTTCGAATCCTACACCTGCCACTCCGCTCACCAGGCGAGCCCTGTACGCAGAAAGCGCGTACAGGGCTCGCTTCGTAATGTCTTGTGGGGGTGCAACCCCCACGCCCCGCCCGGCGGGTCTTCGCCCCCCGGACCCCCCTTCCAGTGGTTGCGGTGGGCGCGGATCTTTCGTTCGTACGGCGCGCGTTCCAAGTGCGGCGTGGGCGTATTGGTCTCATGCGTGCCGTTGTCTGGGTGCGCTGATCGCTTACCGTCATTCGTGGGTGGGCATCGCGTCCGCGCATGGCGGCCGGTTGGATGCCTTTTCGGTCGTTCTCATCGGTTGCTTTGTTCGTCGATCGACAGATGTGTCGTGGAGATTTCGGTCACTTCGGGTAGGCGATTCGATCAGGTATTTGTCGAGCGGTGGCCTCGCGGTTCCGGGGTCGCCGTGCGGTGTGGTTCGGCGGGAGGCTTCGCGGATTGCTCGTCGGATCGGTGTCGCGCAGGCGGCGCGATCGTGAGTGGTGGACGCTTCCCGGTGGGCCAGGAATGGCGGCTCGCCGCGTTCGTGCGTGGGAAAATGCCCTTCTGACCACGCGGTTTGGTAGTGGGAGCGTCGAGTGTGTAACCTCGTTCAAGACTTCACCGCGCTGAGGTCGAGTGTTTGGGGCTCGGTGCGGAAGTAGTCATGCCCCCTTAGCTCAGTCGGCAGAGCGTTTCCATGGTAAGGAAAAGGTCAACGGTTCGATTCCGTTAGGGGGCTCGCCGGATTGCCGGTGGTGACCGACTCGGCATCGCTCCCGTAGTGCGGGCTCGGCACCATGGCAATGCGACGCCGTGGCGGTGTAGCTCAGTCGGTAGAGCAAACGACTCATAATCGTTGTGTCGCCGGTTCAAGTCCGGCCATCGCTACCACAACCGATACAAGCCCATCAGGTACCGGAAAGAAGGCATATCGTGGCCGCGAAGTCCACCGATGTCCGGCCAAAGATCACCTTGGCCTGCGAGCAGTGCAAGCATCGCAACTACATCACCAAGAAGAACCGGCGCAACGACCCGGACCGGCTGGAGCTGAAGAAGTTCTGCCCGAACTGCGGCACGCACCGGGCGCATCGCGAATCCCGCTAGTCATCCACGCGTGACCTACCGCGTGGTGTAGCGCCGGGAGTCGCATCCCGGTATCTCGGGCCGTGGCACCGCGAGGGCCGGACAACTGTCCGGCCCTGACGCATTTTCACGGTGTGGGTGCGGTGGTGAGCGCTCCGCAGACTCCGGGTGACGGGGTCAGATAGGTACAGTCCTCCCGTGACAATCAACACCGGTACAGACGAAGCGGTCCAGACGGGCGAGGCGCTCGACCCCGCGACGAACGCAGCGGCGATGGTCGGACACCACTACCGCGTCGACGACTACTACGAGGTCGGCCGCGAGAAGGTGCGTGAATACGCCCGCGCCGTGCAGGACTACCATCCGGTGCACTGGGACGAGGACGCGGCGCAGGAGTACGGGTACGACAACCTGCTCGCGCCGGTCACCTTCATCTCCCTGGTCGGCATTCTCGCTCAGCGCAAATTGTTCGAAGAGGTCGTCACCGGTTACGACCTCAGCCAGATCATGCAGACCGATCAGATTCTGGAATTCCATCGCCCGATCAAGGTCGGCGACCAGCTCACCTGCGATGTCCACCTGCACTCGTTCCGGCAGGCCTTCGGCGGCGACATCATCGTGACCAAGAACATCGTCACCGCGCAGAACGACGAGTTGGTGCTCACCACCTACACCACCCTCGTCGGCCGCAGCGGCGGCGACATCGACCCGAACCTCAACGCCGCCGTCCGCAACGTGCTCATGCACGGCATCGGCGAGGACGCGCCGGGGCACCGCCCGCGTTCGCTCGCGGTCAGCCAGGCGCCCGCCGCTGTCGTGCCGCCCGCGCAGGGCGTACGCACGAAGCACGCCCTCCGGTTCGAGGACGTCGCGGTGGGCGACGAGCTGCCGACGCGCATCGTCCGGCTCACCCGCGGCGATCTGGTGAACTACGCGGGCGTCTCCGGCGACGCCAACCCGATCCACTGGAGCGACGAGGTCGTGAAGCTGGTCGGTCTGGACAACGTGGTCGCGCACGGCATGCTGACCATGGGACTCGGCGGCGGTTTCGTCACCTCGTGGCTCGGCGATCCCGGCGCGGTCAAGGAATACAACGTCCGCTTCACCAGCCCGGTCTACGTCGGCTCCGACGAGGCCGCCGAAATCGAGTACACCGGTAAGGTGAAGTCGGTCGATCCGGAGACCAGGACCGCGGTCGTGGCCATCGTCGCCAAGTCGGCGGGGAAGAAGATCTTCGGCCGCGCCACCGCGACGGTGCAGCTGGCCTGACCAGGGACAGCGACCCGGATTGGCTAATGGCGCGCACGGTAACGTACACTCAGGTTTCTGGGGTCGCCAGCCGCTGCGCGCTGCTCTGAGGGGCTGGTTCCAGGCGGTCCGCGCGGATCGCCCACGGGGCCGGCAACTGCCGGAGCGGCGCGCGTGTTGTGTGACACCAGGACACAACTGAATATCGGAACAGTGGTTGGACAGCCAACATCGTCCGACCAAAGGGGCGTAGCTCAACTGGCAGAGCAGCGGTCTCCAAAACCGCAGGTTGCAGGTTCAAGTCCTGTCGCCCCTGCCCTGGATGCCAGCGACGAGAGAGGATCGACGTGAGCGAGCGTAGCGAGCGAGCCATTGGCACAGCGCGCATCGCGCACGGCGGCACCGAGCGCAGCGAGGAGAAGGCGTGAGCGACGAGCGGGACATTCGCCGCGGCGCACATGCCGCCGACGACGGCGATGACACCGCCGCAGCGACACGGCCGAGCGGAAAGCGATCCGCGCGGCGGACTCGCGCTGGGTCCTCGCAGGTCGATACGGGCGCTCTCGCCACGCTCGACCGTCCGTCGCGGAAGGCAACCAAGGCGACCGATCGGGCCGAACGCAAGAAGTCGGGTAATCCGTTCAAGCGTTTGATCAAGTTCCTGCGTGAGGTCATCGCGGAACTGCGCAAGGTGATCTGGCCCAACCGGAAGCAGATGGTCACCTATACGAGCGTTGTTCTGGTGTTCGTGATTTTCATGGTCGCGTTCATCAGCGGGTTGGATCTGGCGTTCATCAAGGGTGTCAACTGGCTGTTCGGCTAGCTGAACGACGCCGACGCCGGTAGCCGAGCCCGGGGCGGACACGGGCGGCAGTGATGTCGCCGCGCGCCCGGCCCGGCACGCAGAGGATGTACGTGACGACACAGGAAGCGAGTGCCCCAGTGAGCACCCCGGAGAACGACACACACGACAAGTTCCCGGCCGACGACGCGGTGGCCGAGCCCACCGACTCCGTCGAGGAGTTCGCGACCGACGAGCCCGCGGTCGAGGAATCGGAGCCCGCTGAGTCCGCCCCTGCCGCCGCCGTCGATGCCGAGCCCGCCGATCCGGTCGCCGAGATGAAGGCAGCGCTGCGGCGCGCCCCCGGCGAGTGGTACGTCATCCACTCCTACGCCGGCTACGAGAACAAGGTGAAGGCCAACCTCGAGACCCGCGTGCAGAACCTGGACCTGGAGGACTACATCTTCCAGGTCGAGGTGCCCACCGAAGAGGTCACCGAGATCAAGAACGGCCAGCGCAAGCACGTCAACCGCAAGGTGCTGCCCGGCTACATCCTGGTCCGCATGGAACTCAACGACGAGTCGTGGGGCGCGGTGCGCAACACTCCCGGCGTCACCGGCTTCGTCGGCGCCACCTCGCGCCCGTCGCCGCTGTCCATCGACGACGTGGTGAAGTTCCTCGTCCCGGCAGCGCAGCAGCAGAAGAAGCCCGCCGCGGCGGCCGCGGCGGCCACCCAGGAGACCGCGGGCGGCGAGGTCGCGCCGAAGCCGGTCATCGAGGTCGACTTCGAGGTCGGCGAGTCGGTGACCGTCATGGACGGCCCGTTCGCGACGCTGCCCGCCAGCATTTCCGAGGTCAACGCCGAGCAGCAGAAGCTCAAGGTGCTCGTGTCGATCTTCGGCCGCGAGACCCCGGTCGAGCTGGCGTTCACCCAGGTGGCGAAGATCTAGATCCGTTCCGTCCACGACGGGATGACGCGCCCGCGCCGCGGGTCGACGCACAGACTTGCAAAGAGCAAGGGACACCAACACCTAGGAAAGAAAGATGCCCCCCAAGAAGAAGAAGCTCGCCGGGATCATCAAGCTTCAGATCCAGGCCGGCCAGGCGAACCCGGCCCCTCCGGTCGGCCCCGCGCTCGGTCAGCACGGCGTCAACATCATGGAGTTCTGCAAGGCGTACAACGCCGCGACCGAGTCGCAGCGTGGCAACGTCATCCCGGTCGAGATCTCGGTGTACGAGGACCGGTCGTTCGACTTCAAGCTGAAGACCCCGCCCGCCGCCAAGCTGCTGCTGAAGGCCGCGGGTGTGCAGAAGGGCTCGGCGGAGCCGCACCGCAACAAGGTCGCCAAGGTGACCATGGACCAGGTGCGCGAGATCGCCAAGACCAAGCAGGAAGATCTGAACGCCAACGACCTCGATCAGGCGGCCAAGATCATCGCGGGCACCGCGCGTTCGATGGGCATCACCATCGAAGGCTGAGCGGAATCGCTCCCTGGTGGGAGGGCCGGCCAGGCCCGATAACCACGTCTGACTACCGACAAGGACAGAGAATCATGGCAAAACGAAGCAAGGCGTACCTCGCCGCGGCCGAGAAGGTCGATCGCACGAAGCTCTACTCCCCGCTGGCCGCCGCGCGCCTGGCGAAGGAGACCGCAACCACCAAGACCGACGCGACCGTCGAGGTCGCCGTGCGTCTCGGTGTGGATCCCCGCAAGGCGGACCAGATGGTCCGCGGCACGGTCAACCTGCCGCACGGCACCGGTAAGACCGCCCGCGTCATCGTCTTCGCCGCTGGCGAGAAGGCCGCCGAGGCCGAGGCCGCCGGTGCCGACGCCGTCGGCGCCGAGGACCTGATCGAGCGGATCCAGGGCGGCTGGCTGGACTTCGACGCCGCGATCGCCACCCCGGACCAGATGGCCAAGGTCGGCCGGATCGCGCGCGTTCTCGGCCCGCGCGGCCTGATGCCGAACCCGAAGACGGGCACGGTCACCACCGACGTGACCAAGGCCGTCAACGACATCAAGGGCGGCAAGATCAACTTCCGCGTCGACAAGCAGGCCAACCTGCACTTCGTCATCGGCAAGGCGTCCTTCGACGACAGCAAGCTGGTGGAGAACTACGGCGCCGCGCTGGACGAGATCCTGCGCGCCAAGCCGTCGACCGCCAAGGGCCGCTACGTCAAGAAGGTGACGGTCTCGACGAACACCGGACCGGGCATCCCGGTGGACCCGAACCGCACCCGCAACCTCCTCGAAGAGGACGCGTAAACAGCGGCTGAGCCGAACCACGACGGCGGGAACGCGTACTGCGTTCCCGCCGTCGCGCGTTCGCGGACTAATCCGACCTGTGGCGCGGTTGGGTTCTTTGTGACCGTTGTTCTGTTGATCTCGGGCAGCACTCGCGCCGCCTCCACCAATTCCGCCGCGCTGCGCACCGTCTCGGCCGTCGCCCCGGCGGGTGTCGAGGCCGTCTGGTACGACGGCTTGGCGGACTTGCCCGCCTTCAACCCGGACGACGACGGCACCGCTCATCCATCGGTTGCCGCACTCCGCGAACAACTTTCGCGCGCCGCCGCCGTGCTGTTCTGCACGCCCGAATACGCGGGCACGCTGCCGGGCAGCCTGAAGAACTTGCTGGACTGGACCGTCGGCGCGGGCGATCTGCATGACAAACCGGTCGCCTGGATCACCGTCGCCGTCCCAGGGCGCGGTGACGGCGCGACCGCGACGCTGCGCAGCGTGCTCGGCTATGTCGGAGCCGACATCGTTTCCGATGCCTGTCTGCGGCTGCCGGTGCTGCGCGAGGACGTCGGTCCGGACGGATTGATCGCAGGCACAGAATTCCGGCCCGGCGCCGTGAACGTGCTGCGCGAGCTGGTCCGGCATGCCGAGAGCGCGACGTCGTGAGAACCGTCACCGGCGGGGTCTCCCGTCGAGCGGCGTAGTGGAATACACGCCGGCACACAACGATTCGGCGGCCGGACGGTTTCGGTCCGGCAGGCGGCCTGACCCCGTTTTGGCAGATGGAAGCCCGTCCGGGTACATTGGAGTTCAGTTATCGACGAGTTCGATCGCTACCCAATCCGTTCTACCGAAGACCGTTGGTCGCCGATCCCGCATGGGTTCGGTCGAAGGTCCGGCGACATTGCCGGCGGCCCACGCAGGGAGAGCCGAGGCTGGGAATTGATCCGGGTGTGCGCCGGATCGGTTTTCCTGTTGCGCCCCGGAACGCTCTGCGTTCGGGGCGTTTGTTTTGTCGCCGGCCCCTGATCGGTAGTTCGCGTATACGAACCGACCAATCAGAGAGGAGGCGAAGTATGGCGAAACCCGAGAAGGTCACCGCGGTCGAGGAGATCGCGGAGCAGTTCAAGAGCTCGACGGCCACCGTCGTCACGGAATACCGTGGCCTGTCGGTCGGCAAGCTCACCGAGCTGCGGCGCGCGCTCGGCGCCGAAGCCACGTACTCCGTCGCCAAGAACACCCTGGTCAAGCGTGCCGCCGCCGAGGCGGGCGTGGAAGGTCTTGACGAGCTGTTCGTCGGGCCGACCGCGATCACCTTCATCACGGGTGAGCCGGTCAACGCGGCCAAGGCCCTGAAGACCTTCGCGAAGGACAACAAGGCGCTCATCATCAAGGGCGGCTACATGGACGGCGCTCCGCTGTCCGTGGCCGAGGTCGAGCGGATCGCCGACCTGGAGACCCGCGAGGTGCTGCTGGCCAAGCTGGCGGGCGCGCTCAAGGGCAACCTCACCAAGGCCGCCGGTCTGTTCAACGCTCCCGCCTCGCAGGTGGCCCGCCTGGCCGCCGCGCTGCAGGAGAAGAAGCAGGCCGAAGAAGGCGGATCGGCCGCCGAGTAAGACCCGTGCGGCACGACCTGCCCGCATAGACATCAACTACCGAAAGGAACACAACAATGGCCAACGTTGACGAACTGCTCGAGACCTTCGGCAACATGACCCTGCTCGAGCTGTCGGACTTCGTGAAGAAGTTCGAGGAGAAGTTCGAGGTCACCGCGGCCGCTCCGGTCGCCGTCGCCGCCGTCGGCGGTGCCGCCGCTCCGGCCGAGGCCGCCGAGGAGCAGGACGAGTTCGACGTCGTGCTCGAGGGCGCGGGCGACAAGAAGATCCAGGTCATCAAGGTGGTCCGCGAGATCGTCTCCGGCCTGGGCCTGAAGGAAGCCAAGGACCTCGTCGAGAGCGCTCCGAAGCCGATCCTGGAGAAGGTCGCCAAGGAGGCCGCCGAGGCCGCCAAGGCGAAGCTGGAAGAGGCCGGCGCCAAGGTCTCGGTCAAGTAATTCACGACCGAACACGCCGAACGGGCGGTCCCTTATGGGGACCGCCCGTTTTGCGTTTTCTGGCAATCTCGCCGCTATCGCCGATACCGAAAGGATTGCGGAGTTACTACGGAGTCAGGTTGGGGTGTGCCCGATCTGTCCCATGAGTTACAGTGACCGAACCCACACGTGACGACCGTGATGACCGAGCTCGCGGTTCGCCGGTGGGGCAGCTCGCTGAGAATTGTGGAGGTTGGCGTGGGCGTCGAGGTCAGGACCGAGAGTGTGACCAAGTCTTTCGGTTCCCAGCGTATTTGGCAGGATGTGTCGTTGACGTTGCCTTCGG